>NZ_BAAAQK010000002.1:86476-126040 GCF_039531635.1 Pseudonocardia ailaonensis | reverse complement strand
CGGCCGCGGGCGACCCGGCCGAGCTGACCCTCGCCGATCTCGCGGCGGCGGTGGGGGTGACCGCCCGCTCGCTGCAGCGCGGGTTCCGCGAGACCCTCGGCGTCTCCCCCATGGCGTACGTCCGGGGCGCCCGCCTCGACCGGGTGCACGCCGAGCTGCAGGCGGCACAGGGCCCGGCGGCGGTCACCGGGGTGGCGACGCGGTGGGGTTTCTTCCACCTGGGCCGCTTCGCCGCGCAGTACCGCGAGCGGTTCGGGGAGCTGCCGTCCGACACCGCGCGACGCTGAACCCGTGCTGTCGCTCCGGGGACGAGATCCCGTCGCTGCGCGGATATCGCCTGCGCCACAACGACTCCTAGCGTGACGACGCACCGCAGTGATGACGGCAGCGACGCCCAGTGCGAAGGAACAGGTGATCCCCATGACCTACCCCGCCCACGTGACCGACGGTCTGCTCGGCCACACGAAGCGCGTGGACCAGAATCCCGTGTTCGGCGACAACCGGTTCAAGCTGGGCGTCTTCGCGCCCAACGTGTCCGGCGGCATGATCATGAGCCACGCGGAGACCGGCTTCCGCGTCACCTGGGACCAGCAGCTGGAGATCGCGCGGGCCGCGGACCGCGGCGGGCTCGACGCCGTGGTGCCGGTCGGTCGCTGGACCGGGTTCGGCGGCGACACGAACTTCAACGGGGTCTGCTTCGAGACCTACACCTGGGCCGCCGGCCTCGCGCAGGCGACCGAGAACATCGCCATCTTCACGACCACGCACCTGCCGACGGTCCATCCGATCGTCGCGGCGAAGATGGCGACCACCATCGACCACATCTCGGGCGGCCGCTTCGGCATGAACCTGGTGATGGGCTGGTTCACCCCCGAGATGGAGATGTTCGGCCGCGCGCAGCTCGAGCACGACCGGCGCTACGAGTTCGGCCAGGAGTGGCTGGACTTCGCGATGCGGCTGTGGAACGAGACGGAGCCGTTCGACGTCGACGGCGAGTTCTTCACCTCGCACGGGGCACACGGCTATCCCCGGCCGGTACAGGCGCCGCGCCCGGCCCTGCTCAACGCGGGCTCGTCGCCGCGCGGGCAGCGGTTCGCCGCGCAGAACGTCGACATCAACCTGATCGCGCTGCCCACCGAGCAGGTCCCCGACTACGTCGGCCGCATCAAGAGCACCGCGCAGGACGACCACCAGCGCGACATCGACGTCTGGACCTACTGCCTGGTGATCTGCCGGGAGACCGAGAAGGAGGCCCGGCGGGTCCAGCAGGACATCATCGACCGTGGGGACTGGGCCGGCGCGAAGAACGTGATGGACGTGCTCGGGGTGCAGAGCCCGTCGTTCGCCACCCAGATCACCGAGATGCAGGAGCGGTTCATCGCCGGCTGGGGCGGCCCGAACGTCGTCGGCACGCCCGAGCAGGTCGCCGAGCAGCTGGCCGAGTACGAGGAGGCCGGGCTCACCGGAGCCGTCTTCGGCTTCCTCGACTACGCCCGGGAGACCCCGGAGTTCTGCGACGAGGTCCTGCCGATCCTGCAGAAGAACGGGCTGCGCGCCTGAGCGGGTCCGCGTCGGCTCACAGGGTGCGGAGCAGGGCCCGGGTGCGGGCGCGCTCCTCGGGGTCGGGCGAGAACGGCAGCGCGACGTACTCGTCCACCCCGGCCTCCCGCAGCGCGGCGATCCGCTCGGCGACCTCGGTCTCGTCGCCGACGATCGCCGCGTCCGCAGGGCCCGCATAGCCCTCGCGGTCGAGCATCGCGCGGTAGGAGGGCAGCTGCCCGTAGACCGCGAACTGGCGGGCGGCCTCGGCCCGCGCGCCGTCCCGGTCGTCCGTGACCGCGACGGGCAGCGAGGCGACCACCCGGACGGTCCGCCCGGCCTCCTCGGCGGCCCCGCGGATCGTCGGGACCGCGTGCTCGGCCAGGGTGCGCGGGCCCGTCATCCACGTGACGGTGCCGGCGGTGCGGCGCCCGGCCAGCCGCAGCATCTGCGGGCCCAGGGCGGCGAGGTAGACGGGCGGCGCCGGCGCCTCGATCGCCAGGGCGCCACGGGTGGTCACGAGGTCCCCCTCGGCCGCCGCCTTCTCCCCCGCGAGCAGCGGGAGGAGCCCGTCGAGCACCTGGGACATACGCCGGACGGGCCGGTCGAACGACTGCCCCCACATTCCCTCGACCACCGGCTTGTGGCTCAGCCCCAGACCGAGCGTGAGCCGCCCGCCACCGATCTGGTTGACCAGCAGCGCTCGCTGGGCCAGCGCCATCGGATGCTGCGGCTGGACGGGCACCACCCCGGTGCCGACCTCGATCCCGGGTACCTCGCGCAGCCCGATCGCCAGCACCGTCAGCAGGTCCGGATCGCGCGGGAGCTGGGCGGTCCAGTACCGGGCGAAGCCCTCGTCCCGCAGCGCCGCAAGCGTCGCGACGTAGTCGTCGACGACCCGTACCCCGCCCCCGAGGTAACCGAACACAGAGATCTCCACGCGGCCGGACCCTACGCGCCGAGATGAACCTCAGGCACGCTCCGGGGCCCCGAAACCTACCTGAGGTTCATCTCGACAGGTTCTCGACGGTGATCGGCTCGACGTCGGTCTCGAAGCCGAAGACCTGGGCGTAGAAGGACAGCTCGGCGTCGAGTGCCCTCCGGATGTTCTCCGCGCGCCGGAAGCCGTGCTGCTCGCCGGGGAACAGCAGGTACGCGACGGGCACCCGGCGCGCCCGCAGCGCCTCGACGATCGCCTCGGACTGGTTGGGCGGCACGATCGCGTCCTCGGCGCCCTGCAGCACGATCAGCGGCGTGTGGAACTCCTCGACGCGGTGGATCGGGCTGCGCTCGACGTACACGTCCCGCGCCGCGGGGTACGGGCCGATCAGCCGGTCGAGGTAGCGGCTCTCGAACTTGTGCGTGTCCGCGGCGAGCGCCTCCAGGTCCGCGACGCCGAAGTGGTCCGCCCCGGCGGAGAACGGGGTGTCCTCGCGGGCCAGCGCCGCGAGGACGGTGTACCCGCCGGCCGAGCCGCCCCGGATCGCGAGCCGCTGCGGGTCGACCCGCCCGGTCGTCGCGAGGAACCGGGCGGCGGCCAGGCAGTCCGCCACGTCGACGATCCCCCACGCGCCGTTCAGCTGCTCGCGGTAGGCGCGGCCGAAACCCGTGGAGCCGCCGTAGTTGACGTCGACGACGCCGAACCCGCGGCTCGTCCAGTACTGCACCGAGAGCGACAGCACGGGCACCGCCGCGGCGGTCGGTCCACCGTGGATCACGACGAGCAGCGGGGGCCGCTCCCCTTCCGGCCCACCGTGATCCGGGTTGGCGGGCGGGTAGTAGAGGGCGTGCGACCTGCGCGGCTGCCCGTCGCCGTCCACCGACGGGAAGGAGATCGCCTCGGGCACCGACAGGTAGCCGTCGTCGATCCCGAGCTCGCGCGGGGCGCACAGGGTCTCGAGGTCGCCGTCGACGCTCACCACGTGCACACCCGGCTCCTCGGTCGGCGTGCCGGCGACGACGAGCACGCTGCCGACCCCGTACGGCGCGACCGAGGCGATGGCGGAGAACGGCAGGTCCAGCTCGGTGTACTCGCCGTCCGGCTCCCGCACGGCCAGCCCGTCGTACCCCTTGCTCCAGCGCGCGAACACGATCCGCCCGCCGGGGAGCACGGCGTAGCGGGCGCTGCCGATCTGCCAGGCCGGCACGCCGATCTCGGCGTCGAGCACCACGAGGGGCTCGATGTCCTGGCCGGAGCGCCAGCGGTAGAGGTTCCACCAGCCGGTGCGGTCGGAGAGGAAGTAGAGGCTGCCGTCGGGCTGCCAGCGGGGTTCCGTCACCGACTCGCCCGGGCCGCCCGCGATGTTCGCCTCGTCGCCGGTCTCGAGGTTGCGGCCCATCAGCACAGTGTCGTCCCACGGCATGGACGGGTGGTTCCACTGGATCCACACCAGCCGCTTCCCGTCCGCCGACAGCCGCGGGCTGCTGACGAAGTCCGGCCCGCTGACCAGCACCTCCGGCTCACCCGACCCACGGTCGGCGGGGAGGCGCACGATCTCGTTGCGGACCTCGGTGGCCGAGGCGCCCTCGTGCCGCTCGCGGATCACGAGGAGCTGGTCGCCCGCCAGGAAGCCGTCCGCGTACCGGTCGGCCCGGGGCTGCGCGGGCTCCGGGGTGATCGGCACCGGCGCACCGCCGGGCTCGAGGCGGTAGAGCCGCTGGTCCGCCCAGTTCGCGAACCACACCACCCCGCCGCGCACCCACCACGCCGCGCCGCCGTACTCGTGCACGCCGGTGCGCGCGTCGAAACCCTCGGGCAGCAGGTCGGTGACGGTCCCGTCCGGGTCCCGCCGCACGAGCTGGGTCCGCCCGCCCTCGCCCGGCCGCCCCTCCGCCCAGTACACGGAGTCCCCGTCCACCCGGGCACCCGACAGCCGCACCGACGCGGCGACGACCTGCTCGGACGTGATGGGGGTGGGCCAGGAACCGTAGGGCGTGCGGGTCACGATCGACACCGTAGTGCGCCCCACCGACAGTCCGCGATCACCGCGCCCCCACCCCCACCCCCGCGAGTCGGCACGTCGGCGGAGCCGACCGTCGAGCAGGGTCCGTAGGCCGAAACACACATCCGCGACGTCGTCAGCGTGTGTTTCGGGCTCCCGACCCTGCTCGACGGTCGGCTCCGCCGACGGGCCGACTCGCGGGGTTCTAGGAGCGCGCTCCTAGCGACGGACGGACGTCGCGGTGCGCAAGAGGGCGATCGCGCGAGGCAGCGCGCGGGGGCGCAGGACCGGGAGCAGGCCGATCGCGCCGGACAGGCCCTTCCACCAGCGCACCTGCCCGTCGATCCGCAGCACCCCGATCGCCGGCTCCCGACACCCCGCCACCCCCGCCGGCAGGTTCGGGTAGATCGCGGGGAGCTGCGGGTCCTTGCAGGAGCGGACCTTGACCCTGACCGTGACGCACTCCGGGAGCTCCCGGGCGATCCGGGAGCAGTGCGGGCAGGAGACGTCGTACACGACCACCAGTTCCCGGACCCTCACGACAGGACCAGCGCCGTCAAAGAACCCACGCACGTCACCGCCAGGATCGGCCGGACCACCTTCTCCGCCCGCGCCCACACCGCCGTCCAGGCGCCGTCGTCGCTCCAGGCGTTGGAGAGCAGCGGCATCGCGAGCCGGCCCAGCGCGAAGCCCAGCCCCGCCGCGAAGGCCGCCGGGAACGGCACGACGAGCACGATCGCGAGCAGCACCAGGTGCGGCAGCGCGCTGGGCGAGTAGGTCCGCATGCCGGTGCCCATCTCGAAGCCGAACTGCAGCGCCCCCCACTCCTTGAGGTGCTGCACCCGCTCCGGCACCAGCCGCCCGTTCTCGGGCACCGGGAAGGACCACAGCCCGCACTCCCGGCCGAGGACGGCGAGCGCGAGCGCCCCGGCGATCCCCCACCGCACGGGCGCGGGCACGAGGGCTTGCGGGAGCGCCCCCAGGGCCGCCGCGACGAACGCCACGACCAGCGCACCGAGGACCAGGCCGGCGCCGAACCACCGGACGACAGGGGAACCGCGCCAGACCGACGCGCTCAGCAGGAACGCCGAGTTGTGGCTTCAAGTGGAGCCGGAGTTGGCGAACCCCGCCGCCGCGCCCGCGACCAGCGCGAGCAGCAGCACCGCCCCGGCCGCGGCCAGGTCCCGGGTGGTGACGAGCGCGGACACCGCACCCAGCCCACCCACCAGCAACAACACGACGGAGACGGTCAGCGGGTGCAACGCCCACCGGGCCCGCATCGGTGCACTCACGCCGGCAGTGTCCCGGATGCCCCGCTCATCGTCCGAGCAGACCCCCGGTGAAGCGGCCGGTGCCGCCCCCCGATCCCCCACGGTTCTCGCTGTCGGTCTGCCCGCCGCCGTCGTCCGGGGCGTAGCGCGGGTCGTCGTCCGCGGGCGCCGCGGCGATGTCCGCCGGCAGCACGCAGGCCGCGATCGTCAGGGCGTTGTACTCGCTGCCGTCGTCGAAGGTCGCGGTGGTCATCGCGTCCGAACAGCGGTAGCCCTTCCACCGCCAGGCGTTGCGGCCGTGGCAGTTGGTGGTCATCCGGGTCGACGTGTAGCTCTCGCCCCGACCCGTGTACTTGCCCTCGCGGTGCCAGTGGTCGCTCGCGCAGGGGAAGCTCCCCCGCCGCCAGCCGCCGTAGCAGACCGCGGGCGGGCTGGTGTCCGTCCACCAGTTGTTGGCCTCCTCGTCGTAGGAGGCCGGTTTGCAGGCGCCGAACTCCGAGCGCGAGGCGTCGACGGCGGTGGCGGGCGCGGCCCTGGCCGTGCGCCGGGTGAGGTACCAGTCGAGCGGGACCAGCGCCGACGCCGCGGCGGCGATCAGCAGGCCGCGCAGCACGACCCGGCGGCTGGGCCGGTACGCCCGGATCCGGGCCACGACGTCGCTGGGCGTGGCCCCCTCGGGCATCTCCCCCGTCGTCGGGACGTCGTCGAGGCGAGTCATCAGGACCCCTTGATCAGGTCGAGCAGCAGGGCCCGGAGGTCGGTGTCCGGGTAGACGAAGCTGCGATGGGTCACGGTGCCGTCGGCGGCCACGGCCAGCAGGGTCGGCGAGTAGCCCTCGAAGAGGTCCGCGCGGGCGTTGACGTCCGCGAGCAGCTCGCCGCCCGTGAACCCGGAGAGGTCACCGGCCCGGTCCACCAGGCCGACGTAGCGCACCGGGTCGTCGAGCTCGCCGGAGACCGCGACCACGGAGTCCCACAGCGCATGGCAGCTGGCGCAGGCGGAGTCGAGCACGGCGACGATCGCGAGCCGCTCCCCCGCCCGCGGCCGCACGGCGGCGGGCGCGGGCCGGCCGACCAGCGAGGCGTACCCGGAGAGCTCGGCCGCGCGGCCGGCTTCCAGCGCGCGGACCCTGGCGTAGACGGCCACCAGCGCGACGACCGCGAAGAGGGCGACGAGCAGCGCGAGCAGCGCCACCGCGAGCGAGACCGACATCAGCCGTACACCCCTCAGTTCCAGACCGCGGTCAGGGAGCCGAGCGCGTCGACCAGCGAGTCGCCGTCCAGACCCGTCTGCGGACGCCCGGACTCCGGCCCGAGCAGCACCAGGTCCATGACGGCCTGCGGTCCGGCGATCAGGTACCGCCACTGGTGCACGGTGCCCGCGACCGCGGCGGCCTGTCCCGACTCCAGGTTCCGGTCCGCCTTCCACAGCTCCAGCCCGCCGGCGAGCGTCAGGCCCGCCCAGTCCGGGAGCGTCGGCAGGGCCTCGGCGGCGCGGCGGACCATCAGCACCGAGTCCGCGTTGCGGCCCGCGACGGTCACGTCCGGCTGCTGGACGAGCAGGTCGGAGGCGGGGGTGAGCGAGGCCCCGTCCGCGGAGTCGACGAACCGGAAGGTGTCGACGAGCTTCGCGAGCGCGCCGGCCTCGGGCGCCGGCCCGCCGAACCAGGTCGTGGCCTCGTGGTGCGGTCCGGCGAGGACCAGCGCGGAGTCCGAGCGGTCCGCGGCCTCGACGACGATCGCGTCGAAGCCCCGCAGGCTCCGCACGCTCGTCCGGGCACCCGGGAGGATCTTCGTGGGGATCACGCGGTGCTCACCCGCGGGCGCGAGGAAGAACTGGCGGGCCATCCGCGGCCCGGTGAACCGGGTGCTGCCGTACCAGCGGTAGGGCCCGAAGGCGGTGGGCACCGTGAGGTGCAGCCGCTGCCCGGACGGGGTGACCCGTGTGGTCTCGGTGCCCGACATGCGTCCTCTCCCCTGGGGTGCCCGGGAGCGGGCGCCTCCGACAGGAGCAACGAGACCGGACGGGCCGCGTGACGACGGACGGGCGGAGCCACCGTAACGGCGTACCGGATCCCGGGCGAACCTCCCGTTCCGGACGTCCCGGGCGGCCGCCGTCGCGTAGCGTGGTGGGCGTCACGCCGACCGGGAGGCACGCATGACCGAACCGACCCCGTCCGTCCCCGAGCCCGAGGACCTCACGCCGGAGATCCCGGGTCTGAAGCCCGACTACGACGAGCACGGCGTCCCCAGCCTCGACTACGTCCGGGACAAGATCGAGGGCCGCGCCGCCACCGCGATCGGCTGGGAAGAGCTCGCCGGCGGCACCGAGCAGGTGCAGAGCGCCGAGGAGAAGTTCGCGGAGCGCGAGCAGAAGGGCAAGGACAAGCTCGCCGAGATCCGCAGGCAGATGGGCCTGTGACGGCAGCTGAGCTGCGGAAACGTACGTAGTTCTCCCCATTTGCCGACGGCGGGCGGCCCGTCAGGCTGGCCGGGTGCGATCCCTGCTGATCGGGTCGGTCCCCGTCCACGGCCACGTCTCACCGCTGCTCGGCGTGGCGCGGCACTTCGCCGAGCGCGGGGACCGGGTGCGGTTCCTCACCGGGGCGCGGTTCGCCGCGGCCGTGGCGGCGACCGGCGCGGAGTTCCTCGCGCTGCCGGCGGAGGCGGACTACGACGACCGGCAGGACTTCAACGAGACCTTCCCGGAGCGCAGGGCGCTCACGGGGATCCGGTCGGCATCGTTCGACGTCGAGCACCTCTTCGCCCGGCCCGGCCGCCCGCAGTACGACGCCGTGCTCGCCGCCCACGCCGCCGAGCCCGTCGACGTCCTGCTCGCCGACCCGATGTTCTGGGGGACGCAGTTCCTGCTCGGGCTCCCCCGCGCCGAGCGGCCACCGATCGTGCTGTGCGGCATCATGCCGCTGATGATGGGCAGCCGGGACACCGCGCCACCGGGGATGGGGGTGCTCCCGATGCGCCGCCCGTTCGGCACGGCCCGGAACTGGGCGCTCAAGCAGCTCATGCTCCGGACGGTCTTCGCGCCCGCCACCCGCCTCACCGAGCGGATGTCCGAGGAGATCCACGGCCGGCCCATGACCTTCGCGCCGCTCGACTACATGCGCGAGGTCGAGGCGTACGTCCAGTTCGGTGTGGCGGAGTTCGAGTACCCGCGCTCCGACGACCCGCCCACGCTGCACTACGCGGGACCGGTGCTCGGCGGCGGGACGGCCCCGAAACCGCCGTGGTGGGGCGACCTCGACGGTGACCGCCCGGTGGTGCACGTGACGCAGGGGACGGTGGGCAACAAGGACTTCGGGCAGCTCGTCGCGCCGACGCTCGACGCGCTCGCCACCGAGGACGTCCTCGTCGTCGTGACCGCGGGCGGCCGCCCCCTCGACAGCCTGCCGCCCCTGCCGCCCAACGCCCGCGCCGCGGAGTACCTCGCCTACGACGACCTGTTCCCCCGCACCGCCGTCTACGTCACCAACGGCGGCTACGGCGGCGTGCAGCACGCGCTGAGCCACGGCGTGCCGATCGTGGTCGCCGGCGCCCAGGAGGACAAGCTCGAGGTGGCCGCCCGGGTGCACTGGGCCGGTGTGGGACGACGGATCCGGAGCGCCACGCCGAGCCCGGACCAGGTGCGCCGCGCGGTCCGCGCGCTGCTCGACGACCCCCGCTACCGCACCGCCGCGGCCCGGATGGCCGGGCACATGGCCGCCGCCCCCGGCTTCACCGCACTCGACGAGGTGGTCGACCACCTCGTGCGGGCGTAGCGGTGCCGGAGCGCCGCTACGCCCGCACAGGGGGTTCTACCTGCGGAAGAGCTTGTTGCCGAGCCAGACGATCGGGTCGTACTTGCGGTCGACGACGCGCTCCTTCATCGGGATGAGCGCGTTGTCGGTGATCTTGATGTGCTCGGGACAGACCTCGGTGCAGCACTTGGTGATGTTGCAGTAGCCGAGGCCGTGGTCCTCCTGTGCGGAGTCCTTGCGGTCCGCGTCGTCGAGCGGGTGCATGTCCAGCTCGGCGATCCGCATGAGGTAGCGGGGGCCGGAGAAGGCCTCCTTGTTCTCCTCGTGGTCGCGGACCGCGTGGCAGGTGTTCTGGCACAGGTAGCACTCGATGCACTTGCGGAACTCCTGGCTCCGCTCGACGTCGATCTGCTGCATCCGGTACTCGCCGGGGGCGACGCCGGGCGGCGGCGCGAACGCCGGCACCTCCCGGGCCTTGACGTAGTTGAACTCGACGTCGGTGACCAGGTCCCGGATCACCGGGAAGGTGCGCAGCGGGGTCACGGTGACGACCTCGTCGTCGTCGAACGTGCTCATCCGGGTCATGCACGCCAGGCGCGGCTTGCCGTTGATCTCCACGGAACAGGAGCCGCACTTGCCGGCCTTGCAGTTCCAACGGCAGGCGAGGTCGTTCGCCTCGGTCTGCTGGAGGCGGTGGATGATGTCGAGGACGACCTCGCCCTCGTTCACCTCGACCGGGTAGTCGACGAGGTCGCCGCCCTCGGCGTCGCCGCGCCAGACGCGGAAGTGGTGGTCGTGACTGGTCATGCCCGCTCCCCCTGGTCAGCCCTGTGTCCCCCGAGCTCCTCGCCGGTGTAGTACTTCTTCAGCTCGTCCATCTCGAACAGGTCGAGCAGCTCGGGACGCATCGCGAGCTGCTCCTTGCGGGTCAGCTCCACGTTGTCCTCGCCCAGGGCCGAGCACACCAGCAGGACGTGCCGCCAGTCCGCGTCCATGACCGGGAAGTCGTCCCGGGTGTGGCCGCCGCGGCTCTCCTGCCGCTCGAGCGCCGCCTTCGCCACGCAGAGCGAGACGAGCAGCATGTTGCGCAGGTCGAGCGCGAGGTGCCAGCCGGGGTTGAACTGCCGGTGCCCCTCGACGACGACGGTGCGGGTGCGCGTGGCGATGTCCTCGAGCTTCTTGAGCGCCGTCTCCATCTCCTCGGCCTTGCGGATGATCCCGACGAGCTCGTGCATCGTCCGCTGCAGCTCGAGGTGCACCTGGAACGGGTTCTCACCACCGGCCGTCCCGCTGGAGAACGGCAGCAGCGCCCGGTCGAGGGCGGCCTCCACATCGGACTCCCGCACGACCGGCCGGACGCCCTCGGCGACCTCCGACGCCGCGATCCCGCAGCGCCGCCCGAACACCAGCAGGTCCGACAGGCTGTTGCCGCCCAGGCGGTTCGAGCCGTGCATGCCGCCGGAGCACTCCCCCGCGGCAAACAGGCCGGGCACCGAGCTCATCCCGGTGTCCGGGTCGACCTCGATGCCGCCCATGACGTAGTGGCAGGTCGGCCCGACCTCCATGGGCTCCTTGGTGATGTCGACGTCCGCCAGCTCCTTGAACTGGTGGTGCATCGACGGCAGCCGCTTGAGGATCTCCTCCGGGCTCTTGCGGGAGGCGATGTCCAGGTACACGCCGCCGTTGGCGGTTCCCCTGCCCGCCTTGACCTCCGAGTTGATCGCGCGCGCGACCTCGTCGCGCGGGAGCAGCTCCGGGGGCCGGCGGTTGTTGTCCGGATCGGTGTACCAGCGGTCGCCCTCGTCCTCGCTGGTCGCGTACTGCTCCTTGAAGACGTCCGGGATGTAGTCGAACATGAACCGCTTGCCCTCGGAGTTCCGCAGCACGCCCCCGTCGCCGCGGACCGACTCCGTCACCAGGATCCCCTTGACCGACGGCGGCCACACCATGCCCGTCGGGTGGAACTGCAGGAACTCCATGTTGATCAGCGTCGCGCCGGCGCGCAGGGCCAGCGCGTGCCCGTCCCCGGTGTACTCCCAGGAGTTCGACGTGACCTGGTAGCTCTTGCCGACGCCACCGGTGGCCAGCACGATCGCGGGCGCGTCGAAGCGCACGAACCGGCCGTCGTTGCGGAAGTAGCCGAAGCAGCCGGAGATCCGGCCGTCCGTCTTGAACAGCTCGGTGATCGTGCACTCGTGGAAGACCCGCAGGTGGGACTCGTAGTCCCCCGTCACCGACTTGTCGTCCTGCTGGAGCGAGACGATCTTCTGCTGCAGGGTGCGGATCAGCTCCAGGCCCGTGCGGTCGCCGACGTGGGCGAGCCGCGGGTAGGTGTGCCCGCCGAAGTTGCGCTGGCTGATCTTGCCGTCCGGGGTGCGGTCGAACAGCGCGCCGTAGGTCTCCAGCTCCCAGACGCGGTCCGGGGCCTCCTTGGCGTGCAGCTCCGCCATCCGCCAGTTGTTGAGGAACTTCCCGCCGCGCATGGTGTCGCGGTAGTGGACCATCCAGTTGTCGTTGGGGTTGACGTTGCCCATCGACGCCGCGCAGCCGCCCTCGGCCATCACGGTGTGGGCCTTGCCGAACAACGACTTCGAGATGATCGCGACCCGCTTGCCCTGCAGGCGCGCCTCGATCGCCGCCCGCAGCCCGGCGCCGCCGGCCCCGATGACGACGACGTCGTACTCGTGGCGTTCGACCGCCCGCTCGTCCTGTCCAGACATCTCAGATCACCCCACGATCCGCAGGTCGGAGAACCAGCCCGCCGAGACGCACATGATGTAGGCGTCCGTGATCGCGAGGCTGGCCAGCGTGCTCCACGCCAGCTGCATGTGCTTGCCGTTGAGCTTGGACACCTGGACCCAGGCCTTGTAGCGCAACGGGTGCTTGGAGAAATGGTTCAGCCGGCCGCCGATGATGCTGCGGCACGAGTGGCAGGACGCCGTGTAGAGCCACAGCAGCACGACGTTCGCGACCAGGATGATGTTGCCCAGGCCGAGGCCGAAGCTGCCGTCCTCCTTGATGAACGCCTTCACCGCGTCGTAGGTGTTCAGCAGCGAGATCAGCGCCGCGATGTAGAAGAAGTACCGGTGCAGGTTCTGCAGGATCAGCGGGAAGCGGGTCTCGCCGGTGTACTTGCCGTGCGGCTCCGCGACGGCGCAGGCGGGCGGGCTGCCCCAGAAGGCCCGGTAGTAGGCCTTCCGGTAGTAGTAGCAGGTCAGCCGGAACAGCAGCAGGAACGGCAGCGAGATCGCCGCGTACGGCAGGAACCAGACGTCCGGCAAGAAGCGTCCGAAGTGGGCGGCCTGCTCCACGCACCCGTTGGAGACGCAGGGCGAGTAGAACGGCGTCAGGTAGTTGTACTCCGGGACGAAGTACCAGTTCTGCATGAAGGCGCGCACCGTCGCGTAGATGACCCAGGCGCCCAGCCCGGCCACGTTCAGCAGCGGCGGTAGCCACCATCGGTCCGTGCGGAGCGTCCGCGCCGCGATCTGCGCCCGGCCAGCTGCGCGCTGGCGGGCCATGTCAGTGGTGGATGACACGTGGTCCCTCGTTCGGCGTCGTTGCCTGTCGTGCGGATCACACGGAGCGTACGACGCAGATCACAGAGCGAGGGTTTCGGGTCGGGAACTATCACCGCTGCGAGACGCAGGTCACACAGGGTGGACGGCACCGTCAGGCCCGCACCTCGGCGCGCTCGGGCCGCGGGATCGCCAGGGAGAGCAGGAGCGCAGCGACCATGAGGACGGCACCGGTGACCAGCGCGGCGACGTACCCCGCGGCCGAGCTCTGCCCGGCCGCGTCGGTGTAGAGGGTCTGCGCGGCGTAGATCACCAGGAAGCTCGTCGCCGCACCGAGGTTGAACCCGCCGGCGGCCAGCCCGGGCAGCGAGCCGGGCCGGTCGTCCGGCGACAGGACGACGCTGAGCCCGTTCAGCATGATGTTGGCGATCCCGGCGTAGGTCACCCCGATCGCCACCGAGAGGAGCAGCAGCAGGACGGGGGACGCGCCGGTCACCGTGAGCGCGAACAGGACCAGGACCACGACGGACGCGGCGAGCCCGACCCGCAGCACGGTCCGGTACCCCAGGAGCGGGGCGAGCCGCCCGCTCAGCGGCCCCACCAGCAGGCCCGCGATGGCGTACGGCGTCAGCACCCACCAGGCCGCCTCCTCCGCGTTCATCCCGAGGCCGACGACCCCGTCCTGCGCGAAGGCCGGGATCACCCCGTTCATCACCGCGAACACCCCGCCCAGGGTGAGGAACGCGGTGCCGATCACGCTCCACGACGCCCGGTCGCGCAGCTGGTCGGTCGGCACCAGCGGGTGCGGGCTGCGCGACTCCGTCCGCCACAGCAGGGCGAACGCGCCCACCGCGACCACGCCGAGGATGCCGACGAGCAGGAAGTCGGCGTCACCCAGCGCGCTGAGCTCGTTCACCGCGACCAGCAGGGAGCCCACCGACACGACGAACAGGAGCGTCCCGGCCCAGTCCATCGGGGTGCGCTCGCTCGCGGTCGACTCCGGGACGACGAGGCGCACCAGGACGGCCGCGGCCACCGCGATCCCGCCCATCACCCAGAACACCGAGGCGAAGCCGAGATGCGTGGCCAGGAAGCCGCCGAGGAGAGCGTCGAACCCGGCGATGCCGCCGTTCACCGCCGCCACGACGCCCATGAGGGTCCCGTACCTGCGCGGGTTCGGGACCTCGACGCGGAGCATGATCAGGCAGAGCGGCACGATCGAGCCCGAGACGCCCTGGACGAGCCGCCCCACGAACAGGACCGGGACGTTCGGGGCGAGCGCGGCGACCACGCACCCGACGGTCATCACGGCGAGCAGGCCGGTCAGGACCCGTCGCCGGCCGATCAGGTCGCCGAGCCGGGGCAGGAAGAGCGCGAAGAGGGCGGCGGCGGTGAAGAACGCGGTCTGCGTCGCCGCGACGCTCGTCGCCGTCGTACCGAGCTCCCGTTCGATGGTGACCAGCGCCGGACTGAGCATGCTCGCATTGAGCTGGAATGCCAGTACGGCGGTCATCAGTGCCACCATCAGCGCCGCGATGTTCCGCGGCCGGGCCGCACGACCGACGTTGTGCGTGCTACCGGTTTCGGCGTTCATGAGCCTCACCTCTCCGCAAGGAGGTAGTGCGTCAGGATTGTTCCATGGGCCAGGGCGAGATTTTCGCAATTGTCGGGCGAACCCGCCACCGGGAGGTCGTGACAATGGTCGGTCGGGCGCCTGTCGATCGCTGTCACTTCGCGGCCCCGACGGGCACGAGCCGCTTCTCGACAACCGCTGTGGCGCAGCGCTTCCGTTGCGCCCGGCCTTCGCGCCGGCCCGCCGGTAGAGCCCTGCGCGAGGGCCTCCACGGACATACCGGTCCGCGGCATCATGAACCCGTTCTTCGGCCGCCTTTTCCCTCACCTTGGAAAAGGAGCTGGACGCCAGTACGGACTCCCACGACGACACCCCTGAACGAAGCACCGAAAATGCTCGTCGAGCGCCGTGCGGGCGACGGGGCCACCATTACGTCTGATCCGACCAGATCGGGATGAACGATCTCCGAGGTCGCCGCGAATGATTCGCCGGCTCGACCGGACCGCTTCACGAGCGGTGTTCCGGGCGGCTTTCCCCGGGGTGGCGGGACTCCTGGTCACCGCCACCGCCTCACCTCAGGCCAGCTCCCGTACGGCGTCGACGACGAGGTTCCAGAAGCGGTCGACGTCGAGCGTGATCGCCACGTCCACATTGGGCTCCTTGCCGAGCATGTCGTGCAGGTCGACGCAGGTCGCACCGGAGGTGAACTCGCCCTTGGTCTCGACGTCCACGTGGGCACGCCGGACGGTGGCCACGGCGCGGTCGATGAGCAGCGCCACGGTGATCGGGTCGTGCAGGGGCCCTTCCGGCATCCCCTCGACCTTGTCGTAGGTGCTGCAGAAGTAGCGGAGCAGCTCCACGCCGAACGCGCCGGTCCGGTTCCCGATGGCGCCGATCCGGTCGATGACCTCGGCGGTGATCAGGGCCTGGTGCGAGATGTTGAGCCCCACCATGGTGATCGGCAGCCCCGAACGCAGCACGAGGTCGGCGGCCTCCGGGTCGCACCAGGCGTTGAACTCCGGGTAGGCCCCGACATTGCCCCGCCCGGTGGAGCCGCCCATCCACACGATCTCCTTGATCTTCCCGACGAGTTCGGGCTTCTCGCGGAGGAAGAGGGCGATGTTCGTGAGCGGGCCGATCGGGACCAGCGTGACCGGCTCGTCGGCCTCGGCGAGGACGTCGGCAATGAGCTGGAGGGCCGAGCGCCCGTCCAGCGGCACCGTGGGCTCGGGCAGCTCGGGACCGCCGAGCGCGTTCTCGCCGTGGATCCACGTCGCCGGTGTCGCCTTGCGCTCGAGCGGCCCGTCGGCCCCGGCCGCCACCGGGATGCCGGTCACCCCGGCGACGGTGAGCGCGACACGGGCGTTGTAGGTGGTGTGCTCGAGGTAGCCGTTCCCGCTGACCGTGGTGATCGCCCGGATGTCGATGTCCGGGTTGCCGGCGGCCAGCCAGATGGCGAAGACGTCGTCGTGGCCCGGGTCGCAGTCGATGATGACCGGTACAGGCATGGATCTCCCCTTCCGAAGGTGAACATGGCGTGCGTAAACGATTCCACACGCCCTGACGGTCGTCAACCGGAAGGGGTACGACACCGGAAAGGGGCACGGCCCCGCACGCCCACCACGACGTCTGCCGTGGTTGCGGGCGGCGGGGCCGTGCCCCTGATCGCGGAGAACCTACTTCTTGCGCCGCCCGCCGACGGTCGCCTTGAGGTAGTCGTGGTTGAGCTGGGAGATCACGTCGAGCGGGATCTCCTTGGGGCAGGCCGTGGCGCAGGCACCGGTGTTGGTGCAGCCGCCGAAGCCGGCGTCGTCGTGCGTCTCGACCATGTTCACCACGCGGTCCCAGCGCTCCGGCTGACCCTGCGGCATCTCGCCGAGGTGGGTCAGCTTGGCGCCCAGGAAGAGCGACGCCGAGCCGTTGGGGCACGCCGCGACGCACGCGCCGCAGCCGATGCAGGCGGCCGCGGTGAACGAACGGTCCGCCGCCGCCTTCGGCACCGGCGTGGAGTGCGCCTCCGGGGCCGACCCGGTGTTGGCCGAGATGTAGCCACCAGCCTGGATGATCTTGTCGAACGCGCCCCGGTCGACGACCAGGTCCTTGATCACCGGGAACGCGCCGGCGCGGAAGGGCTCGACGGTGATCGTGTCGCCGTCGTTGAACTTCCGCATGTGCAGCTGGCAGGTGGTGGTGGAGCGCTCGGGGCCGTGCGGCTGCCCGTCGATCACCATCGAGCACATGCCGCAGATGCCCTCGCGGCAGTCGTGGTCGAACGCGATGGGCTCGTCGCCCGAGAGGATCAGCTTCTCGTTGAGCACGTCGATGAGCTCGAGGAACGACATGTCCTCCGAGGCGTCCTCGACGGTGTAGTCGACCATGCGGCCCTTGTCGACCGGGTCGTTCTGGCGCCAGACGCGAAGGTTGAGCTTCACTTGTAGCTCCGCTGGGTGGGGTGGACGTACTCGAAGTTCAGCTCTTCCTTGTGCAGCACCGGGGCCGAGCCCGCACCCGTGTACTCCCAGGCCCCCGCGTAGGCGAAGTTCTCGTCGTCACGCTGGGCCTCGCCGTCCTCCGTCTGGCTCTCGCCGCGGAAGTGGCCGCCGCAGGACTCCCTGCGGTGCAGGGCGTCCAGGCACATGAGCTCGCCGAGCTCGATGAAGTCGGCGACCCGGCCGGCCTTCTCGAGGCTCTGGTTGAGCTCCGCCCCCTTGCCGGGGACCTTGACGTTGCTCCAGAACTCGCGGCGCAGCTCGGCGAGGAGGTCGATGGCCTTGAGCAGGCCCTCCTCGGTGCGCTCCATGCCGCAGTAGTCCCACATGATGTGGCCGAGCTCGCGGTGGAACGAGTCCACCGTGCGGGTGCCGTTGATCGACAGGAACTTGTCGATCCGCTCCTTCACCGCGGCCTCGGCCTCGAGGACCTCGGGGGCGTCCGGCGCGACCTCCGGCAGCGTGTTCGACGCCAGGTAGTCGCCGATCGTGACCGGCAGGACGAAGTAGCCGTCCGACAGGCCCTGCATCAGCGCCGAGGCGCCGAGCCGGTTCGCGCCGTGGTCCGAGAAGTTCGCCTCGCCGGCCACGTACATGCCCGGGATGGTGCTCTGCAGGTCGTAGTCGACCCAGAGCCCGCCCATCGTGTAGTGCACGGCCGGGAAGATGCGCATCGGCGTCTCGTAGGGGTTCTCCCCCGTGATCCGCTCGTACATCTCGAAGAGGTTGCCGTACTTGGCTTCCACCGCGCCGCGGCCGAGCCGCTGGATGGCGTCGTCGAAGTCCAGGTAGACACCCAGGCCCGACGGGCCGACGCCGCGCTTCTCGTCGCAGACCTCCTTGGCCGCACGGGACGCGATGTCGCGGGGCACGAGGTTGCCGAAGCTCGGGTACTTGCGCTCGAGGAAGTAGTCGCGCTCGGAGTGCGGGATGTCCTTCGGCTTCCTGGTGTCCCCCAGCGCCTTCGGCACCCACACGCGGCCGTCGTTGCGCAGCGACTCCGACATCAGGGTCAGCTTCGACTGGTGGTCGCCGGAGACCGGGATGCAGGTCGGGTGGATCTGGGTGAAGCAGGGGTTCGCGAACAGGGCGCCCTTGCGGTGCGCGCGCCAGTTGGCGGTGACGTTGCAGCCCTTGGCGTTCGTCGACAGGTAGAAGACGTTGCCGTAGCCGCCGGTCGCGAGGACGACCGCGTCCGCCAGGTGCGAGGAGATCTCGCCGGAGATCATGTCCCGGACGACGACGCCGCGCGCCCGCCCCTCGACGATGATCAGCTCGAGCATCTCGTGGCGGGTGTGCATGTGCACGGTGCCGGCCTTCACCTGGCGCTCGAGCGCCTGGTACGCGCCGATCAGCAGCTGCTGGCCGGTCTGGCCGCGGGCGTAGAAGGTCCGAGAGACCTGCACACCGCCGAACGAGCGGGTGTCCAGCAGGCCGCCGTACTCGCGGGCGAACGGGACGCCCTGCGCCACGCACTGGTCGATGATCTGCCGGGACACCTCGGCGAGGCGGTGCACGTTCGACTCCCGCGCACGGAAGTCGCCGCCCTTCACGGTGTCGTAGAACAGCCGGTAGACCGAGTCGCCGTCGTTGCGGTAGTTCTTCGCCGCGTTGATGCCACCCTGCGCGGCGATCGAGTGCGCCCGGCGCGGGCTGTCCTGGTAGCAGAAGCTCGTGACGTGGTAGCCGGCCTCGCCCAGGGTCGCCGCCGCGGCGCCGCCGGCCAGGCCGGTGCCCACGACGATGATCTTGACCTTGCGCTTGTTGGCCGGGTTGACCAGCTTGACGCCGAACTTGCGGCGCTCCCACCGGGTCTCGATCGGACCGTCGGGAGCGGCCTTGTCGACGACGGGGGTACCGACGGTGTAGTCGGAGTAGCTCATGGCTAGATCCATCCGAACGTGGCGGAGATCGGGACGATCAGGAAGCCGACGATCAGCACGGTGCTGAACACCGTGGCGCCGGTCTTGAGGACCTTCTCGCGGCGGTTGCTGGACTTCCCGAGCGTCTGGACGGCGCTCCACAGACCGTGGCGCAGGTGGAACCAGATCGCCACGAGCGCGAGGACGTACCAGAGCGTGATGTACCAGCGCTCGGGCGTGAAGTCCGCGGTGATGTTCTCGTAGGGCTTGAGGTGCTGGCCGGACGGGTTCACCACGCCGACCGTGAGGTCGAGGATGTGCCAGATGATGAACAGCAGGACGATCACGCCGCCCCAGCGCATGGTGCGCGCCGTGTAGCTGCCCTTCACCTTGTTCCCGGCCGCGTACTTCACCGGGCGGGCGCGCTTGGCGCGCAGCGCCAGCAGCGTCGCCGCCCAGATGTGCCCGACCACCGACAGGGTCAGCGCGATGCGCACCACCCAGACGAAGCCCTCCCAGCCGAGCACCGGCTGCAGGAGTGTGCGGAGCCACTCCGCGTACCCGTTGATCGCCGTCTGCCCCCAGAAGATCTGGAGGTTGCCGATCATGTGCACGACCAGGTACAGCACGAGCACCGCGCCGGACAGCGCCATGATGAACTTGAGCAGGACCGCGGGGATGAGCGGTCTGCGGGCCGCCGGCTTGGCCGCGACCTTCGGCTCTTTCGCCGACCCCTTCGTAGACACCTGTGACGCCACGGGGCAAGTGCACTACTGAGCTACGCGACCGTCCAATGCATGACAGCACGTTGATCCATGCACGTACGCTATACACGTGACACTTCAGCAGCTCGCGTACTTCGCGGCCGTCGCCGACGTGCGCAGCTTCACTCGGGCGGCGGAGATGACGGGCGTGGCTCAGCCCACACTGAGTCGCCAGCTCAGAGCGTTGGAAGACGATCTCGGGGCCCCGCTGGTGAACCGCGGGAAGATCGTCACACTCACCCCGGCGGGCGAGGCCGTCCTGCCGCTCGCCCTCCGCATGCTCGCGGACATGGAGTCCGCGCGCACCGCGGTGGCCGAGCTCGTCGGGCTGCGGACGGGCCGGGTGCGGGTCGGGGCCACCCCGTCGATGTGCCTCGGCCTCCTCGCGGACGTCCTGCGCGAGTTCCACGAGCGCCATCCCGAGATCCACCTGGAGCTGGCGGAGAACGGCTCGCAGTCCCTGGTGCGCTCGCTCGCGCGCGGCGACCTGGACGTCGCGCTGGTGATCGTGCCGCCGTCCGGCGTCGACCAGACCCTGGAGACCCGACCGCTCCTGCGGGAACGGCTCTCCGTCGCCTCGCCCCGCTCCGGCCGCCCGCCGTCGTCGCGGGGCTCGATGACGATCACCGAGCTGTCCCGCCGCCCGCTGGTGATGGTGCGGCAGGGCTACGACCTGCGGGAGGTGACCCTGCAGGCCTACCGGGACGCGGGCGTCACCCCCCGCTTCGCCGTCGAGGGCGGCGAGATGGACGCGATGCTGCGGCTCGTCGAAGCCGGGACGGGGGTGGCGGTGGTGCCGGACCTGGTCTTCGCCGGACGGCCCCGGCTGCGGCGCACGGTGCTGAGCCCCCCGCTCTACCGCACGGTCGCCCTCGCGCGGCGCGCCGACATCGCCCCCACCCACGCCGAGCAGGCCTTCGTCGACACCCTGCTGTCGTCCATCACCGACATCGCGGCCTCGGGAGGGCTGTCGGCGGACGTGCAGGTGCTGCACCGGCCCGAGTGAGCGCTCCCCTGCTCGCGGGGTCGCGGGTCGCGGGTCGCGGGTCGCGGGTCGCGGGTCGCGGGTCGCGGGTCGCGGGTCGCGGGTCGCGGGTCGCGGGTCGCGGGTCGCGGGTCGCGGGTCGCGGGTCGCGGGTCGCGGGTCGCGGGAAGATCACCAGGAGTGCGGATCGTCGGCCACTGGTGGCCGACGATCCGCAGTCTCGGTGATCAAGCGCAGCCCGGGTCGACGCGCCGCCAGGATGATCACCGTCTGCGGTACCTCACGGCCGCCGGTGGCCACGATGCACCGCGTGCAGCGATCACCTCCGCCCCGGCCGCCGGCGCGCTGATGATCACGCGGGGCGGGGCGGGGCGGGGCGGCCATGGGTGGCCGCCCGGTACCGCCCGGGGTGATCGCTCGAGGGGGCAGCGGGGTGATCAGTCGAGGTCGGGCGGGCCGAGCTCCTCGTCCTCCGCGCCGTGCTCGGCCAGGGCGGTGCGGACGACGCCGTAGGCGATGCCGGACGGGTATCCCTTGCGCGCCAACATGCCCACGAGCCGCTGGGCCGCCTTGCGGCGGTCGACGGCGTCGCCGAGGGTCAGGGTGCGGAGCTTGCGGTCGACCAGCTCCCGGGCCCGCGCCGCCTCGGACTCGTCGTCCACCTCGGTGAGCGCCTCGTCGGCGATCTCCTTCGCGACGCCCTTGCGCCGCAGCTCCTGCGCGATCGCCCGGCGGCCGAGGCCGCGGTGCCGGTGACGGGAGCGGACCCAGGCGCCGGCGAAGGCCTCGTCGTCGATCAGGCCGACCTCGTCGAACCGCTCGAGGACGCGCTCGGCGATCTCGTCCGCGACGCCCCGCTGCCGGAGCCGAGCCCCCAGCTCGTGCTTGGTGCGGGCGCTGTCGGTGAGCAGCCGCAGGCAGATCTCCTTGGCGGCCGCCTCCTGCTCCTCGGGGGTGCGGGTGTCCTCCTCGGGCTCCGCCGGAGAGGGTCGTGCCCGCCCACGGGTGCGGCCGCGGCCGCGCGGGCGCGCAGGCCGGTCCGGGTCCGCACCGATCGCGGTGGACTCCCCCGCGTCCCAGGCCGCGGACTCGGTGTCCAGCCCCGGCATGTCGTCGGGCGTCGGGCGCGCTCGACCGGGGCGGGTGGTCCGGCGGCCGGTGCCGGCATCGTCCGATCCGGCCGGGTCCTGCGCCGTCGCGGGATCGGCGCGCCGTCCCGCCGGCGCGGCTCCGTTCGCCGCCCGACCGCCCGCCGCCCGATCACCCGCCGTCCGATCACGCGCTGTCCGATCACCCGCTGTCCGATCACTCGCCGTCCGACCGCCTCGGGCGCGGTCACCCGAGGTCCTGCGGTCCGGGGTCCGGCCGCGTCCGCGCCGGCCGAACCGCAGGTCGTCCATCGTCAGCTGCGGCCCGTCGGCCTCCGGGGCGTCGAGCCGACCCAGCTCGGCGGGGGGCTCACGGTCCGGAGCCGGGGCGAGGGCATCCAGGTCGACGACGACCGGTCCCGCCGCGACAGGTCGGCCCACCACGGCATCGCCCGGCGGAGGACCGGCGCGCCGCTGCCCCGCACCATCGGCGCCGGCGAAGGCGACATCCGCGCTTTCCCCTCCGGCTCCGCGGGCGTCGGCGCCCGCAGCCGCCCGGCGGTCCGTCCGGGTGTCGACCCTTCCGGCGCGAGCCTCTCCGCTGTCGGCCGGGCGAGCCTCAGCGCCCGCTGCCCGGAGGTCCCCGCCGAAGTCGGCGACGGCGAGCCTGCGCTCGCTCCGGTGGGAACCGCCGTTCCCGGAGGGACCGGTCCCCGTCGAATCCGCAGCGCCCTCGGACCCCGCAGCGCCCTCGGACCCCGCAGCGGCTTCCGCATCGCCGGACTGCGGGACGGGGGTCGTCTTCTCGACCAGGGAGTCGAAGGAGGCGATGGCCGGGATCGCCGGGGCGGCCGGGTCCAGGTCGTCCATGCTGAGCCGGTGTGAGGCCGGGGCGGCCGGGAACGGCAGCCCCGGCCCGGACGCGTCCGGATCGGTCGTTCCCCGAGCCGTCGTTCCCCGGGCACTCGTTCCCCCGGCAGCCCGGCCCCGGGCCTGCCTGGTCAGGGCGGGCCGGTCGGGATCATCGGCCGGCCCGCCGGCCCTTCCCACGCTCAGAAGTCGACCGGGGCCGGGAGGGGCTCGACCCGGTCGGCGTCGGCGTCGAGCACCGCGCCGATCCCGAGCTTCTCCTTGATCCGCTTCTCGACCTCGGCCGCGATGTCCGGGTTCTCCTTGAGGAACTTGCGGGCGTTCTCCTTGCCCTGCCCCATCTGGTCGCCCTCGTACGTGTACCAGGCACCCGACTTGCGGATGATGCCCTGCTCCACGCCGACGTCGATCAGGGAGCCCTCGCGGCTGATGCCGACGCCGTAGAGCACGTCGAACTCGGCCTGCTTGAAGGGCGGGGCCACCTTGTTCTTCACGACCTTGACCCGGGTGCGGCTGCCGACCATGTCGGTGCCGTCCTTCAGGGTCTCGATGCGGCGGATGTCCAGGCGGACGGAGGCGTAGAACTTCAGCGCCTTGCCACCCGTCGTGGTCTCGGGGGACCCGAACATCACGCCGATCTTCTCGCGCAGCTGGTTGATGAAGATCATCGTGGTGCCCGAGTTGCTCAGCGCACCGGTGATCTTGCGCAGCGCCTGGCTCATCAGGCGGGCCTGGAGGCCGACGTGGCTGTCGCCCATCTCGCCCTCGATCTCGGCGCGCGGCACGAGCGCGGCCACCGAGTCGATCACGATGATGTCCAGGGCGCCGGAGCGGATCAGCATGTCCGCGATCTCGAGCGCCTGCTCGCCGGTGTCCGGCTGGGAGACCAGCAGCGCATCCGTGTCCACGCCGAGCGCCTTGGCGTACTCGGGGTCGAGCGCGTGCTCCGCGTCGATGAACGCGGCGACGCCGCCCGCGGCCTGGGCGCTGGCGACCGCGTGCAGGGCGACCGTAGTCTTGCCGCTGGACTCCGGGCCGTAGATCTCCACGACGCGCCCGCGCGGGAAGCCACCCACGCCGAGCGCCACGTCGAGCGCGATGGAGCCGGTGGGGATGACGCCGATCGGCGGACGCGTGTCGTCCCCGAGGCGCATCACGGAGCCCTTGCCGTGGTTCTTCTCGATCTGGGCGAGGGCGAGCTGGAGCGCCTTCTCGCGGTCGGGAGTGCTCATCTGGGTACCTCGCTCGATCGGGGTGCGGGACGGTTGTGCGGTGTTCGACGACTTCCGGGGAGCCACGAGAGAGACCGTATTCGGTACCCCCGACAGTTTCCGGAAGCGCATCCCCGCTGTGGACAACCGGCACCGGGTGTGGACAGCACGCTATACGAACACCTGTTCGAGGCCGACCCCGACACGCCGATCGGCTACCCTGCCGCGCCGAGCGGCCCGCGCGACGGGCGGGACAGCGCCGGGACTCAGTCGTCGCGCCCCAGCCGGCGCTCCACCGGCACGTCGTAGGCCACGCAGATGACCTCCCACACCCGTTTCGGGTCGATGCCCGCCGCGATCGCCTGCTCGGCGCTGCGGCCGCCGAGCTCGGCGAACACGTGGTCACGGGCCAGCGAGCCCGCCCTCATCTCGCCGAACTCGTCGTGCATCAGGGTCCGGAACTGGCTCAGTCGCACGGGCCCGAGGGTAGTCACGCGCCCGGATCAGGACGCACCGCGGCGCCGGAACAGCAGGCCGCACCCGGCGACGCCGAGCAGCCCCAGCCCGCCCCACCAGGCCACCGCCAGCCACGGCGCCCCGCCGACCGGCGTCCCGAGCAGCAGCCCGCGGACCGCGTCGATCAGCGGCGTCACCGGTTGGCGCTCCGCGAACCCGCGCAGCACCGCGGGCATCGTCTCCGGCGGGACGAACCCGCTGCTCAGGTACGGCAGGAAGAGCAGCACGAAGGACAGCGCACCGGCCGCCTCGGGGCTCGACACGAGCAGCCCGAACGCCGCGGACAGCGCCGACACCCCCACCATCAGCAGCGCCAGCAGCCCCGCCACCGCGACCCAGTCCCCCACCGACGCCACCGGTCGGAAGCCGAGCAGGAGGGCCACACCGACCACCACCGCCGTCGACACCAGGTTGCGGGCCACGCTGGCCAGCACGTGCCCGATGAGCACCGCGGACCCCACGACCGGCAGGGACCGCACCCGGTCGATCGTCCCCGTCGTCATGTCCCGGTTGACGCCGATCGCGGTCTGGGCCGAGCCGTGCGCCGCACAGAGCACGATCACCCCGGGCACCACGTAGGTGAGGTAGTCCGCCCGGGCGGCCATCGCGCCGCCGAAGACGTACACGAAGACCAGCAGGATCATGATCGGCAGCACGATCGCGACGATCATCGCGTCGATGCTGCGCGCCGAGTGCCGCAGCGAGCGGCCGACGAACGTGCCGACGTCGAGCAGCGGGCCGGGCACGGGCGAGTGGGCGGTCATGCCGGGACACTTTCGGTGAGCGAGAGGAAGACGTCGTCGAGCGTCGGGCGGTGCACGGCCACCCGGAGGACGGGGACGGCGGCCATCGCCCCGAGCAGGTCCCGCACGCCGGCGGCGGTGCCGTCGGTCGGGATGTGGAGCGACAGCGTCTCGGCGTCCGTCCGAGCGGCGAGACCCTGCAGCTCGGCGACCGTCACCGCGTCGGCGAGGGTCGCTTCGTCCGACAGGACGAGCTCGACGGTCTCGCCGCCGATCAGCGACTTGAGCTCGTCGGCGGTGCCCTCGGCGGCGATCCGGCCGTCCGCGAGCACCGCGACGCGGTCGGCGAGCCGGTCCGCCTCCTCCAGGTACTGCGTGGTCAGCAGCACCGTGACGCCGGAGGCCGCGAGCTCCCCGACCGCCGCCCAGACCTCGCGGCGGCTCCGTGGGTCCAGCCCCGTCGTCGGCTCGTCGAGGAACAGGACGACGGGATCGTCGACGAGCCCCAGCGCGATGTCGAGCCGCCGCGCCATGCCGCCGGAGTAGCCGGCGACCCGCCGGTCCGCCGCGTCGACCAGGTCGAAGCGCTCGAGCAGCCGCTGTGCGCGCTCCCGGGCCGCGGCCTTCGTGAGGTGCCGCAGCCGGCCCGTCATCACCAGGTTCTCGCGGCCGGTGAGCACCTCGTCGACCGTCGCCCGCTGGCCGGTGAGGCTGATCGCGCGGCGCACCGCGGCCGGTTCGGCGAGCACGTCGTGGCCTGCGACCACCACCCGTCCGGCGTCCGGCCGCAGCAGCGTGGTGAGGATCTTCACCGTGGTCGTCTTGCCGGCACCGTTGGGCCCCAGCAGGGCGGCGATGCTCCCGCGCGGCACCCCCAGGTCGATGCCCTCCAGGACGTCCGTGCTCCCGAAGGACTTCCGCAGCCCCTCGGCCTCGACCGTGTATGCCATACACTGAGTATATGCCATAAACATCTCGTAGGATCAAGGGCGATGGACGCGATGACGCCGCTGGAAGCGGTCTGGAAGGCGGACCCGGCGCCGGCCTCCCGCGAGGGGCTCTCGCTCGGCCGGATCGTGGCGACCGCGATCGACATCGCCGACGCCGAGGGGCTCGACGGGGTGTCGATGAGCCGCGTCGCGAAGGCGCTGGGGTTCACACCGATGTCGCTGTACCGGCACGTCGGCGGCAAGGAGGAGCTGCTGCTGCACATGCAGGACCGGGCGATCGGGCCGCCCCCGGCCGTGCTCGACCCGGACCCGGACGCCCCGTGGCGCGACGGCCTCGAACGCTGGGCGTGGGCGACCCTGCACCGGATGCGCGCGCACCCGTGGATCCAGCAGATGGTGCCGCAGACGGGCCCGCCGGCGACCCCGAACCAGCTCACCTGGCTGGAGTTCGGGCTGCGCGCGCTCCGTCCCGCGGCCCTCTCCGAGGGAGAGAAGCTGTTCGTGATCCTGCAGCTCAACGCCCTGACCTTCGGCGATCTCACCTTCCACGCGGCCGACCACGCGTCGGCCGAGAACGCCTACGAGGCGCTCTTCGCCCGGTTCCTCACCCCGGACCGCTTCCCCGCCCTGATCGCCGCGTTCACCGGGGGCGCGTTCGCCGAGGGCCCGGATCCCCAGGAGGACCGGGACGCGATGTACCGCTTCGGGCTCGAGCGGATCCTCGACGGCGTCGATACGCTGGTGGAGGGGCGGTGATCGAGGCCGTCTGGGCGGCGCTCGGCGGATCGGCCGGCGAGCTGCGGCGGCTGACGATCAGCGGCCCCGAACGCACCCTGGGCTCCCGTTTCCCGGTGACGGCGTTCGGCACCGCCACGATCGGCGCCGCGCTGCTCGCCGCGTCGGACGGGGACGTCGCGATCGACACCCGGCAGGCCGCCGTCGTGCTGCGCAGCGAGCGGTACCTGCGCCGGGCGGGCGAGGAGCCGAGCAGCCTGTTCGATCCGCTCTCCGCCTTCCACCGCACCGCCGACGGCTGGATCCGACTGCATGCCAACTACCCGTGGCACGCGGCGGCGGCCCGGTCGGTGCTGGGCGACGATCCGGCGGCGGCCATCGGGGACTGGGAGAAGGTGCCGCTGGAGACCGCCCTGCACGAGGCGGGCGGGGTCGCCGCGGCCACCCGGACCGAGGAGGAGTGGGCCGCGACGGAGGCGGGTGCCGCCGCCCGCTCGCTGCCGCTCGTCGACCGTCGGGTGCTCGGCGAGGCGGCGCCGCGTCCGGCCCGGCGCCCGCGCGTCCTCGATCTGACGAGGGTGATCGCCGGGCCCGTCGCCACCCGGACGCTCGCGGTCCACGGGGCGGACGTGCTGCGGATCGACCCGCCGCACCTGCCGGAGATCCCCCACCAGGCCTGGGAGATGCTGCCGGACAAGCGGTCCGCGCTCGCCTCGCTGCCGCTCGAGGACCTGCTGGCCGGGGCCGACGTCGTCGTCACGGGCTACCGGCCGGGGGCGCTGGACCGCTTCGGCATGGCACCCGAGGAGCTGGCGGCGCGCCATCCCGGACTGGTGGTCGTCACGCTGTCGGCGTGGGGGCATCGCGGGCCGTGGGCCGGGCGCCGGGGCTTCGACAGCCTGGTGCAGTCCGCGTGCGGGATCGGGCTGGTGGAGGGCGATCCCGGCGCGCTCCCCGCGCAGGTCCTCGACCACGCGACGGGGTATCTCGGGGCGGCCGGGGCGCTGCTCGCGCTGGCCGAGCAGCGGCGGTCGGGCGGGACGCACCACGTCCGGCTCGCCCTGGCGGGCACGGCGTCGTACCTGCAGCGGCTCCCCCGCACCCCGCCGGGCGCGGAGGACGTCGATCCCGCGCCGTACCTGCAGGAACTGGGCCCGTTCACGATCGCGCGCCCGCCGGGAGCGGGGCTCCGCTGGACCTCCGTCCCGGACTACGGCGGCGCCGCGCCGGAGTGGCTACCCTGACCGGTATGTCCGATCCCACCGGTCTGTCGTCACCGCTGGGCCAGGTCGTGGTCGTGATCATGCTGCTGACCTCGCTCACCCTGCTGATCCGCTGGTGGGTGCAGAACCGCAAGCGCTGAGGCCTTGGCCTGGGCCGGTGCGTCCGGGTTGCCGCCGGCGGTCGCGAGCACGGTCGCGCCCTCGTAGAGCAGGTGCAGCGCGATCCCGGCGCTGGCCGGGTGGCCCTCCGCGAGTGCCCGCGCGACCAGGTGGTCCCGCATCCAGTCCTTCTCCGCGCGGATCACCCGCTCGGCGGGGTGGCCCGTGCCGCCGATCTCGGCGAAGGCGTTGACGAAGCCGCAGCCGCGGTCCTGGTCGACCAGCCAGAGCGCCAGGACGTCGAACACCTCGACCAGCGGCCGGCCGCGCATGTGCTCCTCCAGGAAAGTCTGCCACGCGACGGTGCGTCGCTCCAGGTAGAGCGCGACGAGGGCGTCCTTCGAACCGAAGCGGTCGTACAGCGTCTTCTTCGTGGTGCCGGCGGTCTCGGCGATGAGGTCGACGCCGACCGCGCGAATGCCGTGCCGGTAGAACAGGGCGCTGGCCGCCGTGATCAGCCGCTCGCCCGCGGGGGTGCTCATACACTGCGAGTATACCGACCGGTGTGGTTACGTGCGCTCATGGGTGCGCTGCTGGTGCTGTTCTGGAGCTCGGGATTCGTCGGCGCCGTGTTGGGAACGGGGTACGCGCCCGCGGACACGCTGCTGTCCTGGCGGTACCTGATCGCGGCCACGCTGCTGTGGCTGGTCCTGCTGGCCCGCAGACGGCCGATCCCCCGCGGGGCCTGGTGGCGGCAGGCCGTGCTCGGCGGGCTCGGCCAGGTGCTCTACCTGGGCGGGGTGGTGACGGGCGTGGAGCTCGGCGTGCCGGCGGGCACGGCGGCGCTGGTCGCGGCCCTGCAGCCGCTGGTGGTGTCGATCGCGGCGGCCCCGGTGCTGGGCGAGCGGACCACGGCCCGGCAGCGGATCGGGTTGGCGGCGGGGCTGGCCGGGGTGACCCTGGTCGTGGCGGGCGACCTCGAACCGGGGACGGCGCCCTGGTGGGCCTTCCTGCTCCCCCTCGGCGGGATGCTGGCCCTGTCCGCGGGCACGCTGCTGGAACGGCGACTCGACCCGCCCGAGACCCCACTCGTCGCCCTCACCCTCCAGGTGACGACGGCGGCGGTGCTGTTCTGGCCGGTCACCGCACTGCTGGGGCACGCGGCCCCGCCCGACGCGCCGGGGTTCTGGGGCGCCATCGCGTGGGTGGTGCTGCTGTCGACCTTCGGCGGCTACGGGACCTATCTGCTGGCCCTGCGCCGGTACGGCGCGACCCGGGTGTCGGCGCTGCTCTATCTCACCCCGCCCGTGACGATGGTGTGGACCTTCCTGATGTTCGGCGAGGTGCCGGTCCTGCTGGCCCTGCCCGGCGTCCTGCTCGCCGCCGTGGGGGTCTGGCTGGTGCTCGGGAGCCGGCACGGCGCGAAAACTGTCGGGGGTGCGCTGCATAGTGGTCCCCGTGAGCGCACTGGACGGTTTCTCCCCCGCCACCCGGGACTGGTTCCGGGGCGCCTTCGCCGCGCCCACGGCCGCCCAGGAGGGCGCGTGGCGTGCCGCGCAGGCGGGGAGGAACGCGCTGGTCGTCGCGCCGACGGGCTCGGGTAAGACCCTGGCCGCCTTCCTCTGGGCGCTCGACCGGCTGGCGGTGGCCCCGCCCGCCCCGGCGAAGCAGCGCTGCCGGGTCCTCTACGTCTCGCCGCTCAAGGCCCTGGCGGTCGACGTGCAGCGCAACCTCCGCGCGCCGTTGACGGGGATCCGCCAGGAGTCGCAGCGACGCGGGGAGAAGGCGCCGGACATCACCGTCGGGATGCGCACCGGCGACACCCCGGCGGACGAGCGGCGCCAGTTCGCCCGCACCCCACCGGACGTGCTGGTCACCACCCCGGAGTCGTTGTTCCTGATCCTGACGTCGGCGGCGCGGGACTCGCTGCGGGGCGTCGAGACCGTGATCCTCGACGAGGTGCACGCGGTCGCGGCCACCAAGCGCGGCGCGCACCTCGCGCTCTCCCTGGAGCGGCTCGACGAGCTGCTGGAGAGGCCCGCGCAGCGGATCGGCCTGTCCGCCACGGTCCGCCCGCTCGACGAGGTGTCCACGTTCCTGTCCGGCGCGCGCCCGGTCGAGGTGGTGCAGCCGAAGACCCCCAAGACGATCGAGGTGAGGGTCGAGGTCCCGGTGCCGGACCTCGCGGCGCTCGGCGAGCAGCCCGCCCCCGGCAGCGCGGACGAGGAGGTCATCGGGTCCGCGGCCGGCGGGGCGCAGCGGCCGTCGATCTGGCCGGCGGTGGAGAAGCGCCTGCTCGACCTGGTGCGGGAGCACCGGTCCACGATCGTCTTCTCGAACTCGCGGCGGCTCGCGGAGCGGTTGACGGCGAAGCTGAACGAGCTGGCCGCGTCCGAGGCGGAGGAGGCGGTGGAGCTCGACGACTTCCCCGCCGAGGCGATCGGGCAGTCGGGGGTCGGGGGCGGCGCGCCTCCCGTGATCGCCAAGGCGCACCACGGATCGATGTCCCGCGAGCAGCGCACGCTGGTCGAGGAGGAGCTCAAGTCCGGGCGGCTGCCCTGCGTGGTGGCCACGTCGAGCCTGGAGCTGGGCATCGACATGGGCGCGGTCGACCTGGTGGTCCAGGTGGAGGCGCCGCCCAGCGTGTCGTCCGGGCTGCAGCGCGTCGGGCGCGCGGGGCACCAGGTCGGCGCGGTGTCGAAGGGCGTGGTGTTCCCCAGGTTCCGCGGGGACCTCGTGTCGTGCGCGGTCGTCGCCGAGCGGATGACGTCCGGGGCGATCGAGTCCATGCGCTACCCGCGCAACCCGCTCGACGTGCTGGCCCAGCAGATCGTCGCGATGGTCGCCCTGGAGCCGTGGCAGCTCTCCGACCTCGCCGCAGTGGTGCGCCGGGCGGCCCCGTTCGCGGCCCTGCCGGACTCGGCGCTGCACTCGGTGCTGGACATGCTGGCCGGGCGGTACCCGTCGGAGGAGTTCGGCGAGCTGCGCGCGCGGATCACCTGGGACCGGGTCACCGACCAGCTCGCCGGCCGTCCGGGCGCCCAGCGTCTGGCCGTCACGAGCGGCGGCACGATCCCGGACCGGGGCCTGTTCACGGTGATGACACCCGGGGGTGCGGACGGCGCGGGCTCGCGCGTCGGCGAGCTCGACGAGGAGATGGTCTACGAGTCCCGGGTGGGGGACACGTTCCTGCTCGGCACGTCGAGCTGGCGCGTCGAGGACATCACCCACGACCGCGTGATCGTCACGCCCGCGCCGGGTGAGCCCGCGCGGATGCCGTTCTGGAAGGGCGAGTCCATCGGGCGCCCCCTCGAGCTCGGCCGGGCGATCGGTGCGTTCGTGCGCGAGATGGCCGGGCTGTCGGACGCCGACGCGCGGGCCCGGGCCGCGGACGCCGGGCTCGACGAGTGGGCGATCGACAACCTGGTCGCGTACCTCCGGGAGCAGCAGGAGGCCACCCGGCACGTGCCCAGCGACCGCACGATCCTGGTCGAGCGGTTCCGGGACGAGCTGGGCGACTGGCGGCTGGTCGTCCACTCCCCCTTCGGGTCCCAGGTCAACGGGCCGTGGGCGCTGGCGATCGCCGCGCGGATGCGGGAGCGGCGCGGCGTCGAGGTGCACGCCGCCGGCGCGGACGACGGGATCGTCCTGCGGCTGCCGGACGCGCTCGACGACTCGGGCGCCGAGATCGTCCCCACCGCGGAGGACGTGCTGCTCGATCCCGGTGAGGTCGAGCAGATCGTGGTGGCCGAGCTCGGCGGCTCGTCGCTGTACGCGTCGCGGTTCCGGGAGTGCGCGGCGCGGGCGCTGCTGCTCCCCCGCCGGGACCCCAAGCGCCGCAGCCCCCTGTGGCAGCAACGGCAGCGCTCGGCCCAGCTGCTCGCGGTGGCGGGCAAGTTCGAGCAGTTCCCGATCACCCTGGAAGCCATGCGCGAGTGCGTGCAGGACGTGTACGACCTGCCGGGCCTGCGGGACCTGATGGCCGACATCGGCTCGCGCAAGGTCAAGGTCGTCGAGCTGGCCACGCAGGCGCCGTCGCCCTTCGCCCGCAGCCTGCTGTTCGGCTACATCGGGATGTTCCTCTACGAGATGGACGCCCCGCTGGCCGAACGCCGCGCTGCGGCGCTCTCGCTGGACTCCACTCTGCTGGCCGAGCTGCTCGGTTCCGAGGCGATCCGCGAGCTGCTGGATCCGGAGGTGCTCGCCGAGGTCGAGGCCGCGCTGCAGCGCACGGCGCCGGACCGCCGCGCGCGGGACGCCGAGGGGGCCGCGGACCTGCTGAAGTTCCTCGGCGACCTGTCGGTCGAGGACGGTCGGGCCCGGGGCGTCGCGCCCGAGTGGCTGGCCGATCTGGAGGCGCAGCGCCGAGCGATCCGGGTCCGGATCGCCGGCGAGGAGCGGTTCGTCGCGATCGAGGACGCCGGGCGGGTCCGCGACGCCCTGGGCGCCCCGCTGCCGGTCGGCGTGCCGGAGACCTTCACCGAACCCGTGCCGGACCCGCTCGGCGATCTGGTGCTCCGCTACGCCCGCACACACGGCCCCTTCACCCCGGCGGAGGTGGCCACCCGGTTCGGGCTCGGCGTGGCCGTGGTGCACGGCGTGCTGGACCGGCTCACCGGCACGGGACGGCTGGTGCGCGGCGAGCTGCGCCCCTCGGCCGCCGGCGGTGGCGAGGGCTCGATCGAGTACTGCGACGCCGAGGTCCTGCGGCGGCTGCGGCGGGCGTCCCTGGCGCGGCTGCGGGCCGAGGTCGAGCCCGTCGAGCAGCGGGCGCTCGGGCGGTTCCTGCCGGCGTGGCAGGGCGTGCAGACCGGCGGCGGGGAGCGGCCGGGGAGCCGGCGCGGCAGGATGCGGTCCGCCCCGGGCCCCGAGGACGTGCTGGGCGTGGTCGAGCAGCTGGCCGGGGCTCCGCTGCCCGCGAGCGCGCTGGAGTCGCTGATCCTGCCCGCCCGGCTGCCCGGCTACACGCCCGCGCTGCTCGACGAGCTGACGGCGGCCGGCGAGGTGACGTGGACCGGCTGCGGCCCGCTCGCCGGCAGCGACGGCTGGCTCGCGGTCGCACCGGCGGACGTGGCGGACCTGCTGCTGCCCGAGCCGGATCTCGACGTGGCCGGCACTCCCCTGCACCGGGCGCTGCTGTCGGTGCTGGGCATGCCGGAGCTGGGCGAGCCCGCGCTGGGCGGCGGAGCGCTGTTCTTCCGGCAGCTCGCCGATCTGGCTGCGCGGGTGCTGCTCACCGAGGGCGCGGTGGGCCTCGACGGCTCTGTCGGTTCTGGTGACCCGGCCGGCACCGGCGGTTCGTCGGGTCCTGATGGCTCGACCGGCTCGCGTGGTCCGGCCGGCCCCCGTGGTTCGGCCGGCTCCGGGGGCTCAGCCGGCTCCGGGGGCTCAGCCGGCTCCGGGGGGCCGACCGGTTCGGGTGGCGTGCTCGGTTCCGGGGGCGTGCTCGGTTCCGGCGGCTCCGGTGGCTCGACCCGGGCCGCGCCGACGGACGCCGAGACCGAGGCCGCGATCTGGGACCTGGTCTGGGCCGGGCTCCTCACGAACGACACCCTCGGTCCGCTGCGCGCCCGGCTCGGCGGCGGGGGTACGCGCTCCCGCGGACCGGCGCACCGCACCCGCCGCACCGCCGCCCGTGGCCGGTACGCGCAGCTCCGGGCGGCGCGGCCGCAAATGCCCTCGCGCACGGGCCCGCCCTCCGTCGGCGGCCGCTGGGCACTCGCGGTGGATCGGGAACCGGATCCGACGCGGCGCGCCCACGCGAAGGCGGAGGCCTTCCTGGAGCGGCACGGGGTGCTCACCCGCGGAGCGCTGGGCACGGAGCGGGTCAGCGGCGGCTTCGCCGCCGTGTACAAGGTGTTGCGCGCCATGGAGGACTCCGGCCGGGTCCGGCGCGGGTACGTGGTGGAGGGGCTGGGCGCGGCACAGTTCGCGGTCCCCGGCGCGATCGACCGCCTCCGCGCACTGTCCACACCGGACGGTTCTCCGATCGGAGCGCTCGGCTCGGGCTTCGGACCCTCGACGGACGATGTCCCGGAGCCCGGATCGGTTGCGGGACAGGATGATCGGGGGAACCCCGCGAGGGGGATCGCCCCCGCATACAGTGCCGAGGTCCGAGTGGGGTCCACATCGGATCTCGGTTTGGAGTCCACGGCGGGACCCTTCGGCCCGGGCTCCGCCCGGGAGCTCACCGCGGGCTCCGCGGAGGCACCCCTCGGCGGAGCAGAGGACGGTGCGCCGCCGGTCCCGGCGGACGGCGCGGCCCCCACGGGCTGGTCACCGCACCGGGGCCCTGGCGACCCGGCCCTCGCCGCACCCGGTGCGGTGAGGGCGGGCGGGCAGGGCGACCGAGCCGGAGCCGACGGGCACGCCGAGGCCGATACGGGCGCGGACACCAGCGCAGGCACTGGCGCCGGCATCCGGTCCGGCCCGGGCGCCGTGCCCGGATCCGGTGCCGGGAACGGAATCGGCGCCCTCGGCGCCGAAACCGAACTCGACGGAGCCCTCGAGCCCGACAGCGCCGGCGGGGTCGACAGCGCCGCCGAACCCGACGGAGCCCTCGAACCCGACGGCGCCGGCGAACCCGACGCCCGGACAGGTGCCGGTGCCGACCAGCAGGACAGCCAGGTGTGGACGCCGCACCGCGGACCCGGTGATCCCGCCGGGGAAACCCAGGTCTGGCCTGCGCGCGGGTCCGGGGGCGGGGGTCCTGCTCGCCCGGGCAGCCCCGGGCGGCCCGGGGGCGGGGCCTGGGGGGCTCCCCGCGGACCCGAGCCGGCGGGCGCCCAGCTGTCCCGGGTGGTGCTGGCGGCCGCGGATCCCGCCCAGCCCTACGGGGCAGCGCTGCCGTGGCCCGCGACGGTGGGCGACTCGAAGCACCGGCCGGGGCGGAAGGCCGGGGCGCTCGTCGTGCTCGTCGACGGCGGTCCCGCGCTCTACGTCGAGCGGGGCGGCAAGTCGCTGCTCTCCTTCACCACGGAGCGCGAGGAGCTCTCCGCCGCCGCGCACGCCCTGGCGGGCGCGGTGCACGAGGGCTGGCTGGGCTCGCTCGCCGTGGAGAAGGCCGACGGCGGCGAGGCGCTGGGCTCGGACCTCGCCGACGTCCTCACCGAGGCGGGCTTCCGCGTCACCCCGAAGGGCCTGCGCCTGCGCGCCTGATCCCGACCGGCGTCCGACCATGCGGTGGCCGCTGAGAGCGCCCTGCCCGGGACGCACCACCTGCCGGGTAGCGCCCGGGCGGCCGCGGCATGATCGACCGAGGCGTGGATCCGCCGGCCGTCGCCGGACGGATCGTGCCCGACAGCTGTCCCACCGTCACAGGAGGTTCCGTGACCACCGAGTACGCCCTCGATCCCGAGCTCGCCGAGGCCCTGCCCGCGCTCCCGCCGGTGGACCTCGGTGACATCGCGGCGGCGCGGATCGCCCAGCGCGAGCGCCGGGCCGGGCTGCCGGCGCCGGACGAGTCCGGGGTGACCGTCTCGGAGATCGTGGTGCCGGGCCCCGACGGTGCGCCGGACGTCCCCCTGCGGATCTACGTCCCGGACGAGCGGTCCGGGCCGGTCGGTGTCTACGACGTCCACGGCGGCGGTTTCGTGGTGGGAGACCTCGACGGCTCGCACGCGCGGAACCTCGCGATCGCGCGGGACGTCGGGGCGGTGGTCGTGACCGTCGACTACCGGCTCGCGCCCGAGACGCCGTTCCCCGGCCCGCTCGAGGACTGCTTCGCCGGCCTGAGCTGGTTCGCCGCCAACGCGGCCGATGTCGGGGTGGACCCCGGGCGCATCGCGATCCACGGGTCCAGCGCCGGGGGCGGGCTCTGTGCCGGGCTCGCGTTGATGGCCCGCGACCGCGGTGGCCCCGCGATCCGCTTCCAGTTCCTCGCGGTCCCCGAGCTCGACGACCGCCTCGAGACGCCCAGCATGCGCGCCTACACCGACACCCCCGTGTGGCACCGGCCGCACGCGATCGTCAGCTGGAACTCCTACGTCGGCGCGGACGCCCGCGGCGGCCCGGACGTCTCCCCCTACGCCGCGCCCGCCCGCGCCACCGACCTCGCCGGGCTGCCGCCCGCGTACGTGTCGGTGATGGCCTTCGACCCGCTCCGCGACGAGGGCATCGCCTACGCGCTGGCCCTGCAGGCCGCGGGCGTGCCGGTCGAGCTACACCTGTTCCCCGGCACCTTCCACGGCTCGGCGACCATCACGGGCGCCGCGATCTCGCAGCGGGAGCAGTCCGAACGGATCGCCCTCCGCCGCGGCCTGGGCGTCTGACACAGGATGATCGTCGCTTCGGACCCATCCACGCCGGATACGGCGCCGATGAGTCCGAAGCGACGATCATGGTGCGGCGGGAGCGCGCTCAGAGCGCGGAGCCGGCCTTCCACTGCGGCCAGGTGAGCTCCCAGTCGCCGTAGGTGTCGTAGACCGGCAGCGCCGGACCGCCCGAGTTCGTGATCTCGACGACGTCGCCGATGCCGAAGTGGTCGAAGAACCACTGGGCGTCGGCCGGGGCGAGGTTCACGCAGCCGTGCGAGACGTTCGAGTTGCCCTGCTGGCCCACCGACCACGGGGCGGAGTGCACGAACTCGCCGTCGTTGGAGATCCGCAGGTCGAGATCGACCTTCTCCTTGTAGTACCCCGGCTGACCTGCGCAGACGCCGTAGGTGCAGGAGTCCATGATGATCGACGGCTGCTTGTCCGAGATCACGTGCGGGCCGGTGTGCGAGGGGAAGCCGGGCGAGCCGAGGCTGATCTTCATGGTCTTGACCAGCTGGCCGTTGTCGAAGATCTGCATGGACTCCGAGGCGCCGTCGGCCTTGGCCACCCACGCGTCGTGCACCTTGAGCGTCATGGTGCGGTCGGTCTGGCCGTACGTGCCGTTGCCCAGGTCGACGCCGTACATGTCGGCCTTCACCGTGAGCGTGCTGCCGGGCTGCCAGTAGGCCTGCGGGCGGTAGTGGACCTCGGTGTTGGAGATCCAGTACCAGCCGCCGGTCTGCGCCGGGCTGGAGGTGACGGTCAGGGCCTTCTCGGCGGCCGCACGGTCCGTGATCGGGTGGTCGAACCGCACGACGATCGGCTGCCCGACCCCGACCGTCGGCACCGAGTTGGGTGCCGGGACGAAGGACGGGTAGGCCTGCAGCTTCGGCGAGACGGTGCTGACCGTGCCGTCCGTGTGGTGGGAGGCGCCGTCCGAGCCGACCGCGTCGACACCGACGGCGTAGGTGGCGCCGTAGGCGAGGTCCCCCGTCGAGCTCCAGCCGCGCGTGTCCTTGGTGAGAGCGCCCTCGACGGCCTTGCCGGTGGCCTGGTTGGTCACGTGCACGGCCTGCACCGTGCCGTCCGTGACCGCGACCTCGATCGGCGTCGACGGGTTCAGCGCGGTGCCCTGATCCGGGGTGATGTGGACGACGGGGGCGGGGGCCGCGAGGGCCTTCGGCGCGTCCGCGACGGGGCTGAGACCGTCCGGCACCAACGCGCCCGCCATCGCGTCCGGATGGACGCCCACCATGATCCCGAGGCCCAGCACGACCACGGTCGCAATGCCCAGTGCGGCCGTACCCCACCGCCGCGACGCCTTCATATCCGTCGAGTCCTCCCGTCGTCCCGCACCCATTCTCACCCGACCGGGGCTGCCCCGGCGCACCGGTGCACGGACGTCCGAAAGGGGTGTTTTCCCTGGTGGGCGAATCGGACGATCAGGAGGAACCCAGCGCGGACACGAGCGCCTTCAGCCCCTGCTGCATCGCCGCCAGGTCGGGCCCGCACACCGCCGCGGGCCCGGCCTTCGCCCCCGCGACGGGTGTGCAGACGTCCTGGGTGAAACGGTTGACCGCATCGTCGGTGTCCGCCGCGGCCTGGGTGACGGCGGCTCCGGACCTCACCGAGCCGGCCTCCGCCCGGGCGGCCGGCACGATGTTCTGCACCTCGCGCACGAACCGCGCGCAGTTCGGGAAGATCTGCGCCGGCTGCTGGGTCGCGCACTCGTCCTGGACGATCGACGCGAGCTTGGTCTGCAACGCGGGCAGGGTCGCGCTCGGGGCGCCGTTGCCGCCGGAGGCGGCGGCGTGGGTGGTCGGGGCGCCGCAGCCGGCGAGCAGACCGGCCGCCAGCAGGCCGGCCGCCGCGAGGCGGGTCGAACGGGAGGGACGCACCTCCCGACCCTAGGCCTGTCCGGTTCCTGCGGTCCGGACGGGCTTCGAGCGAGGAGAACCGGGCTTCCGGGCCGCCTGCTTCTGTGCCGCCTGCTTCGGGGCCGCCTCCTTCCGGGCCGGGTGCTGTGCCGCCTGCTTCGGGGCCGCCTGCTTCGGGGCCACGTGCGTCCGGGTCACGGGCTTCGCGCCCGGGCGCGGCGCGACCGGCTTCTGGCCCGGCTTCGGACCTCGCGCCGACTCCGCCACCGCAACCACCGGGGGCAGCGCCGCCTCCTCGCGGTCCAGCTTCTTCGTGATCAGGTGCTGCTGCGCGAGCGTCCAGGCGTTGCCCGTGAGCCAGTAGACGAGGATCGCGATCGGGAAGGCGAAGAACAGCCCGCCGGCCACCACGCCGAGCGGGAAGAGCCACGGGAACAGCTTCATGATCCCGGCGCCGGGCGTGGCCGGGTCGAGCTGCTGGCGGCGCTGCGACCACCGGGCCGTGACGTGCGTGGCGACGGCCGCGGCGAGGATCAGCGGCACCGCCACCACGACGACGTGCCAGCGGTCGACGTGCGCGCCGAACGAGTCGAGCAGGTTCTGCGGCATGGCGATGTACGACGACAGCGGCGCCCCGAACAGCCGGGCCTCGAGGAAGGAGCGCACCTCGTCCGGGCCGAAGACGTAGTTCGGCAGCGCCGCGTTCTGCTCGAAGGACAGGCCGGGGCGGTTGAAGTACCGCAGCACGTGCAGCAGCGCGATGAACACCGGCACCTGCACCAGCGCGGGCAGGAAGGACCCCAGCGGCGAGACCCCGTGCTCGCGATGGAGCTTCTGGGTCTCCTCCGCGAGCTTCACCCGGTCCTTGCCGTGCTTCTTCCGCAGCTCGGCGATGTGCGGGGCGAGCCGGCGCATCTTCTGCGCGGACCGCATCTGGCTCAGCACGGGCTTGATCATCAGCGCCCGCAGGGTCAGGACGAGGAAAACCACCGACAGCGCCCACGCCACCCCGTTGCTGGGGCCGAGGACCAGGCCGAACACCTGGTGCCAGAACCACATGACGGCGGACACGGGGTAGTACAGGAAATCGAGCACGACGCACCTCCACCTCCCGGCGAGGGAGGGAGATCAGGGATCGGGGAACCGGCGGCAGCGGTCGAGCCGCTGCGGCGGAGCTCCTGACGGGTCCCCGTCGAGGTCGCGCCGCTCCGGGCGGATGCCCTGCACGGCGGAGGCCGGCCCTCGAACCGGACGTATCCGGGCCGTGCCGACACCACAGCAGGGCGCCGCCCGGGGCGAC
>NZ_BAAAQK010000002.1:49673-86444 GCF_039531635.1 Pseudonocardia ailaonensis | reverse complement strand
AGGCGCTCCGCACCATCCCCGAGGGTGCGCGGGCGCGGGTGCGACCCGGGGCGTCCGGGTCCAGCTGGCGGGGGACGCGGGCGGCGGCGTCCCGGCGGTGGCGGTGCCGGCGGGCCGTGGCGGGCCCGCGGCCGGAGGCGGCGCGCAGGGCGGCCGACGAGTGCCGCGCCGCCCCGAGCGCGAAGAGGGCCGCGCCGACGACGCCGAGCAGCAGGTTCGGCTCGGCGCCGGAGAGCGCGACCCCGGCGAGGACGAGCGCGAGCAGGGACATCACCACCCCACCCACCCCGCTCCGCATGCCATCGACGCTACCAGCGCCGACCCACGTCACGATCCGCACAGCCGCCGGGGACCCCTGCCTGACAGCGCGTCAGGGAAGCACAACGTCGTGTCGGCCTCCGCCGGAGCGCGTCAGGGATCCACAGCGTCGGCCACGGCCCTACCGGAGAGCGTTATGGAGCCATAACGCTCTCCAGGGGCCCGCCAGAGCGCGCTATGGAGCCATAGTGCGGTCGGGGGGCGTGCCGGAGTGCGTTGTGGAGCCATAGTGCGGTCGGGTGGGTAGCGTCGGGGGGTGCCCGAGGGCGACACCGTGTACCTCGCCGGGAAGCGCCTCCACGCCGCGCTCGCCGGCCACACCCTCCTGCGCGGCGAGCTGCGCCATCCCCGGCTCGCGGAGATCGATCTCACAGGGGCCGGGGTGCTCGGGGTGGTGTCGGTGGGCAAGCACCTGTTCACCCGCTTCGACGACGGACGCAGCCTGCACAGCCATTTCCGGATGGACGGCTCGTGGCACCTCTACCGGCCCGGGATGCACTGGCGGCGGCCCGAGTACGAGGCGCGGGCCGTGCTCGAGGTCCCGGAACGGGTCGCGGTCGGGTTCGCCCTGCACGATCTGGAGCTGTTGCCCACCGCGGAGGAGGCCCGGCTCGTCGGGCATCTGGGGCCGGACCTGCTCGATCCGGCGTGGGGGCCGGCGCACGAGGCCGAGTCGCTGCGCCGGCTCGCGGCCCGCGGCCGTCACGAGCTGGGGCTCGCGTTGCTGGACCAGCGGGTGATGGCGGGCGTCGGGAACCTGTACAAGACCGAGATCTGCTTCCTGCTCGGGCTCTCCCCCTGGACGCTGGTCCGGGACACCCCCGACCTGCCCGCCGTGGTCGCCTGCGCGCGGAAGCTCCTGCTCTCGAACGCCGACCGCCCGGAGCAGACCACCACGGGCTCGATGCGTCCCGAGGAGGCGCACTGGGTGTTCGAGCGGGGCAACCGCCCCTGCCGCCGCTGCCGCACGAGGATCCGCGTCGCGGACCAGGGCGCGGGCATCTACGCGAGACCCGCGTACTGGTGCCCGACCTGCCAACCCGGCCCCCACCCCTGACCCGCGTTATGGATCCATAACGCGCCCAGGCGGCACTCCAAATCGCGTTATGGATCCATAACGCGATCTGCGGCACCCGACACCGACGTTATGGATCCATAACGCGCCGGCGGGCGCGGCCACCCGCCGGGCGCGGCGGGGAACGCGGAAGCGCCGCCCTCGCGGTGCGGGGACGGCGCTTCCGGGACGTGCTGGGTCAGGCGGTGCCGGGCTGCTGCTGCCCCTGCGGGGTGCTCTGCGGCGCGGCGGGGATCTGCGTGGTCGGCTTCTCGCCGCCCGTGATCGAGTTCCCGGCCATCGAGGCGCGGATCTGCTCGAGCCGGCTCGCGCCCGCCATGTCGACGGTCGCCTGCTGGACCTCGAGCATCCGGCCCTGGACCGAGTTCTGCGCGAGCTCGGCCGAACCGATGGCGTTCGCGTAGCGCTTCTCGATCTTGTCCCGGACCTCCTCCAGCGACGGGGTGTTCCCCGGCGCCGAGAGCTCGGTCATCGAGCGGAGCGAGGCCGCGGCCTGCTCCTGCATCTTCGCCTGCTCGAGCTGGCTGAGCAGCTTGGTGCGCTCGGCGATCTTCTGCTGCAGCTGCATCGAGTTGCGCTCGACGGCCTGCTTGGCCTGGGCCGCCGCGCCGATCGACTGGTCGTGCAGCGTCTTGAGGTCCTCGACCGACTGCTCCGCCGTGACCAGCTGCGTGGCGGTGGCCTGCGCCGCCTGCTCGTACTGGCCCGCCTTCTGCTCGTCGCCCTGCGACCGCGCCTGGTCGGCGAGGACGAGCGCCTGCCGGGCCGAGGCCTGCAGCTTCTCGATCTCCCCGAGCTGCCGGTTGAGCTTCATCTCGAGCTGGCGCTGGTTGCCGATGACGGCCGCCGCCTGCTGCGAGAGAGCCTGGTGCTGACGCTGTGCGTCCTCGATGGCCTGCTGGATCTGCACCTTGGGGTCCGCGTACTCGTCGACCTTCGACGAGAACAGGGCCATCAGGTACTTCCAGGCCTTCGTGAAACCGTTGGCCATCTGCTCCGCCTACCTCCAGGTCCGGTACCGCCGCTTGCGTGCGGACCGCGAAAATCCCCCCGCGACCGCCACGGTTGTGTGCTGCGCCCATCGTGGCATCGTGACGGCCGCGTCTGCCAGTCGTCTGCCATTCAAGGACCCAGGCCGCACGGACGATATCGGGGATCGTCCGGAGATCGCCGTCGGGGCGACCCGGAGCCAGGTTACCGGTCCGGCGGCGACTGCGTCGGGGAAGCCGGACGAACCGGACACAGGTCGTCCACAGAAGGTTCTCAGCAGGGCTTTCGCGCTCGGGAACTAGGCGGCCGACGCGACCGGGGTACCCGGCCGGGCACCGATCGGCGCACTGATCGGAGAGGCCCCGCGCACCGGCGCGAGCCGCAGGTCGGCGTGCCGCTGCCCGATCGGGACGAGGGTGTCCGTGCGGCCGACGAACTCGAGCTCGCGGTCCGCCCTCATCTCGCCGATCACCTCGGTGAGCAGGTCCGGCAGCGAGACGTCGAGCGCCTCGCAGATCGCGGCCAGCAGCTCGCTGGAGGGCTCCTTGCGGCCACGCTCCACCTCGGAGAGGTACCCCAGGCTCACCCGGGCGGCCCGGGACACGTCCCGCAAGGTGCGCTTCTTCAGGGTGCGGGCACGCCGAAGGCCGCCACCGATCGCCTCACGCAGCAGCAGAGCCATGCGCCCACCCTCTCCCTCTCTCCGTCCGCCGGACGGAGTGGTCCCACCGTACCGAGTCGGCGCCACCGTCGGCGGCGAAGCGCGATGTCCGTCGCGTCCGCTGTGGGCGAACAGCCACCCGGGGAGCGTCCGCCGGGCGGGCGAACACCCCTGCTAGCTGCGGCGTTGTGCGGCACGAGCGGCCGCGCGGAGGCGGACCGCGCGGGCGACGTAGTCCAGGCCCGTCGCCACGGTGAGCACCACGGCTGCGGCCATGAGCACCCAGCGGAGCCAGTCGACCGCGGGCACCTCGGGCAGCGGCAGCACGTACAGCCCGATCGCGACGATCTGGACCAGCGTCTTGAGTTTGCCGCCGGGGCTGGCCGGGATGACGCCGTGCCGGATCACCCAGAACCGCAGCAGGGTGACGCCGATCTCCCTGGCCATGATCACGATCGTCACCCACCAGGGCAGCAGGGCGAGGATCGAGAGGCCGATCAGGGCGGCGCCCATGAGCGCCTTGTCCGCGATGGGGTCCGCGATCTTGCCGAACGACGTCACGAGGCCCCGGCTGCGGGCCAGCTGGCCGTCGAACCGGTCCGTGATCGCCGCCACCGCGAACAGCAGCGACGCCACCAGCCGCCACGTCAGGCTCAGGCCGTCCGCGGCCAGCAGGGCGACCAGGAAGAACGGCACGAACACCAGCCGCAGGCCGGTGAGGACGTTCGCGATGTTGAGCAGCGGGGGCGCGTTGTCCGCCGGGGAGGCATGCTCCTCCGCCGGCACGGCACTCATCCCCGACCCGCCGGTTCCGGAGCCGGTCCCAGCGCCGACCCCAGGGCCTCGACGACCAGGTCGGCGCCCTCGGAGTCGATCACCTTCGCGCGCACGAACGTGCCCGGGACCAGGCCCTCACCGCTGGAGAAGACGCACTCGCCGTCCACCTCGGGGGCCTGGTGCGCGGCCCGTCCGATCGCGTCCTCGTCGTCCGACTCCGCGGTCTCCACCAGGACGACCACCTCGGAGCCGATCCGGTCCGCCGCGCGCTGGGCCATGAGCTCGTCCACCAGCGAGGAGATCCGCTCGACGCGCGCCGCGACCTCCTCGGCGTCGTGCTTGCCCTCGTAGCCGACCGCCTCGGTGCCTTCCTCGTCCGAGTAGCCGAAGACGCCGACGGCGTCGAGCCGTGCCTCGGTGAGGAAGGCCTCCAGCTCGGCGAGGTCCTCCTCGGTCTCCCCCGGGAACCCGACGATCACGTTGCTGCGGATGCCGGCGTCGGGCGCCAGCGCGCGGATGCGCTCGCAGAGGTCGACGAAGTCCGGCCGCGAGCCGAAACGGCGCATCCGGCGCAGCACGGCGTTCGACGCGTGCTGGAAGCTCAGGTCGAAGTACGGCGCGACACCGGGGGTGGTCGCGATGACCTTCAGCAGCTCGGGGCGGGTCTCCGCCGGCTGCAGGTAGCTCACGCGCACCCGGTCGATCCCGGGGATCTCGGCGAGCCGGGGCAGCAGCTCGGCCAGCGCGCGGGTGCCGCCGGGCAGGTCCTTGCCGTACGACGTCGAGTTCTCGCTGACCAGCACGAGCTCCCGCACCCCGTCCTGGGCGAGCCACGCGGCCTCGGCCAGCACCTCGTCCGGCAGCCGGGACACGAACGAGCCGCGGAAGCTCGGGATCGCGCAGAACGCGCAGCGCCGGTCGCACCCGCTCGCCAGCTTGAGCGACGCCACCGGGCCCTTCTGCAGCCGCGCCCGCGGGATCCAGCTGTGGCCGGGGATCACCGTCTCCGCAGCCTGGCGCTCGACCGGGGCGATCGGGAGCAGCGTGCGGCGGTCGACGGGGACGTGCGAGATCGGGGCGTGCCCGGCCAGCACGTCGCCGAGGCGCTCGGCCAGGTCCGGGTAGGCGTCGAAGCCGAGGACCGCGTCCGCCTCGGGGAGGCTGTCGGCGAGCTCCTTGCCGTACCGCTCGGCCATGCAGCCGACCGCGACGACCTTCGCCCCCCGGGCTTTCGCCACGTCCGACGCCGAGAGCACGGTGTCGATCGAGTCCTTCTTCGCCTGCTCCACGAACCCACAGGTGTTGACGACGATGACGTCCGCCTCGTCCGCCTCCGCCAGTTCCCAGCCGGAACCGGCGAGCCTGCCGGCCAGCTCCTCCGAGTCGACCTCGTTGCGGGCACAGCCCAGTGTCAGCAGGGCAGCGCGGCGAGGCGCGACGTCAGGGGAACCCACGGCCTACAGGGTAGACGCCGGGTCCGCATGATCTACGCTCCACCGCCATGGCAGCGGTGGCCGTCCGGCGGGCACGCACCGCGGACGTCAGGACGATCAAGTCCCTCGTGGACAACTACGCCGGCAAGGTGTTGCTGGCCAAGGAGATCGTGACGCTCTACGAGGCGGTGCCGGAGTTCCTGGTCGCCGAGCTCGACGGCGAGGTCGTCGGCTGCGGCGCCCTGCACGTGCTCTGGGAGGACCTCGGCGAGATCCGCACCGTCGCGGTGCATCCGTCGGCCCTCGGGAAGGGCGCGGGGCACGCGATCGTGTCGGCGCTGATCGCGGGCGCGCGGGAGCTGGGGCTGCGCCGGCTGTTCGTGCTGACCTTCGAGAAGCACTTCTTCGGCCGGCACGGCTTCGCCGAGATCGACGGCACGCCGGTGTCCCAGGAGGTCTTCGCCGCGATGCTCCGCTCGTACGACACGGGCGTCGCGGAGTTCCTGGACCTCGCCCACGTCAAGCCCAACACCCTGGGCAACACCCGCATGATGCTCACCCTCTGACCGACCGAACCCGCGAGTCGGCACGCGGGCGGAGCGCGCCAATGGGCAGAGCCGTAGGCCGAAACACACATCTGCGACGTCCGCGGGGCAGGATCGGGGGCATGTCGCCCGATGCTGTGGCCGCGGTCCGAGCCGGTGATGTCTCGACGCTGACCCGACTGCTGGCCGAGGATCCCTCGCTCGCCACGGCCCGGCCGGACGGGGCCCGGACCCTGCTGCACGTCGTCACGGACTGGCCGGGTGGGTTCCCGAACGGCCCGGAGGTGGTCCGGGTGCTGGTGGCCGCGGGTGCGGACGTGGACGCGCCGTTCGTCGGCGCCCACTCCGAGACGCCTCTGCACTGGGCCGCGAGCAGCGACGACCTGCCCGTCCTCGACGCCCTGCTCGACGCCGGCGCCGCGATCGACGCGACCGGCGGGGTGATCGCGGGCGGCACGCCCCTGTCCGACGCCGTCGCGTTCGGGTGCCGTGGCGCGGCGCAGCGGCTCGTCGAGCGGGGCGCCTCGATGCGTCCGGCCGAGGCCGCCGCGCTCGGGCTGCTCGACCGGATCCCCCCGCAGCTGTCGGCCGAGGAGCTGGACCTCTGCTTCTGGTACGCCTGCCACGGGGGGAGCCGGGCGGCGGCGGAGCTGCTGTTGCCCCGGGGCGCCAGGCTCGATCACCTCCCGTCCTGGGAGCGGTTGACGCCGCTCGACGCCGCCGAGCGGGCCGAGGCGTCATCGCTGGTGGAGTGGTTGCGGGAGCAAGGGGCGCACCGGGCTGTGGAGCTCGACCCGACGTCGTAGATGTGTGTTTCGGCCTCCCAGGACTGCCAACTCGCGGGACGGAAAGTGCCGACTCGCGGGTTGTGGGGTCGTTTAGCCTGGGGCGATGGGGGCGGACGGCGATCCCACCCGGCCCACGGGCGGGTCGGAGCTGGTGTGGGCGCGGCCGCCCGCGGCGCTGCGGCCGCTCGTCGACCTCTACAGCGGGTATCGCATGCCCGCCTCCGCGCCCGGCGTCCACATGGGGGTCCCCGGTGGGCACCTGACGTTCCTGCTCTGCCTCGACGGGACCGTCGACATCCTGCGGATGCCCGATCCGGGCCGCTCCCCCGGCTCGTTCAGGAGCATGGTCGGCGGGCTGCACGACTCCCCCGCGATGATCGCGACGGGGCCGGCCCAGACCGGGCTGCAGCTGCGGCTGACCTGGCGGGGTGCCCGGGCCCTGCTGGGGACGCCGGCGGGTGAGCTGCGGGGCGACGTCGTCGAGCTCGGCGACCTGATCGGCCGGCGGGCGGGGATCCTCGTCGAGAAGCTGGCCGAGGCGCCCACCTGGGCGAGCCGCTTCGCGATCCTGAACGCCGGGCTCGCCCGCCTCGCCACCGACGGCCGGCGCCCGGACCCGCGGCCCGAGGTCGCGCGGGCCTGGCAGCGCCTCGCCCAGACCGGTGGGACCCTGCGGATCGAGGAGCTGGCCAGGGAGGTCGGCTGGAGCCGGCGCCACCTCGCGCTGCAGTTCCGGGGCGAGACGGGGCTCTCCCCCAAGTCCGCGGCCCGGGTCATCCGCTTCGAACGGGCCTGCGACCTGCTGCGCACCTCGACGCGGCCCACGCTCGCCGACGTCGCCACCACCTGCGGCTACGCCGACCAGGCCCACCTCGCCCGGGACTTCCGCGAGCTCGCGGGACTCACCGCGACGCAGTGGCGGGCCGAGCGGACCTGACCCGGCCGGCACGCTGTGGAGCCTCGGCACCTGGTACGAGTAGCGGATGTTCCGGATCGCCTTCCACGCCCCCGAGATCCCGCCGAACACGGGCAGCGCGATCCGGCTGGCCGCGAACACCGGCGCGGAGCTGCACCTCGTCGAGCCCCTCGGGTTCCGGCTCGACGAGCGGGACGTGCGGCGGGCGGGGCTGGACTACCACGAGCTGGCCGACCTGCACGTCCACCACGATCTCGGCGCGCTGTGGGCGGCGATCGGGCCGGCCCGGGTGTACGCCTTCACCGCGCACGCGACGACCCTGCACACCGAGGTCGACTACGCACCCGGCGACGTCCTGCTCTTCGGATCGGAGTCGGTCGGCCTGCCCGCCGCCGTCCTCGACGACCCGCGGGTCACCGCGCGGGTCCGGCTGCCCATGGTGGCCGGATCCCGCTCGCTGAACCTCGCCAACGCCGCCGCCGTGGCCGTCTACGAGGCCTGGCGGCAGCACGGCTTCACGGGAGCTACTGCTGGAGAATCGCCTGCACGTCGAGGCTGATGTCGATCGTGGAGCCGACGACCGGCACCCCGCGGCTGACCATCTGCTGCCAGTTGAGCGTGAAGTGCTCGCGGTGCAGCTCCGCGGTGGCGACGGCGCCGGCGCGCTGGCCGTTCCAGTCCGCCAGGCCGAGGAACATCACGTCGAGCTGCACGTCGCTGGTCAGGCCGTGCAGCGTGAGATCGCCGTCGACGAGCCAGCGGTTGCCGGTGCCGCGCCGGAAGCGGGTGCTGGAGAAGCGCATCTGCGGGAAGCGCTCCACGTCGAGGAAGTCCCCCGACCGCAGGTGCTGGTCCCGGGCCTCGACGTTGGTGTCCACGCTGGCCGAGTCGATCACGACGTCCACGGCCGAGTCCTCGAACGGATCGGTGATCCGGATCTGCCCGCGGAAGCGGTTGAAGCGCCCGTACACCCGGGACAGGCCGATGTGCCGCGCCACGAACCGGACGGACGAGTGGTCCGAGTCGATGTCGTAGATCCCCGGCGGGGGCGGGGAGAGCGAGAGGTCCGGGGCCAGGGTGAGCGCGCCCAGCTCGGCGTGCTTGCCCCACTCGACCTCGACGGTGCCGCCGTTGCCCTGGTAGCCGCCGGCCTCGGCGCGCACCCGGTACTGGCCCGGGACGAGCGCCGCCGAGAAGTAGCCGAACGGGTCGGTGTCGGCGTGGGCGATGCGGGTGCTGGTGCGGTCGAGCACCGACACCTCCGCGCCCGCGAGCGGCCGCCCGTCGACGTCCTGCACCTGGCCGCTCAGCAGACCGCCGGTCAGCGGGATCGGCACCAGGGCGTTCCGGCCCCTGTCCGCGCGGCGCGGCCCTTTCGCACGCTTGCTCCAGAACATCCGTGACCCTCCGCCGTTCTCCGTGGCCCGGGCACGGGCCGCGCAACACCCTGCCAGATCAGGTCACGAAGAGGTGACGCCGAACGCGCGGTTGTGGCAGCCCCCACACGGAGCAGCGGGTACTTCTCACATCTCGGGGTCGTCCGGCTCCGGTGCGTCCCCACCGCCGCCGCGCATCAGCCAGATCACGCTGTCCAGCTCGTCCGGCTTGATGAGCACCTCGCGGGCCTTCGATCCCTCCGACGGGCCGACCACCCCGCGCGTCTCGAGCAGGTCCATCAGGCGGCCGGCCTTCGCGAAGCCGACCCTCAGCTTGCGCTGCAGCATGGACGTCGAGCCGAACTGCGAGGTGACGATCAGCTCGGTGGCCTGCACGAGCACCTCGAGATCGTCCCCGATGTCCGGGTCGATGTCCTTCTTCTCGCCGGACTTCTGCACCGTGACGCCGTCGAGGTAGGTCGGCTCGGCCTGCTCCTTGGAGAACCCGACGACCTCCGCGATCTCCTCGTCGGAGATGTACGCGCCCTGCATGCGGACCGGCTTCGACGCGCCCATGGGCAGGTAGAGCCCGTCGCCCATGCCGATCAGCTTCTCGGCGCCCGGCTGGTCCAGGATGACCCGCGAGTCCGTGAGCGACGACGTGGCGAACGCCAGGCGGGACGGCACGTTCGTCTTGATCAGGCCGGTGACGACGTCGACCGAGGGCCGCTGCGTGGCCAGGACCAGGTGGATGCCCGCGGCCCGGGCCTTCTGCGTGATCCGGACGATCGCGTCCTCGACGTCCCGCGGGGCCGTCATCATCAGGTCGGCGAGCTCGTCGACGATGCAGAGGATGTACGGGTACGGCCGGTACACCCGCTCGCTGCCCAGCGGCGCGGTGATCTCGCCGGAGCGGACCTTGCGGTTGAAGTCGTCGACGTGGCGGACCTTGTTGGCCTGCATGTCCTGGTAGCGCTGCTCCATCTCCTCCACCAGCCAGGCCAGCGCGGACGCAGCCTTCTTGGGCTGGGTGATGATGGGCGTGATCAGGTGCGGGATGCCCTCGTACGGCGTGAGCTCGACCATCTTCGGGTCGACGAGGATCATCCGCACCTCCTCGGGCGTGGCCCGGGTGAGGAGCGACACCAGCATCGAGTTCACGAAGCTGGACTTGCCGGACCCCGTGGAGCCCGCCACCAGCAGGTGCGGCATCTTCGCCAGGTTCGCGCAGAGGAAGTGGCCCTCGATGTCCTTGCCCAGGCCGATGACCATCGGGTGCGTCTCGCCCCGCGCGGTGCCGGAGCGCAGCACGTCGCCGAGCCGGACCATCTCGCGGTCCGAGTTGGGCACCTCGATGCCCACCGCGGACTTGCCGGGGATGGGCGCGAGGATGCGGACGTTGTCCGTGGCGACGGCGTAGGCGATGTTCTTGGACAGCTGGGTGATCTTCTCGACCTTGACGGCCGGGCCCAGCTCGATCTCGTAGCGGGTGACCGTCGGGCCCCGGGTGAAGCCCGTGACCTGCGCGTCGACGTTGAACTGGTCGAGCACGCCGGTGATGCGCTCGATCATCTCGTCGTTGGCCTGGGAGCGGAGCTTCGGCGCGGGGCCGACCTCCAGCAGGTCCGCGGGCGGGAGCTTGTACTCGCCCTCCGACACCGGCTCCCGGATCGCCATGGACATCTGCTCGCCCTCGGCAGGAACGTCCTCGGCGGGCGGGGTGGCGACGATCTGGGACGGGTCCGGGCGCTTCGGCCGCGCCTTGGGCGGGACCGGGACGTACTCCTCATCGGGCTCCGGCTCGGCGGGCGGCTCGGGCGGGGCCTCGTCGGCGAACGCCTCCGCGCTGGCGGCCTGACGGCGGCGGGCCGGGCGGCGCTTCGGCGGGGCCTCCTCGGCCACCGGCTCGTCCTCGGGCAGCTCCTCCGGCTCGTGCTCGTCCTCCCAGCCCTCGGGATGGACCTCCGGCTTGCCGAGCAGGCGGCGGAACCGGTTCGGCACCTCGCGCACCGGCGTGGCGGTGAGGACGAGGAACGCGTAGAAGCTGAGCAGCAGCAGGATCGGCACCGCGACCCACGGGGTGAGCCCGGTGGCCAGCGGCGTGCCCGCGACGTACCCGACCGCGCCACCGCCCGCGGCCCACTGCGCGGGCTCGTCCGGCGAGCCGGAGAACAGGTGCACCAGGCCGAGGACGCCGAGGGTGAGCAGCAGCGTGCCGACGGCGATGCGGGGCCGCGCCTCGGGATGCGCCGGCGTGGTCATCAGCACGATGCCCACCACCAGCAGGATGACCGGGAGCAGCACGCCGGCCAGGCCGAACACCGCCCCGACCGCCGCCGAGAAGCCGCGACCGACGGGCCCGCCCGCCTCCCACCACACGCCCGCCGCGGAGATCACGGCGAGCACGATGAACAACACGCCCAGCCCGTCGCGGCGGTGGGCGGGATCGATCTCCCGGGTGCGCCCGGCGGCCCGGCCCGCCGATTTCGTCATCTTGACGACGCCGCGGCCGACCGCGTCGATCCCCTTGTCGATCAGGTCGGGGCTCTTCTTGGCGGGCGCCTTCTTCGCCGGGGTCCGCGAGCGCGAGGAGCCGCGCGCGGACGAGCCCCGCGCCGTGGAACCGCGGGCGGCGGACCCCCGCGAGGAGGCCCCCCGTGACGAGGAGGACGACGACGAGGACGACGAGGACGTGCGGGAACGCGACGCCGACGAGCGGGAGCCGGACCCTCGACCGGAGCCGGCCGACGCCCACGCTCCCTCACTCGCGGCCCGCCCGGCCGTCCCTCGTCCTGCCATGTCGCCCACGGTAGCCGCGGACCCCGACGAAACCGGTGACCGACGCACCCCGGACGCGGGTGGTGCGCTGTCGGGCCGCTCACGCACCGCATCCATCAGTTACTCACGGTGCCCGGTCCTCCGGGGTGGTCAGTCCTCGAACGAGGCGAGCCAGCGTTCGAGCTCGGTCGGCGCAGGGACGCCGAACACGCGATCGACCCGCGCCAGGAGCCGCTCCAGCTCGTCGACCTCCTCCGGATCGAGCCGGGAGACCAACTGTCGTTCGTGCTCGCGGTGGGTCTGTCGCATCTCCTCGAGCCGGGCGTGACCGGCGTCGGTGAGCTCGACGAGATGGGCGCGGCGGTCCATCGGGTCACGGTGCCGGGTCAGCAGCCCCTCGGCCTCGAGCTTCCCCAGATGGTGGGACAGCGTCTGCCCGGTCAGCCCCATCGCCTCGGCGACCTCGGCCTGGTTGCCGGCCGGCCGGGTGGCGAGATGATGGAGGACCCGATAGACCGTCCGCGACCCGCCCCGACGGACGAGCTCCTGGTCGAGAGCCCGATCGGCCGCCCGGGCGGTGGCCGCCAGCCGCTGTCCGAGGGGCATTCTCACCCGCGCCACGAGGGCCTCCCGAGAAGTACATCGAAGTCGAACCATCCGTCGGCTTCAGAGTGTCGCGAGAGGAGGATCGGAAATGTGGTGTTTCGGGAAAGTCTGCGCCGTATCCGGGGCGCGGGGGCGCCTCGGCCGGGAGAATCTCGCGATGCCGGAAGCGAAGTGGCCGCCGAGGTGCCTTCAGGAAACCCGTCGAGATCGAACCGTACGGTCCTCTGACGATCCGCCCGTCGAAGAGCCAGAGATCTGGGCAAGCCTGGCGAGGCCCGGGGACGGCTCCCGCGGGAGCCGTCCCCGGGCCTCATCGAATTCTTCTTGAGCCCGAAGGCTTCGATGCACTGAGGGTTGAGCTCTCAGTGGTCAGAAATCTGACGATTTTTAGGGAGCCTTCCTCATACGGCCCGAGCTCCCGGCCTGCCGGGCGACCGGACGAGGTGGCGATCCGTGGCCGTGGGCCCGCAGCGGCGAAGGCGGTGGGCAGCTCGACGAGGCAGCAGTGGTGGGCGCAGGCGCGTGGCCGTGCTGGTGCGGGCGAGCCCGGTCGGACCCGGGTACGCCCGCACCGGCGGCGGCTCAGACGGCGATGACCGTCGGGACGATCATGGGGCGACGGCGGTAGGTCTCCCCCACCCACTTGCCGACCACCCGGCGGACCGCCTGGGCGACTCGGTGGGTGTCGGTGATGCCGTCGTTCTCCGTGCGGGAGAGCTCGTCCTCGATCAGCGGCAGGACGGCGTCGAGGGCCTTCGGGTCGTCCGAGAAGCCGCGGCCCGACAGCGTCGGGCGGGAGACCGCGCGGCCCGTGGTGGCGTCGATCGCGACCGAGATCGAGATGAAGCCGCCCTCGCCGAGCACGAGCCGGTCCGACAGCACCGTGTCGCCGATGTCGCCGACCAGGTTGCCGTCGACGTACACCCGGCCGACCTCGACCCGTCCGGAGATGGTGGCGCGGCCGTCGACCAGGTCGACCACCACCCCGTCCTCGGCGATCACCACGCGCTCCTCGGGCACGCCGGTGGCCACCGCGAGGGCCTTGTTGGCCCGCAGGTGACGCCACTCGCCGTGCACCGGCATGACGTTCGAGGGCCGGACCGCGTTGTAGAGGAACAGCAGCTCGCCGGCCGGCGAGTGGCCGCTGACGTGCACCTTCGCGTTGCCCTGGTGCACGACCTTCGCGCCGAGCCGGGTCAGGCCGTTGATCACGCCGAAGACCGCGGTCTCGTTGCCGGGGATCAGCGAGCTGGCCAGGACGATGGTGTCGTCCGGGCGGATCAGCACGCTGCGGTGCTCGCCGCGGGCCATCCGGGACAGCGCCGAGAGCGGCTCGCCCTGGGACCCGGTCGAGACGAGGACGAGCTCGTCGTCCGGGAGCTTCATGGCCTCGTCGAGGTCCACGAGCAGGCCCTCGGGCACGTCGAGCAGGTCGAGCTCGCCGGCCAGGGCCATGTTGCGGACCATCGACCGGCCCGCGAAGCAGACCTTGCGGCCGTGCTCCTCGGCGGCCGCGAGGACCTGCTGGACGCGGTGCACGTGCGACGCGAAACAGGCGACGATGATCCGCGACGGCGCCTTCGCGAAGACGTCCGAGATCACCGGCCCGATCTCGCGCTCCGGGGTGACGAAGCCGGGGACGTCCGCGTTCGTGGAGTCGACGAGGAACAGGTCCACGCCCTCGTCGCCGAGGCGGGAGAAACCGGCGAGGTCGGTGAGCCGGTCGTCCAGCGGGAGCTGGTCCAGCTTGATGTCGCCGGTGTGCAGGACCAGGCCCGCGGGCGTACGGATGGCGACGGCCAGCGCGTCCGGGATGGAGTGGTTGACCGCGAAGTACTCGCAGTCCCACGGCCCGTGGCGCAGCCGGTCGCCCTCCTTCACCTCCAGCAGGTGCGGGGTGAGGCGGTGCTCCCTGCACTTGGCCGCGACCAGCGCCAGCGTGAACCGGGAGCCGACGATCAGCAGGTCCGGCTTCTGTCGCAGCAGGAACGGGACGGCGCCGATGTGGTCCTCGTGGCCGTGGGTGAGGACGAGGACGTCGACGTCGTCGAGGCGCTCCTCGACCGCCCGGAAGTCCGGGAGGATCAGGTCGACGCCCGGGGAGTCCTCGGACGGGAACAGGACCCCGCAGTCGACGATCATCAGCCGGCCGCCGTGCTCGAAGACCGTCATGTTGCGGCCGATCTCGCCGATGCCGCCGAGCGCGTAGATCCGCAGCCCGCCCTCGGCGAGGGCGGGCGGCAGCCCCGTCGGCAGCTCCGCCGGGTTGGTGACCTCCGGCGGCGGCGCGGGACGGTCGTACGGGCGGTCCCGGCGGCCCCGGGAACGGTTCCGCCGGTCGGTGCGGGAGGAAGGACGACTCAAAGTGGAATGCTCTCTCTTCGTTCTCGAAAGGGACCGGGTCGCGCCTAGCGGTAGGCGACCTCGGCCCCCAGGTCGGTGGTCGTGCGGCCGCCCAGCGCCCCGTACGCGGGGTCGGCCGGGCGGGTGTGCGGCAGCTGGTCGGGGTCCAGCGCGACGCCGCCGGCCATGAGGTCCGCGGCGATCAGCGCGATCTGCTCGTCCGTGGCGGGCGGCAGCGGCAGCCGGGGATCCCCGACGTCGAGGCCACGCAGCCGCAGCGCCGTCTTGGAGAAGACCGCGCCGCCGACCCGGCCCATCCCGCGCAGGATCGGGAGCATCGCGTAGTGCAGGTTGCGGGCGCGCTGGTGCTCGCCGGCCTCGAAGGCTTCGAGCATCACGCGCAGCCGGTCCGCCACGACGTGCCCGATCACGGACACGAACCCGACGGCCCCGACGGACAGCCAGGGCAGGTTGACCGGATCGTCGCCCGAGTAGTAGGCGAGCGTGGTGGTCGCGAGGACCTCGGTGCCCACGCGCAGGTCGTTCCGCGCGTCCTTGACCGCGACGATCCGCGGGTGCTGCGCGAGCCGCTGCAGCGTCTCGAGCTCGATCGGCACGACCGAGCGCGGCGGGATGTCGTAGAGCATCACGGGCAGGTCCGTGGCGTCCGCGACGGCGGTGAAGTGCAGGACCAGCCCGTTCTGCGGGGGCCGCGAGTAGTACGGGGTGACGACGAGCAGCCCATGGGCGCCCGCCTTCTCGGCCTGGCGCGCCAGCTCGACGCTGTGCGCGGTGTCGTAGGTGCCGGCGCCCGCGACGACGGTCGCCCGGTCCCCCACCGCCCCGACGACGGCCCTGACCAGGGCGGCCTTCTCCTCGTCCGAGGTCGTGGGGCCCTCGCCGGTGGTGCCGTTGACGACGAGGCCGTCGTTCCCCAGATCGACCAGATGTGCCGCGAGCTCCTCGGCCTTCGCCAGGTCCAGCTTCCCGTCGGCATCGAACGGGGTGACCATCGCGGTCAGCACCCTCCCGAAGGGACGAGCCGGCGAGGACGCGGCAGCGAAGGAGCTCATGGGTGTGACGGTACCGCCCGGCACCGACCGTCACGGCCTAGATGCCGCGAGCCACAGCCCGATAGGCCTCGACGTCCGCGGGACTCCCCTCGATCTCGACCCGCGCCGCGGCCCGGCCGAACAGGTGCAGCACCAGCTCGCCGGGCTCCCCCACCAGCGTGACCACGCCGGGGCCGGCGCGAAGGACGTGGCTCGTGCCGTCGGGGCGGCGGGCCACGACCCCGACCGGGCTGCGCCGCAGGAGCAGCCGGCTCATCTTCGTGACGAGTGCCCAGAGCTGCCCGTCGCGGACGGGATCGGCGGGGCGGGGCTCCCAGCCCTCGGTGCCCCGGCGGGCGTCCTCGTGGTGGACGAAGTACTCCGCGCCGTTGGCCAGCTCGTCGACCTTGCCGATCCGGTAGGGGGACCAGGCGGGCGGCCCGTCGCGCAGCTCCGCGACCATCTCCGACCAGGGCGTGTCGCCGTAGCCGGCCATCCCGCGTTCCGTGAGCGGCGCGAGCGCGGGCACCACGATGCCACCCGCGTTCCACGGCTGCCGCTCCCGGACGAGGACATGGGCGAGGAGGTCCCGGGTGTCCCAGCCCTCGCAGAGGGTGGGGGCGTCGGGTCCGGTCCTGTCGAACGTGTCCGCCAGGGCGGCCCGTTCGTCGACGGCGAGGCTCACGATCTCCACCGTAGCCACGTTGCGGGCCGGGCGTCGCACTGCCGGGTTGCGGGCACGGACCTCGACACCCTGGTCGACGCCGCCGGCACCGAGGGCCGGGCGCTGGGGGTGACCGCCCGCGAACGCCTGGTCACGACCCTGCGCGAGGCGGACCCGGACGCGCCGGTCCGCGGCACGGCGTCCGACCTGGTGCTGGCCGCGTGGCGACGGATCGACCCGATGACCCTGCACGTGGACGGCGATCCTGCGGTCCTGCAGAACTGGCCGTCCGTCTGAGACCGGCCCGGGGGGGGCGGTGCGGCTGCTTAGCCCTCCGTCACGAAGGGGCTGCTCGCGATCTCCGTGCCGTCCTCGAGCTCCTGGATCTCGAAGTCGGTGAACACGTTCGGCACCTCGGCCTGCAGCTGCCGCAGGCACTCGATCGCCAGCGCCCGGATCTCGACGTCCGCGTGCTCCGTGGCCCGCATGCCCAGGAAGTGCCGCCAGGCCCGGTAGTTCCCGGTGACGACGATCCGGGTCTCGGTGGCGTTCGGCAGGATCGCCCGCGCCGCCTGCCGGGCCTGCTTGCGGCGTAGGGTGGCGTTCGGGACGTCCGCGAACCGCTTCTCCAGGCCCTCGAGCAGCTGCTCGTAGGCCTTGACGGCCGCGTCCGCCGCGTCGAGGAACATCCGGTGCAGCTCGGGATCGTCCGCGATGACGTCCGGCTCCACCATGGCCGCGTTGCGTTCCGGCACGTACCGCTGCGACAGCTGCGAGTACGAGAAGTGCCGGTGGCGGATGAGCTCGTGGGTGAGGCTGCGCGACATCCCGGACAGGTAGAAGCTCACCGAACCGTGCTCCAGCACGGACAGGTGCCCGACCTCGAGGATGTGCCGCAGGTAGCCGGCGTTGGTGGCGGTGCGGGGGTTCGGCTTCGACCAGGACTGGTAGCAGGCCCGGCCGGCGAACTCGGCGAGCGCCTGACCGCCGTCCGCGTCCGTCTCCCACGGCACGTCGGCCGGCGGGAGGAACTCGGTCTTCGCGACCAGCTGGACCTTCGGCGGCACGGTCTGCGGCATGCTCGCGAGGGTAGCCTGACACCACACGACAGCACTGTGGCGGTTGCGTGATGTCAAAAGTGACGCCATAGTGGCGTCATGGACATCGGTCAGTACGTCACGCAGCTGCGCGAGGACCTCGCGTCCGCCGCGGCCGCGGGTGACGAGCAGACGCAGCGCACGGCCGCGCTCCTCGGCGCGGCGATCGAGCCGGCGGCCCGGCTGGCCGTCATGAACGCCCTGTCGGACCTGGCCGCCGAGGTCACCGACGCCCTCGGCGACCGCACGGTGGAGGTCCGGCTCGACGGGCGGGACGTCCGCGTCGCCGTCTCCGGCGCCACGCCGCGCGAGGAGGAGCCGCCGCGCTTCGCCCCGCCCGGGCCGGGCGACGCGGGCGACATCAGCCGCATCACGCTGCGGATGGTCGAGCAGATCAAGGCGCAGGCCGAGCAGGCCGCCGCCGCCCAGGGCGTCTCGCTCAACTCGTGGGTCTCGCAGGCCGTGCAGGGCGCCCTGTCCGGCAGGCAGCGGCGCTGGGAGCAGCGCGGCGGCAAGGGCTGGGACCGGGGCTGGGACAAGGGCAACCGTGACGACGACGGCGACGGCCGCGATGACAGCGGCCGCCTCCGCGGATGGGTGCAGGGGTGAGTGCGGTGACCGAACCGGAGAACGAGCTGGTGCGCCAGGAGTCCTGGCCGTGCACCGAGCCGGCGGAGCTCGAGGTGGCGATCGACGTCGGCCGCGTGCGCGTCGAGCTGGCCGAGAGTACCGACGAGGTGTGGGTCGAGGTCCGGCACGAGCCGGGCGCCGACTCCCCCTGGGAGCAGGGCCTCACCGGGCTGCTGAACTGGCTCGGCACCGCAACCGGCGGCCAGGCCGGAGCGGGGGCCCCGGCCGACGCCGGAGCCGCCGCGGTGAAGGCCGCGGAGATCAGCTGGTCCGAGGGCGCGCGCCGGCTCGTGGTGCGCTCCACCGAGCAGCTGCCGCTGCGGGTGGTGCCGCTGGTCGTCACGGTGCGGGCGCCGGCGCGTTCGCGACTGGCCGTGCGGACCGGCGCGGGTGACGTCACGGTCACCGGCCGCGCCGCCTGGGCCGCGGTGCGCACGGGATCCGGCGAGGCGCGGGTCGACGAGGTCGACGGCGCCGTGGAGGTCACCACCGGCTCCGGCAACGTGGAGCTCGGCCTGGTCGGCGGCGACGCCAGCCTGAAGACGGGCTCCGGCTCGCTCTCGGTCTCCTCCCTCTCCGGCTCGACGACCGTGAAGGCCGGCAGCGGCGACGTCACCGTCGGCGAGGTCCGCGGCAACCTGACCGTGAAGACGGGCTCGGGCGACCTGACCGTGTCCGACGCCGTCGCGGGTACCTTCGACCTCACGACCGGCTCCGGCCGGATCCGGGTCGGGGTGCACACCGGGGTCGGCGCCGAGCTCGACCTCACCTCGGGCTCCGGGTCCGCCCGCAGCGACCTGGACGTCGGCGGGGTCGCCCCGGCCGAGTCCCCGGCCCTGCGGATCCAGGGGAAGACGGGCAGCGGCGACATCCGCATCACGAGGGCGGCCACCGCAGGCGTCTGACCCGAGATGAACCTCAGCCACGTCGTCGGCCCCTCCGGACGTGGCTGAGGTTCATCTCGACCGGTGACGGTGGCCTGGCGCCCGCGCGGCCCGGTGCAGCGCGGCCCGGTGCAGCACGGCCCGGTGCAGCGCGGCCCGGTGCAGCGCGGCCCGACAAGCTGCACGGCCCGGCGACCGCGGAACCCAGCACAGCGGGCCGCCGCAGTGACCGGCCCCAGCCCGGCGGGTCTCACCCCATCGCGAGCCGGAGCTCCGCGGCGAGATCGCCCCGCTCCCCCACCACGACCCCCTCGAGCTCCAGCCACCGCGCCATCTCGCGCAGCTCCCCCGCCAGCTCCGACGCCACCCGCGCCCGCTCCGCACCGGGCTCGGCGAACGCCCCCTGCACCCGCAGCACCCCGGCCGCCCGGTCCGCCTTGAGGTCGACCCGCCCGACCAGCGACCCGTCGAGCAGGAACGGGAAGACGTAGTAGCCGAACTCGCGCTGAGGCTCCGGCACGTAGATCTCGATGCGGTAGCGGAAGCCGAAGATCCGTTCCGTGCGCTCCCGTTCCCAGATCAGCGGGTCGAACGGGCACAGCAGCGCCCGCCCGGTGATCCGCCGCGGCACCGCGGCCGCGGGCCACCGGTACGCCGGCGAGCGCCAGCCGCGCACCGCGACCTGCTCCAGCTCTCCCGCCTCGACCAGCTCGGCGACCGCCCGGCGGTGCTCGGCGGGGCCGAGGCGGTAGTAGTCCCGCAGGTCCGCGTCCGTGCCGATGCCCAGCGCCTGCGCCGACCGGCGGACCAGCCCGCGCGCGGCCTCCGCCGGGTCCATCGGGTGCGCGGCCAGGATCTCCGGCGGCAGCACCCGTTCCGGCAGGTCGTAGAGCCGCTGGAAGTTGACCCGGGTCCCGGTCGTGAGCGCCCCGAGGCCGAACAGGTACTCGCAGATCCGCTTGACCTCCGACCGCTCCCACCAGGTGACGCCCGGGGGCCGGCTCGCCGCGCCCAACGCCGTCTCCAAGGTTCCGGCGCCGACCGGGCCGAGCTCCTTGACCGCCGCCAGCACGTCGTCGACCAGACCGGGTTCGCGCTCGGCCAGCTGCGCGTAGTGCCGCCACCAGCCCGGACGCTTCGCCCCGGACTGCAGCAGCGGCCAGTCCTCGATCGGCAGCAGGCTCGCCTCGTGGGCCCAGTACTCGACCATCAGCCGGGGCCGGCGCGCGGTGTGCCGCCACGCCGCCTCGTCGAGCAGGGATCGCGGGTAGGACCCCAACCTGCTGAAGGCCGGCATGTAGTGGGCGCGGACCGCCACGTTCACCGAGTCCAGCTGCAGCAGCTGGACCCGGCCCAGCACCCGTTGCAGGTGCCGCCGGGTGACCGGGCCCGCGGGCCGCGGGTCGCCGAAGCCCTGGGCTGCCAGCGCCGTCCGCCGCGCCACGTCCGCCGAGATCGTCCGCACGCGGTGCATGCTGCCAGCGGGGTCCGACAGTTTCAGCGCGGCGGCACGTCCGGCAGCGGTTCCTCCCCTGCCCCGAGGTCCGAGGGCCGCCGCTCGGCCGCCACGACCAGCACCACCGCGAGCACCACGACCAGCCCACCGACGAGCTGCAGCACGGAGAACCGTTCGCCCGCGACCACGATCCCGAGCACCACCGCCAGCACCGGGTTGACGTAGGCGTAGGTCGCGACCGTCGACACGGGGAGGCCGCGCAGCGCGATCGCGTAGCCGCTGAACCCGCCGAGCGTCGACAGCGCGGCCCCGAGCCACACCCACCAGGTCGACGCCGGAACGGCCGCGACGTCGAGGCGGGCGCCGCTCACGACCCCCACGACCGTCATGATCACGCCGCCGGTGAACATCTGCACCGCGGCCATCGCGTACGGGTTCGGCGGGACCGCCATCCGCGTGGTCGCGAAGGTGCCGCAGGCCCAGCCGACCCCGGCCAGGACCACCAGCCAGGGCCCCCACCAGGCGTTCCCCGAGGTCCCGCCCGATCCGGAGCCCGCGAGCACCAGGGTCGCCAGGCCGAGCATCCCGACGGCCACCCCGACCAGCGTCGCCGCCCGCGGCCGGTCGCCGAACGCCAGCCGCAGCAGCACGATGAGCAGCGGCACCACCGCGAGCAGCAGCGCCGCGATCCCCGAGGGCACCTGCGTCTGCGCGATGCCCACCAGCCCGTTGCCCCAGGCCGGGAGCAGCAGCCCCGCGAGCATCGACGTGCCGAGCTGTCGGGCCGACATCCGGAAGCCGCCGGACCCGGCCGAGGCGAGGACGATCACGCCGAGTCCCGCCCCTCCGACCAGGAACCTCCCCGCGCCCGCCAGCAGCGGCGGGACGTCCGTGATCAGCAGCCGGGTGAAGAGGAAGACCGAGCCCCACAACAGGTAGACGACGACGAGACCCACCCAGGCCTGACGCGTCGTCGTTCCCCTCACGACGAGAACGGTCCCACGAGTGCGGCTGCCTTCACCCCGTGTCGATCGTCACCGGCGGCCCCGTGTACGAATGCGGCATGGCCCTCGCCGCGGTCCGCCGCGCCACCGACGACGACGTCGCCGAGATCGTCCGCATCCAGGCGGACACCTGGCGGCTCGCCTACGCCGGGTTCGTCCCCGAAGCGGCCCTGGCCGAGCTGACGAGCGAGGCGGCCACCCAGGCCTGGCGGGACGCGGTCGCGGCCGGTGAGCCGTTCCACGTGTTCGTGGCCGAGGAGGGCAGCCACGTCGTCGGGTTCTGCGCGGCCGCGCACTACGCCGGGCAGAAGGACCTGTCGATCGCCGAGATCAGCACCCTGCTCGTGGAGCCCCGCTGGGGGCGGCGCGGGCACGGCGGGCGACTGCTCGCCACCGCCGCGGCCGCCCTGCGCGAGGCGGGGTCCGCCGAGGGCCGGGCCTGGGTGCCGGAGGGCGACACCGCCTCGCGCCGCTTCTACCCCCGCGCCGGCTGGAAGCCCGACGGCGCCGTGCGCACCCTGGACACCGGGGACGGCACGCTCCGTGAGATCCGCCACACCGGCACGCTCGACCTGCGCTTAGAGGCCCAATAGCGGCTCGAGCCCCACGGTCAGGCCGGGCCGGTCCGCGACCGCACGCACGGCCATCAGCACCCCGGGCATGAACGACTCGCGGTTCATCGAGTCGTGCCGGATGGTCATGACCTCGCCGGCCCCGCCGAGGATGACCTCCTGGTGGGCGACCAGGCCCGGCATCCGGACGGCGTGCACCCGGATCCCGTCGACGTCCGCGCCGCGCGCGCCGAGCGGGTCGGACGTCGTGGCGTCCGGCACCGCTCCCAGGCCGGCGGCGGCGCGGGCCTCGGCCAGCAGGGTGGCCGTGCGCGCGGCGGTGCCCGACGGCGCGTCCACCTTCTTCTCGTGGTGCAGCTCGATGACCTCGACGGACTCGAAGAACCGCACGGCCTGCTGCGCGAAGTGCATCATCAGCACCGCGCCGACCCCGAAGTTCGGCACCACCAGCACGTGGCCGGGCGTCTCGTCGAGCCATCCGCGCACGGTGTCGAGCTTCGCGGTATCGAACCCGCTGGTGCCGACGACGGCGGCGATCCCGTTGTCGAGGCAGAACCGCAGGTTGTCCAGGACGACGGCGGGCTGGGTGAAGTCGACGACGACCTCGGCCTTCGCGTCGACCAGGCCGCTCAGCGCGTCGTCGACGTCGATCTCGGCCACGAGCTCGAGCCCCTCGGCGCCGCGGACCGCCGCGCACGCCTCGGACCCCATGCGTCCCTTCGCCCCCAGCACCGCCACGCGTGTCATGCCGGTCAGCCTACGTGCCACCCCCACCCCGCCGAGATGAACCTCAGGGCGATTCGATCATGGCCGAAATCGCCCTGAGGTTCATCTCGGCGGTGGTTAGGCGAGGACGAGCCCCACGATCCAGGCCGCCGTCATCAGCAGGGCCGCGGCCAGCTCGATGACGATGCTCCAGCCGACGGCCCGCAGCGCGTGCTTGGTCGACGGCCACGCGGCCGCCGAGCTCCCGAGCCGCGCCAGCTCCGCGAGGTAGACCCCGAGCACGAAGCCGAGGAACAGCCCGACCACCGGGATCACGAAGAACCCGACGATCCCGAGCACGGCCCCGAGCAGCAGCGACCGCCCGGGCACGCCGGCGTCCTTGAGCTGCTTGCCGGGGACGGTGTACTTCACCACGGTCCCGAGCACGAGCAGGGCCGCGGCGATCCCGAAGATCCACCACCCCAGCGCGTCGCCCCGCGGGATCGCCCACACGGCCACCCCGGCGAGCACCACGACGAGCCCCGGGAGTACCTGCGACACCACCCCGATCAGCCCCGCGACGATCAGCACGCCCGCGACCAGCCCCAGCACCATGCCCCGATCATCCCGCGCCCCGCCACCCTCTGTCCCGCGCAGTCCCCAACCCCGCGAGTCGGCACATTCGGTAGGCCGAAACACACGCTCACGACACCGACCGCCTCGACCCGCCCGGCGAACCCGCGCCCGCGGAACGGCTCTCTCGGCGGGCGCTTCCCGAAACTCGGTCCCGTCGGTGAGCCGGGCGAAGCCCGCAGCGTCCGCGGGGAGTCCTCGTCGTCGTCCTCGCCGAGAGATCCGCCGAGGTCGATCTCGCGGACGTCCGCGAAGGCGACCCGCCGCCGTCGCCAGACGCCGAGCCGCACGATCGCGTCGGCCCGAACGATCAGCCGCTCGAACAGCAGGTCGTGGAGCAGGGCGGCCCCGACCGCGACCAGCAGGCCCCCACCCCAGCCCAGACCCCCACCCGTGACGGCCGCGGCGAGGATCGCGACGACCGTGCCGGTCAGGCAGGCCCGCAGCCAGGCCGGATGGTCGACGCGATGGGTCGAGGCCGGCATGATCGAAGCCTACGGATGCGCCCGTGAGTCGGCAGGTGGACAGAGCCCACCATCGACAGGCTCTGGAGGCCGACCTGCACGCTCACGACGTCGTCAGCGTGTGTTTCGGCCTACCGAAAGTGCCGACTCGCGGGATGATCGTGGGTGAGCGGCGGTCAGGTGAGGTCGTGGAGGGCTGCCGGGAGGTCGCCCACCTCGTCGTAGGGGCCGACGATCGCCGCGGTGAGGGGCTGGGTGAGGAGCTCCGCGGCCAGGGACGCCACCTGGGTGGGGGTGACCGCGTCGATCTTCGCCAGGCTCTCCGCGAGGGTGCGTTGGCGGCCGTGGTCGAGCTCGGAGCGGCCGAGGCGCGTCATCCGCGAGGCCGTGTCCTCCAGGCCCAGTACCAGACCGCCCCGCATGGATCCCTTGGCGCGCAGCACTTCCGCCTCGGTCAGACCGTCGGCGGCGACGCCGGACAGGACGTCCCGGACCACCCCGACCACCTCGCCGAGCCGCTCGGGGGCGCACCCGGCGTACACCGTGAACGCCCCGGCGTCGGCGTAGGAGACCTGCGCCGAGTACACCTGGTAGGCCAGTCCGCGCTGCTCCCGGACCTGCTGGAACAGCCGCGACGACAGCCCGCCGCCCAGCGCGGTGTTGAGCACCGACAGCACGGTGCGGCGCGGGTCGTGCCGGTCGAGGCCGGGGACGCCGAGCATCAGGTGGGCCTGCTCGGAGTCGTCCGTGCGCAGGGCGAGCGCCCTGCGGGCCGGGATCAGGCCCCGCCCACCGGCCCGGGGCGCGACGGGCGACGCGTCGCCGTCCGATCCCAGGGCCTTCGCCGCCAGGTCCACGACGTGCTGGTGGTCCAGGTTCCCCGCCGCCGCGACCACCATCCGCGGCGCCGTGTACTCGCCGCGCCAGAACTCGTGCAGCGTCTCGCGGCTCATCCCGCGGATCGACTCCTCGGAGCCGATCACCGGCAGGCCCAGCGGGTGCCCGGCGAACAGGGTCTCGTCGAAGAGCTCGCCGAGCAGGTCCTCGGGATCGTCGTCCCGCATGGCGATCTCTTCGAGGACGACGCCCCGCTCGAGCTCGACGTCCGTGTGCGCGAGCTCGGCGTTCGTCACGACGTCCGCCAGCACGTCGAGCGCCAGCGGCAGGTCCTCGTCGAGGACGTGCGCGTAGTAGCAGGTGTGCTCCTTGGCGGTGAACGCGTTCAGCTCGCCGCCGACCGCGTCCATCTCCTCGGCGATGCCCTGCGCCGTGCGCCGCCCCGTGCCCTTGAACAGCAGGTGCTCGAGGTAGTGGGCCGCCCCGGCCTGGTCCGGGCGCTCGTCCCGGGAGCCGATGGCGATCCAGATCCCCAGCGCGACGGAGCGCACCCCGGGGACGTGTTCGGTGAGCACGCGAACGCCCCCGGGGAGCTCGGTACGAGCCACCCCGGGGGCGTCCTGACGTGCGGAGGAGGTCAGCTGGAGACCTCGGCCGGCGCCTGCTCCTCGGCAGGGGCGTCGGCGGGCGCGTCGGCCGGAGCCGCGGCGCCGGCAGCGCCGTCTTCGACGACCGGGATCAGCGAGATCTTGCCCCGGTTGTCGATGTCGGTGACCTCGACGCGGATCTTGTCACCGACCTTGCAGACGTCCTCGACCTTGCCGATCCGCTTCCCGTTGCCGAGCTTCGAGATGTGGACCAGGCCGTCCTTGCCGGGGACCAGCGAGACGAAGGCGCCGAAGGCGGCGGTCTTGACGACCGTGCCCAGGAAGCGCTCGCCGATCTTCGGCAGCTGCGGGTTGGCGATGGCGTTGATCATGCCGATCGCCTCCTCCGCCGAGGGGCCGTCCGCCGCACCGACGTAGATGGTGCCGTCGTCCTCGATGGAGATGTCCGCGCCGGTCTTCTCCGTGATCGAGTTGATCATCTTGCCCTTCGGGCCGATGACCTCGCCGATCTTGTCGACGGGCACCTTGATGGCGGTGACCCGCGGCGCGTAGGTGCTCATCTCGTCCGGGCCGTCGATGGCCTCGCCGATGACCTCGAGGATCGTCATCCGGGCGTCCTTGGCCTGCGACAGCGCCGCGGCCAGGACCTCGGACGGGATGCCGTCGAGCTTCGTGTCGAGCTGCAGCGCCGTGACGAACTCCGGTGTGCCGGCGACCTTGAAGTCCATGTCGCCGAACGCGTCCTCGGCGCCGAGGATGTCGGTCAGCGCGACGTAGGACGTCTTGCCGTCGACCTCGTCGGACACCAGACCCATGGCGATGCCCGCGACCGGCGCCTTCAGCGGCACACCGGCGTTGAACAGCGCCATCGTGGAGGCACAGACCGAGCCCATGGACGTCGAGCCGTTGGAGCCGAGAGCCTCGGACACCTGGCGGATCGCGTACGGGAACTCCTCGCGCGTGGGCAGCACGGGCAGCAGGGCCCGCTCCGCCAGCGCGCCGTGGCCGATCTCGCGGCGCTTCGGCGACCCGACGCGACCGGTCTCACCGGTCGAGTACGGCGGGAAGTTGTAGTGGTGCAGGTAGCGCTTGTGCGTCTCCGGCCCCAGCGAGTCGATCTGCTGCTCCATGCGCAGCATGTTCAGCGTGGTGACACCCATGATCTGGGTCTCGCCGCGCTCGAACAGCGCCGAGCCGTGCGCCCGCGGGACGACCTCGACCTCGGCCGAGAGCGGCCGGATGTCGGTGAGCCCACGGCCGTCGATGCGGACCTTGTCGCGCAGGATGCGCTGGCGCACGAGCTTCTTGTTGAGCGACCGGAACGCGGCGCCCAGCTCCTTCTCGCGACCCTCGAACTGCGCGCCGAGCGAGTCGAGCACCGAGAGCTTGACCTCGTCGGTCTTCGCCTCGCGCTCCTGCTTCGGCCCGATCGCCAGGGCGGCGGCCAGGTCGGCCGAGGCGGCCTTCTCGACGGCGGAGAACGCGTCCGGCTGGTAGGCCGGGTACGTCGGGTACTCGCGGACCGGCTTGGCCGCCACGTCCGCCAGCTGCTGCTGGGCGATGCACAGGCTGCGGATGAACGGCTTGGCCGCCTCCAGGCCCTGCGCCACGACCGCCTCGGTGGGCGCCTGGGCGCCCCCGGCGACGAGCTCGATCGTCGAGGTGGTGGCCTCGGCCTCCACCATCATGATCGCCACGTCGTCGCCCACGATGCGGCCCGCGACGACCATGTCGAACACAGCCCGCTGCAGGTCCTCGTGCTGCGGGAACGCGATCCACTGGCCGTCGATCAGGGCGACGCGGACGCCGCCGATCGGGCCGGAGAACGGCAGGCCGGACAGCTGCGTCGACGCCGAGGCGGCGTTGATCGCGAGCGCGTCGTACGGGTCCTGCGGGTCCAGCGACATCACGGTGACGACGATCTGGATCTCGTTGCGCAGGCCGTCGACGAACGACGGGCGCAGCGGCCGGTCGATGAGCCGGCAGGTGAGGATCGCGTCCGTGCTCGGGCGACCCTCGCGGCGGAAGAACGAGCCGGGGATCTTGCCGATGGCGTACATGCGCTCTTCGACGTCCACCGTGAGGGGGAAGAAGTCGAAGTGCTCCTTGGGCTGCTTCGACGCCGTGGTGGCGGACAGCAGCATGGTCTCGTCGTCGAGGTAGGCGACGACGGACCCGGCGGCCTGGCGGGCCAGCCGGCCGGTCTCGAAGCGCACCGTGCGGGTGCCGAACGAGCCGTTGTCGATGACGGCGGTGCTCTCGTGCACGCCGTCCTGATCGATGGAATCGGTCATGAAGTGGGTTCTCTCCTCTGAGAGCGTCTTTGCCACCTCGCCCCTGGCGATCCTCCGCGGGGCCGGCCTTCGATCGAAGCCTCCGGGACATCGGGTTCCGGAAGCCACTACCGAGGACCGGCGGATCTTCTCAGGGGGCCGGTGTGGCGGGGTCTTTCTTCAGTTGTGCTCCGGGGCCGGGGCGGCGGCTGCCGCCCCGGCACCGGGGGTGCTCAGCGGCGCAGGCCGAGGCGCTCGATCAGCGCGCGGTACCGCTGCACGTCGACCGAGGCGAGGTACTTGAGCAGCCGGCGGCGGCGGCCGACCATGAGCAGCAGGCCACGACGGCTGTGGTGGTCGTGCTTGTGCTGCTTGAGGTGCTCGGTGAGGTCGCTGATGCGCTTGGTGAGCAGCGCGACCTGGGCCTCGGGCGAGCCGGTGTCACCCTGGTGGGTGCCGTACTCGTCGAGGATCGTCTTCTTGTCGGTGGCGGTGAGTGCCACGGTGGTGCTCCTTCTTCGGTGACGTCCGCGGGGCCCGCGCCCGGACAGCCGGGGCGGGAAGCCGGTCACAGCCGCCGCGGACAGCAGCCGGACCCACGTCGAAGGCTACCAGCGCGCCCCGTCGCGACCGCGCCGACCCACCCGTCCGGGCCGGTCAGGCGGGGTGCGGACGGCGGCGAACGGTCTCCCGGCGGGTGCCGGCGGCCTGCCGCAGGAGCTCGGCGAGCTCCGGGAAGCCGGGACCGAGCTGCGCCGCCGCCGCGACGAGCCGCGCGGGCCCGGCGATCCCGCGCAACGCCTCGGCCGCCACCGTGACCGGGTCCCGCGCCGGGACCCCGGGAACCGGCCCGGCCCGCCGCGGCACCCGCGCCGGGCTCGTCCCGAGGTTCGGCGGGTGTTCCTGCCAGGCCGCGACGGTGGCCCGCACCTGCGCGAGCAGCGCCGGGACCTCGCTCGTCGGCACCGGGCGCGCGCACCGCTCGTGCAGCATCGCCAGGCGGGAGAGGACAGCGGGATCGCCGATCTTCACGCGCCGGCCGCCGACGAGCTGGGACAGCATCGCGGGACTCATCCCCAGCGCCTCGGCGAGCCGGGCCTGCGTGGTGCCGAGCGACCGCACGATCCGGTGCACCCGCTCGACGAGCGGCTCGCCGTAGATCTCGGCCTGGCGCGCCCGATTCTCCGCGACCTGCGCCGCCAGCCGGTCGCCCCGGAGGGTGCGCTCGTCCCTGCTGCTCATGCCCGGATGCTGGCATCCGGGACACGCCCCCCGTGGCGAAACGGCAGAATTCAGGGCCGGATGCTTCGTTCCGCAGGCTCCTCTCAGGCCCCCAGCAGCTCGCGGGTCCGCGCCACGTCCGCCTTCATCTGCTCGATCAGCGGGTCGATCCCGTCGAAGCGCTCCTGCCCCCGCAGCCGGTGCGCGAACTCGACGGTGACCTCGTGGCCGTAGAAGTCCTCGTCCACGTCGAGCACGTAGGCCTCGACGGTGCGGACCTTGCCGGAGAACGTCGGGTTGGTGCCCACCGAGACCGCCGCCGCCAGCCGCCGGTCGCCCAGGCCGAACCAGCCCGCGTACACCCCGTCCGCGGGCAGCGCGGTGTGCGCGGCCACCGAGACGTTCGCGGTGGGGAACCCCAGCTCACGGCCCCGTTTGTCGCCGTGGACGACCACGCCGTCGACCTGGTGCAGCCGGCCCAGCGCCGCCGCCGCGGCGGCCATGTCCCCCGCGTCGATGCACGAACGGATGTAGGTCGAGGAGAAGGTCACGCCCGCGTCGCTGATCAGGTCCAGGGCCTCGACGGCGAAGCCGAACCGCTCCCCCAGCTCGCGCAGCGTCGTGATGTCGCCCGCCGCGCGGTAGCCGAACGTGAAGTTCGCGCCCACGACCACGACGGCGGCGTGCAGCCGGTCCACCAGCACCTCGTGGGCGAACTCGGCCGGGTCCATCCGGGCCAGCTCCCCGGTGAAGGGGATGACGCAGAACGCGTCCGCCCCCGCGTCCGCCACCAGGGCCGCGCGCCGCTCCAGGGTGGTCAGCGCGGCCGGGTGCGAGCCCGGGCGGACCAGCTCGGAGGGATGCGGGTCGAACGTCACGACGACGCTGCGCAGGCCCCGCTCGCGACCGAGCCCGACGGCCCGCTCGATCAGCTGCCGGTGCCCGCGGTGCACGCCGTCGAAGACCCCGACGGTCACGACGCTGCGGCCCCATCCGGAGGGCACCGCCTCGAGTCCCCGCCACCGTTCCACGCGCGGAAGCCTACGGAACCCCGGTACCTAGGAGCCCGCGGGGGCGAGCACCACCACAGGCTTCGCGAGCTCCCCCGCGTCGGCCATCAGGGCGAGCACCCGCCCGTCCGGCGCGAACACGCCGTAGGTGCCGGGCAGCCCGGCCGCGGCCAGCCGCTTCCCGTGCCCGACGTCGACGGCGGCGGAGGCGTCGACGTCCCGGCGCGGGAAGGCGGTGGCGACGGCCCCGGCGAGGTCGAGCGACAGCGCCGGATCGGCCTCGAGCTGCTCGAGGGTCCGGGCGTGGGTGAGGTCGAAGGGCCCGACCCGGGTGCGGCGCAGCGCGGTCAGGTGCCCGCCGACACCGAGCCCGGCACCGAGGTCCCGGGCCAAGGCACGCACGTACGTCCCCGAGGTGCAGGAGACCACCACGTCGAGATCGGCGCCCCGCCGCTCGAGGAGAGTGAACTCCGAGACGGTCACCGGGCGCGCCGGGATGACCACGTCCTCCCCCGCCCGGACCCGCGCGTAGGCCCGTTGCCCGTCGATCTTCACGGCGCTGACCGAGGACGGGACCTGCATGATGTCGCCGGTCAGCGTGGCTATCCCGGCGGCCATCGCCTCGTCGGAGACGTCGACCGGGCTCTCGGCGAGTACCTCCCCCTCGGCGTCGTCGGTCGTCGTCGACGCTCCGAGCCGGATCGTCGCCGCGTACGCCTTGGTGTCGAGCGCGAGGTGCCCGAGCAGCTTGGTGCCGCGGTCGACCCCGCAGACCAGCACGCCGGTGGCCATCGGGTCGAGCGTGCCTGCGTGGCCCACCTTGCGGGTGCGCAGGATCCGGCGGAGCCGGGAGACGACGTCGTGGGAGGTCATCCCACCGGGCTTGTCGACGACGACGAGTCCGCCGGCGGCGAGATCGGGCACGGAGGCGGAGCTGGCGGAGTCGACCCTGGGCACGAGCCGGGACCCTACTTCCCGAGCCGGTACCCCACCCCACGCGCCGTCACGATCACCTCGGGCCTCCCCAGCTTCGACCGCACCAGGGCCACGTGCGCCTCGAGCGTCCGCCGTGCGGAGGCATCGGTCGCGCCCCACACCTCGTCGAGCAGCTCGTCGCGCGCCACGACGGCCCCTTCGCGGCGGGCCAGGGCGGCGAGCAGGTCGAACTCCTTGCGCGCCAACGTGATCTCGGCCGCCGCCACGGTGACGGAGCGGCGCGCCAGGTCGATCTCCACGTCCCCCGCGACGACGGCGGGGGCCACCCCGAGCCCGCGGGTGCGGCGCAGCACGGCGTCGATCCGGGCGAGGAGCTCCTCGACCAGGAAGGGCTTGACGATGTAGTCGTCCGCCCCGTTGCGCAGCCCGGCCACCCGCGCGTCGACCGCCCCGCGGCCCGTCACCGCGATGATCGGCACCCGGCTGATCTCGCGGATCCCCCGGCACACCCCGATCCCGTCCCGGTCCGGCAGGCCCATGTCCAGCAGGACGACGTCCGGCTCGTCCGCGGCCACCTCTGCCAGCGCCGCGGCCCCGCTGGTCACGTGCCGGACCCGGAAGCCCTCCCCGGTCAGCGCGCGGACGACCGCCGCCCCCAGCACCGCGTCGTCCTCGACGAGAAGCGCCCGCATCGTCCGAATGCTCCCGTCCTGCGAAACCTCAAGGCCCGCCCAATTATGGACCCGTGCGTCCTGACATGGCGCGCGTCACGTTCCTACCGTTCCGTCACCGGACGTCGAGGAGGACGCATGACAACGGCTACCGCCAGCCCGCCCCGGAAGCGGTTCTACACCCAGCTCTGGTTCTGGGTGCTCATCGGCATCGCCCTCGGCATCGTGTTCGGGCTGGTCGCGCCCGAGCCGGCCAAGGGCGTGAAGTGGCTGGCCGACGGGTTCATCCAGATGATCAAGGTGATCGTCGCCCCGGTCATCTTCTGCACGGTCGTCGTCGGCATCGCCTCGATCGGCAACCTGGCCCGCGCCGGCGGCCTCGCGCTCCGCGCCCTGTTCTACTTCCTGGTCGCGACGGTGGTGGCGCTGACCATCGGGCTGCTGGCGGCCAACATCTTCGCCCCGGGCTCCGGGTTCACCGGGCAGCCGAGCGCGAGCGCGCTGGCGTCCGCGGCCAAGCAGGTCGAGGGCGGCGCGAGCGCCGACCAGGGCGGCATCACCGGGTTCCTGCTGGGCGACCTGCTGCCGACCAGCTTCCTCGGCCCGTTCGTCGAGAACGAGGTGCTGCGCGTCCTCGTGCTGGCGATCCTCACCGCCTGCTCCGTGTCGCTGATGGCGGCGCCGCTGCGCACGCGGATCGTCGGCTCGATCGAGACCATCGCGAAGGTCATCTTCGGCATCATCAAGCTGATCATGTGGGCGGCGCCGGTCGCGGCCTTCGGCGGCATGGCCTACACCGTCGCGCAGTTCGGCGCGGGCTCGCTGACCAACCTCGTCAAGCTCATGGGCGTCTTCTGGGGCACCTGCGCGTTCTTCGTCATCGCGGTGCTCGGGCTGGTGTCCTGGTGGGCCGGGTTCAACATCTTCAAGGTCATCCGGCTGATCAAGGACGAGCTGCTGATCATCGTCGGCACGTCGTCGTCGGAGTCGGTGCTGCCGCGGCTGCTCACCAAGCTCGAGGCGGCGGGCGCGTCCAAACAGACGGTCGGCATGGTCATCCCGACCGGCTACTCGTTCAACCTCGACGGCACCTGCATCTACCTCACGCTCGGCGCCCTGTTCATCATCCAGGCGGGCAACGAGAGCCTGCCGATCGCGCTGCAGATCGGCCTGGCGCTGCTCATGGTGCTGACGTCGAAGGGTGCCGCGGGCATCACCGGCGCCGGCCTGGTCACGCTCGCCGCGTCGCTGCAGGCCTTCGGCGGGGAGTTCTTCTCGGCCGAGGCGATCGCCGTCGGGATCGCGCTCATCATCGGGATCGACCGGGTGATGAGCGAAGGCCGCGCGCTCACCAACTGCATCGGCAACGTGGTCGCCACGCTGGTCATCGCCCGCTGGCAGGGCGAGCTGGACCGCGACCGGCTCAAGGCGGTCCTCGACGATCCGTCGCTGGTCAACGAGGCGATGGAGCTGGAGCACGGGAGGCGCGACGAGAAGGCGGCGGAGGACGAGTCCGCCGAGAAGCGCGAACCGGCCACGGTGTAGCAGGATCCGACTGTGCCCATGGTCGGCTCCGCCTCCGTGCCCCGCCGCGGTTCCCGGCTCACCCGCCGCCTGCTGCTGATGCAGGTGGTGACGGTGCTGGTGACCGTCGGCGGGGTCGCGGCGCTCGGGATGCTCGGCGCGAAGGAGATCGAGTCCGCCGCCGCAGGCCGGCTCACCCAGGCCACCGCCCGGTCCGTCGCCTCGGACCCGGTGGTGGTCGACGCCGTGGTCCGCGGTGGCGATCCGCTGGTCGTCTCACAGACGCTGCAGCCCCTCGCGGAGCGGGTGCAGGCGGCGACGGGGACCGCGTTCGTCGTCGTCATGACCCGGGACGGCATCCGGTACAGCCACGCCGAACCGGACCGGATCGGTGGCCTCTACCAGGGCACGATCGCCCCCGCACTGGCCGGCGGGACCGTCACCGAGGACTACCCGGGCACACTCGGGCCCTCCGTGCGGACCGTCGTGCCGGTGCTGTCGGGCGGCCAGGTCGTCGGGCTGGTGTCCGTCGGCGTCCTGGAGACGCGGATCAGCGCCCTGGCCGCCCGTGAGCTGCCGTGGATCATCGCGGTGGCGGCGGCCGCCGTCGCCCTCGGCTCGTTCCTCGCCTGGCTGCTCGCCCGCCGGGTCCGCCGGCAGACCCTCGGGCTGGAGCCGGAGGAGATCGCCGCCGCCTACACCCACCACGACGCCGTGCTGCGCGCCGTCCGCGAGGGCCTGATGGTCCTCGACCGCGACGGTGCCGTCGTCGTGATGAACACCGAGGCCCGCCGGCTGCTCGGGTTCGCGCCGGACCAGCCCGTGGAGGGACGGCGGCTGGTCGAGCTGGGCGTCGACCCGGCGCTGCGGGCGGTCACCCGGCTCGCGACCGGCGGAATCGACGACGTGCGCGACACCGTGACGCTGGCCGGCGAGCGGGTCCTGCTGCTCTCCCGCACCGCGGCCGGGCCCCGCGCAGGCGACGGCACCCGCGTGGTCACCCTGCGGGACCGCACCGAACTGTCCGGCGTGCTCGCCCAGCGCGACGAGGCCCGCGGCCGGGCCCACATGCTCGCCGACCAGGCCCACGAGTTCGCGAACCGGATGCAGACCGTGCTCACGCTGGTGCAGCTCGGCGACACCGCGGACGCCCTGCGGGCCGGCACCGCCGCCGTCGACCGCGCCCGCGGGCCGGCACTGGAGACCGTCCACGATCCCGTGCTCGCCGCGCTGCTCACCGACAAGGCGTGGACGGCGGCCGAGCGCGGCATCGCCTTCACCGTCCACGACGAGACCGACGACCCCTACGACCTGGCGCCGGACGACCTCGTCACGCTGGTGGGGAACCTGGTCGACAACGCCATGGACGTGGCTCCGGCGGTCGAGGTGCGGCTGGCCCCGGGCGTCATCGAGGTCGCCGACACCGGCCCCGGCATCCCACCGGACACCGTCGACGACGTCTTCGAACACGGCTTCTCCACCAAGACCGCCCGCCCGGACCGCCCGCGGGGCATCGGCCTCGCCCTGGTGGCGCGGATCGTCCGACGCCTGGGCGGGACGATCACGGTCGAGCCCCGGAACCCGGGCACCGGACCGACGGGCGCCTCCGGCACCGGACCGACGGGCGCCTCCGGCACCGTCTTCACGATCAGGCTGCCGGAGCGCCCGTCACGGCCCAGCGTCCCGACCGCGTCCGCAGCAGCACCGCCACCAGCCTGACCAGCATGAACACGCTCAGGCCGGTCCAGATGCCGACCAGCCCCCAGCCGGCGGCGAGGGAGATCCAGATCAGCGGGAGGAACCCCGCCAGCGCCGCGACCAGGGTCGTCGTGCGCAGGAACGCGGCGTCGCCCGCGCCGAGCAGGACACCGTCGATCGCGAACACCACCCCGGCCACGGGCTGCATCGCCACGAAGAACCACCAGGCGGCGGGCACGGCGGCGAGCACGGCCGGATCACCGGTGAAGACGTGCGGCAGCACGCCGGCGAGCGCGGCGAACAGCACCCCGAAGACCAGCCCCATCCAGAGCCCGTAACGGGTGACCTGCGCGGCGATCGCCTTCGCCCGGTCGGCCCCGTTCGCGCCGAGGGCCGCCCCGACCAGCGCCTGCGCGGCGATCGCGACGGCGTCGAGCACCAGGGACTGGAAGTTCCACAGCTGCAGGACGACCTGGTGCGCGGCCACGGACGCGGGCCCGAACCGCGCGGCCACCGCCGTCGCCGAGAGGAAGCAGATCTGGAAGCCGGCGGTGCGCAGGACCAGGTCCCGGCCCATGGTCAGCTGCGCGCGGATCACGCCCAGGTCGGGCCGCAGGGACACCTCGGGATGCGTGCGCCTCTCCCGTGCGATCGCCGACAGGAACAGGCTCGCGACGATCACCTGCGCGATCACGTTGGCGATCGCCGAGCCCTCCAGGCCCCAGCCCAGGACGTGCACGAAGACCGGGCAGAGCACCGCGGACAGGCCGTTGCCGGCCAGCACGTACCGCAGCGGGCGAGCGGTGTCCTGCACCCCGCGCATCCAGCCGTTGCCGGCGAGGGTCACGAGGATCAGCGGGGCGCCGAACAGGGCCGTCCGCAGCCAACCGACGGCCGCGTCGGCGACCGCCCCGCCGTCGCCCAGGGCGTTCGCGACCGGCCGCGCCACGATCTGCCCGACGACGAGCACCAGCACCCCGACGGCGATCGCCACCCACGTGGCCTGCACGCCCTCGGTGACCGCCTTCGCCCGGTCCCCCGCCCCGTGCAGCCGCGCCGAGCGGGCGGTCGTGCCGTAGGAGAGGAAGTTGAGCGCCGTCGTGACCTGCGCGAACAGCACCCCGGCGACCGCGAGCCCGGCCAGCGCCACCGCCCCGAGCCGCCCGACCACCGCGGTGTCGACGAGGACGTACAACGGCTCCGCCGCCAGCACCGGCAGCGCCTGCAGGGACAGCCGGGCGACCTGCCGGGCGAGCGGGCGTCCGTCGGGTCCCCCGTCCTCCTCGAGCCGCCGGCGCCGTTCCACCACCCGATCATCCTCCCGCGCTCCGCGCCGGGCGACATCGCCGCCAACCCTTGCGTCACAACACACTCAGCAGCCCCATCCATCACCCAAATAGTCGCTGACCCCGCGGCATCCGGACGACATGATCACCGGGCTCATTTTTGTCGATCATGGGAGTTGAATGTCGCGCCCACTCCGTCGCGCCGCTGTGACCGCACTGGCCTCGGTCGCCCTACTGGGCGCGCTGTCCGGTGCGTCCGCATCCGGGGCGCCGTCGGCCACCCGCCCCACCGTGTCCGGAAGCCCCGGCAACGGCTGCGGCAACCCGATCCTCGCCACGGACCTGGCCGGCTGGGACGTTGCGGCCCGTGACCAAGGCCGACGGGCCGCGACGGTCGGGCACATCGTCGCCCTGCACGAGCTGGTGGTCGACCCGGCCCGGCCGCGGACCCTCGTCCACGGCCCCTCCCGCAGCGTCACCGGCGACGGCCTCTGGGACATGACCTTCGACGTCCGAGCGGCGGCGACCTCCGCCGCGCGGGTGGAGACGACCTGGTTCGACGAGGCCGGGGCATCGCTCGGCCGGGCCCGCGGCCGGTGGATCACGGTCCGTGAAGGAGACCTGTACACGCGGATCGGGGACCGGTTCGTCGCGCCGGCCGGCGCCGTGCGCGCCGACGTCGCGGTCGCGGTCGCACAGACCGAGGCGACCCGGTTCGCGGTGACGATGTGCACCTACCGCCCGGTCCGGGCACCGGTGGCGGTCTCGCCGGAGGCCGACGCGCCGGGAGCGCCGCCGACCCGGACCCGGCCGCCGATCCCGACCTCCCCCACGCCGCCACCCACCACCACCGCGACCACCTCGACGACCATCCCGACGACCACAGCAACGACGGTCCCGACCACCACACCCCCACCGACCACGACGCCACCCACCACGC
>NZ_BAAAQK010000002.1:22402-49653 GCF_039531635.1 Pseudonocardia ailaonensis | reverse complement strand
CCACGACGCCACCCACCACGCCGCCGCCGACCACCACTCCGCCGATCACCACCACCCCGCCGATCACCCCTCCGCCGCCGATCACCACCACGCCGACCACCACGTCACCGGCCACGACGACACCCGCCACCACCGCACCCACCACGACGTCCACGACACCCCCGACCACCCGGCCCACCACGACACCGGCCCCGACCACCACACCCACACCCACACCCGCACCCACGACCACCCCGGCACCGACCACCACGACCACCTCGACCACCACACCGGCACCCACCACCACACCGGCACCGACGACCACACCCACGCCCTCCACCACCGCCCCGACCACCACACCGGCACCGACCCCCGGTGATGACGGCCCGGGGGTCGAACCCGTCCCCCTGACCGCCGCGGAACGGTTCGGCTGGGGCACCCCGGTCGCCGGCTCGGACGAGTTCGACTACACCGGCGCACCCGACGCAGGCCGCTGGGCGCAGGCCGGGGAGTGCTGGCCGGGCCACACCGGGAACGGCCGGCGGTGCGCGTCCCGCAGCACCGTCGAGGACGGCAGGCTCGTCATGACCGGCCTGGCCGACGGCGACACCGGATGGCTGGCCAGCACCCACGGGACCCGGTACGGACGATGGGAGATGCGAGTCCGCAGCGTCCAGACCGGACCCGGCGCGGTGCCCTACCACCCGGTCCTGATCGTGTGGCCGGACTCCAACGCCTGGCCGGCCGACGGCGAGTACGACTTCCTCGAGAACTCCGAGCCCGGACAGCAGTGCGCGGAGGCCTTCCTGCACTACCCGCACCCCAACCTGCCCGTCCAGCAGGAGTTCGCCCGCGAGACGGACTGCGGCGCGCCCCTCTCGGAATGGCACAACATCGCCTTCGAGTGGACCCCCGACCATGTCCGCGGGTTCATCGACGGCGAGGAGTGGTTCTCCTTCACCGGCGGGGCCGGGCCGGGCGGACGGGCGCCGATCCAGGCGATGCCGAGCGGTCACCTCACCATCCAGCTCGACAACTTCGACTCCGACCGCCAGGGCCTCGCCCCGGCGACGATGGAGGTCGACTGGGTCCGGATGTACGCGGTGTGAGCGGGCGTCCGCCGGCGGGGCCTACCCGCCGGCGGGAACCCCGGTCGCGGCGGGCCGCGGCCGACGGCAGACGTAGACGTAGGCCGGGGGCAGGTTGCGCCAGACGGTGTGGGTGACCACGACCTCGTCGAACACCTCGTGCAGGGTCCGGCGGAAGCGGCGGGCCGGCGGAAGCGGCAGCGTGTGGGTGTAGGCGAAGGTCGCGAAGGCCCCGCCCGGCGTCATCGCCGCGCCCACCTGCCGGAGGATCCCGAGCTGGGACTCGTACCCGAACAGCGACCACGGCAGGCCGCTGACCACGGCGTCCACCCGGGCGGCGGCGCGGGCGGCGAGCAGGTCGGTGAGGTCGTTGGCGTCGCCGTCGACCACCTCGAGCTCGGGGTGGGCGCGCCGCAGGAAGGCGGCCAGCCGGGGGTCGAGCTCCACGGCCAGGTGCCGGGAGCCGGCGGGCAGCCGGCCGGTGATCGCGGTCGAGACCGACCCGGTCCCGGGGCCGAGCTCGACCACCACCGGGCGGCCGCTGGTCGGGACGACCGAGGCCAGGAGCCCGGCCAGGCGCGCCGAGCTCGGCGCCACGGCGCCGATCTGCCCGGGGCTGCGCACGGCCGAGGCGAGGAAGGACAGCAGAGGGCCTGCGGTGAAGTTCCGGCTGGACATCTGGGGAGCGGGGACGGCCTGCTCAGAGGTCACGGGGTAGCTCCGTAGGTCGGCATCGCGCGTCACGCTACGGCTCCCCGGCTGAGAGTGCGGTGAGCAATGCTGCCGGGAAAGGGTGATCCCTGCACGATCCGCTCACAGACGGTCTAGCGTGGCAGGGCCGAACGGACGACGGCGAGAACCTCGTCACGTGTCCCGGCGTGGGAGAACCCGGCCGCCTTGGGATGCCCGCCCCCACCGAGCGCCACCGCCACCGCGGACACGTCGACCGCCCCGCGCGAGCGCAGCGACACCGTCCAGCGCCCCGGCGCGACCTCCTTGAACACGGCCGCGACCTCGGCCTCGACGGCGCTCCGGACGTGGTCGACCACGCTCTCGACCTCCTCGGGCCGGAACCGGGCGACGACGTCGTGGGGCACGGACGCGTGCACCAGGCCGCGGGCCGGATCCAGCTCCGCGGCCCGCAGGATCGCGCCGAGCGCGTCGAGCCAGGCGAACGGGTGGGAGTCCACGAGCGCGCGCATCAGCGGCTCCACCTCCACCCCGGCCTCGACCAGCTCGGCCGCCAAGCGGTGCGGGCCCGGCCCCCCGACCCGGAACCCAACGGTGTCCGTCGCCAGCCCCGCGTAGAGGCACGCCCCGATGTCCGGGTCGATCTCGACGTCCATCCGGTCGAGGATCCGGTGCACGAGCAAGACCGTGGCCTCGGCGCGGGGGTCGAGCACCTGCACGTCCCCGAACCCGGGGTTCGACGCGTGGTGGTCGACCAGGATCGTGGTCTCCGCCGCGTCCACCCGGTCGGCGAGGATGCCGAGCCGCCGCCGGTCCGCGGTGTCGCAGCAGACCAGCACCTCGGGCTCCACCGGGACGTCCGACGGGCGGTGCAGCAGGCCTGCGACGTCGAGCGCCCGCAAGGTCTCCGACGGGAGCTCGTCCGGTTCCGCGGCGCCGTAGGACACCACGACCTGCACCCCCCGCCGGTGCAGCGCCAGCCCCAGGGCCAGCGCCGAACCGAGCGAGTCGGCGTCCGGGTTCACGTGCCCGAGCAGGACGACCTGGCCGGCGGCGTCGAGGACGTCCGCCGCCGTCTCGACGGCCTCGTCCACGTCGTGGGCGCGGTCGGCCGCCAGCGCCCGCGCGACCTCACGGGCCCGGTCCGCGGCACGAGCCCGCGCCCACACGGCCTCACGTCCCCCGGTGCTCACGCCGTGCTCACTCGGGGCTCACTCGCCGGAGTCCGCGTCGTCCTCGCGCGGCACCCGGTACGGGTTCGGGTCCCCTGCGGGATCGGCGCCGACCGCGAGCTTCGCGACCTCGGCGTCGGAGGCGCGGGTGCGGGCGAGCAGCTCCTCCATGCGGGCGGCCTCGTGCGGCACCTCGTCGGTGACGAACGCCAGGCTCGGCGTGTGCCGGATCCCGGTGCCCTGCCCCACCATCGAGCGCAGCACGCCCTTCGCGCTCTCCAGCGCGGCGGCCGCACCCGCGTTGTCCGGCGCCTCGTCGATCGTGCGGCCGAGGACGGTGTAGTAGACGGTGGCCTCGCGCAGGTCCCCGGTGACCCGGGTGTCCGTGATCGTGACCATCGCGAGGCGGGGGTCCTTCACCTCGTGCTCGATGGCCTCGGCCACGATCTGCGTGATCCGCTTGGCCAGCCGGCGGGCGCGGGCCTGGTCCACCATGACGCGCTCCTGTTCATGTCAGTCGTCCGGCCCGAGCATCCGGTGCCGGGCCGACAGCAGTTCCAGCTCGGGGCGGGCGGCCACGAGCCGCTCGCAGGAGTCCAGCACGTCCTGCACGTGGCCCGCATCCGCGGACACGCACGAGACGCCGATGAGGGCACGCCGGTGCAGGTCCAGGTGGCCCGCCTCGGCGGCGGACACGTCGAAGCGTCTCCGCAGCTCGGCCACGACGGGCCGGACCACGGAGCGCTTCTGCTTGAGCGAGTGCACGTCCCCGAGCAGGACGTCGCACTCCAGTGCTCCTACATACATGGGTGTGAGGACCGGACCGGCGGGCCCCGTACGGGGCCCGCCGGTCAGGGGATCAGGCGCGAGGCTTCTCGCGCATCTCGAAGGTCTCGATCACGTCGTCGACCTTGATGTCGCTGTAGCTGCCCAGGGTGAGACCGCACTCGAAGCCCTCGCGGACCTCGACGGCGTCGTCCTTGAAGCGGCGCAGCGAGCTGATCGGCAGGTTCTCCGCGATGACCACGGAGTCGCGCAGCAGGCGCCCGCGGGCGTTGCGGCGGATCTCCCCGCTCATCACGAGGCAACCGGCGATGGTGCCGATCTTGGAGGACTTGAAGACCTCGCGAACCTCCGCGCGGCCGAGCTCGACCTCCTCGAACTCCGGCTTGAGCATGCCCTTGAGGGCCTGCTCGATCTCCTCGATCGCCTGGTAGATCACCGTGTAGTAGCGGATCTCCACGCCCTCGCGGTTGGCCAGCTCCGTGGCCTTGCCCTCGGCACGGACGTTGAAGCCCATGACGATGACGTTGTCCGCGATGGCGAGGTTGATGTCGCCCTCGGTGATGCCACCGACGCCGCGGTGGATGACGCGAAGATCCACGTCGTCGCCCACGTCCAGCTTCATCAGGGCGTCCTCGAGGGCCTCGACGGTACCCGAGTTGTCACCCTTGATGATCAGGTTGAGGGTGTTGGTCTCCTTCAGCGCGGCGTCGAGGTCCTCGAGCGACACGCGCTTGCGGCGGCTGGCCAGCTCGGCGTTGCGCTCGCGCGCCCGCCGACGGTCCGCGATCTGGCGGGCCACCCGGTCCTCGTCCACGACGAGGAACGTGTCGCCCGCACCCGGGACCGAGGTCAGGCCGATGACCTGCACCGGACGCGACGGGAGCGCCTCGGTGACGTCGTCGCCGTGCTCGTCGACCATCCGCCGGACGCGCCCGGAGGCGTCGCCCGCGACGATCGAGTCGCCGACCCGCAGCGTGCCGCGCTGGACCAGCACGGTCGCCACCGGACCACGGCCGCGGTCGAGGTGACCCTCGATCGTGACACCCTGGGCCTCCATGGCCGGGTTGGCCCGCAGGTCCAGCGCCGCGTCCGCGGTGAGCAGGACGGCCTCGAGCAGCGCGTCGATGTTCGTCCCCTGCTTGGCGGAGATGTCGACGAACATCGTCTCGCCGCCGTACTCCTCGGCGACCAGGTTGTACTCGGTCAGCTGCTGGCGGATCTTCGACGGGTTGGCGCCCTCGACGTCGATCTTGTTCACCGCGACCACGATCGGCACGTCGGCCGCCTGGGCGTGGTTCACCGCCTCGATCGTCTGGGGCATCACGCCGTCGTCCGCCGCGACCACGATCACCGCGATGTCCGTGGACTTCGCCCCGCGGGCACGCATGGCGGTGAACGCCTCGTGGCCCGGGGTGTCGATGAAGGTGATCGGCCGCTCGACGCCCTCCAGCTCCGTCTGCACCTGGTAGGCGCCGATGTGCTGGGTGATGCCGCCGGCCTCGCCCTCGCGGACGTTCGCCTTGCGGATCGTGTCGAGGAGCCGGGTCTTACCGTGGTCGACGTGACCCATGATGGTCACGACCGGCGGCCGGACGACCCAGTCCTCCTCGTCCCCGTCGTCGCCGAAGGAGATGTCGAAGCTGTCGAGCAGCTCGCGGTCCTCCTCCTCCGGGCTGACGACCTGGACGTTGTAGTTCATCTCGGTGCCGAGCATCTCGAGGATCTCGTCCGCGACCGAGGCCGTGGCCGTGACCATCTCGCCCAGGTGGAACAGCACCTGGACCAGCGACGCCGGGTTGGCGTTGATCTTGTCGGCGAAGTCGGTCAGCGAGGCACCGCGCGGGAGCCGGATCGTCTCGCCCTGGCCCTTGGGCAGGCGGACGCCGCCCACCGAGGGGGCCTGCATCGAGTCGAACTCCTGGCGCTTCTGCCGCTTCGACTTGCGCCCCTTGCGCGCCGGACCGCCGGGACGCCCGAAGGCACCCGCGGTACCGCCACGACCACCGGGACGGCCACCGCCGCCACCGGGACGACCGCGGAAGCCACCACCGGCCGGAGCACCTGCGCCGCCACCGGCACCGGGGCCACCGCCACCGGGACGGAAACCGCCGCCACCGCCGCCGGGACGACCGCCCGGACCGCCGGGACGACCGCCGCCGCCACCGGGGCCACCACGACCGCCGCCGGGGCCACCACGGCCACCGCCGGGACCGGCCGGACGACCCGCCGGGCGGGCCGGCATCATGCCGGGGTTCGGGCGCGGGGGCATGTTGCCCGGGTTCGGGCGCGGGCCACCGCGACCGGCCTCACCGGCACGCTGCGGCGGACGCGGACCACCGGGACCACCGGCACCCTGACCGGGACGCGGGGCGCCACCGGGGGCTCCGCCGCCACCCTGCTGGCCGCCGCCGTGCTGCGGCGGCGGGCCGGGACGGGGCGCGGCCGGGCGCGGCGGGGCACCGGAGCCGACGCCGAACGGGTTGTTGCCGACGCGCGGCTGGCGCGGGCCGGGACGCGGGCCGGCGCTGCGCGGGGGCACCGTGTTGGCGCCGCCACCCGCACCGGAACCGCCCTGGGCGGCCGCGGGACGCGACTGCTCCGGGCGCGGGCCGGGACGACCGCCCTGGCCACCCTGCCGGTCGCCGCCCTGCGGGGCACCCTGACCGCCCTGCCGGTCGCCCTCGGGCGACCGCTCGGGACGTGCGGGGGCCGCCGGACCCGGACGCGGACCGGGCCGGGCCCCCGGCTGGGCCGGGCGCTCGGTCGGGGCCGCGGGGGCCGCGGATGCCGAGGCCGCCGGAGCGACCGGGGCCGCGGGCGCGTCGGGACGCGCGGGGGCCGCGGGACCGGGCCGGGGGCCGGGACGCGGACCGGGGGCCGCTCCGCCGGGGCGGGGGCCGGGGGTCGCGCCGGACTGGCCGGGCGCAGCACCGTCGGACGGCTGCGCCGGGCGCGGACGGCCGGGACCGCCGGGGATCCCCCGGCGCTGGGTCCCACCGTTGCCGGCCATGGAGTCGCGCAGCTTGCGCGCGACCGGGGCCTCCACGGTGGAGGACGGGGACTTCACGAACTCCCCGAGGTCCTGCAGCTTGCTCAGGACCTGCTTACTGCTGATGCCGAGCTCTTTTGCGAGCTCGTGAACGCGGGCCTTGCCTGCCACTGCTCTCCTTGATCTTTCCTAAGGAGGCCGGGCGGCAGCGTCCGCTCGACCTCGAACCTAGAGTCGATGCACGTTCATGGTGCGATCTTCACGACTGGCTCATGACGGGTCGACCTTGTCTTCCGTGAATGACGGCGCCGGGGCTGTCCCGGCACCCTCCTGTTGCCCCAGATGGATCCGGACCTCGGCGGAGTCCAGCGGCCCCGGGACACGAAGTGCCCGCGGGAACGCCGAGCGGCGCTCGGCCCGGTCGAGACACTCCGGCCGGGGGTGCACCCAGGCACCCCGGCCGGGGAGGCGTCTGCGCGGATCCGGGACCAGGGCCCCGTCCACCGCGACGACGCGCAACAGACCGGCGGCCAGCTCCCGGGAGCGGCACCCGACGCAGGTGCGTACGGGTTCCGGCGCCCGGTGGCGGGCCGATGACGAGTGTAGCGCGTCGTTCGTCAGCCGACCGACTCCGTACCGGCATCGCGGGCGGGATCCGGGTCACCGGGCCCCTCCGGCGCGTCCGGCCCGCCCGCGTTCTCGCGGGGGTCGGCGTCGCTGCGGATGTCGATCCGCCAGCCGGTCAGCCGGGCCGCGAGCCGCGCGTTCTGGCCTTCCTTGCCGATCGCGAGGGACAGCTGGAAGTCCGGCACGACCACCCGCGCGGTCCGCGTCTTCGGGTCGATCACCGTGACCGACACCACCTTCGACGGCGAGAGGGCGTTGCCCACGAACGTCGCCGGGTCCTCCGCCCAGTCGATGATGTCGATCTTCTCGCCGGACAGCTCGCTCATCACGTTGCGCACCCGCTGGCCCATCGGGCCGATGCAGGCGCCCTTGGGGTTCACGCCCGACACCGTCGCCCGGACGGCGATCTTGGAGCGGTGCCCGGCCTCGCGGGCCACGGCGGTGATCTCCACCGACCCGTCGACGAGCTCGGGGACCTCGAGGGCGAACAGCTTGCGCACGAGGTTGGGGTGCGTGCGGCTGAGCATGATCTGGGTGCCGCGCATCCCGCGGCTCACCCCGACCACGTAGCAGCGGATCCGCTCGCCGTGCTCGTAGGACTCCCCCGGCACCTGCTCGGTGGCCGGCAGCACGCCCTCGATCTGGCCACCGAGCGAGACGACGACCACGCCGCGCGCGTTGGCCTTGGCGTCCCGCGCGATCACGCCGGCGATGACCTCGCCCTCCTTCGCGGAGAACTCGCCGTAGGTGCGCTCGTGCTCGGCGTCGCGCAGGCGCTGCACGATGACCTGGCGCGCGGTGGTCGCCGCGATCCGGCCGAAGCCGCTCGGGGTGTCGTCCCACTCCTGGGCGACGGTGCCGTCCTCGGCCAGCTCCTGCGCCAGCACCCGGACGAGACCGCTCTTGCGGTCGATGTCGATCCGCGCGTCGGCCTGGTGGCCGTCGGTGTGCTTGTAGGCGGTGAGCAGCGCGGTCTCGATGGCATCGATGACCAGGTCGAACGGGATGTCCTTGTCCCGCTCGATCGCCCGCAGTGCGGCGATGTCGACGTTCATGCCTGCTCCTCGTTCTCGGCGCGGTCCTCGGCGCCGGCCTCTGCCGCCAGGCCCAGTGCCTCCAGTTCGGCCGCCGGTGGAGCGTTGAACTCCACCTGCACGACGGCCCGCGTCACGTCCGCGTAGCGCAGCTGCTCGCGCGCCGGCTTCTTCGCCCCGGCCTCGACGACGTCGACGGCGTCCGGCCCGGCCCGCCCCGCCCGCAGGTCCCGGGTCCCCGCCGCGGTGGTCACCCGGACCAGCCGCTGCCGCGCCCGGCGCCAGTGCTGCGGCCGGGTCAGCGGGCGGTCGACGCCCGGCGAGGTGACCTCCAGGGTGTACGACCCCGCGATCAGGTGCTCGTGGCCGTCCAGCTCCTCGGCGGCCGCGCGGCTGAGCCGGGCGATCGCGTCGAGACCGACGCCCGAGGCCTCCGAGTCGGCCGGCACGTCCACCACGACCTTCACGATGTGCGTGCGCCCGGCCGCCCGGACCTCCAGGTCGTCGATCTCGAAACCGGCGCCGGCGACGACGGGCTCCAGCACGCCGCGCAACCGCTCCAGCTGCTCGGGGACGGGGCTGGGCATGGGGCTCCTCGTGAGGGTCGTTCCGCGGGTCCTCCGGCCTGCGGGCCGGACGGCCGTCCAGCCTATCGCGCGCCCACCCGGCCGACGGCCACGGGCGGAGCGGGCGACCCACGGCGGGACACCACGAAGGGGGCTGGCAGGATGACGCTCCGTGCATCCCGGCGAGCAGCTCCCCGCCGGCGCCCGGGAGGTCCCGCCGGAGTCCGGCGGCCAGGTGGCCCGGCGCCCGCTGGCCCGGCGCCGCGTTCTCGGCCTCGGTGCGGCACTGGGCGGCCTCGCCCTCGCCGGCCCCGCCCTCGCGGCGTGCAGCCGGGCCTCCGGCGAGGAGGCCCCGGACCCCCTCGTCGCGCTCGCCCAGCGGGCCCGCACGGACACCGCGCTCGTCACCGCGGCCATCACCGCCGACCCGAAGCTGACCGACCGGCTCGACCCCGTGCGCTCGGCCCGCGCGGACCACGCCGGCGCCCTGGAGAAGGAGATCGCCCGGTACGCCGGCGCGACCACGACACCCACCCCGGCCCCGGCGGCGGCCGCCCCGGCCGGGAGCGCCGATCTGGCGGCGGTGCAGAAGGCCGTGGACGCCGCGGCCCGCGAGGCCGCCGTCCTGGTGCCCACCCTGCCGAAGGCCCGAGCCGGCCTCGTCGGCTCGGTGGCGGCGTGCTGCGCGGCCTACGCGACGGTGCTGGGATGAAGGATCTCCGATGAGCGGTGCGGTCGCGCTGGACCAGGCCTCGATCGACTCCCTGCAACGGGTGCTCGCGGCCGAGCACGCCGCGCTCTGGTGCTACACGCTCGTCCTCGCGTTCGTGCCCGCGGACCAGGCGACCCAGGCGCGCAAGGACATCGACGAGCACCGCACCCTGCGCACCCAGGTCGAGCAGACCCTCACCGACGTCGGCGCCCGCCCGGTCTCCGCCCAGCCCGCCTATGCCACCGGGGTCCCGGTCACCGACGTGCTGTCCGCCGGGCGGCTGATCGTCACCGCCGAGAACGACGTCCTCGCCGGCTGGCGCTCGGTGCTGGAGCAGACCACGTCGCAGCAGCTGCGGGTGGCGGCGCTGCAGGCGTTGAGCGCCGGCGTCGTGCGGGCCTCGCGCTGGCGGGCCGCCACCGGCACCCTGCCGACGGTCCCGGCCCTGCCCGGGATCGAACGCTAGAGCAGGGCCTTCAGGGCGCGGTCGGCGTCGTCGTCGGAGTTGTAGAGCGCGAAGGACATCCGCGCCCCGCCGCCCCGCGCCGTGACGGCGAGCCCGGCCGCGGTCAGCCGCTCCGCCGCGTCCGGCCGGTCGACGTGGACGATCGCCGATCCGGTCGGCGCGATGCCCAGCCCGTCGCGCACCCGGTCCGCCAGGCCCCCGCAGTGCCGGTGGACGGCCGTGAGGTCCAGCCCGGCGAGCCAGCCGAGCGAGTCCGCGGCGCCGACGTGGCAGTACCAGGCGGGCGAGGCGTCGAGCCGGCGCGCCTCGTCCGGGAGCACGGGCGGCAGCCCGGTCGTGCTGCCCCAGGGGTCCGCGGCGGCGTACCAGTTGGCCGCGTGCGGCACGAGGTCCAGATCGGGGTGCACGGCCATCCACGCGGCCCCCCGCGGCGCGAACAGCCACTTGTAGCAGGCCCCGACCACCGCGTCCGCCCAGTCCAGCGCGAGCGGCAGCCAGCCCGCGGCCTGGGTGACGTCGAGCAGTACCCGGGTGCCGCGCCCGCGGGCCGCGCGCAGCCCGTCGAGGTCGGCGATCCGGCCGTCGAGGGACTGCACGACGCTCACCGCGATCCAGTCCGCGTCGGCGTCGGCCAGCTCGGCGGGCGGCACCTCGGTGACCGTGATCCCGCGGCCCTGCACCGCGAACGGGTAGCTCACGGAGCTGAACTCCCCCACCGGGACCGCGACCCGCGCCCCGTCCGGGACCGCCGCCGCCACCAGCCCGACCAGCGGAGACACCGAGCCGCCCACCGCGACCCGCCCGGCCGGGACCCCGACCAGGGTCCCGAAGGCCGCCCGGGCGGCGGCCACCACGCCGTCGAAGTCCGTGGCCCGGCCGGTGCCGTGCCGCCAGGCGTCGAGCGCGACGGCGACCGCGTCCGCCGTCGCGGTCGTCGGCACCCCCACCGACGCGGTGTTCAGGTACCCCGCGGGCACCTCGAAGATCCGTCCGAATGCCTCACGTGCCTCTCGCATCCCTCCTAGCCTAGGGACATGCGCACCGAGCTGATCGAGATCCGGACCGGCGGGACCGAGCAGGTGGTCGACCTGGGCCCCCGGATCGACGGGTACCTGCGCGGGGCGGGCGCCCGCGAGGGCCTGCTGAACGTCTGGGTCCCGCACGCGACGGCCGGGATCGCCGTGATCGAGACGGGGGCCGGCAGCGACACCGACCTCCTCGCCGCGCTGCGCACGCTGCTGCCCGCGGACGACCGCTGGGAGCACCGCCACGGCAGCTCCGGTCACGGCCGCGACCACGTGCTCCCCGCCCTCGTCTCCCCGAGCCTGTCCGTCCCGGTGCTCGACGGCCGCCCGGCGCTGGGCACCTGGCAGTCGATCTGCCTGGTGGACACCAACATCGACAACCCCGTCCGCACGGTCCGGCTCTCGTTCCTCGCGGGCTAGGGAGGGGCCGCAGGTCGGGCCTCCTGCGCGCCGCTAGAGCCCCCGCACCGTCCGGGCCGCGGCGGCCGATCCCGCCGCGGGGCGCAGCTCGCGCAGCCGGTGCACGGCGGCGGCCTCGCCCTCGTCCGTGCGCAGCTCCCGGAGCTCGGCGATCTCGTCCGGGTCCAGGTCCGTGACGGGCAGCTGGGCCAGCATCACCCGGCGCGCGGGCTCCACGGAGATCAGGGCGAACGCGAGCAACACCCCGCCGGCCGTCCCGTTCCCGGTGAGGAACACCACGGCGGCCGCGACCGCCACCACCACGGGGACGGCCCACATCGCCCGGACCAGGGTCCGGTAGCCCTCGGGTGCCGTCGACACGCCCGACACCCCACCACACCGCCGCGGTCCCGTCGAGTTCCCGTCGGGCCACGGGTCGCCCACCGGACCCCTCCCCCGGGCTACCCTCGGCCCTGTGAGCGGTCCGGAACCTCCCGAACCGACCGATCCGGACCTTCCCCGCTGGCCGGGCCAGCGCTATCCCGCGGTCCCCGGTCGACCCGGCGAGCCTCCGTTGCCCTCGCCCGCCGATCCGCTCCCACCCGGCCATCCGTGGGCCCCCGCGCCCCCGGCGCCCCCGGCGCCGCCCCGCGCGCGACGCCGGATCGCGCCGGCCGTGGCCGCCGTCGTCGTCCTGGTGCTGGCCGCGCTCGGCGGCGGCGCCTACCTGATCGCGGACACGTTCGGCCCGCGCGTCCCCGCCGGCTTCCGCACCGTCGGCGAGCCGTGGATCGGCTACGCCGTGCCCGGCGACTGGACGGCGGTGCCCGGCGACGGGCCACGCACCCTCGGCGTCACCTTCAGCGGGGGCGCCACCGGTCCGTCCTACGAGTGCCGCGGCGGCCACTACGTCCGCGGGGTGGTGTCGAGCGCCCTGGTCCGCACGAGCGCCGACCCGAGCGTGACGGCGCGCCGGTTCGCCAACGGCTTCGGCCGCAGCTTCTACACGGGGCTGGGCGGCCAGCTCCCGCGGCTGCAGACCGGTGCGCCGCAGCAGGTCCGGATCGGCGAGGTCACCGCCGTCCTGGTCGAGGTCACCTCCACCGCCACCGCCGACGCGGGCTGCCTCGCGGGCAGCGGCACCACCTTCGTGCTGGCCGTCCCGGTCGCCGGGGGCACCGCCGTGCTCGTCGCCAACGCGGACCGCGAGGGCGGCCCGGACACCCCCGCGCTGACGAGCCACGAGGCGCTGCGGGCGGTCGTCGACAGCGTCACGCTGCCGGACCGGTAGCGTCCGGTAACGGCCCCGCGGCGCCCACCGAGATCACACGCGGAGCGACGGCGCGATCGGGGGCAGGGTGCAGGGCACGACGTTCGGCCCCTACACGATCGAGGAGCTGCTCGGCCGCGGCGGGATGGGCGAGGTCTACCGCGCCTTCGACACCGAGACGGACCGCGAGGTGGCGCTCAAGGTGCTGCCGCCCGCGCTGGCGGTCGACGCCGAGTACACCGAGCGCTTCCGCCGCGAGTGCCGGGCCGCGGCCAAGCTCCGCGAGCCGCACGTCGTGCCCATCCACCGCTTCGGCGAGATCGACGGCCGGCTCTACCTGGACATGCGCCTCGTCGAGGGCAGCGACCTCGGCGCCTGGCTGCACGCCCACGGGCCCCTCGCGCCCGCCGCGGCCGTCGCGGTGATCTCGCAGGTGGCCAGCGCGCTCGACGCGGCGCACGCCGAGGGCATGGTCCACCGGGACGTCAAGCCCTCGAACATCCTGCTCACCGGCGTCGCGGACGACCGCCCCGTCGACCCGGGCGAGGTGTTCGCCTACCTCTTCGACTTCGGCATCGCCAGCTCCTCCGGCGCGAGCGAGCCGGGCGCCGAGCAGCTCACCCGCACCGGCACCGTGCCCGGCTCGGTGGCCTACCTCGCCCCGGAGCGCTTCCACGGCATCCCGGCGGACCGCAGGGTCGACGTCTACGCCCTGGCCTGCGTGCTGCACCAGGCGCTCACCGGGCAGGCCCCGTTCGCCGGCGACCTGCCCACCCTGATGCACGCCCATCTGTCCCTGCCCCCGCCCCCGATCGACCGCGCGGACGTGCCTGCCGCGCTGGCCGACGTGGTGGCGCGGGGCATGGCGAAGGACCCGGACCACCGCCACCCGACGGCGGGGGCTCTGGCCTCCGCCGCCCGGGCGGCGGTGGGGGCCTCGAACGGGTCGGCCCCGACCGCCCCTCCCCCGGCGTCCGGCGACACGCGCACCTCGGTCTTCGGCGCCCCCGAGACCCAGGTCGGGACGCCCTGGACCCCGACCCCGGCTCCCGGCCCGTACCCACCGCCGAACGGCCACCCCGCGTGGGGCCAGCAGAGCGACCCCCAGCAGCCCGGGGCGGGTGGATGGGGACACCAGGGCGGCCCGGGCGGATGGGCCCAGCAGAGCGACCCGGGCGCCTGGGGCCGGCCGAGCGGTCCGGGGCAGGGCCAGCAGAGCAACCCTGGCGCCTGGGGGCAGCAGCCCACCTGGGGTGCGCAGCAGGCCCCGACGCCCCCGAAACGCTCCCGGGCCGGCATGATCGCGGCGATCGCCGGCGCGCTCGTGGTGGTGGCCGGGCTCGTGGTCGCGGCCGTCCTGCTCGTCAACTCCCGCAAGGACACCGGCACCACCCAGGGCGCCGGGTCGTCGAGCGCCGCCCAGACGGCCGGCCCCCGCTCGACCGCCCCCCAGATCGCACCCGGCACCGCGCTGCCCTCGGCCGGTCCCGCCGCCCCGGGCTCGCCCGCGGCAGCGCTGGTCGCGGACCTCCCGCCGGGCTTCACCGCCGCCACCTGCGTGCCGGACGACTCGGTGAGCCGCTCCATCGGCGCCGTGGCCTACGTGCTCTGCGAGGGCGGGCCGGCCGACGGTCCGGACGGCGCCACCTTCAGCCGGTACGCGCAGCAGGCCGAGCTCGACGAGGCCTTCGCCGGCGCGGCCCGCGCGGCGAACGTCCCGGTCGTCGAGAACGGCCAGCACTCGTCCTGCAAGACCGGCGCCACCCTCGCCACCGGGTACAGCGTGAACGACCAGGACGCCGGTCGCGTCGGCTGCTACAAGGACGCGGCGAGCGGCGCCGCCTTCCTGTTCTGGATCGACGACACCGCCAAGGCGTTCGGCTACCTCCGCCGCTCCGACGGCGACATGACCACCCTCTACGACTGGTGGAGCGCCAGCGACTTCCGCACCCCCTGACCTCGGTCAGGAGGCTCGGGAGATCTCCGTCATCTCCCGTCTCGGGACGACCTTGATGCGGTCGCGGCCGCGGGCCTCGCCGAGGCGCCGCTCGTGCTTGTCCAGGCGCAGCCAGCCGTCCCACGTCGTGTAGGCCGTGCCCCGCTCCTCCAGCAGCTCCACGACGGCCGCGGGGTCCGGCACCGGGGCGGGCGTGAGCTCCTCGCGGTCCGCGAGCAGGCTGGTGACGGTCTCGAGCGCGCAGCCCTTGGTGTGCCCGATCAGCCCGATCGGGCCGCGCTTGATCCAGCCCGACGCGTAGAGCCCCGGCACGGGCTGCCCGTCGAAGTCCACGATCCGGCCCGCCCGGTGCGGCGTCGTGCCGGTGAGCCGGTCGAACGGCAGCTCGGGCAGCTCCGACCCGATGTACCCGACGGCCCGGTAGAGCGCCTGCAGCGGATGGTCCGTGTGGACCCCGGTGCCGGTGACCCCGCCGTGGCCGTCGAGCGCCATCCGCTCGGTGCGCAGCCCGGTGACCCGGTCGGTACCCAGCACCGCGACCGGGTTGGCGAGGAAGTGCAGGTGCAGCCGCCGCGGGGTGCGCCGCCGGTCGCGCATCGCCCAGTCCTGCAACGTCCGCACGACCATCTGGGTCTGCTTGCTCTCCCGCAGCGCGGCGAGCGAGCCGTCGTCGAACTCCACGTCCTCCGGATCGACGACCACCTCGACGCCCGGCACGTGGTCGAGCTCGCGCAGCTCCATCGGCGTGAACTTCGCCTGCGCGAGGCCGCGGCGGGCGAAGACGTGGACGTCCGTGGCGCGGTTGGCGGCGAGCCCGGCGTGCACGTTGTCGGGGATCTCGGTGTCGAGCATGTCGTCCGCCGCCTTGGCCAGTACCCGCGCCACGTCGAGGGCGACGTTCCCGGCGCCGATGACGCCGACGTGCTCGGCGTCGAGCGTCCAGTCCCGCGAGACGTCCGGGTGCCCGTCGAACCACTGCACGAACCGGGCGGCGCCGTGGCTGCCGGGAAGGTCGATGCCGGGGATGTCGAGGTCGCGGTCCCGCTCGCAGCCGGTGGAGACGACCACCGCGTCGTAGAGCATGCGGACGTCGGCGAGCAGCAGGTCCCGCCCGTACTCGACGTTGCCGAACAGCCGCACCCCGGGCGTGTCGAGGACGCGGTGCAGCGCGTGCACGATCCCCTTGATCCGCGGATGGTCGGGCGCGACGCCGTAGCGGACCAGCCCGAACGGGGCCGGCAACCGGTCGAACAGGTCGACGCTGCACGCGACGCCGGACCTCATCAGGGTGTCGGCCGTGTAGATCCCGGCCGGGCCGGCCCCGATGACGGCCACCCGCAACGCTCGCACCATGCCTGCTCCTCACCACACGTCGAACACTGTCGACCGTAGCGAAGATAGGCAAGCCTTACCTAATGGTGAAGATCACACGGGAACCGCGAGGGTGGCGGTGTACCCGGCCGCCACGCTGCCCGCCGTGGTCGCGAGCTGGCGGGCCGCGCCGTCGTCGCGGAAGACGTTGTCGCTGGTCAGCGAGACCTGCGAGAGGTTGCGGATGCTCTGCTCGTAGCCCGCGGTGGCGTACACGGTGTCGCAGACGTCCTTCGGGAGCGCCAGCTGTGAGGTGGAGATCGCGTTCCCGCTGGAGGTCGCCTTCCCGAGGGACTCGTAGACCTCGAAGTGCGCGTGCGGCCAGCGGCCCGAGTAGCAGGCCGGGAAGATGCTGGTGAAGCGCACCGCGCCGGCCGCGTCCGTCTCCTGGACGCCGCGCAGGTAGTTCTCGCCGGTCACGCCGCGCGAGTAGAGCGAGTAGTTCCCGGCGCGGTCGCAGTGCCAGAGGTACACGGCGGCGCCGGCCAGCGGGGCGCCGTCGCGGGTGAGGTTCAGCGTGATCGCGAGCGGCACGCCCTCGGCGACCGTCGTCGAGCCGCCGAAGCTCGACCGGATGTCACGGCGCACGATCCCGGCGTCGTCGAGGACGTTGGGGCCGTTGGAGCCGTCGGCAGGAAAGGGCCCGGCGGTCTCCTGCGGGATCTCGCCCGAGCTCGCGGCCGCGGTCGTACTCGCGGACGAGCTCGTGGTGGCCGCCGCGCCGCACCCCGCCACGGCCAGCGCCCCCGCACCGGCGAGCAGCCCGAGCAGCCGCCGGCGGCCGAGCAGCCGCGGCAGGTCGCGGGAGATCCCGCCGAAGTCGTCATGATCGGGCACGGTTGCTCCTGGAGGTGGTGGGTCCGTCCGGTTCCGACCACCCTGCCCGGTCCAGCTGTGTGTGCCCTGTGTGCCTCGTGAGTGCGGATAGTCGCTATGGCGACTATCCGCACTCACAGGGTCAGCTGCGGACGATCGCCGCGATCGCCTCGGCGGCACCCTCGCGCGGGATCTCGGTGCGCTCGCCGGTCGCCCGGTCCTTGAGCTCCAGCGTCCCCTCCGCCAGGCCGCGGCCCACCACGACGATCGTGGGGACGCCCAGCAGCTCGGCGTCCGCGAACTTCACGCCGGGGCTGGCCTTGCGGTCGTCGAGGATCACGGACAGGCCCGCGGCCTCGAGCTCCGCCGCCAGCGACTCGCCGCCCTCGAACAGCTCGGGATTGTTCTTGTGCGCGATGACCACGTGCACGTCGAACGGGGCGACCGAGCGGGGCCACACCAGGCCGGACTCGTCGTGGCTCTGCTCGGCGACCGCCGCGACGAGCCGCGAGACGCCCACGCCGTAGGAGCCCATGGTGATCCGGACCGGCTTGGAGTCCGGCCCCAGGGCATCGAGGGAGAACGCGTTCGCGTACTTGCGGCCGAGCTGGAAGATGTGCCCGATCTCGATGCCGCGCGCGGCTTCGAGCACGCCCTGCCCGTCCGGCGAGGGATCACCGGCGCGCACCTCGGCGGCCTCGACCGTGCCGTCGGGTGTGAAGTCCCGCCCCACCACCAGGTCGACGACGTGGTGGTCCACCTCGTCCGCACCCGTCACCCATGCCGTGCCGGTGACGACCCGGGGATCGACGAGGTAGCGCACCCCGTTGTCCTGCAGCGCCTTCGGCCCGATGTAGCCCTTCACCAGGAACGGGTTCGCCGCGAAGTCCTTCTCCTCCAGGAGCGCGACCTCGGCGGGCTCCAGCCCGGCCTCGACGCGCTTCATGTCGACCTCGCGGTCCCCGGGCACCCCGATCGCGAGCAGCTCCCAGTCCGTCGCACCGGGCTGCCGGGTCTTGAGCAGCACGTTCTTCAGCGTGTCCGCCGCGGTGAACTTCCGGTCCGCGCCGACGCTCGTTCCGCCGGCGCTCTCGTAGTGGGCGTTCAGGAAGTCCACCAGCGTCTCGATGGTGGGGGTGTCGGGCGTGTGGTGGACGGCCGCCGCGGGCTTGCCCTCGATCGGCTGCGCCGGGGGCGCGGGCGTCGTCACGGCCTCGACGTTGGCCGCGTACCCGCCGGGCCCGCGTACGAAGGTGTCCTCGCCGGTCTCGGACTCGGCCAGGAACTCCTCCGACGCCGAGCCGCCCATCGCGCCCGAGGTCGCGGCCACGATGACGTACTTCAGGCCGAGCCGCTCGAACATCCGGATGTAGGCCGCGCGGTGCTTCCCGTAGGACTCGGCGAGCCCCTCGTCGGTCAGGTCGAAGGAGTACGAGTCCTTCATCAGGAACTCGCGGCCGCGCAGGATCCCCGCGCGGGGCCGCTCCTCGTCCCGGTACTTGTTCTGGATCTGGTAGAGGACGACGGGATAGTCCTTGTACGAGCTGTACTCGCCCTTCACCGCGAGGGTGAACAGCTCCTCGTGGGTGGGCCCGAGCAGGTAGTCCCCACCCTTGCGGTCCTTGAGGCGGAAGATGTTCGGCCCGTACTCGGTCCAGCGGTTCGTGGCCTCGTAGGGCTCGCGGGGCAGCAGCGCGGGGAACTGGATCTCCTGGCCGCCGATGGCGTCCATCTCCTCGCGCACGATGTTCTCGATGCGCCGCAGCACCTTCAGCCCGAGCGGCAGCCAGGAGTAGACGCCCGGGGCGACGCGGCGGACGTAGCCGGCGCGGACCAGCAGCTTGTGGCTGGGCACCTCCGCGTCGGCCGGGTCCTCGCGGAGGGTGCGGAGGAACAGCGACGACATCCTGGTCAACACCCGCAGCAGCGTAACGAGGGACCTCGTCCCGCTTCACCCCGGTTACCCGAACCGCCGAGATGAACCTCAGGCACTGTCGATCATGGTCCGATTCGCCCTGAGGTTCATCTCGATCCGGAACACCCGGCGCCGGGCCCCGGTTGGCAGGGGTGTGACCCACGACATCGACCTCCACGCCCTCCTCGCCGAGGCGCGCCTCGGCGTCCTCGCGACGATCAAGAAGGACGGGAGCCCGCAGCTCTCCCCCGTCACCCCCTTCTACGACCGCGAGGCCGGGACGATCTCGGTGTCGATGACCGAGGGCCGGGCCAAGACCGCCAACCTGCGCCGCGATCCCCGCGCCGCCCTCGAGGTCACCAGCGGCGACGGCTGGGCGTGGGCGACCGCGGAGGGTCCCGTGACCCTGACGGGGCCGGGGTCGAGCCCGGACTCCTCCGAGGTGGAAGCGCTGGTCGACTACTACCGCAAGGCCGCGGGCGAGCACCCGGACTGGGCGGAGTACCGCCAGGTGATGGTCGACGACCGTCGGGTCCTGATGGTCATGACGGTCGAGAAGGTCTACGGCGCGAAGATCCGCTGACGCACGCCGGTCACCCGCGCCGGTCGAACCCGCGCCCGGTCGAACCCGCGCCCGGTCCATCCCGTGCCGAGAGGAACCAGGGCCACGTCCGGGTGGCCCCGCGAGGTGGCTGTCGTTCATCCCGGCGCGCTCAGCCCAGTGTGCCGGAGGCGCGCAGGGCCGCGATCCGCTCCGCCGTGAACCCGGCCTCCCGCAGGACCTCCTCGCCGTGCTCCCCCAGCCGGGGCGCACCCCGCACCGGCGCCGCGGCGGCGCCGTCGACCGTCACCGGCAGCCGGGGCAGCTCCAGCGCGCCCTCGGAGTGGTGCGCGACGGGCTCGAACAGACCGACCTCGGCCAGGTGCGGGTCGGCGAGCACGTCGTCCACCCCCAGGACCGGCTGCGCGGGGATCCCGGCGGCGTCGAGCACCGCGACCCACTCCGCCGTGGTCCGCGCCGGCAGCACCGCGGCGAGCAGCCCGTAGAGCTCGTCGATGTTGTCGGTCCGGCCGGTGATCGTGGCGAACCGTGGGTCCGCGGCCAGGTCCGGGCGCTCGATCAGGTCGAAGAACGTGAGCCACTGCTTGTCCGTGTAGACGACGACGCCCAGGTACCCGTCCGCCGTCCGGTACGGCCGCCGGTTCGGCGAGGCCGTGCGCGGGTAGACGACCGGCCCCTCGGGCGGGGTGAACACGTGCCCGAACTGCTGCTCCAGCAACGTGAACGAGGCCATCGTCTCGAACATCGGCACCTCGAGGACCCGTCCGCGGCCCGTGGCCGCCCGACCGACCAGCGCTGCGAGGATCGCGCTCGACGCCATGAGCGCCACCGTCTTGTCCGCGACGACCGACCGCACGTAGTCCGGCTCCCCGGACCCGCCCTGCACCGCGGCGAGCCCGCACCCGGCCTGGATGACGTCGTCGTACGCCGCCCTGTCCCCGTACGGCCCGGCGCTGCCGAAGCCCGGCAGCGTGCAGTGCACGAGCCCGGAAGCCGCCAGGTCCGCCGCTCCCACCCCCAGCGTCGCGACGGCGGCGGGCCGCAGGTTCGTCACGAACACGTCCGCCCCGGCGACCAGGTCCCGCAGCGCGGCGAGGCCGTCGGGATCCTTGAGGTCCAGCACCACGCTGCGCTTGCCGTGGTTGGCGGCCAGGAACACCGGTCCCATTCCCGGGTTCCGGCTCGGCCCGATCCGGCGCACGACGTCCCCACCGGGCGCCTCGACCTTGATCACGTCCGCGCCCATGCGGGCCAGCAGCATCGTGCAGTAGGGGCCCATGAACGTCGTGGTGAGGTCGACGACGCGGACGCCCTGCAGCATCGGCACGCTCCCCTCCGTCGCGGAACTGATCACCTCCGCATGCAACGCCGGGCCCCCGCCCCGGGTCAAGCGAGCGGCTCACGCCCGCGACCTGCGAGCCGGGCCGCGCTCAGGCCAGCAGCTCCGCCGCGAGCCGGCCGACCGCGTCGGACTCGATGAGGAAGCCGTCGTGCCCGTAGGGCGACTCGATCACCTGCAGCCGCGCGCCGGGGATGCCCGCGGCCAGCTCCTCCTGCTGCGCCAGCGGGTAGAGCCGGTCCGAGCTGATCCCGACGACGGTGGTGCGCGCCGTGACCCGGCCCAGGGCCGCGCCGACCCCGCCCCGGCCCCGGCCGACGTCGTGGGCGTTCATCAGCTCGGTGAGCCGCACGTAGGAGGCGGCGTCGAAGCGCCGCACCAGCTTCGCCGCGTGATGGTCCAGATAGGACTCCACCGCGTACCGTCCACCGTGGAACGGGTCCTCACCGGACTGCGGTGCCCGCCCGAACCGGGTCGCCAGCTCGAACCCGCTGCGGTAGCTCAGGTGGGCGATCCGCCGCGCCACCCCCAGCCCCTGGTGCGGGCCCGAGCCCGGGGGGAGGTCGTGGTAGTCGCCGCCGTGCCAGCCGGGGTCGGCCCGGATGGCGGCGATCTGCGGTGCGGCCCAGCCGATCTGGTCCGCCGAGGTGATCGCGGGCGAGGCCAGCAGCATGAGCCGCTCCACCCGCGAGGGCTCGGAGGCCGCCCACTCCAGCGCCCGCATCCCGCCCATCGACCCGCCGACGACCAGCGCCCACGACGCCACGCCCAGCGCGTCCGCCAGGTTGACCTCGGCCCGCACCGAGTCCCGCGCCGTGACCAGCGGGAACCGGGATCCCCAGGTCCGCCCATCCGGCGCGCGCGAGGCCGGCCCGGTGCTGCCCTGGCAGCCACCGACGATGTTGGGCGCCACCACGAAGTACCGCTCCGTGTCGAGCGGGCGGCCCGGGCCGATCAGCGTGTCCCACCAGCCCGCGGTGGGGTGGCCCGGCCCGGCCGGCCCGGTGACGTGCGCGTCCCCCGTGAGGGCGTGCAGCACCAGGACCGCCGGGTGCGCCGGCGATCCCCAGGTCTCGTACGCGAGCGTGACGCCGGGCAGCTCGCCCCCCGCCTCCAGCGCCAGCGGCGGGATCGGCAGGAACTGCCGCCGTCCGACGTCCGCCCCCTCCCGCCACGCACCGGTGGCGGGAGGGAGGACGGTCGTCATCTCTCAGGACTTGGCGGCCCGGAACCCGGCGTCGAGGTCCGCCTTGATGTCCTCGATGCCCTCCAGGCCCACCGACAGCCGGATCAGGCCCGGCCCGACACCCGTCGACAGCTGCTCCTCGCCGGAGAGCTGGCTGTGGGTGGTGGACGCCGGGTGGATCACCAGGCTGCGCACGTCGCCGATGTTGGCGAGGTGGCTGTGCAGCTCCAGCGCGTCGACGAACTTCTTGCCCGCCTCCACGCCGCCGCGGATGTCGAACGCCACCACGGCGCCCGCGCCGCGCGGCAGGTACTTCTGCTGCGCCGCGTGCCACGGGCTCGACGGGAGCGCGGCGTAGTAGACCTTCTCCACCTCGTCCCGCGCCTCGAGCCACTCGGCCACGGCGAGCGCGTTCTGCACGTGCCGCTCGATGCGCAGCGACAGCGTCTCGATGCCCTGGATCAGCAGGAACGAGTTGAGCGGCGCGATGGCCGGCCCGAGGTCGCGCAGCAGCTGCACCCGGAACTTGATCAGGAAGGCCAGCGGGCCGAGGGCCTCCCAGTAGTTCAGCCCGTGGTAGCTGGGGTCCGGTGTGGTCAGGCCCGGGAACTTCGCGGCCTGGGAGCCCCAGTCGAAGGTGCCCGAGTCGACCACCACGCCACCGATCGAGGTGCCGTGCCCGCCGAGGAACTTGGTGGCGGAGTGGATCACGATGTCGGCGCCGTGCTCGAAGGGCCGCAGCAGGTACGGCGTCGGCACCGTGTTGTCCACGAGCAGCGGCACGCCGGCCTCGTGGGCCAGGTCGGCGACGAGCCGGATGTCCAGCACGTTGCTGCGCGGGTTGCCGATGGTCTCGGCGTAGAACGCCTTGGTGTTCGGGCGGACCGCGGCGCGCCACTCCTCGGCGTTGTCCGGGTCGTCGACGAACGTGACGTCGATGCCGAGCTTCGGCAGCGTGTAGTGGAAAAGGTTGTACGTGCCGCCGTAGAGCGACGCTGACGACACGAAGTGGTCGCCGGCCTGCGCGAGGTTGAGGATCGCGAGGGTCTGCGCGGCCTGCCCGGAGGCGACGGCGACGGCCCCGATGCCGCCCTCGAGCGCGGCGATCCGCTGCTCCAGGACGTCCTGCGTCGGGTTCATGATCCGGGTGTAGATGTTGCCCAGCTCGGCGAGCCCGAAGAGCGCGGCGGCGTGGTCGGTGTCCCGGAAGGTGTACGACGTCGTCTGGTAGATCGGGGTGGCGCGGGCACCGGTCGCGGTGTCGGGCGCGGCACCGGCGTGCACCTGCTTGGTCTCGAAGGACCAGGCGGCGGTCGGGTCGGCGGGATCGGTCATGGGGGTCTCCTGGGTGATCTTCGGCTGGGTGTGGGGACGGTCAGCGCGCGCTGTTCAGGACTCACAACACGCAGCGCTGGTCACGCGCAGGAGATCGACGTGCCTGCGCGACACGAGACGGATCACGAGAGGGACCGTAACGGGGTCGTCATACCGGCACAACAACCACTGCCCGGCCGTGGTCGCGGACGCCGGCGACTACCCTCCTCGGGTGCTCGTCCTGCTCCCCCCGTCGGAGACCAAGCTCGCCGGTGGCGACGGTCCCCCGCTCGACCTCGCGGCGCTCTCGCACCCGGCGCTGGACCCGGTGCGCGACGCCCTGGTCGACGAGGTCGTGGAGCTGGCGGCCGATCTCCCGGCAGCCCGTGCGGCACTGGGGATCTCGGAACGTCAGGACGACGAGATCGCCCGCAATGCCGCCCTCCGGACCTCCCCCACGGCCCCGGCGATCACCCGCTACACCGGCGTCCTCTACGACGCCCTCGACGTGCGTTCCCTGCGCGGCGCCGCCGCAGGCCGCGCCCGGGAGCGGCTCGCCACCTGCTCGGCCCTCTTCGGGCTGGTCCACGCGGGCGACCCGATCCCCGCCTACCGCCTCTCCGCCGGCTCCACCCTCCCGGCCGGCGGCACCCTGGCGGCCCGCTGGAGGCCCGTCCTGGAGCCGGTCCTGGCCGCGATCGCCGCCCAGCAGCTCGTCGTCGACCTCCGCTCGGGTTCCTACGCCGCCCTCGCCCGCATCCCCGGCGCCGTGACGGTCAACGTCCTCGCCGAACGCCCGGACGGGAGCCGCTCGGTGGTGAGCCACCACAACAAGTCCCACAAGGGTGCCCTGGCGCGACTCCTGGTGAGCAGCCGCGCCGAACCCCAGGACGCCGGCGCGGTCGCCCGCATCGCCCGCAAGGCCGGCCTCACGGTCGAACGCCGCGACACCCACCTGGACCTCGTCCTCCCCGCCTGACCACCCCGACCCCCGAGTCCACCGACCCCCAACCCGCGAGTCGGCACTTTCGGTAGGCCGAAACACACATCTGCGACGTCGTCGAGACCCCTGGGTCGGGGCGATCGGGCCCGCCGCCGAAACTCGGTGGACGCCCCGTCGCCACGTACGCGACCCTCACCTCGCCGGACCGACTCAGGAGGTGTGCCGGACATGACCGCCGCCCTGGTGGCGGCGCGCTGCCGTGCCCACCGCAGCGCGCCCACGAGCCGCCGCACCCCGCGCCGAGGCTGAGTCCCGCGTGGGGTGATCCCCCACGTCAAGGAGACCCCTCACCGATGCGTGAGCGCATGCCCAAGCGCCGTCGCCGGTTCGACGACGAGCTCGACATCGACACCCCGACCACCCCGGCCCTGCGCCTGCAGGACGAGCCGGACCCGCCACCGTCCGGTGACCGCTGGTCCACCTGGACCGGCGCCCAGCACGGACCCGACCCGCTGCCCGGCTGGGTCGTCACGGCGCACGCCGCCGTCGACACCGAGCTCGGCGTGCTCAAGACCGGCAAGGAGGCCGACGTCCACCTGCTCGAACGGGCCGTGCCCGGCGAGCCCGGGGTGATCATGGCCGCCAAGCGGTACCGCACCGCCGAGCACCGCATGTTCCACCGCGACGCCGGCTACCTGGAGGGACGCCGCGTGCGCCGCTCCCGGGAGACCCGCGCGATGGCCAACCGGTCGTCGTTCGGCCGGGAGCTGCTGTCCGGGCAGTGGGCCGCTGCGGAGTTCGCCGCGCTCGGCACGCTGTGGTCGGCGGGGCTGCCCGTCCCCTATCCCGTGCAGCTCGACGGCACGGAGCTGCTGCTGGAGTTCGTCGGCAGCGGGGAGACGGCCGCGCCGCGGCTCGCCCAGCTGCGCCCCGGACCCGCCGAGCTGGCGGAGCTGTGGGAGCAGCTGACGGCCGCACTGCACGGGCTCGCCCGCCTCGGGTGGGCGCACGGCGACCTCTCGGCCTACAACCTGCTGGTGCACGAGGGCCGGCTGGTGCTGATCGACCTGCCCCAGGTCGTCGACCTGGTGGGGAACCCGCACGGGGCCGAGATCCTGGTCCGCGACGTGCGGCGGGTCGCCGAGTGGTTCACCGCCCGCGGCCTCGGTCCCGAGGCCGGCGAGCGACTGTTCCACGCCCTGGTGGAGGAGGCCGGCCTGTCCTGAGCCCCTGTGAGTGGCGGGCGAGATCACAACGCACCGTGCGCACCCGGCGGCCGTGGTGCCCGTAGACTGGTATCCGAACGCCCGGGTCCTGATGCCCGGCGTACCTGCACTCATCCATCGGGCGCACTCCCCACCACCGCGCCCGGGCTCGTCCCGATGTGCCGGCCGGCGCCCCGCGCCCGCGCCGCTCCGAGTGACGTGCCGACGTCCCGGAGGTCTCGTGACCAGTCCGTCCCGCCGCCCTGCCTCGCGCTCGGGTGGCCCGTCCCGCCGTTCCGGCGGGGCCCCGCGCCGCCGCTCCGGCGGTGGCGGTGCCCCGCAGTCCCGGCCCGCCCACTCGGCCATGCCGGAGGAGGTCCTCTGGACCGTCCCGGCCACCGGCCTGCCCACCTTCGCCGAGCTCGGCCTCCCCGAGCCCGTGCTGCGCGCCCTGGCCGCCGAGGGGTTCGCCGAGCCCCGGCCGATCCAGGCCGCCACCCTCCCGGAGACCCTTCGGGGCCGCGACCTGCTCGGGCGCGGCCAGACCGGCTCCGGCAAGACCCTCGCGTTCGGCCTCGCCCTGGTGTCCCGGCTCGCCGGCAGCCGGTCCGAGCCCCGCCGCCCGCGCGGCCTCGTGCTCGTCCCCACCCGCGAGCTCTCGCAGCAGGTGATGGACGCGGTGGAGCCCTTCGCCAAGGCCCTGCACCTCACCGTCGCGTCGGTCGTCGGCGGCATGTCGATGAACCGGCAGATCGAGACGCTGCGGCGCGGCGTCGACCTGCTCGTCGCCACCCCCGGCCGGCTCACCGACCACATGGGCGAGGGCACCTGCGACCTCTCCGCCGTCGAGATCACCGCGATCGACGAGGCGGACCGCATGTCGGACATGGGCTTCCTGCCCCAGGTCCGGCGCATCCTCGACCGCACCCCGGCCGACGGCCAGCGCCTGCTGTTCTCCGCGACGCTGGACAACGAGGTGGCCACCCTGGTCGAGCGCTACCTGCACGACCCGGTCACCCGGGCCGTCGCGTCCGCGGCCGCGCCCGTCGAGACGATGGACCACCATCTGCTCCTGGTGCACCAGACGGACAAGAACCGGATCGTGCACGAGATCGCCGCACGCGAGGGCCGGACGATCTTCTTCGTCCGTACCAAGCACGGCGCCGACCGCGTGGTCAAGCAGCTCCGCCGCGAGGGCGTGCAGGCCAGCGCGCTGCACGGCGGCAAGGCGCAGAACGCCCGCAACCGGGCCATCGACGCGTTCAAGAGCGGCGACATCCCGGTCCTGGTCGCCACGGACGTCGCGGCGCGCGGCATCCACGTCGACGACGTCAGCCTCGTCGTGCACGTGGATCCGCCGGGCGACCCGAAGGACTACCTGCACCGCGCCGGCCGCACGGCCCGCGGCGGCGAGTCCGGCGTGGTCGTCACGCTGGTCACCGCCGAGGAGCGCCGGGACGTCGACACCCTGATGCGGCAGGCGGGCGTGCGGCCCGAGGTCGCGGACGCACGGCCGGGCTCGGCAGCGCTGATCGAGGTCACGGGCGCGCGGATGCCCAGCGGGGTGCCGGTCGAGGCCCCGAAGCCGCCCCAGCAGCAGCCCGCCTCCGGCTCCGGCCGTCGCCGCGGAGGTCGTCGGAGCGCCGGATCGGGCTCCGGTTCGGGCTCGGGTGAGTCCGCGGCCGCCGCCGGCAACCGCGCCGATCGCCGCAGCGCCCAGTTCGGCACCGCGGGCTCGGGCCAGGGCGGCTCCCGCTCCGGCCAGGGCCGCGCGGGGCAGGGCCGCTCCGAGGGCCAGGGCGGCTCCCGCCGCGCCGGCCGCGGCCGTGGCCCGGGCAGG
>NZ_BAAAQK010000002.1:7103-22350 GCF_039531635.1 Pseudonocardia ailaonensis | reverse complement strand
TCCGGGCTGCGTGCGGTGAACGGGCCGCTCGTTCAGTAGGTGTGAACGAGTGAGCCGTTCGCTCATCAGGTCAGACCGCGCGCTTGCGGCCCTTCCGGGCCTGCCGGCGCAGCTGGACGATCCGGGCGGTACCCGGGATCGCGACCAGCAGCACACCGGCGATCGCGGCCAGCAGCAGCGCCACGCCCGTCGGGAGCGTGCCGGAGCCGCCCAGGAAGTAGATCTGGACGGCGCCCATGTTCTGCAGGATGAAGATCAGCAGGAACAGCAGCACCAGGGCCGAGAAGATCAGCCCCACCCACACCCCGCTGATCCGGCTGTGCGGCGCCGGCGCGGGCCGCTTCGGCGACGTGTGCGGCGGCGGGGTGGTGGTCGGGGGGTCCTGCGGCAACGCCACCGTGGCCCCCGGGTCGGCCGGGTCCCCGGGACCGGTCGCCGGCCCGTCCGTGCGGACCTGCTCCTCGCTCATCACCGGCACCCTTCTCGCGCTCGCACGCTGGTCGCGCGACGTGCGCGAAGTATCGCGCAGAGTGCCCCGGTCCGCCCGGATCCCGCTGTCACCCGTCCCGGGCGTGATCAGCGCGGCTTCCCCGCTCCGTCGGCACCCGAACTCCCGGCGCCCCCCGTCGACATCCGCACTCCGCGCTCGGTGACCCCTGGAGCAGGCGCTCGGACCCAGCGCCCCGACTCAGCGCCCGGGCCGCCGCATCGGCAGGTGGGCCACACCGTCCCAGTCGTACGCCGGGCCGGTGGCCTCGAAGCCGTAGCCGCGGTAGAAGTCGCCGAGGTGCTCCTGCGCGTCGAGCACACAGGTGCCGTCCCCGACCTCGGCGAGCGCCGCCTCCATGAGCTGACGGCCCAGGCCCCGGCCCCGCACCGTCTTCACCGTGCACAGCCGCCCGACCCGGTACCCGCCGTCCGGCTCCTTGAGCAGGCGCACCGTGCCGAGCACCGCGCCCTCGTCGCCGTGCGCGGTGAGCCAGTAGTGCCGGGCCCGGTCCTCGAGGTCCCGGCCGTCGAGCTCGCCGTACGGGCACGCCTGCTCCACCACGAAGACGTCGACGCGCAGTCGCAGCAGCTCGTACAGCGTGGGGGCATCGAGGTCGAGGGCCCACGCTCGGCGCAGCGTGGCCGCGGTCGTCTCCGTCATCACACAGGACTACCAGACATCACTGCACGGGGACGAGCCGTCGCCGATTAACCTCGACGCCGTGCCCCATCACGATCTCGTCGTCATCGGAACCGGCTCCGGCAACACCTTCGTCGACGAGCGGTACGCCGGTCTCGACGTCGCGTTCGTCGAGCACGGGGTCTTCGGCGGCACCTGCCTGAACGTCGGCTGCATCCCGACCAAGATGTACGTCTACGCCGCGGACGTGGCCGAGGCCGTGCGCCGGGCGGCCACCTACGGCATCGACGCGAGCCTCGACAAGGTCCGCTGGGCGGACATCCGGGACCGCGTCTTCGGGCGTATCGACCCCATCGCCGAGGGCGGCAAGGAGTACCGCGTCGAGCGCAGCCCGAACGTCACCGTCTACTTCGGGCACGCGGCCTTCACCGGCCCGCGGGCGCTGCGCGTCGAGCGCACGGACGGATCGGGCGCGGACGAGCTCACGGCCGACCAGGTCGTCGTCGCTGCCGGTGGGCGGCCGATGATCCCGGCGGCGATCGCGGAGTCGGGGGTGCCGTACGAGACGTCGGACACGATCATGCGGCTGTCGGAGCTGCCGAGGCGCCTCGCGATCGTCGGCGGCGGGTTCATCGCGGCCGAGTTCGCCCACGTCTTCTCCGCGCTCGGCACGCAGGTCACGGTGATCGCCCGGGGCAGCCGGATGCTCCGCTCGCACGACGAGACGATCTCCGCCGCCTACACCGACCTCATCGCCGGCCGGCTCGATCTGCGGACGTCCACGCAGGTCACGGGCGTGAGCGGCACGGCGGGCGACCTGCGCGTGACGCTGGACGACGGCGAGACCATCGAGGTCGACACGCTGCTCGTCGCCGCCGGGCGGGTCCCGAACGGCGACCGGATGAACCTGGGCGCCGCGGGCATCGGCACCCACTCGGACGGCCGCATCGAGGTCGACCAGTACCAGCGCACGTCCGCCGAGGGCGTCTGGGCGCTCGGGGACGTCAGCTCCCCCTGGGCGCTCAAGCACGTCGCGAACCACGAGGCGAAGATCGTCGGGCACAACGTGCTCCACCCCGACGACCTGCGCGAGACCAACCACCGGTACATCCCGTCCGCGGTGTTCACCGATCCGCAGGTCGCGAGCGTCGGGAAGACCGAGGAACAGGTCCGGATGCTGGGCCTGGACTACACGGTCAAGGTCCAGCGCTTCGGCGACGTCGCCTTCGGCTGGGCCATGGAGGACACCACCGGCCTCTGCAAGATCCTCGCCGAGAAGGGCACCGGCCGGCTGCTGGGCGCCCACATCATGGGCCCCCAGGCGTCGACGCTCATCCAACCGCTGATCCAGGCCATGTCCTTCGGCCTGCACGCCCGCGAGATGGCCACCGGCCAGTACTGGATCCACCCGGCCCTGCCGGAGGTGGTGGAGAACGCACTCCTGGGCCTGGACCTGTAGATCCGCTTACCCTGGGGAGGCCGATCCGCTCCGGCCACGGGCGACGAACACCCCGTGTCCGCCCAGACCGACACGTGAGGTACCGAGCATGACGTTGGCCGCCGACCCGCCCGAGGCCACTGCGAGCACCGCAGGCCCGAAGTCCGTCTTCGCCGGGACCCGCGGGACACCGCAGCAGATCGGCGTCTACGTCTTCGTGTTCCTGCCGCTCGCCGCGCTCGTCGCGGCGATCCCGCTGGCGGTGATCTTCGGCTTCCTCGGCTGGTCCGACATCGTCGTCGGTGCGGTGTTCTACCTGGTCGGCTGCCTGGGCATCACGGTCGGCTACCACCGCTACTTCACGCACGGCTCCTTCAAGGCGGCGCGCGGGCTCAAGATCGGGCTGGCGATCGCGGGCAGCCTCGCGATGCAGGGCCCCGTGATCAAGTGGGTGGCCGACCACCGCCGCCACCACGCGTTCTCCGACAAGGAGGGCGACCCGCACTCCCCCTGGCTCTACGGCACCTCCGCCCGGGCGCTCGCGCGCGGGTTCTGGCACTCCCACACCGGCTGGCTGTTCGACCGCGACCTCACCAACGAGGAACGCTTCACCCCCGACCTCCTCGCCGACGACGACCTGCGCCGCGTCGACCGCCTCTTCGGCCTCTGGAGCGCCCTGACCCTGCTCCTGCCGGCGCTTCTGGGCGGGCTCCTCTCCTGGTCGTGGTGGGGCGCCCTGACCGGGCTGTTCTGGGCGGGGCTGGTGCGCGTGGCGCTGCTGCACCACGTCACCTGGTCCATCAACTCGATCTGCCACATGTGGGGCGAGCGCCCCTTCTCCGCCCGCGACCACTCCGCCAACGTCTGGTGGCTGGCCGTGTTCTCCTGCGGCGAGTCCTGGCACAACCTCCACCACGCGGACCCGACCTGCGCCCGCCACGGCGTGCAGAAGGGCCAGATCGACATCTCCGCCGTCACGATCCGGGCCTTCGAGAAGCTGGGCTGGGCCACGGCGGTCCGCTGGCCCACCACCAAGCGCCTGGAACGCCTGGCCAAGGCCCCCTCCTGACCCGTTCATGATCGCCGGGAGTGCGCGGAATCGGCCGGATACGGCCGCCGTTGCGCAGTCTCGGTGATCATGCCGCTCGGTCGAGCGCCGTCCGGATCTCCCTGACGACCCGCTCCGGGGCGCGGTCCAGGTCGTGCCAGGTGAACCGCAGCAGCGTCCAGCCTGCCGTGACCACGGCGTTGCCCTTGCGGCGGTCCGTGCGGAAGCGCTCGACGTCGGTGTGCCAGGCCCAGCTGTCGATCTCCAGCGCCACCCGGGCCTCGGGGAACGCCACGTCGAGCTCGAAGGGGCCGAAGGGCAGGTGCAGCTCCCAGCCGGTGAGACCCGCCGCGCGGAGGATCGTCACGACCTTCCGCTCCGCCCGCGATGCCGCCCGGTCCGCCGCCGCGGCCAGCAGTCGGCCCGCCTCGGCCGAGCCGTGGGCGCCCAGCATCCGCGAGTAGGCCTCGGACACCGCGGCGAACCCGACGTACCGCTGGAGCGCCCGGTCGAGGAAGACCCCGCCGTCGGGCAGGGCCGCCGCCGTCTCCAGCGCGGTCCGCGCCCGCCCGGTCAGCCTGATCCCGGAGACCGTCGCGAGGTCCTCCTCGGGTATCCGGCGACGGCGGATCCGCAGGCCGGCCCGCGGCGACCGGTCGCGCAGCACCGACAGGTCGACGATCTCGGGTGCCGTCGGGAGCATCCCGTGCCACCACGCCGCCGCGGGGCCACTCACCGCCCCGCCGGCCCAGAGCCACGCCGCCCGCACCCGTACCTCGACCGTGTGGCGATGGCCTCCGACCAGGAAGACGCCCGGATGGAGACGGCGCCAGCTCCCCTCCGCGACCCGCCGGCCGACCGTCCGCGGAGCGAGGTCGCACGCGCGCGCCTGGGCGGCCGTCACCACCCCTGCCTGCGCCCGCAGCACCGAGTCGAGATCCACGGCGGGAGCATGTCCGCTCCGCCCCGTTCAGGGACGGAAACCGTGGAGGCCGTTCACCGGTGCGAACTCATGATCGCCGAGAGTGCCGGGATACGGCCACCAGCGGCCGATGTCCGGCACTCCTGGCGATCATGGTCGGGATCAGCTCGCGGCGAGAGGCTCGGGCGGGCCGTCCTGGGCCGGGGCGGCGGGATCGTGGGCCTTCGCCGGCGGCTCCTCGCCTCGCAGGTCCGCGACCAGGCCCGTCACGGCCGTCATGATCGCCTGGGTGGCGGCGTCGAGGTTCGTCCTGGTCCGGGGCTTGCCCTCGAAGGCCGAGAGGTCGACGGGCGGGCCGAGGACCACGCTGACCCGCTTCCGCGGCCACAGCGAGGGCTTGCCGTCCTGGGGCAGGACCTCCTGGGTGCCCCAGTTCGCCATGGGGATGACGGGCACACCGGACTGCAGGGCGATGCGGGCGATGCCGTTCTTCGCCTTCATCGGCCAGAACCGCGGGTCCGAGGTGTAGGTGCCCTCCGGGTAGAAGACCACCACCTCGCCCCGCTCGAGGGCGGCGACGGCACCGCGGAACGCGTCCATGGCCTTCGCCGACTGCCGGTAGACGGGGATGTGCCCGCCCTTGCCGAGTACCGACCTGACCACGGGCACGTCCCACAGCTCGGATTTGGCCAGGTAGCGGGGCATGCGGCCGTGCGAGATGACGAACGCCGTGTCGAAGATCGGGTCCGCGAAGGAGACGTGGTTCGCGGCGATGAGCACCCCGCCGGAGCGGGGCAGCCGCTCCCCGCCCCGCCACCCCAGCTTCGTGAAGACCATCACGAACGGCCAGATCAGCTCGATGGCCAGCCCGAACCAGAATCCGGACGTCCGGCGGCGCCGGCGCAGCGTGAGCAGCACCTTCTGCACGGCCGTGAGGGGACGTGGCAGCTCGGGCACGCGTTCGGTCATGGCTCGATCCTCGCCCACGATCGACGAGCGGACCACGTCGGGGCGGGCGATGATCTCGTGTGACATGCCGAACAGCCCACCATCCGCCGGGGCGGTCGGCATCGGAAGAACTACGGATATCGCCCGAGTACCTGTGAGGTGGACGTGCCCGAGAGCCTCCCCCGGCTCGACCCGGTCGGCAGTGTGCCGGCCGATCCCCGCGCGCTGGTGGTCGTCGCCCATGGCGGGACGTCGAAGTCGCGCGACTCCGGTGAGCGACGCCGGCTGTCGTACTGGCGGATGGTCCCGTTCGCCGCGGCGCTCGCCCGCACGCCGGGCCTGGGCGTGTACATGCTCCGGTACCGGCACCGCGGGTGGAACGGTGCCGCCCGCGACGCCGCCCGGGACGCGCAGTCGATGCTGGCCACCCTCCACGGCGTCCCCGTCGCCCTGGTCGGGCACTCGATGGGCGGCCGGGCGGTGCTGCACGCGGCCGGGGCGCCGGACGTCCGGGCCGTCGCGGCCCTGGCCCCGTGGCTCGACGGCACCGATCCGGTCGAGCAGCTCGCCGGCCGCAGCGTGCTCATCGCCCACGGCGACCGCGAGCGGATGACGGACCCGCGCGAGTCCCTGGCGTACGCGATCCGCGCGCGGGCCGTGACCGACCGGGTCGCGCGCTTCGACGTCCTCGGCGACGGCCACGCCATGCTCCGCCGGGCCGGTGACTGGCACGGCCTCGTCACCCGATTCGTCCTCGGTGAGCTCGGTGTCGAACCGGAGGACCCGGCGATCACGAACGCCATGCGGCAGCCCACCCCGGGCGGCCTCGAGGTACCCCTGGGAGCCAGTCAGTGAGCGAGCGTGCGAGCGAGTCATCGGCGCAGAGCGAGCGTGCGAGCGAGTCGTCGGCGCGGCAGTCCGTCGCCGTGATCGGCAGTGGCGTGGCCGGCCTGACCGCCGCCTACCTGTTGCGCCGCACCCACGACGTCACCCTCCTCGAGGCCGACGACCGGCTCGGCGGTCACGCCCACACCCACGACCTGGCCGGCACCTTCGTCGACTCCGGCTTCATCGTCCACAACGACCGCACCTATCCGAACCTGTTGCGGCTCTTCCGCGAGCTCGGGGTGTCCACTCAGGACTCCGACATGTCGATGAGCGTGCGGTGCGACGGCTGCGGGCTGGAGTACGCGGGGGCGCAGAAGCTCCCCGGTCTGTTCCCCACCGCCGCGAACGCCCGCAGCCCGCGCTACCTGCGGATGCTCGGGGAGGTCGTGCGGTTCCACCGGCACGCTCGCCGCGTGCTGGCCGATCCCCGCGCCGGGGACGTCACCCTCGGCGCGTTCCTGGCGATCGGCGGCTACTCGCAGTACTTCGTGGACCACTTCATGATCCCCGTCGTCTCGTGCGTGTGGTCGGCCGGCGCCGAGCTCAGCCTCGAGTACCCGGCCCGCTACCTGTTCACCTTCCTCGACCACCACGGCCTGCTCGCGGTCGGCGGCTCCCCGCAGTGGCGGACGGTCGTGGGCGGCTCGCGCAGCTACGTCGAGCGGATCGTCAAGGAGATCCCGGTGGTGCGCACCGGTTCCCCGGTCCGCTCCGTGACGCGTGGGGACGGCGTGCGGGTCGACGGGGAGCGGTTCGACCAGGTCGTGATCGCCACCCACCCGGACCAGGCCCTGCGGCTGCTCGCCGACCCGACGGACGCCGAGCGCGCCGCCCTGGGCGCCTTCTCCTACTCCCGCAACGAGACCTGGCTCCACGGGGACACCGCCGTGCTCCCCCGGGCGCAGAAGGCCCGGGCGAGCTGGAACTACCTCAAGTCCACCTGCGCGAGCTCGGACGCCCCGGTGCTGGTCAGCTACGACATGAACCGGCTGCAGCGGATCGACGGCGCACCGTACGTCGTCACCCTCAACGGGGCCGCGCAGGTCGACGACGCCACCGTGATCGCGAAGATGACCTACGAGCACCCGATCTACACTCCCGAGTCCGTTGCCGCGCAGCGGAACCTGCCCGCCCTCAACACGGGGGTGACGGCCTTCGCGGGCGCCTACCACGGCTGGGGCTTCCACGAGGACGGCTGCGCCGCCGGCGTCCGCGCCGCCGAGTCCCTGGGCACGACATGGTGACCCCCGTGAGCGGCGATCGTCGCCGGAGCGACGATCGCCACTCACGACCGGAGCTGTACGAGTCCGTCGTCCGGCACAAGCGGCGCGAGTCGCTCGACTACTCCTTCTCCCACCGCACCTACCTGTGGCTCGTCGACCTCGACCACCTGCCGTCCTACGGGCCGCTGGCGCGCTTCGAGTCCCGCGACCACCTCGGCGACCCCGCGCTCTCCCTCCGCGAGAACGTCGACGCCTACCTCGCCGAGGGGGGCATCGACCTGCGCGGCGGCCGGATCCTCATGCTGGCCAACGCCCGCTGCCTCGGCCACGTCTTCAATCCCCTGTCGGTGTTCTGGTGCCACCGCGACACCGGTGAGCTCGCCTGCGTGATCGCGGAGGTGCACAACACCTACGGCGGCCGGCACCGCTACCTGCTCCCGGCGGAGCGGGCGGACGTCGACAAGGCCTTCTACGTGTCGCCCTTCTTCGCGGTCGACGGCGGATACCACCTGTCCCTGCCGATCCCGGACGACGCACTGAAGCTCGCGATCACGCTGCGCCGCAACGACGCCACCGCTCTCACCGCCACGGTCACCGGCACCCGCCGGACCGCGACCCCACGCGCGCTCGCCCGCCAGGTGCTGCGCCGCCCGTTCGTCACCCACACGACGTCGGCCCTCATCCGCTTCCACGGGATCCGCCTGTGGCGGAAGGGGTTGCCGGTCGTCGCACGCCACTCCCAGGAGGGGGTCCGATGACCATCCAGCAGCCCGTCTCCCGACGACTCGTGCCGCGCCCCAACGAGGGCGAGTGGCCAGGCCTCGCCGCGGTGCCCGGCACCCCGGTGAAGGCCCGCATCGCCGAAGCCCTGTTCCGGCGCGCGGTGCGGAACCTTCCCGTGCGCGTGGAACTGGGGAACGAGGTGCTCGGCCGCGGCGGCCCCGTCATGCGGATCGTGCGCCCCGACGACTTCTTCCGCCGCGTCGGCAACGACTCGAAGATCGGCTTCGGCGAGGCCTACATGGTGGGCGACTGGACCGCGGACGATCTCGCCGGCCTCCTCACCCCGTTCGCCGAGACGCTCTCCACCCTGATCCCCCCTGTCCTGCAACGGCTCGCGCGCCGCTACGTCGAGGCGCGCCAGCCCGCGGAGGAGGCCAACTCGGTCGAGGGCTCGCGGGAGAACATCCACCGCCACTACGACCTGTCCAACGACCTGTTCCGGATCTTCCTCGACGACACCATGTCCTACTCCGCGGCCTGGTTCGCCGAGGGCAGCGACGACCTGGTGGCGGCCCAGGAGCGCAAGATCGACGGCATCCTGGACATGGCCGGAGTGGCTGCGGGACAGCACATCCTCGAGATCGGCACGGGCTGGGGCGGGCTCGCGATCCGTGCCGCGCAGCGCGGGGCACGGGTCACCACGATCACGATCTCCGCCGAGCAGGCCGCCCTCGCCGAGCAGCGGATCGCCGAGGCCGGGCTCACCGACCGCGTGCAGGTGCTGCTGCGGGACTACCGCGAGGCGCAGGGCTCCTACGACGCCATCGTCTCCGTCGAGATGATCGAGGCCGTGGGCGAGAAGTACTGGCCCACCTACTTCGCCACCCTGGACCGGCTGCTCAAGCCGGGCGGGCGGATCGGGCTGCAGTCGATCACCATGCCGGACGACCGGATGCGGGTGGCGCGCAACGACTACACCTGGATCCACAAGTACGTCTTCCCCGGCGGGCTCATCCCCTCCGTGGAGTCCATCGAGCGCAACCTCGCGGACGAGGGCCTCCGGATCGCGGACCGCCGCTCGCTGGGCCAGGACTACGCCCGCACCCTGAACCACTGGAACCGCCGCTTCCAGGAGCGCTGGGCGGACGTCGCCGCCCTGGGCTTCGACGAGACCTTCCGCCGCATGTGGGAGTTCTACCTCGGCTACTGCGAGGCCGGCTTCCGCGTCGGCTACCTCGACGTCTACCAGCTCTCGATCACCCGCTGACCCTGTGAGTGGCGATGGTCGCTCTGGCGACTATCGCCACTCACAGCTGTTGACCTGGAGAAACATGTCTGTCGCTGATCGTCTGGCGTCGCTGCTCGAGGGCGTGCTCGGCGCGCCGCTGCCCGTCCGGATCCGGGCCTGGGACGGGTCCGAGGCCGGGCCCGAGGGGGACGGTCCGGTCGCGATCGTCCGGCACCGGCGGGCGCTGCGGCGCCTGCTCTGGAGCCCCGGCGAGCTGGGGCTCGCGCGGGCGTTCGTGGCGAACGAGCTGGACATCGAGGGCGACCTCGCCGACGGCCTGTCGCGCTTCTGGAAGCTCGGTCGCGAGTCCAGCACGCTGGGCGCGAAGGAGAAGCTCGCCGCGCTCCGGACCGCCGCACGGCTCGGCGCGATCGGGCTGCCCCCGACGCCGCCGGCCTCCGAGGCGAAGCTGTCGGGTGGGCTGCACACCCGGCGCCGGGACCGTCAGGCCATCTCGCACCACTACGACCTCTCCAACGCCTTCTACGAGTTCCTGCTGGACCCGCAGATGGCCTACTCCTGCGGCTACTGGACCCAGGACTCCTCGGAGGACTACGGCCTGGTCGACGCCCAGCGCGACAAGTTGGACCTGATCTGCCGCAAGCTCGACCTGAAGCCCGGCATGCGGCTGCTCGACGTCGGCTGCGGCTGGGCGTCACTGCTCATCCATGCCGCGACGCACTACGGCGTCACCGCGGTCGGCGTGACCCTGAGCGCCGAGCAGCGGGCCCTCGGGATGAAGCGGGTGAAGGAGCTCGGCCTCGAGGATCGCGTCGAGATCCGGCTGCAGGACTACCGGGAGATCCCGGACGAGCCGTTCGACGCCGTCAGCTCCATCGAGATGGGCGAGCACGTCGGGCAGGACAACTACCCCGTCTACGCCGCACAGCTGTTCTCGAAGCTGCGCCCGCACGGCCGCCTGTTGCTGCAGCAGATGTCGCGCGGGGCCTCCGGGCTCAACTCGGCACCGGGCGGCGGGGCGTTCATGGAGTCCTACGTCGCGCCGGACATGTACATGCGCCCGCTCGGCGAGACGCTGATGTTCCTGGAGGCCGCCGGCCTCGAGGTCGTCGACGTGCACTCCCTGCGCGAGCACTACGTCTGGACGGTCCGGCCCTGGCTTTCCACGTTGCAGGACAACAAGGCCGAGGCCATCTCGCTGATCGGCGAGGAGCAGTACCGGATCTGGCTGCTCTACCTCGCCGGTGCGGCGCTGGCGTTCGAGGAGAACCGGATGGGCGTGCACCAGATGCTGCTCGTCCGCCCGGACGCCGAGGGCCGCTCGGGTCTGCCCCGCAGCCGCGCCGCGACCCTGGGGGCGGACCCCGCACTCGACCGGCTGCGCACTCCCGTCGGGCCGACGAGCGAGCCCGCGCCGGTTGCGACACGATGACCCCGTGAGCTACCCCTGGGGCGCCTTCGTCACGAATCTCTGGGTCACGGCCGTCGCCGTCCTGGTGGTGATGCTGGCCGCGCTGGGCGTGGCCTACCTGCGCAAACGGCACGACGGCATCGACGTCGTGTGGGGCAGCGGGTTCGCCGTCATCGCGATCGTCACGCTGCTCCTGGCCCAGGGCGAGGGCGACGCGTGGCGGCAGTGGCTGATCACCGGGCTCACCGTGGTGTGGGGGCTGCGCCTGGCCATCCACATCGGACGGCGCAACCACGGCAAGCCCGAGGACGAGCGCTACGTCACGATCATGAAGGAGGCGCCGGGCAACCCCTGGCTGCACGCCTTCCGCAAGATCTACCTGACGCAGGGCCTCGTCATGTGGTTCGTGTCCCTGCCGGTCCAGCTGGGCCAGTACGGGTTCGCCTCCGGGGTCCTCTCCACCGTGGTCACCGTTCTGGGCGTGCTCGTCTGGGCCGTCGGGATGTTCTTCGAGTCCGTCGGGGACGCGCAGCTGTCGGCGTTCAAGGCGGACCCGGACAACAAGGGCAAGGTCATGGACCGCGGGCTCTGGCGCTACACGCGTCACCCCAACTACTTCGGCGACGCCTGCGTGTGGTGGGGCCTCGCCCTGCTCGCCCTGTTCCACCCGGCCGGGCTGATCGGGCTCGCCAGTGCCGCCGCGATGACCGCCAACCTCGCCAAGGGCACGGGTGCGAAGCTGTTGGAGAGCACCATCGGCGAGCGCCGGCCCGGCTACGTCGAGTACGTCAAGCGCACCAGCGGGTTCGTCCCGCTCCCCCCGAAGAAGGAGGTCGACGCGTGAACGTCGGCGACCAGGTCAGCGACTTCGAGCTCGAGGACGAGACCCGCACCCCGCGCAGGCTCTCCACGCTGCTGGAGAACGGGCCCGTGGTGCTGTTCTTCTACCCGATGGCCAGCTCCGGCGGCTGCACCCAGGAGGCCTGCCACTTCCGGGACCTCGCCGCGGAGTTCGCCGCGGCCGGTGCCCAGACCGTCGGCATCAGCGCGGACAACGTGACCAAGCAGAGCGTGTTCGCCACGAACCACTCGCTGGGCTACCCGCTGCTCTCCGACACCGGGCACAAGGTCGCCAAGGAGATGGGCGCCTACCGGGCCTGGCTGCCGGGCGGGCTGCACACCCGCCGTCGCACCTTCGTGATCGGGCAGGACCGGCGGATCGTCGCCGAGTTCAGCAGCGAGTCGAAGTTCGACGAGCACGCCGACGCCGCCCTCGAGGCCGTGAAGAAGCACGCCGCGGCATGAGGGCCACCATCGCGGACGGGAAGGTGACGGCCTCGGCGGTCGTCGCCGCCCCACCGGCGGAGGTCTTCGCGCTGCTCGCGAACCCGCACCGGCACAACGAGTTCGACGGCTCCGGCTCGGTGCAGAGCACTCTCTCCGGTCCGGACCGGCTCGCGCTGGGCGACACCTTCGGCGTCAGGATGAAGATCGGGCTGCCGTACCGGATCACGAACCACGTCGTGGAGTTCGAGGATGACCGGCGCATCGCCTGGTGCCACTGGGCTCGCGCGATCTGGCGCTACGAGCTGGAGCCCGTGCCCGAGGGGACCCGGGTGACCGAGACCTTCGACTACGGCGTCTCGCGGTTCCCGAAGGGGATCGAGAAGCTGAAGTTCCCGATAGCCAACGCGAAGTCGATCCGGGACACGCTGGGGAGGCTGCAGGAGATCTTCGGGGCTCCTACGGGCGGCTGACGGGGACGACCTCCACGAGCCGCTCCAACCCCTCGAAGTCGCGTGGGTTCGCGGTCACGATCGGTACTCGTGCTACAGCAGCGGTCGCGGCGATCTGGAGATCGAGCCGACGCGGTCGGGGGTTGCGACCGGCCGCCCGCAGCAGGTCGGAGAGCACTCCGTAGAGCTTCGCCTCCTCCACGTTGAAGGGCAGGATCTCGTAGCCCTCGACGAGCCGGCGGAAGCGCGTCACGCGCACCCGCTGCTCGTCCGGGGTGCCTCGGCCGAGGCCGTAGGCGAGCTCCCCGATGCTGATCGCGCTGATGAGGATGACCTCGGCCTCGACCGAGGACAGGTCGAGACCCTCGCCGTCGATGAGGACCGAGGTGTCGAAGAGGACGGGCACGATGCGCTCAGTACTCGAGGTAGGTGTCGCGGAACCATTCGTCGGCCTCGGCCATGTCGCGCTTCCAGGCCTCGGCGTCGATCGGGGGAAGCGTGCGCATGTTCTCCTGGAACTCGCGCACGGTGACCCGCTTGCTGATGTGCGGCACCAGGTCCGCGATGGGCTTGCCGTTGCGCGTGATGACGAAGCTGTGCCCTTCCTCGACCTCACGCATGATCTTCGCGTTGTCGTTGCGCAGCTCGCGCTGGCCGATCGTCCTCATGCGGCCAGGGTACCGGACCTGTCGCGCGAATTGTGCTACACCCGCAACCCCGGCAGCCCGTCCAGGCTCTCCGCGTTGCGCTCCCGGTGGTAGGCCGCCATCACCTCCGGCGACTTCTTCGCGTGCGACAGGTCGAGGACGTCCCGCTCGTCGACGTAGTCCATGCGCGGCACCGAGAAGCCGCAGGAGTCCGAGACGCGGGCGACGTCGACGGTGATCACCGAGCGGGCACCGTGGCGGCGGGTCTCCCCTCCCGGGAACCCGGCCACCGCCTCGTCGAAACCCGGCTCGCCGACGGTCAGCACCCGTCCGGTGCCGTGCAGCCGCACGATGTTCGGCCTGCCGTCGAAGGCGCAGAACATCACGCAGATCCGGCCGTTCTCCTGCAGGTGGGCGACGGTCTCGATGCCGCTGCCCGTCAGGTCCAGGTAGGCGACGGTGTGGGCGTCGACGACCCGGAACGTGCCGCGGGTTCCCTTGGGAGACAGGTTGACCAGGCCGTCCCCGGCGAGCGGCGCGGTGCCGACGAAGAACACCGGCTGCTCCTCCAACCACCGCGCGAGCCGATCCGAGATGCCGTCGTAGACCTTCCCCATGCCCCGATCGTAAGCCGGGCTACCAGCCCTTTCTGCCGATCGAGGCGAGCATCCGGGTCTGGGCGTCCGCGCCGTCGGGCGGAGTCAGCGCGGGGCCGAAGACCTTCCCGGAGCTCCGCGCCTGCGCGGGCATGACCTCGACGAACCGGGCCATGCGGTCGACCTCGTCCGCCGGGATCTCGATGTCCAGGCCGGCGGCCGTCCCGAGGTCCCAGCGGTGGATCACCAGGTCGGAGGTGACGAAGCCGTCGACCGATCCCTCGAACGTCTGGGTGCCGAACATGCCCTCGTAGGTCTCCGCGGCCTTCTCCGGGTCCTCGAGGTCTGCCTGCACGATGGCCCTGACGTGCGCGAACGCGCCCACCGGGTCCGCCGGGCCCGGCTCGGGCCGCCGGCCGACCAGGCCGAGGAACATCCCGTGGACCTCGACGAGGTGCTCCGCGACCTGCCTCGCCGTCCACATCTCGCAGGGCGACTGCGCGGACCAGCGGTCCTCCGGGACGGCGGCGAGGGTCGCGGCGTACGCGTCGGCGTGGCGGGCGTAGCGCTCCGAGATGTCCGTCATGACGCCCATCCTGGTGCCACGGCGGCCCACCGGATTGCAGAAACGCGTCAGTCGCCGCGGATCAGCTCGGCGGGCGTGACCGCGCCACGGCGCAGGGCCTCGTTCGCGAGCGTGAGCCGGCTGCGCTGCCGCGGGTCGATCCCGAACTTGTCGTAGAGGTTGCCCAGGTGCTGCTTCACCGCCCCGTCACTGACCACGAGTGCGGCGGCGATGTCCTTGACGGTGGCGGGCTGGCGGAACATCTCCGAGCCGAACAGCGGCCGGCACAGGGCCCGCACCACGTCCCGCTCCCGCGGGGTCAGCGTCGGTGCGACGATCCCGCTCTCCGTGCGCTCCGACGGCGGGGTGGTCCGGGAACGGAACACGATCCGGGTGCCGCCGAGCCGCACCTCGGTGCCCCCGCGCAGGGCCTGCTCCGTGACGAGCTGGGTGCCGTCGACGTAGGTGCCGTTGCGGCTGCCGAGATCCCGCAGGGTCCAGCCGCCGGCGTAGGACTCCAGGACGGCGTGCAGCGAGGAGATGGTGCCGTCGTGGTCGAGGACGACGTCGTTCGTCGGGGAGCGGCCGAGGGTCACGCGGTGGCCCTGCAGCATCACGAGATCCACGCCCTGCGGGCGATGGACCTCGATGAAGTCGGGCTCCGGCCCCACACCACGCTCCCACCGACGATCCTGCAGGTCGGGCGGATCATCCCATGGGGTGC
>NZ_BAAAQK010000002.1:0-7071 GCF_039531635.1 Pseudonocardia ailaonensis | reverse complement strand
CGGGCCGCCCGGCCGGGGCGGTGGGGAGGCCGCCGCCGGACCGGGGGCGGGCGGAAGCCGCCGGTCAGCGGACCGGGGTGCGGCGACGGCCGCCGGTCAACGGACCGGGGTGCAGGCGGGGCAGCGGTTGCCGCCCACCGACCCGCAGCGGGTGCAGCCGGGCCGGGCGAGCAGGACGGTCCCGGCGTTCGCCGGGGCCGGGGCGATGGGGCCGCGGCCCGAGGCGGAGCGGATCGGGGTGTTCGGCGCCTGGACAGTCGGCGGCGCGGGGTTCGGCAGCGCGTCCGCCGGGGCAGCCGGGGCGGCCGGGGTCCACGTCGCGCCATTCCGCACCGGGCCGTGCTGGACCGGTCCCTGCTGGACCGCACCGTGCTGGGCCGAACCGTTGCGGTCCGCGCCGTTGCGATCCGCGCCGTTGCGATCCGCGCCGTGCTGGGTCGAGCCATGCAGGGCAGGGCCGTGCTGGGTCGAGCTGTGCAGGGCCGAGCCGTTCCGGATCGAGCCGGTCCGCATCCGACCGCCCGCAGCAGCACCCGGCCGGGCCGGGCCCGCCGGTCCTCCGTGAGCCGCTCCCGTCGGGACCACCCGCGTCGCGTCCGCCCCACCCCTACGCCGGCGGGCCCGCAGGACCCCTGCCCCCGCCGCGCCGAGACCGATCGCGCCGAGCAGCGAGGCAAGCACCCAGGGCGCCGAGCCCGCACCGTCACCGCTGGTCAGCGACGCGTTCCGCACGTCCTTGCCGTCGACCAGCAGGGCCGCCGGGTTGGCTCCCCGGGGCGCCTGGTCGGGCGTCGTCAGGCCCTGCGTGGCGAGCCAGTCCCGCAGGTCCGTGGTGTCGGTGATGAAGTTGAAGGACTGCCCGCCCTCGATCAGCGAGGAGTTCACGCCGAGCGCGACCCCGTTGGCGTCGACCGTCGGGCCACCGGACATGCCCGGCGCGAGATCGGCGTTGATCTCGATCTTCGCGACGCCGCCCTTGCTCACCTGGTGGCTCGACACCGAGCCGGACGTGAAGCTGGCCTGGATCAGGTTCGGGTCGACGGCGTCGGACACCGAACCGGGGAAGCCGGCGGAGGTGACGGTCGCGCCGGTCTCGGGGTCCGCGGAGGCGACGGGCAGCGCCGGGGTGCCCGTCCGCTCGACCTTGAGCAGCGCGAGGTCACCGTTGGTGAAGCTCTCGAAGTCCATCAGGCGGGCAGGCTGGGGCGCCTTGAGGACGGCGCCGGTCAGCTCCCGGGGCTGGCCGACCTCGATCCTGCGCTGCACCTCCGAGCCCGGGGTGGGGCCCTGGACGTTCCAGTGCGCCAGGGCGTCGGGAAGGGTCGCGCGGGCCTCGGAGGCGCTCATCGCACCGAGACTGACCTGGTCGGACAGGTACTTCTTGATCAGCGTCTCGCGGGCCTGCGCGGGGTCGACGCAGTGCCCGGCGGTCATGATGTGGCCGGAGCCGGTGACGAAGAACCCGGAGCAGGTCTGCTCGGCGATCGTCGGGACGCTCGTCCAGCGGAAGGTCCCCAGCACCCCGGGCCGCCCGATCAGGCCGGCGAAGTCCACCGTGACCTGCACGAGGCTGTGCTCGACCGTGCCGGTGACACCGGAACCCGGCTCGGCGGCGCTCGCCGCCGGGGCGACCAGCGCGGTCGCGGCGGCGGCCGCGACCAGGGCCCCCGTGACGGTGGCAAGACGGGACCTCGTGGACATCGGTACTCCCCTCGTCGTCCGCGGGTGTGTCCCGCGATCTCGATGGGGAGATCCTGCTGCGCGGCGAGGGTCGATCCCATCGGCGCGACAGGGGTGTTCCGGTGTCCCTGCGGGTCAGGTTTTCCTGCCCCCGGGGTCAGGTCCTACGGCAGCGTCAGGATCTCCGCGCCGTCCGCCGTCACCAGGATCGTGTGCTCGAACTGCGCGGTCCGCTTCCGGTCCTTGGTGACGACGGTCCAGCCGTCGTCCCAGATGTCGTAGTCGATCGTGCCGAGGGTGATCATCGGCTCGATGGTGAACGTCATGCCCTGCTCGAGGACGGTGTGGACCTCCGGCTGGTCGTAGTGCAGCACGACCAGGCCGCTGTGGAAGGCGCGCGCGATGCCGTGGCCGGTGAAGTCCCGAACCACGCCGTAGCCGAAGCGCTTGGCGTAGGACTCGATGACCCGCCCGACGACGTTGAGCTCGCGCCCGGGCCGGCACGCCTTGATCGCGCGCAGGGTGGCCTCACGGGTGCGCTCGACGAGCAGCCGGTCCTCCTCGGAGACGTCCCCGGCGAGGAAGGTAGCGTTGGTGTCGCCGTGGACGCCGCCGATGAAGGCCGTGACGTCGATGTTCACGATGTCGCCGTCGCCGATCACCGTGGAGTCCGGGATGCCGTGGCAGATGACCTCGTTGAGGCTGGTGCAGCAGGACTTCGGGAAGCCGCGGTAGCCCAGCGTCGACGGGTACGCGTCGTGGTCCAGCAGGAACTCGTGGACGATCCGGTCCACCTCGTCCGTCGTGACGCCCGGCCGCACGGCCTCCCCGCCGGCCTGCAGCGCCTGCGCCGCGATCCGGCCGGCGATCCGCATCGCCTCGATGGTCTCGGGCGTCTGGACATCGGAGTCCCGCGACGGCGTGGGTGCCGGCTTCCCGACGTACTCCGGCCGCGGGATGTGGGTGGGGACGGTACGCAGGGGGGTCGGTGTCCCCGGAACGAGCACAGCGGTCACGGCACCGACGGTACCCGCCCACCGTCGGCACCCGGCCCCAACCGCCCGTCCCCGGTCTCGCTCGGCAGTTCGCACACACCTCCGGTCCTTCGCACACGAGTCCGAGCTGTAGTGCGAGGCACCCGAGGTGTGTGCGAGCTGCTTGGGGGCTCCCGGGGGCTCCCGGGGGGCTCAGCGGGTCAGGGCTCGGGTGAGGCGGGCGGCCGTCGGGGCGAAGTCGGCCAGGTCCCGCCAGATCCAGCGGACCACTCGCAGCCCTTCGTCGCGCAGCGCGTCCTCGCGGACCTTCTCCTCGAACACCGCGTCGCCGGGATCCTGACCGGGGCGCAGCAGACGGCCGTACTTCACCCGGCCGTCGAACTCCGCGACCACTCCCCGCTCCGGCCAGGCGAAGTCCGTGCGGACGAGTCCGACCCTGGTCCGCACCGGCCACTGCAGCTCCGGAGGCCGCAGGCCGGCCGCGACCAGGGCCAGCCGGCTCAGGGTCTCCCCCGGGCTCTCGCTCCGGCCGTCCGCCTCGGCGAGGACCCGGCGCGCCGCCGGGGCGCCCGGCCAGCCCACCGCCCGGCCCGCGGCGGCGGCCAATGCCTCGACGGTCGTCTCCGCCGCGAAGAGGGAGCCGTCGGCCGCGACGAGGGCCTGTTCGAAGGGGAGGCTCCGCGCCAGGTCGACGACGGTCCGTGCCACCGAGGTGACGGGCAGCCCGTGGCGCACCACGACGTCGTCGTCCGGGAGCGGGGCGGTGTGGAGGTGCAGGGCCGTGGTCCGGCGGCCACCGGTCCGGGTCGCCCGCGTGACCTGGACCGGCCCGACCTTCACCCGCCCGAGTGCGAGGCCGTGGACCACCGCCGCGGACACATGGCTGACGACCGTGCCCTCGTCAAGGCCCGCGAGAGCCGCCTCGATCGCGGCCCGGTGCCGGCCGAGCGGATCTCGGAGCCGGGCGTCGCGTCCGAGCAGGTAGTAGCCGCGCCGGACACGCGTCAGCTCTCCGGCGGCCTGGAGCCGCCGCACCTCCTTGCCGTCCCATCCCGCAGCTCGCAGACCCGCCCGTGACAGAGGTGCCGTTCCCATGCGATGAGCATCTCCCGCCGAGCAGGAGACCGGCGGCACGTTCCACCTCCCTGTGGACAACTCCGCTCGCACACGGGATGCGGCCCTCGCACACAGGTCCCGGCTGGTGTGCGAGGCCCCGGACCGGTGTGCGAGCTGCCTGGAGCTACGCCGCGGGGGTGCGGCGGCGGGAGCGCAGGGCGACGAGGGCCGCGAGGCCGCGCCACCCCAGGAGCAGGACGGCCAGGGAGACCGTGGCGACGATCGCGAAGCTCAGCGGGAGCCGGTCCAGGAACGCGAAGCGCAGGAGCAGGCCGATCACGGCCGTGCCGGCCAGGACGATCCCGCCCGCCGCCACGCTCGCGGGCCGGGCGCGCACCCAGGGGGTGGCCCACGCGGCGACCAGGCCGGCGAGGAAGGGGGCGGCGGTGGCGGCCAGGCCCACCAGGGAGTCCGCCTCCTCGTGGCTCGCGCGGCCGATCGCGGCGAACACCACGACCGCCACCACGTCGGCGGCGAGGGCGAGGACCGGGATCCGGGGGCGGCGCACGGGACGAGGGTACGCCCGGCCCTCACACCACGGCCGCAACCCGAGCGGGATGTCTCACCGGGCGGATCCCTCACCGCGCCGGATGCCCCACCAGGCTGGGTACCTCACAGGGCCGGACGCCTCACCGCGCCGGATCTCTCACCGGGCCCGGCGCTCGCCACCCGGGCCACGGCCGGGCCGGACCACGTCGCAGATGTGTGTTTCGGACTACCGGAAGTGCCGACTCGCGGGGGTGGGGCGCGCGGGTCAGCGTGGGAGGGCGGCGAGGAACTTCTGGGCGATCGTGACAGCGGGGCCGGAGGAGCCGCCGTCGACGATCAGGACCGAGAAGGCGAGGTCGCCGCGGTAGCCGACGAACCAGCCGTGGGCCCGGTTGGTGCCGTTGACGCTGTACTCGGCGGTGCCCGTCTTCCCGAAGACCTCGCCCGAGCCGCGCAGGCCCTTGGCCGTGCCGTCCGTGACCACCGCACGCATCATCGGCCGGAGCTGGTCGAGCGCGGCGGGGTTCGGTGCCGTGGCCGCCTTGACGGTCTCGGTCTGCCGGCCGCGGATCAGCTGCGGCACGACCGGCGCCCCGCGCGCGACCGTGGCCGTGACCAGCGCCATCCCGAACGGCGTGGCGACGACGTCGCCCTGGCCGAAGCCGTCCTCCGCGCGCTGGACCAGGTCCGCCGCCGGCGGGACGTTGCCCGTGACGGTGGTGAGCGCGGGGACGGTGTAGTCCGCCCCGAAGCCCAGCTGCAGGCCGGCCGTGGGCAGCGCGTCCGCGCCGAGCTGCGCGGCGAGGGTGGCGAAGGTCGTGTTGCAGGACTGCGCGAACGCCGTGGTCAGTGGCACCGTCCCGAGCACGAACTGGTTCTCGTTCGGGACCACGCGGCCACCGATCGAGGTGGTCCCGGGGCAGGGCTCCGGCGTCGTGTTGGTCACGCCGAGGTTCTGCAGGGCGGCGCTGGCCGTGACGATCTTGAAGGTCGAGCCCGGTGGGTAGCGGCCGGTCAGCGCGATGGGCCCGGCGGTGTCCGCGGCGGCGTTCTGCGCGACGGCCAGCACGTCCCCCGTCGACGGCTGCACCGCGACGATCGCGACCTGCTGCGGCAGCGCGTTCACCGCGTCCTCCGCCGCCGCCTGGATAGTGCGGTCGAGGCTGGTCTGCACGGTCGTGCCCGGCGTCTCGGGCTGCTGGGTGAGCGTCTTCTGGGTCGCGCCCGATCCGTCGACGGCGTCGACCGACCAGCCGGGCTTGCCGTTGACCTGGGCGGCGACGGCGGTGCGCACCGCCGGCAGGACCTGGCTGGCGAACCCCGCGTCCGGCGCCAGCAGGCGCGACGAGGAGGCGAACCGCACGCCCGGCAGGTCGTAGATCGCGGCGCGGACGCCCTGGTAGTCGGTGTCCCGCAGCACGGCGACGGTGTAGCCCTGCCCGTCCGGGGTCTTCGTCGCGCCGTCGACGATCGACTGCTGCGTGATGTCCCGGTCGATCGGACCGAGGGCGCGGGCGAGCGAGCCGGCCACGGCGTTCAGGTCGCCGGCCGTCCTGCGGTCCAGCAGGATCGTGACGACCTTGGTGGCCACCAGCAACGGGGATCCGTTCCGGTCGGTGACGGGGGCGGGATCGGGCGTGTCCGTGCGCAGGGCCAGGGACTGCCCCGTCTGCAGGTCGGGCGCCAGCACGCCGGGCACCCAGTGGATCCGCCAGCCGGTGTCGGTGTTCGGCGCGGGCAACAGGTCGAGCTGGGTGAGGTACTGCCAGCGCCGGTCCTGCCCGAGGTCCCACGCCACGTCCACCGACGCCGAGGACCGCTGCCCCGCCGTGCGCACCTGCCCGACGGTCGCGGTGATCGACGCCGGCTTCAGCGCGCCCCGCGCGCCCGCGAGCACGGACTTCGCCGCCTCGGGCGCATCGGTCCGCGCCGCCGCCCCCGCATCGTCCCCGCTGGTCCAGGCCTTGACGTACGCGTCCACGGTGTCCTGGGGCCCGCTGTCCCCGAACAGCCCGCAGCCCGCCGTGACCAGGGCGAGCGACAGCCCGCACAGCAGGGCGAGCAGCCGGAACGGACCGATCCGGCGGCGAGGGGAGCGCGACACGCCCCCGAGTATGCCCACGACCCCCGACAGTTCCGGCGCTCCCCCGCCGGGTGTCACCCCGGGAGCGCTCCGGACGCGTCGACCACGTCGGGCCGCCGCCCGCCCCGCCCGGCGGGCCGACGCCTGGACCAGGCTCGATCCTCGTGAGTGGCGATAGTCGCCGGAGCGACTGTCATGTCTCATCTGATGTGTCAACGATGTGTCTCATGACATCGGGCATGACCGTGATGGTTGTGGGTCAGGCTGCCGGGGCGCGGAACGCGCCCTGGTAGCGGGGCCCGTCCGGGTCGATCGTGAGATGCCCGAGAGGCTTGCCGGCGGGGTTGTAGGCGGTGACGTGGTCCCCGGCGCGCAGGATGGTGACCGTGGTGCCGGCCAGCGCGCGGCCCAGGGACAGAACATGGTTGCCCAGGGTGAGAGTGCCATTGGCGACCACGGTCAGGACGTGCACGGTCGCGTCGGTCTGACGAGGCAGGTCAGCGGGCCCACCATGGGCGCCGGCGCGGTCCCACGCTTGTCGGGGTGGGATCCGCCCGATCGAGCTGTGCCGGCGGGTGTGGTTGTAGTGGGCGCGCACGACGTCGAGGCGGGCCTGCAACTCGACCATGTCGGCGGCCGCTGCGGGGTAGTGGTGGGCGAGCAAGGTCTTCGCGGTGCCGTGCAGGCGTTCACACTTGCCGCAGGTCT
>NZ_BAAAQK010000001.1:392218-488721 GCF_039531635.1 Pseudonocardia ailaonensis | reverse complement strand
CGAAACCACCGTGTACCGACCGGCACGGACACGCCCACTTTCAGCGCCGCCTCGGCTGAGGTGACGTCCGTCGCGATCTGCCGCCAGAACTGCCGCTGCACCGCACGCGAGGGCTCGGGCCGCCCAGGCGAACGCATTGGGGGCCGCAACGCCCGATCCGCCCGCCACTGACGTCGAGCCCCTTCGGGAACCTCGCTCGGCCTCGCGTTCCAGTCCTTCGTCGCCACTGCCGAGCACCTCCACTTCACTAGGGTGTTGCGACGACCGGTCGAGTCCGCCTTGCACGCCGTGGTCGGAGTGGATCACTGTGCCTGCGGGGAGCGGGGAGCGGTTGCCGATGGCCATGCTCAGCGCGTTCGTGGCCAGGGCGGCGGTCTGAGAAGAGTCGATGGACCAGCCCACTACGCGACGGGAATGCACGTCGAGCACGACCGCGCAGTAGACCTTCCCCTCGCGGGGTGGGGTGTTCGGTGATGTCGGTGACCCACAGCTGGTTCGGCGCCGGCCGGGTGAAGTTGCGGTCCACGAGGTCGCTCGAAAACGCGGTCTCGTGGACGTGTCGGCGGCGTTTGCGCCCAGGAAGCCCGGCCAGTCCGGCGCGGCGCATGAGCAGCTCGACTGCGCCGTGGCCGACCAGGATGCCGTGGCCGAGGCGGAGCTCGGCGTGGACGCGGCGGGCGCCGTAGGTGCCGAAGGAGGGCGGTGTGGATGGCCTGGATCTGCTCGGTGAGCCAGGCGTGGCGCAGCGCTCGCGGGGATGCCGGACGGGAGCGCCATTGGTAGAAGCCGGACTCCGCGACGCCGAGGACCCTGCAGGCGAGCTGGACGGGCAGCCCTTCTGAGGCCATCACCGCGATCGCCTCGAACCGCCTTTGGGGACACCACCTCGCCGAGCAGCTCAGCGGCGTGGCGGTGGATCGCTACCTCGGCCTCGAGCTGGGCGATGCGCCGCCGGGCGGCGGTGAGCTCGGCCTGCTCAGTGCTGGTGGCCCCGGGTAGCTGTCCGGTGTCGATGAGCTCTTGGCGGCGCCACACGTAGATCGTCTGCTCGCTGATGTCGAGATCAGAGGCAACCTGTGCGACGCGACGGCCGGCTGCAACGAGGTCAAGGACCTTGCGGCGGAACTCGGGTGGGTACCTCTTCGGCACGGTGCTGATGATCCTTCTCGCTCGGAGAAGCGTGATCATCCAGCAAGCCGACGCAGTCTCCGGGGCAGATCAGCCGTAGGTGTAGGCGCCACGAGCGCCGGGAACTTTAAGGTGGGCGACACGGGGGCTCAGAACTGCGCTCTCAGTGACGGCTGGCGCAGCTCCGGGGCTGACCTCTCCGGACTCGGAGCTGCGCGCTGTCGCCGACCACGAGGACGGGCTCTGGATCCGCCTCGATATCAGGCTGCTGGCCCGTTGCTTTCGCTCCGATTGATCGTTGAGACGAGCAGCGGAGCTGCCTCCTGCTGGATGCGTTCTTCTCCTAGAGTCCGCCTTTCCGAGGGCAGCGCACCGCTGGTGACGCCAGGAGACGTCACGGATAGACGGCGTCGGTCTCGCATCCCGGGGGAGGTTCGGGGCCGACGCCGCCTCTTGCTGCTTGTCGACGGACCTTTGAACCCGTGGGTGTGATCTGGGCCTGATCGGGGCCTGGTGGAAGCCGAGGACCGAGGCAGGGGAGCGATCGGGCCTTCCGGCGACAGTGGCCCGTCTGATTGCGTCGCGCGGTATCCGCCTACCACCTTTACAGATCCGGCCGACTGGGACGTGGCGAGTTCGGGCTCGTCGAGCTAGTGGTTGGCTGTGGTCCTACGATCTGGTTGTGTTGTGAGTAGTGGGACCGGCTCAGCTGGTCAGGTGCTGTAGGCCGTAGATGCCGCAGCCGACGAGGCCAGCGATCGATATCGACAGGGCGACTAGGCCTATGATCCGTACGCCTTGGTCGTGGGAGCGTGCTGGGCGTTGGCTTGCCGCCGCCGCGACGATGAGGACGGCGGTGGTGACCCAGGCAGCAGCCGGCCCGATGAACAGGGTTGCTGTAGCGGTCGCGAGCGGGCCTGCGATCGTCACGAGGGCCAGGGCGGCGACGGCCAGGGAGGTATCGGCCCGGACTTTCCTCGTAGAGGTTGATGGGGTTTGCGGATCTCCCCGAACGATGTAGGTCGGCCGCCAGGCGGTCCATCCGGCGCCAGCCACGTGGCGACCTGCAGGCCGTGCTCGGGAGACCGTCACAGGTCGTTGCCTATCGCGGCGGGCCCCGTCGGGGTGAGCCCGTCGTGGGACTCTGGCTGGTCGATACTGACGCCATTGGCGGTGAACTGGTCGATCAGCTCGGTGAAGATGGGTGTCGACTCCACGGGCTCCTCGGTTCGCGCGGTTGCTGTCTCGCCCCTGACGAGTGCGAATTGTGAGTGGACTGTGGCGCAATCTGCTGCGGATCTCTGGGCGGCGCGACCCCTCAGCCGGGTGATTCACTCCGTCCGGGTCTAGGTTCACTTGATCGTGGAGAGCGGCGGTCACGTCCGGCAAGAACAACCATTTCGATGAAACCTTGATGTCCATGACCGAAGATTGGCTGGCGCTGGCTCGGGCGGTGACAGCGCGACGGACTCGGCTCGCGCTCGCGAAAGATCAGCTCGTGACCCGGGGCGGGCCTACTGCGGCCACGCTGCGGTTGATCGAGGCGGGGCGGGGCGGCAACTTCCACGAGCAGACCTACGGCAGGCTTGAGCGCGCGTTGAAGTGGAGGGTGGGGACGTGCGCAGCGTTACTCGGCGGTCAGCTGTGCCCGCACCAGGCGGTAGGCGCAGCAGCGGAGGATACGGTTGCGCTGGAAATCATTTCCGCGGTCGAGGCCGCTCGGCGGGCTGTGTTGGCGATTCAGCCGGCGTCGGATCTGACTGTTCGGGCCGCACGGGCTCTGCAGAAGCTTGTTGCTCAGGTCCAGGAGCAGGCGCCAGGTCCGGAGAATCGTCGGCTCCGTTGACCCGCTTCCGATGAGCGAATCGCTACGTGCCGAATCCGCTCGCGAGTTGCTGGTCAGCATTCCAGAGCCTGCTGGAGCCGCACAACGGTGCCCTCAGGCTTCGGGTCGATGTCCACCTGGTCGACGAACCCCTTCATCATGGCCAGGCCACGCCCACGATTGCCGGGGTCTGTGGGCGGCGGGCGCCACCGTCCGTCATCGACGACGGTCAGCACCACATGACGCTTCGCCGAGGCGGACGCCTTCGCGACCCAGCCGTCCAGGATGACCAGGCCGAGCCTCTCCTGCCCGCAAGCCTGGCCGGTCGTCGCTGAAGGACCCGGGGGCTGAACGTCGGGCCGGATCGTGTCCGCCTCGACGAAAGCGTGGTCGATGCTGTTGGTGACGGCCTCGCTCATGGCGAAGATGAGACCCTCGGCTACCTCGCACAGGGGCAGCAGACCACACAGCTGTTGTAGCCATGAGGCAACCTCACGACGAGCCTGCGCCGGGGCTGAAGCGTGGACAGGAAGCTCCAGATGCATGCGCTCCATCACCTGAAATGGCTACCCGCGGTGGCGAACACTAAGCCACAGCGTGACAGGGATTGGGCCGCATGGGGCCGTGGACGTGGTCCAAGGGGGCTATCAGGTCCTTGGTGTCCATGGGTGTGGGAGTCTCTCCCGTACCGTCGAGTCCAGACCGCGTGCTCGTACCGCTGTACTTCCTCTGTCCGGCACCGTGATCGCATCGATCGGCTGCTTTCGCGCCCGGAGCTGAGGAGTCGGGCGAGCAAGGAGCATCCGTCGCTATGGACCGCCGGCCGTTGTCGTGAACGCCGAGAAGGAACCGACGATCGACGACGCCGTCGCCGCCGCGCAGGCGGCGATCGTCGCCGAGTCTGCCGCCAACGGGGCCAACCCCTGTTGCTGCGTTCTGCGTCGAGTCGACGTCGCCTGCCTCATGGTCAGCGTCTTCGGCGAGGTTGATTCTGCTGAGGCCGAGGTGGTGACCGCGGCGATCGACGCGGTTCGGACCGTGCGGGCGGTAGAACTGCTCATTGTCGACCTCACCGGGGTCATGTTCTTCGGCTCCCGCGGAATCGCGATGCTCGTCCGAGCCCAGGCCGCCAGTCCCGTCGGTGGAACGGACGTCGGCCTTATCGGCATCAGCAATCGCGCCGTCCGACGCCCTCTGCAAGCCACGGGTCTCCTCGAGCAGTTCTCCTGGCTGGCCACCAACACCGACAGCGAACCGGCCGACCCGGGCCGGTAGAGGTCGGAGTCGAGCGCGGTCGTTCCGACTCGACACCACGCACCGACTATGCAAGATGGAGCCCCTCGCGTCCTCGATCGCCATTGAATGGAAGTGCTGCATGGCCCGCGTTACCTCTTTCTCCCTGGTCGACGATCTGACCGGTGGTAAGGCTGCCGAGACCGTCACCTTCTCCCTTGACGGGAAGGAGATGGAGATTGACCTCAATGAAGAGCACGCCGCGCAGCTGCGTGACGTGCTCGCGCCCTACGTCGGAGCCGGTCGCGAAGCTTCCGGTCGCCAGTCCTCTACCCGGGTGCCATCCCGGCCTCGAGCCAGCTCGAAGGACCGGGGGCAGAACGCCCGTATCCGGGCCTGGGCCGCCGAGCAGGGCATGCAGATTGCCGACCGTGGGCGCATCCCGGCAGAGATCGCGCAGGCCTACGCGGCCCGCTCGACTGCTCCCAGCTCCGGCTCCGCGTCGTCCAGATCGCCGCGGGCGGCAACGACTACCGTGGCCCAGCCACAGTTCACCGAGCCTGAGATGCCCGAGCCGACTGCCGAGAAGCCGGTGCGTCGAGTCCGCAAGAAGGTCGATGCCTCGGCTTGATCCCTGACGCAGACGGCCCGAACGGCTGCTCAAGAGCCAGGTAGGTCACCTGGCGTGGGGTGTGTCTTCGAAGGCTCGGCGATGTTCGGACTGGCTGGCGAGCGCTTTCTCGATCCTGGGGCCGAGTCGGAGGTGGATGGCTCACCGGTGGGCAGGCCCTGGAGGACCGGGCCTGCGGGGATGTCAACCGCAGCCCTGGTGTTGGCGGGCGAGCCCGTGATTGGCCTGGGAAGCTCACAGTCGCCTGAGTGTGAGTTCGGTCTGCACCGCGTCGTGGAGGTGCGCCCAAACTCGTGGCGAGGTCACGGCGGTTGGCCACCCGGAACGCTCGGCACCGTCGGCTAGCCCGTCGACGCATCGGCGCATGAGCTTGTGGTCGAAATCAGTACGGCGGGCGGCGTTGTGAGCGAGCCCGGCAAGGATGCCTGGGGCGAGCGTGGCGTCTGGATCGAAGTCATCGGCGGCGACGACGGAACCTTCGGCAAGATCTACACGTAACTGATCCATGTAGGGCGACCCGAGAAGATCGATGATCACATCGACGTCGCGGGTGGCGGTCCGCAGCGGAAGCCAGCGCTCGTCGGAAACGTTCCACAAGGAGATGTCGGACAGCCCGCAGGCAAACAGCAGCGCGGCCAGGCCGGGGCCCCGATCAGCGCCGGCCACCAGGACCCGTGCGATCGCGGGTGAACGGCGAACACTGCGGAGATAGAGCACCGCGCCCGCGCAGAGCCCGATCGAGCGGGCCATCGTCCGAGTCACGACAGGGCGGCCCGTCACGAGGCGGACGTGCTCGGCGACCCGGTCACCGTCCACACCGTCGTCCACGAGGTAGCCGGCAAGTGCTTCGGTCAGCACGGCCTGGGGCACACCCAGGACGGTCTGCTGTCTCAGATCTGCGGTCCCATGGACCACTTGCAGATCCGGGCCCAAACAGCCGCTCCAGGTCGAGGTGTCGACGCCGTGACGCGCTGTGGGCGTGGGCGTGGGCGGAGCATGACCGCGCACGACCAGGACGAGCGGCGCCGCTCCCACGACTCCCACCACCCCCACCCGACTGGACAGCTTTCCAACTTGCATAAGTCTGCAACTATCGAGCAGGGTAGCGGTCGGGGATCGGTCGGTCTTGGTCAGGGGGCGCGAAGGTCGTCGAGCAGCACGACCTGTTCGGACAGAATCCCGGTCAGGATGGAGCGGGCCACGGCGAGTAGGCCTTCCACCTCGGGATGTGCGAGCGAGTAGACGACCGACGAGCCTTCGCGACGGGTCCGAACCAGGCCTGCGCGGCGAAGAACGGCCAGCTGCTGGGACAGGCTGGCCGCCTCGGTGTCGATGACCTGAAGCAGCTCGGACACGGCGTGTTCGCGGACGCTGAGCAGCTCAAGGGTCCGGATACGGACCGGATGGCCGAGGGTCTTGAAGAACTCCGCCTTCACCCGGTACAGCGGTCGGGTCGTCAAGTCCTCGAACTCCGGCGCCGGCCTGCTGGGGCGCCTTGGCTGCACAGCGGTCCTCGCTTCTCGATGCCGCGGCGGTGTTCGGATTTCGCGCCTGGTTCGGACTCCCGGCCCGCCGAGCCGAGGCTAGCAGGGCCGGTGAGCATGGGGATTGTCTCGACAGGCGGCACATGGCGAACGGGATCGCCCAAGGTACGTGGCTCAGGTGTGAGATGTCGGTGCCGGCCTCGTCCAGACTCCGGACCGACGCAACGTGGGCTGCCAGGCGGATGAGACCGGACAGCGACAGTCGTACCCGTCACGGGTGGGGCTGGCTCGCCACTCCTCCGTCGCGACGGTGCTCGCGCTCGTCGCTGGCCGGACCCTCATCTGATGGTGGTTGCCCTGCGGGTAGGCCTGTCGGACCTTGCTTGTCGGTATGAGCCGTGGTCCTCCCCTGCGGCGTAGGTGTTCTCGTCGTTCGTCGCAGGTCAAGGTCGTTCGTCCTCGCTGCGCTCGGGCGCTGCACTCGCTACACGCCGTGCGCCGTTGATTCCGACGGCGGGGTTGTCGAGGTGCTGTTCGCGCTGGTCGCGGACGGTCCGGGGACCCGTTGGGGCGCGCGGGCGCGCGATCGGGGACGTGGTCGCGGTGATGGGCCCGGGTGGTGGGGTCCGCCGACCCGCGGGCCGGCGGGAGCTGTTTCTGGGCGACGCCACCGCGCTCGGCCTCTTCCTCGAGCTCGTCCCGACGGCGTCCGCCGCGGTCGGCGCGGTGGAGGTCCCGGCCGCCACGGTCGCGGCGGCCCGGGACCTGCTGCGCGGCCTCGACGTCGTCGCCGGGCAGGACGAGCCGGGGGCGGTGCTGCGGGAGCGGCTCGCCGGGTTCGGCGAGCCGCCGGCCCCCGCCTGCCTGGCGGGCCATGCCGGCACCGTCCAGGACCTGCGTGCATAGCTGCGCGGCGCCGGGCTGGGGCGCTCCGCGATCGCCACGAAGGCCTACTGGGCGAGTGGCCCCGCCGGGCTGTGAGTGGTCAGCGTCGAGCTGCCTCGACGAGCCCGCGGATCTCGGTGGCGACCAGCTCGGGATCGGTCAGCGGGATGTAGTGGCCGGAGTTCGGGGCGAGGACGTGCCGACCGGCCGGTGACGCCGCGGCCCGGTGGGCGTGCGCGGCGTTCGCGTCGGCCCTGGTCCGGGCGGTCATGCCGGAACCGGTGCGGGTTCCGGAGACGACGGTGACCGGGATGCCGCCGAGCTGTGGGGGATCGTCGCGGAAACCGGCGAGCTCGTCGAGGTAGGTGTGGGTCTGCGCGAGGTGGGTGCGGACGAGGTCGGCGGTGAAGCCCTCGCGCCGCAGGTCGTCGCGAGCGTCGGGCGGCAGGGCGGCGAGCATCGGCCGGTAGAGCCGGGCCAGCAGGCCGGCTCGGGCGAGCAGCAGGTTCGTGCGGACGACGGGCTTCTCCAGGGCCCGGAAGGCGCGGCCGAGCAGGATCGCGGAGGCCTCGTCGCTGGGGTCGACGAGGACGAGTCCGGCGATCCGGTCGGGGGCGTCGGCGGCGGCGAGGCGCACGATCGGTCCGCCCGCGCTGTGTCCGACGAGCACGAACGGGCCCGTTCCGAGGCCCGTGAGCAGCGCGCCGAGGTCGTCGGCCATCCGGCGCAGCGTGCGGGAGACGGGGTCGGGAGCGCTGCGGCCGAGCCCGGCCCGGTCGTAGACGATGGCGTGGGCGAACGTCCCGACGAGCGGCTGGACGAGGGCCCAGGAGGATCGGGTAGCTGCGGCACCGGCCTCGAACACCACCGTCGGCGGGGCGAGCCGTGGGGCGAGCTCCATCGCGTACAGGTCGCGCCCGTCGGGCAGGTGGACGGGCCGTGGGGTGCCCTGGACGTGGTGTCGGGTGGGCTCCGATCGCGTCGTCATCCGGTGATTCGCCAGCCCCGGGCCTGCCTGCGCGACTCCCAGAACTCCGCGTAGCGACCGCCCGCGGCGAGCAGCTTCGTGTGCGTCCCGGACTCGGCGATGCCGCCGTCTTCGAGCACGACGATCCGGTCCGCGGCCACGACGGTCGGCAGCCGGTGCGCGATCACCAGCAGGGTGCTGCACTCGGCGAGGGTGCGCAGGGCCTCGGTGAGATAGCGCTCGTTCTCCGGGTCCAGCGCTGCGGTGGCCTCGTCGAGCAGCACGATCGGCGCGTTCTTCAGCAGGGCGCGCGCCACCGAGACCCGTTGGCGCTCACCGCCGGAGAGCGCGGTGCCGCCCTCCCCGACCCGGGTCTGCCAGCCCTGCGGGAGCCGGTCGACGATCTCCTGCACGCCGGCCAGGCGGGCGGCCTCGCGGACCTCCTCGTCGCTCGCGTCCGGGCGGCCGACGCGGATGGTGGCCTCCAGAGTGTCGTCGAAGAGGTAGACGTCCTGGAAGACGAGCGCGAGCTGGCTCATCAGCTGCTCGGTCGGCTGGTCGCGGACGTCCGTGCCGCCGATCCGAACCGTGCCGCCGTCGACGTCCCAGAACCGGGCGAGCAGCCGGGTCACCGTGGTCTTGCCCGAACCCGACGCTTCGACCAGCGCCGTCATGGTGCGCGGCGGCAGGTGCAGGGAGACCTCGCGCAGGACGGGCCGCTCGGGGTCGTAGCCGAAGGTGACCGCGTCGAGCTCGACCGAACCGGGGGTGGGCAGGCCCGCCGTCTCCGCGGTCTCGGGGAGGGTGCGCTCGGACAGGATCGACGTGAGCCGGTGCAGGTCGTTGCGGGCCATCTTGAGCACCCCGGCCTGGTCCCCGATCTCGGCCAGCGGGCCGGTGAAGCGGGCGGCGAGAGCGATCAGGGCGATGGCGGTCCCCACCGCGACCAGCCCGGACACCGCCAGCGCGACCCCGACCACCAGCAGCGCGGTGAAGGTGAACTGCACCGCGAGGCCGCCGAGCACGATCCCGACGACGCCGTGCCACATCACCCGGCGTCCGGTGGCGCGCTGGTGCTCGAGCGCCTCGTCGAGCGGCGCGTAGCCCTCGCCGCCGCGGCCGAAGGCGCGCAGGACCCGCTGGGTGCGGGCGAACTCGACGACCCGGTTGCTCGACGCGACCGCAGCCCCGTCGTTGAGGACGTCGCCGCTCCCGACCAGCCGGGCACCGGTGCGGAAGGCCGGATAGAGCAACGGAGTGCAGACCAGCATGGCCAGCGCCATCCGCCAGTCGAAGAAGAACATCCCGAGGACGATCGTGGTCGGCGTCGCCAGCCCGACGACGACCGGCGTGATCAGATGCGCGAACAGGCCCGCGACCTGCATCGTTCCGCTGGACGCCGTCGGTGACAGCCACCCCACCTTCTCCCCGGTGAACCAGCCCAGCGGCAGCGTAGCCACGTGGTCGCCGAGCCGCTCGTGCATCGTGGTGAGCACCACCAGGGCCACCCCGAAGCCCCGCATGGACTGCACGTAGTGCGTCACGCAGGTCAGCGCGACTGCGATCACCACCGCGACCAGCCCGCGCAGCGCCCCCGCAGTGTCGCCGGCGAGCATCGCCTCGAACACGGGGACGAGCAGCACGGTCGAGACGCCCTGGAGCACTCTGTAGGCGCCGACCCAGGCGAAGTAGGCGAAGAGCTTGCGGCGGTGCTCGGGCCCCAGCAGGGTCAGCAGGTCGTGGATCATCGCGGGACTCCTCCCTGGTGGGCCGCCCACTGCCGGGCGTAGGTGCCGGCCGCGGCAAGCAGCTCGATGTGAGTGCCGGTCTCGACGACCCGGCCGCCGTCGAGCACAACGATCCGGTCGACGTCGGTGATCGTGGTGAGGCGGTGGGCGATCACGAGCACCGTCCGGCCGCGGGCCAGCACGGACAGTGTGTCCTGGATGGCGGCCTCGGACTCGGGATCGGCGAACGCGGTGGCCTCGTCGAGCACCAGGACCGGGGGGTCGGCGAGTAGGGCGCGGGCGATCGAGACCCGCTGCTGTTCCCCGCCGGAGAGCTGTGCATCGACGGTCTCGTAGCCCTCTGGCAGCTCGACGATCCGGTCGTGGATGTGAGCGGACTCGCAGGCCGCGCGCACCTCGTCGTCCGTGGCCGTGGGGCGCCCGAGCCGGACGTTGTGCGCGACGGTGCCGTGCACCAGCTGCACGTCCTGCAGCACGAACCCGACGTGCCGGTACAGCACCTCGGGCGCGATCTCGCGGACGTCGACGCCACCGATCCGCACCGCGCCGGCGGCGACGTCGTGGAAGCAGGGTCGCGAGCGTCGACTTCCCGGAGCCGGACGGCCCGACGAGCGCCGTCACGGTGCCCGGCGCGCAGGTCAGCGACACGTCCTCCAACACGTCGGTGGTGCCGTCGTAGGAGAACCGGACGGCGTCGAACTCGATCCGGTTCCCCTCGGGGACGCGCGGGTGCTCGGTGACCGGCAGGGTCGGGGTCCCGAGCAGCTCGTGGATGCGCAGCGCCGCGGCGGCCGCTGTGCGCCGGTTCTGGGCGCCGAAGCCCATCGTCATCACGGTGGTGGGCACGATCAGCGCGACCAGGATCCCGGTCAGCGCCTCGATCGGGGTGACCCAGCCCTCGGCGGCGAACCAGACCGCTCCGGCCGTCGACACGAGACCGACGACGGGCGCGGCGATCGCCATGCTGCTCAGCGCCTCGAGCTTGAGCATCGGCAGCACCCAGGCGGCGTAGGAGTTGCCGAAGGCCGCGGCGCCGCGGCGGCCCGGCGGAACGACTCGTGGGCACACCGGCCCTGGCCGAAGGTCTTCACCACGGCGATGCCGCTGACGAACTCGACGACCGCGGAGCTGATCCGCGCCATCGTGGCGTTCATCTCCAGCATCTTCTCCTGGTAGCTGCGCATCATCCACGCGTAGGCCGCGGCATAGAAAGGCAGCGTGACCAGCGCGAGCAGGGCCAGGCGCCAGTCGAGCCACAGCAGGTAGCCCAGGCCGCCGAGCGGCAGCACGAGCGCGGCGGTGTACTCCACGGAGTGGTGGGCGATCAGCTGGTGCAGGTCGTGCACGTCCTCCTGCGCGGCCTTGCGGACGACCCCGGAGGAGTTGCGGGTGAACCAGCCCAGCGGCACCCGGCCGAGGTGCGCGACCATCCGGGTGCGCAGGATGCCCTGCAGCTTCTGGTCGGCGACGTGGGTGATCGTGAGCGCGATCCCCAGCAGCAGCCCCCGGAGCCCGAGCCCGGCCGCGACCAGCCACGCGAGGAACACGACCTGGCCCGTGTCGGGGTCTCCCGGGGCGAGCAGCAGCGCACCCAGCTCGGCGAGCCCGACGAACGGCACGAGGGCGCCGAGCGCACCCAGCACGCACCCGATCGGGATCATCCCGATCACCGGGTGCCCGCACCGCCCGTAGGGCGGCCCCCTCCCGCCGGGCCTGGGCCCGGCCGTCCGGTGCGGCCGCCTCGGCCGGGCCGGTCTGCGGCGGACCGGCGACGGCCGTGGCGGCGGTCACCGGCATCCCCCGGCGAGGCGGGCCCGCACCTGCGGGAGCACATCGGACACGACGCGGTCCAGGTTGGCGAGCGTGCCCTCGCGCGTGCCGCTGGACTCCACGTGCAGCAGCAGCCGGGAGACGCCGGGCACGCACAGCCGCGACGATCCGCTCGACACACAGCTCGACCGGTCCGATCGCCTCGGAGGCGAGCATCAGCTCGCCAATCTGTTCCGGTGGGGGCCCGCCGCCCTTGCGTTCCTCCAGCATCACGTACTCGGAGAAGGCGCGGCCGAAGAACGGCAGGACCGTGCCCATCACGGGGTCGCAGGCGGCCGCCTCGGTCTCGGTGACCTGCGCGACGATCGCGGTGCCGTGCTCGTAGGACCCGGCCGGACGACCGGTGGCCGCGGCGTGCCGTTCGACCAGCGGGGTGATCATCTCCGGGCTCTGGAGCAGGAAGAACAGTAGCGGGAGATCGTGTGCGGCGGCCAGGTCCACGTTGCGCTCCGACGACGCGGCGACGTACACCGGCGGGTGTGGGGTGGTCAGGGGCCGCGGCGCCGGGGCGACCTCGCGGAACCGGTGATGGTCGCCGGTGCCGGCGACCTTCCCGGAGAACGCGCCCAGGAGCACGTCGAGCGACTCGGGCAGCCCGGTCCGCCACGCGTCGAGGGACTTCCCGAGGGCCTCGTAGTCCACGACCGGCCCGCCGCGCCCGATGCCCAGGTCGAAGCGGCCGCCGGAGACCTGGTCGAGCAGGGCGGCCTGCTCGGCGATCGCGCGCGGCGAGTGCATCGGCAGGATCGTGACGGCGGTGCCGACGCGCATCCGCGCGGTCTGGCCGAGCAGGTGCGCGGCGAACGTGAGCGCGGACGGGTTGACGCCGTAGGAGATGAAGTGGTGCTCGGTCGTCCACAGATCGTCCAGGCCCAGCGCCTCGGCGCGGGCGGCGAGATCCAGCGCGGTGCCGAGCACCTCACCGTCGGTCTGGTCGGGGAAGCGATGGGTGAATAGCAGTACGCCGAAGCGGGTCATGGCGACCTTTCCGGGCCGAGGAGTCCGTCGAGGACGATCTGCAGGTGGGGGCCGAACATCTCCGGTGGCGGGCCGCCCGGCGCGCGGGCCGCGGCGCGCATCACCGCGTGCACGGCCGGGAACCGCACCGGGTCGGAGTTGCGGATCATATTCCGGTTCCAGGCGTCAGCCCGGTCGTGGTGCGAGGTGAGCAGCTCGCCGTAGGCGAACTCCCAGATCAGGGCGTGCCCGGACATTGCCTGCGCGCCGTGCAGGCCCGCCCGGTCGAGGGCACCGAAGATCCGGTCGACGACGGGCAGGATCCGCGGGCTGGCCAGCCCCTCCGCGACGAGTGCGGTCACCACCCACGGATCGCCCTCCACCGCAGCGTGCACGGCGTGCAGCAGCGCCGTGATCTCGGCCCGCGGCTCCTCCTGGAAGGGCGGGATCTCGATCCGGGCGGCCACGGCGTCGAGCATCGCCAGCAGCAGGGCCTGCCGGTCCGCGACGTGCCGGTAGAGCGCCATCGGTGAGCACCCGAGCTCGTCGGCGATGCGCCGCATGCTCAGTGCGGGCAGGCCGTCCGTGCGGGCGATGCCCAGGGCCACGTCGACGATCGTCGGCAGGTCCAGCAGGCCGGGGCCGCGGCGGCGCGGCACGGGGGTCGTCATCCGGCAATCTCACCCTCCAGGGGGCTCGACGCGCGACCAGGGGTGGAGAGCGCCCGGCCGCTCACAGCCACGACGGCGCCGACCGCGCAGCATCCCGCGCTCACCCAGATCGGGACGGCGGCCCCGAGCGGGTACAGGGCGGTGCCCAGCAGCGGGCCGACGATGAAGGTCGCCCCGGTCGTCGCGTTGAGCAGGCCGGCGACGGCGCCCTGCTCGGAGCGTTGCACCCGCAGGGTCGCCCCGGCCGAGTAGCCGGGCATCGCCATGCCGAGCCCGACCGCGACCACGCAGAGTCCCACGGTGATCAGCCAGAGCTGCCCCGCTAGCGCCAGCACCGCGAACCCGGCCGCCGCGATCGGCGCCCCGGTGCGGATCAGGCGCGCGGGCGACCAGCCGAGCCTCGGGACCACCGCGGCCTGCATCGCGACGAGGACCAGCCCGGTGATCACCATCGCGGTGCCGACGGAGGCCGCCGTCGCGCCCGCGTCGAGCTCGAGGCGGTCCTGGACGAGGAACCCGAGCACCACCTGCATCACGCCGAGGGAGAGGAACAGTAGGAACCCGACCAGTAGGAACGGGCGGACGCGGGGGTCGAGCGGGCCGACCCGGCCGGCCGTATCGTCCGTCGGCGCCGTGCGGTCGAGCCCGGGCACCAGGACCAGGACCGCGACCAGGATCGCGACCAGCAGGACGGGCGCGAGATACACGGGCGCCAACAGGTCGGCCACCGCGAGCGCGCCCCCGATGCCCGGGCCGAGGATCAGCGAGATCGCCTGCGCGGCACCGACCAGCGAGACCGCGCGGGTCCGCTCCTTCTCGCCCTCGGTCGCCGCTGACACATAGGCCAGCGCGGCCACCGGAACGGCCCCGATACCCGTTCCGAACAGCACGCTGCGGGTGGCGAGCAGCGCCGTGAGCGTCGCGGGCGTGCCCCATCCGGAGTCGAGCGCCAGCCGCGCCGAGAGGCCGAAACCGGCCATTCCGACGACGGCGATCCCGAGGCCGGTGAGCAGCACCCGGCGGCTGCCCCATCGGTCGACGACCCGACCCCAGACCAGGCTGCCCAGGGTGAACACCACGGCCGCGACCGTGACCACCACACCGAGCTGGACCTCCGTGAGCCGCAGCTCGCGTGAGAGCGGAGCCAGGATCGGGGTGAGCAACTGCTGGGCGGTGAACCCGACCAGCACCGCTGCCAGAAGCACCCCGAGAACCCGCCGCGCCGGGCGGGTGCCGGACGGCTCGGCCATGGCCACCTCCGTTTACGCTGTACGCTAAAAGTTAGCTCACCCTGATATCGACGTCCAGTCCGCCGCGGAGCCGTTCGGTGAGCGCGGTCGTCGACCTGCACGAGGACCGCCGGGACGCCTTGCTGCTCATCAAGGTCCTCGACCTCGGGTATGCGGACGAGGCCGAGGTCGGCGGCTGCGCGATCGCGACCACCCGTTCCCGCGTGGCGTGAGCCGCGTGCCACCGCGCTCGGTGGGGCGCGCCACAAGTTCGGATCCACCCTTCCGGGATCGATGTCCGTGGCCGTACCGTGACCTCTGCATGGGAATGGTTTCCATGTTCAATAGGGAGGTTCACGATGAAGAACATCACCTTCGACGAGGTCGCCGAGCTGCCCGCGCTCTCGGCGCTGCAGGGCCCGACCACCAACGCGCTCGTGCACAACCCCTTCTCGTTCGACGAGGTCGCCGAGCTCCCGGCCCTGTCGGCGCTGCAGGGTCCGACCACGAACGCGCTGGTGCACAACCCCTTCGCGTTCGGCGGCTGAGTTCCCGGTCCACATGAGATGCCCTGGCGCCCGACCCGGGCGCCAGGGCCCCCGGTCCGACACCCGGAGACCCCGTGACCCTGCTTCCCGGCCACCACCTGTACCCGACGCCCGACGGCTGGCGCGCCGCCCTGCCCGGCGACCGCTTCGTGCGGATCGATGGACCGGACGAGCTGCTGTCCGCCTTCCAGCGCGCGGCACACGGGCACGACGGGCCGCCCGACAGAGCCACCGACGCCGAGCAGCTGCACCGGTTCTTCGCCGAGAGGGGCCTGCTCGCCGACCCGGAGCCCGAACCGGCGCCCCCGCGGGTCCTGCTCACCGGGGACGGTCCCGTGGCCGATGCCGTGGCGGCGGTGCTCGGCGCGTGGGCCCGGGTCCGCCGGGCCGGCCGGCCCACCGAGGTGGACCTGCTCGTCGACTGTGCCGGCTGGTTGCCCGACGCCCGCTGGCACGACCTCGACACCACCTGTGCCGCAACGGGTCTGCCCTGGCATCGCTGCCATGCCGAGGGCACGTCGTTCCTGGTCGGCCCGCTGACCGTGCCCGGGCGCTCGCCCGGCTACCGGGACCTGCGCGGTCGCCGGCTCGCCGCGAGCGGGGTACCCGACGAGCTCGGGCGCTACTGGTCCTGGCTGGACACCGCGCAGGCGCCGCCGGTGCCGGACCCGGGCCCGGGCGTCGCGGCGGTCGTCGCCGGACTCCTCGCCGACGAGGTCGCGGCCTGGTGGCGCACCGGTGAGACCGGCCCGGTCGGGTACCAGACCGAGGTGTCGACGAACCCCGTGCGGCTCACCCGGCATCCGGTGCTCGCGCTGCCGGGGCTGGCCGCCGTGGATCCGGCATGACCGGGTTCGTGACCTGGGCGAACCTCCCGATGACGGGTCCCGGTGGGGTCGAGCTGGTGCTCGACGCCCACGTTCCGCCGCCCGAGCGGTGGCCCGTTCCCGTCGTTGTCACCCGCACCCCCTACGGCCGCTCGGCGCACCTCGCCGAGGGACGAGGCTGGCGTTCCCGCGGGTTCGCGTTTGTGGTGCAGGACGTGCGGGGGCGCTACGACTCGGCCGGCACCTGGCAGCCGTACCGCCACGAGCGGGCCGACGGCGCGGCGCTCGTCGACTGGGTGTGCGACCAGCCGTGGTGTGACGGGCGCGTCGCGGTCCTCGGCGGCTCCTACGCCGGCTACACCGCATGGGCCATGGCCGTCGAACGACCCGCCGCGGTCACCGCCGTGCTGAGCCTGGGCCCGTCGATGGGCCTGCACCGCACCAAGTACGAGCCCAGCGGCATCCTGCGCCTCGCCGAGCACGCGGGCTGGTGGCTCGAGCGCGCCGACTCCCGCACCAGCCGCGAGGGCATGCGCCAGATGGTCTTCGCCGAGAACCCGGAGCTGCTGGCCCACCTTCCCGTGTCGGGCATCGGCGGACTGCTCGGCGCCCACCTGCCGCACTGGGGCGACGCCTTGGAGATGCACCCGGACGAGACCCCGCCCGACGCCGTGACCGAGGCCGAGATCCGTGGGCTGTCGGCGCCGTCGCTGCACGTCGGCGGCTGGTACGACCTGCTGGTCGACGAGGTGCTCGCCCAGTACGGACAGGCCGGTGACGCCGTGTCCCCGCGCCCGCGGCGGGATCTCGTCGTCGGCCCGTGGGGGCACGACCTCGGGATGGACGGCACCACCACCGTGGGCGCCCGCGAGCACGGCTCGGCGGCGCGGTTGCCACTGGGCGGGCTGTTCACCGACTGGCTGCGCACCGCGCTCGCCGACCCCACCGGCCCCGGCAGCACCCGGGTGTTCGTCCCCGGTGCGGACCGCTGGCGGACAACGGCGCAGTGGCCCCCCGTGGCCGGCCCGCGGCGGTGCTGGCACCTGGGTGCCGCCGGCGGGCTCCACCCCGCGGCACCGGGTACGGGCGCCGTGAGCTTCGAGCACGATCCTGCCGTCCCCTTTCCCTCGACGTTGCCCGCCGCGGACCGCTCCGGTCTGCTCGACCGCTCCGACGCGGCCCGGTTCACCTCCACCCCACTCGCAGCCCCGCTCCGCATCGACGGTGCCGGTCTCGCCGACCTGTGGGTGTCGACGACCGCCGCCGGCGCGGACTGGATCGTCCGGCTCTGCGAGCTCCACCCCGACGGGCGGCTACTGGAGATCACCCGTGGTACCGCCGTCACCACGGGTGGTGGCCCGCACCGGGTCCGGATCTCGTTGGGCGCCATGGCCTTCCTCGTGCCGGCTGGGACCCGGCTGGTCCTGGAAGTCACGGGGTCGGACTTCCCCTTCCTGGCGCGCAACCTGGGCACCGGGGAAGACCGCCACCACGGCACCCGGACCGCCGCCGGCACCCAGACCATCCACATCGGAGAGTCGCAGCTGGAGGTTCCCTGTGGTTGACGCACTGCTCACGGACCGCCGGACCGGCCTGCTCGTCGACGTCGGCCGGCTGCCCGTACCGCCCGGCCTGCCCGCGGGGCTCGTGTCCTACGGGGCACTGGTCGGGCGCACCGACCGGTTCGCGGCCTGGCGCGCGGACGCGACCGGCTTCGGTGCGAGCCTCGGTGACGAGTACACGGCACGGGCCGCGGCGATCGGCGAGGCAGTGGAGCGTTACTGCGGCAACGCGGTTCCCGACGTGCTGCACCACTCCTCCTACGACGAGCTGGTCCGTGCGGGGCGGGCGGCCCTCGACCCCGCCGCGCTCGCCCTGTACTCGGCGCGCCAGCACGCGCTCGCGGGGTTCCCGTTCGTGCCGTTCACCCGGGACCTGCGGGTGGGCTGGGTGCCCGGCACCGACCTGCACGGCGGCGGGCAGGTGTGGGTGCCGGCCTCCCTGGCGTACCTCGACTACGTCCACGGCGCGCGCGCCGCCGAACCGCCGACCCACTCGCCGATGTACTCCGGCATCGCCGCGGGCACCGACCGGGCCCGCGCCGAGCGGTCGGCCCTGGAGGAGCTGCTCGAGCGCGACGCTACCGGGATCTGGTGGGCCTCCGGGGCCCCCGCGGCCGGCCTCGACGACGGTGGCCGGGTCACCGGCGCGCTCGGCCGCCCGGCCGGGGACGTCCCGCTGCGCGTCCATCTCACGGCCGTGCCGTCGGCGTTCGACGTGCCGGTCGTCGCGGCACTGGTCGAACAGGAGGGTGGGTACCTCGGGTTCGGCACCGCCTGCCGCGCCGATCCCGCCGCGGCGGGATCGAAGGCGCTCGTCGAGGCGCTGGGGCTGCTCCGGCACGCCCGTGACCTGGCCGATCCCGGGAGCCTGGCCTGGGCGGCGGTCGCGTCGGGGACCATCGAGGCGCACGCCTACCTGCCGTTCCGCGCCGACCGCCGCCACCTCGACGACGCCGGCCCCCACTACCGGGCGCTGACCGACCTGCCCGCCGTGGCCCAGCTCTACCTGGACCCGCGGATGCAGGGCGCGCCGCTGGACCGGCTGCGGCCCGCGGCGACCCGCTCGGTCGAGGACCTCCCTGTCGTGCCCGACCCGCGGGCGGAGTACCTGCGCCGGCTCGCCGCGGCCGGGGTCCGGGTGGTGTCGGTGGACCTCACCACCCCGGACGTGGCGGCCGCCGGATGGTGCGTGGTCCGGGTGGTGGCCGCCGGCCTGGTGGGCAACGGGCCGCCGGCGTTCCCGTTGCGCGGCAGCGCCCGCCTCTACGAGGTCCCGGCCCGGCTGGGCTGGCCGGACCCGCCCCGCGACGAGGACGACCTCGTCGCGCATCCCCTGCCCCTGGCCTGAGAGGCGCCCCGTGAGCCCCCTGACCGACCCGCGCACCGGGATCGTGCGCGCCCTCGAACCCGCCGTCGTGCCACCGCACTTCCCAGCGTCGTTCGCGCTGACGACCGCCCGGCTCGCCGACACCTCCCGGTTCGGCGGCTGGGCGTCGGACCCGGCCGGAGCGGGCTACGCCTTCGCCGATCCGGAGGCGGTGCGGGCGGCGGCGCTCGGTGAGGCCGTCGAGCGCTACTGCGGCAACCTCGTGCCGCCCGGCCTGGTCCGCGCGAGCCACGACGCGCTGCGCGCCGCCGGCCGGCCTGCGCTGGACCCGGCGGGCTTCGCGTTCTTCTCCGCCGAGCAGTACGCGAGGCCCGGGTTTCCCGCGGTCCCGATGACCGCCGACCTGGTCACGGAGTGGGCGCCGGGGTGGGATCTCGCCGACGGTGACGAGGTACTTGTCCCGGCGGGCCCGGTGTGGCCCTCCTACCACTCACCGATCGGGGCCCCGCGCGGTCCGCTCACGAACCCCGTCGTGCAGGCCGGGCTCGCGGCCGGGCCGAACCGGGCGTTCGCGGTCGACGGGGCGCTGCGCGAGGTGGTCGAGCGCGACGCGATGACCCTGTCCTGGTACGGAGGCCTGGGCGTGCGGGCGGTCGAGGTCCCCCGGTGGCTGGCGGCCTTCGCCATCGGTCCGCAGGCCCTGTTGACCACCCGCTTCCTCGCGCTGGTGTCACCGTTCGGCATGCCGGTCCTCGGCGCGCTCGTCACCGACGCGACGACCGGCCTGCTCAGCCTGGGCACGGGCGTGCACGCCGACCCGGTGACCGCGGCGCTCAAGGCGTTCGCCGAGGCGTTGCAGCTCCAGCTCGTCCTCGCCGACTACGACGATCCCGCCGGCGCGTTCGCCGCCGCGGCCGTCCGGCCCGGGAGCCCGCTCAAGCCCTGGCGCGCCGACCGCGCCTACCGGTCGGCCTACCGGCCCGACCTCGCCGACGCCGTCGACTATGCCTGCCACCTGCAACTGCACCTCGATCCCACCGTCCGTGCCGACTTCGAGCACGAGCTCGCGGACCGGACGATCGGCCGGGTCGCGCTGGAGGAGCTGACCGGGACCGGCGATCTCGTCGCCGCGCTGACCGCCGCGGGACATCGTGCCGTGGCGGTCGACCTGACCACGGCGGACGTGGGGCCGCTCGGGTACACGGTGGTGCGGGTCCTCGTCCCCGGCCTGTACTCGAACGCCCCGATCGGGCTGCCGTTCCTGGGCGGGGAGCGGCTGGGAACGGCCCGCCGCTCCTCGCCGTCTGCCGCGCCCTTCCCGGTGCCCCGCACGCCCCTACCGCACTGACCGACGGGGGAGGAGGACGGCGGCCACGACGGCGGTGAGGGCGAGCACCACGACTCCGGCCCAGAACGCGGTCCGCACCCCGGAGGCCGCGGCGACGAAGCCGGCGACCATGGCGCCGAAAGGGTTCCCGCCCCAGGCGACCATCCGGCCGATGACATTGACCGACGACCGCAGCTCGGCCGGGCTGACGAGCTGGCGGTAGGTGATGCCGGTGTTGATCGCGACCTGGGTGGCGAGGCCGAACACCAGGTAGCCCGCGGCAGCGGCCCACAGCCCCCCGGTGTCCGCGAGCACGGCGAGCGCCCCCGCGGCGCCGACCAGCGCGGCCGGGGTGAGGAACCGGACCCGGTCGCGCGCGAACATCCGGCCGAACACCAGCCCGGCGAGCAGCGTGCCCACCGCCCCGGCCGAGAAGAGCCAGCCGACTCGCGCGTCGATCTCGGGGATGCCGAGGCCGTCGACGGCGTAGACGACCAGCTGCCCGGCGACCGCGCCGATCGCGAGCGACTGCGCGAAACCCGCGACCAGCAGGACGCACAACGTCCGGTCCGACACCACGAACCGCAGCCCGGCCGCCGCGTGGGCGCGCAGCGAGGTCGACGTGAGCGGCTCCCGGAACTCACCGCGCATCCCGGCCAGCAGCGCCGCACCCAGCGCGAACCCGGCGACGTCGACCCAGACCGCCGGCGCGGCGCCGACGGTCGCGACCAGTGCCGAGCCCAGCGCCGGGCCGGCGATCATCGCCGCCGACACCGCCGCGAGCAGCACCCCGTTGGCCGTCGCGAGCCGTTCCGGGCCGACGATGGTGGGCAGCGCCCCGAACGCCGCGGCGTCGGCGAACACGAACGCCACGGACCCCACGAGCGTCACGGCGTAGACCTGCGCCAGCGGCACCGGGGTGACCGCGTCGACGATCGGGATCGTCGCCATGGCCAGTCCCTCGACCACGGTCGTCGCGATCAGCAGGCGCTTGCGGTCCACCCGGTCCGCGATCGCCCCGGCCAGGAGCCCGACCGCCAGGTACGGGACGACCCGCAGCGCGGCGAGCAGCCCGGTCTGCACCGGCGACCCGGTCCGCTCGAACACCAGGATCGGCAGCACCACCGTGCTCACGGCGAACCCGATCGTCCGGACGACGTCGGAGGCCACCCACAACCGGAAGGACGGGCTGCCGGCGAGCAGCTCGCGCGAGCTCACCGCCCGTAGACCTCGCCCGCGACCTGTTCCACCAGGTCCACGATGTTCACGCCGCCGCCACTGATATCCACATTGGACATCCCGAAGACCTTGCCCGCCGCCACCGCGGGTGTGGCCGCGAACGCCGTCCGGGCGCCAGCGACGGCCGCCGCGGCACCGTCGGCCTCCTCGTACACCGCGACGATCGCGTCGGGCCGCGAGGTGAGCACCTGCTCGGCGCTGATCTCGGCGAAGTTCTGCCCCAGGGAGGCGAAGACGTTGTCCAGGCCGGCGCCCGCGACGATCGCGTTGTAGTACGAGCCGGCCAGTGCGTAGACCTTGCCGTCGTAGACCTGCACCAGCGCGACCCGCGCCGGCGCCGCGGCGCCGCGCTTCGCCGCGGCGGCCGAGACCCGTGCCGTCATCCCGGCGACGACCTGCTCGGCCCGGTCCCGGACGCCGAACACCGCGCCCAGGTCGCGCACGTCGGCGTAGACGGCGTTGAGGGTGGCGGGGGCGGGCGCGTCGAGGCAGTAGCCGCCCAGGACGAACCCGTGCCCGCCGGCGGCCTCGAGATCGGTCCAGCTCGCGGTGCCGTCGGCACCGGAGAGCTGGTTCTCGTCGTTGGCCAGGAACAGGTCCGGGCGGGCGGCGAGCAGGGCCTCCTTGGCGGGTTTGAAGTCGGGCGACACCTCCTGCGCGGTCGACCCGGCCGGCATAGCGGCGTTCGCGCCGCTGACGTAGCCGCTCACCCGGTCCCCGACGCCGAGCGCGTCCAGCGTGCGGGCGGAAGTCGCCCAGCCGAGCACGACCCGCTCCGGCGGCGCGGCGAAGGTGGACGTGTGGCCGCAGCGGGTGACCGAGACGGGGAAGCCCGCGGCTGCGGTCGCGGATGCGGCCGGCGTCGCGGCGGGTGTGCCGCAGGCCGCCAGCGTCAGGAGGGCGGCGACGGCACAGGCGGAGCCGGCGAGGCGGGGGACGAGCACGGGATCTCCTCGGTGGGGGGACCGCTCTCCGGGAGCGGGGCGAACATGAACATCGGACGGCCGGTCAGCGGGTTGGTCCCGCGCGCCGCGGCGACGTCGAAAACCCGTGACACCAGGTCCGGGACCAGGACGTCGGTGGCCGGCCCGTGGGCGCGCACCCGGCCGCCGTGCAGGACGACCACGTCGTCGCAGTGGGCCGCGGCGAGGTTCAGGTCGTGGAGGGCGGCCACCACGGTCACGCCCAGGCCGCGCACCAGCTCCAGCAGCTCCAGCTGCGCGCGGATGTCGAGGTGGTTGGTCGGCTCGTCGAGCACGAGGACCGGGGTGCGCTGGGCGAGAGCACGGGCGAGGAACACGCGCTGCCGCTCCCCGCCCGACAGGGTGCTGACCAGGCGTTCGGCGAGCCCGTCGACGCGGGCGACGGCCATCGCGTCGTCGACGGCCGCGGCGTCTCCGGCCGGGTCGCGGCGCAGCAGGCCCTGGTGCGGCACCCGGCCCAGCTCGACGACCTCCCGCACGGTGAACTCGAAGTCGGTCGGATCGTCCTGCAATACCACCGCGGTCCGGCGCGCGGCCGCCCGGGGGGTGAGCCCCCAGACGTCGTGCCCTCCGATGTGGACCGAACCCGCGGCAGGGCGCAGGACCCGATGGAGGGTGCGCAGCAGGGTCGTCTTGCCGGAGCCGTTGGGTCCCAACAGCCCGACGACGGTCCCGGGCTCCGCGCGCAGCACCGCGCCCGCCACGACGGTCCGTCCGGCGATCTCGACGTCGATCCCCTCGGCATCGACGCGCATCAGCTCCGCCTCCGGTCGGCCGCGTGCATCAGCCAGAGGAAGAACGGTGCCCCGACCGCCGCGGTGACGATCCCGATCGGCAGCTCCACCGGCGCCCGCACCGTCCGGGCGACCAGGTCGGCCAGCGGCAGGAACACCGCCCCGAGCAGCGCCGACCCGACCAGGACGCGCCGGTTCGCCGCCCCGACCAGCAGACGCACCACGTGCGGGACGACCAGGCCGACGAACAGGATCCCGCCCGAGACTGCGACCAGCGACCCGGTCAGCAGGGCGACCACGACCATGAGCTGCAGTTGGAACCGGCCCACGGCCAGCCCGAGGGAGGCGGCGACGTCCGTGCCGTTGACCAGCGCGTCGAGCCGCCGGCCCTGCAGCAGTAGCCAGGCGGTCGTGGCGACGACGACCACAGCCGGCAGGCCGAGATCCACCCAGCGCGCGCTCGCGACGCTGCCGAGGGTCCAGAACAGGATCCGCGTGACCTGGGTCGGGGTCGCGATCGTCTGCAGGAAGTAGGTCACGGCCGAGACCAGGTAACCGACCGCGACCCCCGCGAGCACCAGCCGGGCCGGCGGCCAGTGACCACCGCGGCGCCCGAGCAGGAACGTCAGGCCGAAGGCGAGCAGGGCACCGGCGAAGGCCGCCACCGACAGCGACAGCCCCGCGGCGGCGCCCGCGACGATCACGCTCACTGCACCCAGCCCAGCGCCGGGCACGACCCCGATCAGGTACGGGTCGCCGAGCGGGTTGCGCACCACCGCCTGGATGACCGCCCCGGCCACCGCGAGCCCCGCCCCGACCAGTACCGCGAGCAGCACTCGCGGCAACCGGGAGCCCCACACGATCTGGTCGGCGACTGCGTCCGGCGCGGCGACCGGCAGGCCCAGTCGGTGGCCCACCACGGCGAGCACCGTCCCGGGTGGGACGGCCACCGCACCCACCGCGACCCCGAGGACGGCCACCGCGGCCGTCGTGACCAGCAGGCCGGCGCACAGCAGCGCGAACGGACCGGGCTGGGCGAACCGCGGACCCTGCCGGGCCGGCACAGCAGCCCCCACCCCGGTCGTCGCCGTCACCGTTCCCCGCATCCGTCGTGCGCGCCCGGCGCCCTCGTCCTGTCCGGGACAATTGAGCTACGAATGAAAACGATAGTCAATGGCGACAAGGCTCTTGTGACGAAGTCGGCGAGGCTCGGCGTCAGGTCCGCTCGGTCGTAGCGGGGTGCAGAGCGCTCCACTCGTCGAGCAGCTCGGGGATGCGCCGGTGCAGGAAGCGGAAGGAGTCCGCCATGTCGGTGATCCGGCGGGCGGCGGGGAACCCGGGGTCGCCCAGCGCCCGCGAGCCGGTCGGCGGCGTCGGCGGTGCGGGTGGCGCCGCGGCCGGACGTCGTGGAGTACCAGGAGTCGCCGAGGATCTCCGGTGCACGCGCCAGGTGCCGGACCAGGCGACGCGGTGGATCACGTCGACGTGTTCGAGGTAGCGCACGCCGCCGGAGATCCCGGCCGCACTCGCCCGAGCCGTTCGCCGAGTTCGGTGGCGAGGACGTTCACGAGGATGCGGGCCGTAGAACGGGATGACGGCGGCGACGGAGGACAGGTCGTCGTCGAGTTACGGGACCTGCGAGGCGACGACGATCAGCAGCGTGGCCACCATCACCTGCACCATCGTGCGACTCGCGGTGGCGGCGAAGCGGGCTCCGCTCCGATGTCGCGCCGCCCACGCCTGCGTGGTTGAGGCGAGGACGAGCGGGAATGACGATCAGCACGAGGAAGGCCTCGATGAATGGGCCGATTTCGACTACCTCGGCCAGCCCCGAGCCGAGGAACAGGCAGAGGAACGCCGACAGCAGCACCATCTGGGCAACCAGGAGCAGCGGGGTCACGGCCAGGAGCTAGTGGCTGCTGCCCCCGGCAATGCCGGAGAACACGATCAGGTGGTCGACGCATGGTGCGAGTAGCGCCACCAGGACACCGAGGCGGACGGCCTGATCGGAGGGAGGAAACCAACCATCGCGGCCACGACCAGTGGGACGACGACGAAGTCGACCACCAGAGCCGCGGTGAGAAACCGTCCGGCGCGCATCGAGCGCATCAGCCCTTGGGCCGGGACCTACAAGATGTTGACGTAGAACAGTACCCCGAAGACCGGGTTGATCGCCACTCCCAGGCTCGGCCCGGCTGCGGGTGCAGGCAGCCCGGCGGCGGTCCCGCCGCGATGGCACCGACGTAGATCGCGACCCCATGGCGTTCCATCCACACCACTGGGCCGTCTCCGACCGCTCCTACCGCGCCTGCGTTCCGGCCGCCCACCGGCGGCGCCCGATCGGAGGACGAACTGCGCCTTGTCGCCCATTCTTGCCTGAACCGGCGGACGTAGGGCCTGCCGACTGCCGGCGGAGGAGGCGATCTCCCGCTCAGTCCACCGTCTGGCGAAATCGTACGAGCGCCAGGACGTAACCCAGGCCGAGGATCCCGCCCAGCCACGTCGGGGCGACCCAGATCCCGCCGCCCACCGGTTGCTGGGCGTAAAGGGACGCAGGGTGTCGACGATCGAGATCACCGGCTGGTGCTGCGCGAACCAGGCGACCGGGCCTGGCATCGAGTCCGTCGGGACGAAGGCCGGGCTGATGAAGGGCAGGAAGATCAGCGGGTAGTTGAAGGCGCTGGCCCCGTCGGGGCCCGGCCGGACGGAGAGCGTCGACCGGTCCGGTTACGATCCTGGCCTGGTCGTTCGTCCGGGACGACCAGCCGCTGGGGACACCGCGCGGCAGGTCGGCCTGGCGCTGCGCGACGAGGTGCGCGACCTCGAGGCCGCCAGCCTGCGGATCGTGCAGGTGGACGAGCCGGCCCTGCGTGAGCTGCTGCCGCTGCGGGCAGCGGACCAGCAGTCCTACCTGGACTGGGCGGTCGACTCGTTCCGCCTGGCCCCGGCGGGGTCGCGGACACCACCCAGATCCACACCCACCTGTGCTACTCGGAGTTTGGCGAGGTGGTGGGGGCGGTCGACGGGCTGGACGCGGACGTCACCACCGTGGAGGCGGCGCGCTCGAAGATGGAGGTCCTGGCCGACCTCGGCCCGGGTGTCCCGCGGGCCCTGGGCCCCGGGGTGTACGACGTGCACTCGCCCGAGGTCCTGGGCGTCGCGCAGATCGTGTCGCTGCTGACGGCCGCCCTGGGAGGCCCTCGGCCGGGACCGGCTCTGGGCAAACCCGGACTGCGGGCTCAAGACGCGCGGTGAGCCCGAGACGATCGAGACCCTGCGCAACCTGGTCGCCGCGGCGGGCGAGGTCCGCGCCGCAGGGTGAGCCCGGACGGGCCGGGCGCCAGCGGTGCCCGGCCCGTCAGGACAGCCTCAGTTGCAAACCGTCGAGCATGATGGCGAGCTTGTCGTCGAACCAGCCGCGCCCGCGCCAGGTGGAGTCCTCGTCGAGCTCGGGGGAGAGGGTGCGGAGGGACTCGCGGTGCAGGTCGCGGCGGGTGCGGGGGCCGGCGGGGGTGTCCTGGACGGCGTCGAGCCCGCGCATGGCGATCGCGGTGGAGAAGGTGAGGTCCACCAGGAAGTCCAGCGCCACCACGGCGTCGCGGGAGGTGAAGCCCTGCTCCCGCAGCCGGGTGGCGTAGCCCGCGAGCAGGACCACGACCCGGTCCGGCAGCGAGGTCATGCCGTAGATCGCCTCGGCCATCCCGGGGTGAGAGTCGACGAGCCCCCAGAGGGCCTCGGCGAAGGCTTCGAGCAGCGCGCGCCACGGGAGGTCCGGCGCGGGCCACTCGTGCTCGTCGGCGGCGATCTCCAGCGCCGCGACCAGCAGGTCGGCCCGGTCGGTCACATAGCGGTAGAGCGTGGAGTGGCTGACGCCGAGCCGGCGCGCCACGCCCGGCATGGACAGCCCGTCGAAGCCCTCGGCCAGCGCCGCCCGGGCGACCTCCTCGCGGGTCAGCGAGGGGGGCCGCCCGGGGCGGCGTCCGAGGGCGGGCACGGATACCGAGACTAGTGACTCGAGGATCGGGCGGTGAGCCGCCAGCCCTTCGCGCGGGAGCGGGACGCCCAGAACTCGGCGTAGCGGCCGCCGGCGGCGAGCAGCTCGGCGTGGGTGCCGTGCTCGGCGATCCCGCCGCCGTCGAGCACCACGATCCGGTCGGCCGCGACGACGGTGGACAGCCGATGCGCGATCACCAGCACGGTGCTGTGCTCGGCCAGCGCGCGCAGCGCCTCGGTGACGTACCGCTCGTTCTCCGGGTCGAGCGCGGCCGTGGCCTCGTCGAGCAGGACGATCGGGGCCGCCTTGAGCAGCGCCCGGGCCACCGACACCCGCTGCCGCTCGCCGCCGGACAGCGCGGTCCCGCCCTCGCCCACGCGGGTGGCCCAGCCCTCCGGCAGCCGCCCGACGATCTCGTGCACCCCGGCGAGCCGCGCCGCCTCCCGGACCTCGGCCCCGGTGGCGTCCGGCCGGCCGACGCGGATGTTGGCCTCCAGCGTGTCGTCGAACAGGTAGACCTCCTGGAAGACCAGCGCGAGCTGGCCCATCAGCTGCTCGGTGGGCTGGTCCCGCACGTCGGCGCCGCCGACCCGGACGGTGCCGGCGTCGACGTCCCAGAAACGCGCGACGAGCCGGGTGACCGTTGTCTTGCCCGATCCCGACGCCCCGACCAGGGCCGTCATGCTCCGCGGCGGTACGCGGAGGGACACCTCCGACAGCACGGGCGTGTCGTCGTAGCCGAAGGTCACGGCGTCGAGCTCCAGCGCGCCGGGGTCGGGGAGCGGCACGGGCGAGGCGGCCTCGGGCAGCGGCTCCTCCTCGAGGACGGCGGTGAGCCGGCGCAGGTCGTTTCGTGCCATCCGCAGCACGCCGGCGTAGTCGCCGATCTCGGCGAGCGGGCCGGTGAACCGGGCGGCGAGCGCGATCAGCGCGACGGCCGAGCCCACCGCGAGCTGCCCGGACACCGCCAGAGCCACTCCCACGACCAGCAGCGCGGTGAACGTGAGCTGCACGGTGATCCCGCCCAGCACGATGCCGACCACGGCGTAGCCCAGAGTCCTGCGGCCGGTGCGGCGCTGGTGCTCCAGCGCTTGGTCGAGCGCGGCGTAGCCCTCGGCGCCGCGGCCGAAGGCGCGCAGCACCCGCTGGGTGCGGGCGAACTCCACGACTCGGTTCGCGGAGGCGACGGCGGCCGCGTCGTCGAGCTCGTCGCCCCGGCCGACGAGCCGAGCCCCGGTGCGGAACGCCAGGTACAGAAGCGGCGTGCAGACCAGCACGGCCAGCGTCAGGCGCCAGTCGAGGAACAGCGTGCCGACGGCGATCGTGGCCGGCGTGACCACGCCGGTGACCGTGGGCGTGAGCAGGTGGGCGAACAGCCCGGCGACCATCGTGGTGCCACCCGTGGCCGTCCGGGAGAGCCGCCCGATCTTCTCCGAGGAGAACCAGCCCAGCGGCAGGGTCACCACGTGGTCGCCCAGCCGCTCGTGCATGGTGGTGAGCACGATGATCGCCACGGCGAACCCGCGCATCGCCTGGACGTAGTGCGCCACGCACGTCAGCAGTACCGCGACCAGCACGAACGCGAGCCCGCGCAGGGCCGCGGCGGTGTCGCCTGCGAGCAGGTCCCGGAACACGGGCACCAGCAGCAGGGTGGCCACGCCCTGCAGCACGCCGTACGCCGCGACCCAGGCGAAGTAGGCGTGCAGCCGCCGCCGGTGGGCGGGGCCGAGCAGGCTGAGCAGGTCGGCGATCACTGCGACTCCCACAGCCGGGCGTAGCGGCCGCCGGCCGCGAGCAGGGATGGATGGGCGCCGCTCTCCGCGACCCGCCCGCCATCGAGCACCACGATCCGGTCGGCCGCGGTGACCGTGGTCAGCCGGTGCGCCACTACCAGCACGGTCCGGCCGGTGGCCAGTGTGGACAACGCGTCCTGGATGGCGGCCTCGGACTCGGGATCGGCGAAGGCGGTGGCCTCGTCGAGGACCAGGACGGGGGTGTCGGCGAGCAGCGCGCGGGCGATCGAGACGCGCTGGGCCTCGCCGCCGGAGAGCCGGGCGTCGAGCGTGTCGTAGCCCTGGGGGAGCGCGGTGATCCGGTCGTGGACGTGGGCGGCCCGGCAGGCCGCCTCGATCTCCGCGCCCGACGCCGACGGGCGGCCGAGCCGGACGTTGTCCGCGACCGTGCCGTGCACCAGCTGCACCTCCTGCAGTACGAACCCGACGTGCCGGTGCAGCGCCGCCGGATCGATCTCCCGGACGTCGACGCCGCCGATCCGCACCGCCCCGCCGGTCACGTCGTGGAACCGGGGCAGCAGGGTGGCCAGCGTGGACTTGCCGGCGCCGCTCGGCCCCACCAGCGCGGTGACGGTGCCGGGCTCGCAGGTCAGCGACACCCCGCGGAGCACCTCGGCGTCGTCGGAGTAGCCGAACCGGACATCGTCGAACTCGACGCGGTTGCCCTGCGGCGTGCGCGGCGCGGCGCTGACCGGCAGCTCCGGAGTGGCGAGCAGGTCGTGGATGCGCAGCGCGGCCGCGGCGGCCGTGCGCCGGTTCGCGGCGCCGAAGCCGAGCGCAGTGATCGTCGTCGGGACGACCAGCCCCACCAGGATCCCGGTGAGCGCCTCGACCGGGGTGACCCAGCCCTCGGCGGCGAACCAGACCGCACCGGCTGTGCCCACCAGCCCGACGACGGGCGCCCCGACGGCCATGGTGCTGACCGCCTCGAGCGTGAGCATCGGCCGGACCCAGTCGGCGTAGGAGGTGCCGAAGTCCGCCGCGGCGCGCCGGTAGCTCTCGTGCGCGCGCCGGCCCCGGCCGAAGGTCTTGACCACGGCGATCCCGCCGACGAACTCGACGACCGCCGCCCGGTGTCGACGGGGCCCGGCGCGAGCAGCAGCCGGCCCAGCTCCGCCAGGCCCGCGAACGGGACGAGCGCGCACAGCGCCCCGACGGCCCCGAGCACGCACGCGAACCGGATGGTCCCGGCCACGGGACGGCGGAGCTCGCGCAGTGCCGCCGCCTTGCGCCGCGCGGTGGCCCTGGGATCGGGCGCTGGTCCGGGGGTCGGGGCCGGTGGTGCGACGGTGTCTGCCGCGACGGTCATGGGCACCTCCTTAGACGGGCGGTGAATTTACAACAGCCTGTCTGGCTTTGGGTAGCCTCATCTGACTAAGCTGCCGTCATGGCGAGGACGAACATGCGGAGCACCCGGGTCGCGCCGGAGGTCAGTGAGCTGCTCACGGCGCGGGTGGTGCGCCGGGAGCGGATCTCGCCGAACCTGGCGCGCGTCACGCTCGGCGGCGGGGAGCTGGACCGCTTCCGCCCGCTGGGGTTCGATCAGTGGTTCCGGCTCTTCCTGCCGGTGCCCGGCGGCAGCCTGGAGGGGCTGCCGGACAAGCTGACCGCGCTGTCGTACGCGCGGTTCATGCGGTTGCCCCGCGCCACCCGTCCCGCCCTGCGCGCCTACACCGTGCGCGCGTACCGGGCGGTGGGGAGCGAGGGCCCGGAGATCGATGTCGACGTGGTGCTGCACGAGGGCGGGGCCGCGGGGCCGGGTGCCACCTGGGCCGCGAGCTGCGCGCCCGGCAGCCCCGTCGCGCTGCTCGACGAGGGGATCGGCTTCAACCCGGACCCGGCCCTCGAACGGGTGTGGCTGGTCGCCGACGAGAGCGGGCTGCCCGCCGCGGCCGGGATTCTGGCCTCGCTGCCGGACACCGCCGCGGGCCGCGCCACGATCGAGGTCCCGTCGGACGGGGACCGGCAAGAGCTCACCGTGCCCGCCGGCGTCGAGCTGGAGTGGATCGTGCGCACGGACCACGGTGCCCGTCCGGGCGCGGCCGCGCTGGCCGCCGCCTCCGCGCGCCCGCTCCCGGACGCCCCGCTCTACGGCTGGACGGTCGGCGAGCAGCAGCTGCCCAGCGGCCTGCGCCGGCACTGGGTCAGGGCCGGGGTGCCGAAGGGGCACATCATGTTCTGCGGCTACTGGCGCGCGTCCTGACGTTCAGCCCCAGTCCAGGCCGCCGCCGGTCTGGTACTCGATGATCCGGGTCTCGAAGAAGTTCTTCTCCTTCTTCAGGTCCATCGCCTCGCTCATCCACGGGAACGGGTTCTCCGTCTCGCCGAAGAGCGGGGCGCGCCCGATCTGCTCGGCGCGCCGGTCCGTGACGAAATGCAGGTACTGCTCGCACAGCTCCGCGGACAGCCCGAGCATCCCGCGGGGCATGGTGTCGCGGGCGTAGGCGACCTCCAGCGCGCAGGCCTCGCGGATCTCGTCTGCGAACTCCGCCGTCCACAGGTGCGGGTACTCGTGCCTGATCATGGTGATGACGTCGATGCCGAAGTTCAGGTGGATCGACTCGTCGCGCAGGATGTACTGGTACTGCTCGGCGATGCCCACCATCTTGTTGCGGCGCCCGAGCGAGGGGATCTGCGCGAACCTGGTGTAGAACCACATGCCCTCGAATACCACGTAGAAGGCCACGAGATCGCGCAGGAAGGCCCGGTCCGCCTCCGGGGTGCCGGTGCGGAAGTCCGAGTCGGACAGTGCCCGGGCGTAGCGCAGCGCCCAGGCGTCCTTCTCGGTGATCGAGGGGACCTCGCGGTACAGGTTTGAACAGCTCGCCCTCGTCGAGGCCGAGGCTCTCGCACACGTACTGGAACGTGTGGGTGTGCGCGGCCTCCTCGAAGGACTGCCGCAGCAGGTACTGACGGCACTCCGGGTTGGTGAGGTCGCGGTACTCCGCGAGCACGATGTTGTTGGCCACCAAGGACTCCGCCGTGGCGAAGAAGCCGAGGTTGCGCTTGAGCATGGTGCGCTCGTCGGCTGTCAGGGCCGAAAGGCCCGGCTTCGCCGAGGCGGAGGCTCAGGATGACCACGATCGACGACCGCACCGCACCGATCGCTCCCACGAAGGAGCAGCGGCGTGACCAGCCGGGACCTCCGCGAGTGCGGATCGTGGCGTGGGACACAACCGAGCTGCAGGAGCCTTGCCAGTCCTACGGGAAGTGGAAGCACTCCGACGAGCCCGCCGTTGCTTTGGCGGAGGACGTTCGTCCTGACCCGGCTGCTCTGCGGGCGGCGGCTCGGACCGTTGCCCTGCTGGTGGATGTGCTGGCCCAGCGTCGTCCGCCGAGGCAGCTCACGGAGCTTGTCGAGCCGATGGTGCTGCGCTACCTGGCGGCGGTTCGGCCGCAGCGGCCGGGAACAACGGTGGTGCTCGACTGCTGTCCGTGCTGCTGTCGACGCCGGCTGAAACTGAACAGGTGTCGACGAGCGAAAACTGACCACCTCCGATGATCTTGGAGGGTGATCAGTGTGGAGGACTGGGCGGCGATCCGACGGCTGCACCGGGCGGAAGGTGTGTCGATCAGCGAGGTGGCTCGGCGGCTGGGGATCTCCCGGAACACGGTGCGGGCGGCGTTGTCGTCCGACCGTCCACCGAAGTACGAGCGTGCGCCGCAGCCGAAACTGGCCGATGGAGTGGAGACGCAGGTCAGCGTTGCTGGTGGAGTTCCCAAGGATGCCGGCGACGGTGATCGCGCAGCGGATCGGCTGGGCGGACTCGGCGACGACGCTGAAGGACCTGCTGCGCCGTATCCGTCCCGAGTTCGTGGGGATCGACCCGGTCGACAGGGTCGTCTACCAGCCCGGCGAGGTCACCCAATGCGACCTGTGGTGCCCCGAGACCCCGATCCCGGTGGCGCCCGGGCAGGCCCGGGTGCTGCCGGTGCTGGTGATGACGCTGGCGTTCTCCCGATTCCTGTCCGCAACGATGCTGCCCTCCCGCCAGGGCGGTGACCTGCTCTGGGGCATGTGGGCGCTGATCAGCGAGCTGGGCAGAGTGACCAGGACGCTGGTCTGGGACCGGGAGTCGGCGATCGGGGCAGCGGGAAGCTCACGCCCGCCGCCGCGGCGTGCGCTGGCCACCAGGATCCGCCTGGCCCCACCGCGGGATCCGGAGTTCAAGGGCATGGTCGAGCGCAACAACGGCTTCCTGGAGACCTCGGTCCTGCCCGGGCAATTCTTCACGTCTCCGGCGGACTTCAACGCCCAGCTCGGAGAGTGGCTGGCCCGGGCGAACACCCGCACGGTCCGGGCCATCGGCGCCCGCCCGGTGGACCTGCTCGAGACCGGCCGCCAGGCCATGACCCCGTTGCCGCCACTGGATCCGCAGGTCGGGCTCCCCCTGCGGATCCGGCTCGCTCGCGACTACTACGTGCGCGTCGATGGCAACGACTACTCCGTGGACCCGCGGGTGATCGGGCGCTTCGTCGACGTCCTCGCCTCGCCGACCACCGCCGAGGCGTTCTGCGACCGCGAGCTCGTCGCGAGCCATGACCGCAGCTGGGCCCGCCACAGGGTGATCACCGACCCCGCTCACGTCGCGACCGCCCGAGAGATGCGCCTGGCGCTGGCCGAACAACGACGGGCCCAGCAACGCGCCGCACAGAACGGGCCACGGCGCCACAGCGACGGCCACGCGGTGGTGATCCGCGCCCTGCCTGACTACGACGTCCTGTTCGGCGTCGACTTCAACCCGACCACCCCGACGACCTCAAGTGCTGCAACGGATCCGGCAGCCGCGCCAGCGGCAGAAGTGAGCAACCCATGACCGCGACCACAACGGCGACGACCACGACAGCAGCACCGGGGAGATCGACACCGGCAGACGGGCTGCCTTGATGCTCGCCTACCTCGCCCGAGTTCTGAAGACCCCGACCATCGGGCGCTGCTGGGAGGAAGCGCTTACCCGACCGAGCTCCGGATCGGCTGGCGGAGATCGGTCGGCAGCATCCCGGTGTGTTGTCCTGGCCGGTTCGCCTCCGGCTCGACCCGCAGCCCTCGCGCCGCCTTCTGGTCGATCTCGACTACTGCGCCGTCTGCGGTGCTCACCTCGACCGTTCCGTCGGGACGGCGGCGGACGCCGTCGAGATGTCGGCCGGGGATGAGGCCGGTGCGCGACAGCTCCCGGAGCAGGGTGGGATCGGACTGCAGGTCCTCGGTGACGCGCGTGATGCGCAGCCGCGCCCCGTTCGGCACCTGGACGAGCCGGCGTAGCGCGGTGGGGCGTCGTCGGAGATCGACGGTGTAGCTCAGGAGCGGAAGGTCTATCGACGCCAGGGTGCCGGAGTCTCCGCCCCTGGCGATGTCGTCGGTGGTCGGGATGGGGCTGCCGAACGGGGACACCGGATCGTCGCCGAGCAGCGCCGAGATCCGCGCTTCGGCCTGTGCGCTGACGACCCGCTGCCAGCGGAGCGCCTCGGTGTGCAGCAGCGCCCAGTCGAGCCCGACGACGTCGGCGAGGAAACACTCGAGTACCCGGTGGGTCCGGGTCGTGGCGAGGGCGACGGACAGGCCGTCGGCGGTGAGGCGGACGGTCCGGGGGTCATCGAGATCCAGTAGGCCGACTCGTCCCAGCTCCGAGATCGCCGGGCCGACCGTCCCGTAGCTCCGTCTGGTGCGGTGGACGATCTCGGCGCGGGTCGACCGCTCACCGTCCTCCGCAAGCTCGTAGACGACCTGCAGATACCGTCGCGCCTGTCCGGAATACTCCTTCATGAGAGCTCTGCCTCGTATGTTGGTTTTGACCATGATATCACTTAGGGTTGGTTGGCCTAACTCTCACAGATGCTCGGGGTCGCTCATGTATGTTGGTGATGTCGCTCTGATCGACAGCGGGATCCGATCGTGAGGGTCGTGGCGTTCGGCTACATGACCTGGGGCCGCCGGACGATCGAGGCGATCCTCGCCGCCGGGCACGAGGTGCCGCTGATTGTCACCCACCCGGACAGCGACAACGCCTACGAGAAGATCTTCAACGAGTCCGTGGCGGAGCTCGCCGCGGACCACGGCATCCCGACGCTGGTCCGCAACCGGGCTACGGACGACGAGGTCAAGGCCGCCATCGCCGCGGCCGAGGCGGACATCATGGTCGTGTCCAACTGGAGGACCTGGCTGCCGCCGGAGGTGTTCTCGATCCCGCGCCTCGGCACGCTCAACGTGCACGACGCGCTGCTCCCGGCCTACGCCGGCTTCGCCCCCCTGAACTGGGCGCTGATCAACGACGAGCCCGAGGTCGGCGTCACCGCCCACATGATGAACGCCGAGTTCGACGCCGGGGACGTCGTCCTGCAGCGGGCCACGGTGATCACCGAGGACGACACGATCGTCGAGCTGTTCGACCGCACGCTGGCCATGTTCGGCCCCATCACGGTGGACGCGCTGGCGCTGATCGCCGAGGGCCGCCGCGACTGGGCGCCGCAGGACCGCAGGGTCGCCTCCTACTTCCACCGCCGCACCGAGGAGGAGAACCGGATCGACTTCACCTGGAGCGCCCGGGAGCTGTTCAACCTCGTGCGCGCGCAGGTGGACCCGTACCCGAACTCGTACTGCTACCACGGCACCACCCGGCTGCGGATCCTCGCCGCGCGCGAGACCGAGAAGGCCTACGGCGGCACCCCGGGGCGGGTCTTCATCCGGGAGGGCCGTGGGGTCGTCATCGTGGCGGGGGCGGACTCCCGGCGGGGCGCGAACACCGGGCTGCGGATCGACCGCGTGCGGCTCGACGACGGCACCGAGCTCGATGCCGTGGACTACTTCCCGTACATGGGCGGCTACCTCACTTCCCATCCGACCGGCGATCACTGACAGGACGTGTCCTTGTCCCGTAGGAGAAATGCGGCCTGCCGGTCGACGACCACCGGGAACCGGCCGCTGATCAACGTCACCGAGACCTACATCCAGAGGCTCTTCGAGGCCGACGAGGTCGCCGGCGCCGGTCTCACCCGCGACACGATCCGTCGCGAACTGGGTGCGAACCCGGCAACCGTCGCGCAGAACGTCGCCCGGCTCCTCGAGAGCAACCTCGTCGACACCGGCCCGCGGCGACCGGTCGTTCTCACGCTTCTCGGCCAGGCCCAGGCGATCCCGGTGGTGCGGAAGCACCGGCTCGTCGAATGCTTCCTGGTGGAGATCGTCGGGCTGGAGTGGCCGCTTGCCCATCAGGAGGCGCGGCGCTGGCAGCATGTGATCAGCGACGAGGTCGAGCGGCGAGTGGTGGCGCTGCTCTCGGCTGCCGACACCTCGCCCTACGGCAATCCGGTGCCCGGTCTCGCGGCGCTGTTCGGTCGTCGGTCGGAGGCGGTCCCGCCGATGGAGCGCCATGTGTCCCTGGCGGAGATCCTCCATCGGGGGCGCACCACGACCAGGATCCGGACGCTGTCCGAGCGGCTGCAGGACAACCAGCCGTTCCTGGTCCACGCCTGGGAGATCGGGGCGATCCCGGGCCGTGAGGTGGAGGTGTCGCCCGGCCCCGCATCGGTCCGGATCCGGACCGATGCGGGCTGTGTCGACATCGGCCGCGCGGACGCGGTCCACCTCCTCGTCGACGAGGTGGACGGGCGTCCCTACCAGGCATCCTTTGCGAGGAGGACCTCGGAACCGGCACGGTAGACCGAGGTCTGTCCTCCGTGGAGCCGAGGGTCAGGTCCTGGTGGCCGACCACGCCTCCCACAGGGCGGCGTAGCGCCCGCCGGCCGCCACCAGCTCGTCGTGGTGGCCGATCTCCACGAGGCGTCCTGTATCCAGCACGACCACGCGGTCGGCGGTAGCGGCCTGGGTCATCCGGTGCGCCACCAGGAGCCCGGTCCGCCCGGCCAGCGCCCGCGTGGCTGCGGCCTCGAGCACCCGGGCGCCCGCGCTGCCGGCCTCGGCGGTGGCCTCGTCCAGGATCGCCACCGGGGGATCGGCCAGGACCAGCCGGGCCAGTGCGAGCTGTTGCGCCTGGGTCACGCTGAGCGTGTGCGCACCCTCGCCCACGGCGGTGTCGAGGCCGTCGGGCAGCGCGTCGGCCCAGCCGAGCGCACCCACGGTGGACAGGGCCTCCCGAAGCTGCGCCTCGGTGGCATCCGGGCGTGCCAGCCGTAGGTCGTCGGCCAGAGTGCCGGCGAACACGTGCACCTCCTGGGTGACCAGCACGACGGTGCGCCGGGCCAGCTCGGGGCCGAGCTCGTCGAGCCCGACGCCACCCAGGCTGATCGATCCGCCGGTCGGTCGATGCACCCCGGCGATCAGCTTGGCCAGCGTGGTCTTGCCGGCCCCGCTCGCCCCGACCAGTGCCACCCGTTCGGCCGCCCCGATGTCGAGGTCGACGCCGTGCAGCACAGGACGGTCCGCGCGGTAGGCGTGGTGCACGTCCGCGACCTTCACCGAGCCGTCCATGGGGAGTGCTCTGTGCTGCGGCTCGCCCGGCGCCGGCAGCTCGGCCACGCCGACGATGCGAGCCAGGCTCGCGCCCGCGGAGAGCGCCTCGTCGATCGTGACGAGCGCACTGCTGATCGGCCCGAAGAGGGAGTGGAAGTACAGCGCCGCCGCGGTGGCGGTGCCCGCGGTGACCGAGCCGTTGCCGACCAGGAGGAACCCTGTCACGAGCACCGCGGCGAGCCCGACGAACTCGGCCAGGTTGAGCCGCGCGTAGAAGCGGGTCATGAGGCGGATCCCGCGCAGGACGAGGTCGACGGCGGTGAGCGAACGCCCGCGGACCCGGTCGACGTGGTCGTCGGCGAGGAGGAACGCGCGCACGGTCGCGGCCCCGCCCACGGTGTCGAGGAGCTGCTGCTGTAGCCCGCCCTCGGCGACCCGTTGCCGGGCGTAGACGGGCCCGGCGTTGCGGACGTACCAGCGCGCGGTGTGGATCTGGATCGGGACCGCCAGCAGCGCGACGACCAGGAACCGCCAGTCCAGCGCCCCCATGGCCAGCAGCGTCAGCACGATCGTCAGGCCGGCCCGGGCGAGCTTCGGTACGGCGCCGCGAACCGCTTCGCCGACGACGGCGACGTCGCCGGTGACCCGCGCGGTCAGGTCGCCGCCGCCCGCCCTCTCCACCTGCTCCAGGGGGAGCGCGAGCGCCCGGTCGACGAACTGCTCGCGAAGGCGGGCCAGCAGCCGCTCGCCGAGACCGACGAGCAGCGACATACCCACGGTCGTGAGCAGCCCCGCGACCACCGCGACCACCGCGATGAGGACGGCGGGGCCGACGACGGCGGCCGAGCCCGCGCCGGCGACCACGACGTCGACGATCCGCCCGAGCAGCGGGGCCACCAGCAGCGCGACCGCGCTGCCGGCGACCAGCACGGCCAGCGTCACGACGGCTCGCCACCGGTGGGGGCGTAGGAGGCGGCCGACGGCCGCGCGGGTATCCGCGGCGGTAGCCACCGGGAGCAGCTCGCGCCCGCCCGGAAGGGGGCTCGTGGTGTCCACCGTGTCGCTCACGTCAGCACCGTCTCCCGGTAGTCGGAACGGGATTCGACGAGATCGGCGTGCCGGCCCTCGCACCGCACCCCGTCCCCGTCGAGGAGGATCACCCGGTCGGTGACGGCGAGGAGCGCCGGGCTGGTCGTCACCACGACGGTGGTGCGCCCGCGGCGGACGCGCCGCAGGGCCCCGGCGATCCGGGACTCCGTGACGGAGTCGACGGCCGTGGTCGGGTCGTGCAGCACGAGCACCGAGCGGTCGGCGGCGAGCGCCCTGGCCAGCGCCACCCGCTGGCGCTGCCCGCCGGACAGCGAGCTGCCCTGCTCGCCGACGGTGCTGTCGACACCGTCGGGCAGGCTGTCGGCCACCTCGTCGGCGGCCGCCGCCACGAGTGCGGCGGTGATGTCCGCGGCGCCGGTGGCGGTGACGTTCTCCAGGAGGGTCCCGGCGAAGAGGACGGCGTCGTGGGTCGCGACGAGGACCGCGGCCCGTACGGCGGCCGGGTCCAGACCGGCCAGCGGCACGTCGTCGAGCTCGACGGTCCCCGTCTCGGGATCGGTCTCGCGGGCGAGGCAGGCGAGCAGGGCACGGGCGATGGCGGGGGAGGGAGAGACGATCCCGAGCAGCTCGCCGGGCGCCACGTCGAGATCGACGCCGTGCAGGCCCTCGTGCGTCACGCCGCGCAGCCGTAGCCCGCCGCGCACCGGCTGTCGTGCGGTGCCCGCCCCGGGCGGCACCGCGGGCGGCGCGGAGAGCACTGCCGCGATCCGGGCGGCCGACGCGCGGGCCTGGGCGAACTCGATGGTCGTCCAGCCGGTCGTGGACAGCGGGATCTGCAGGAACAGGGCCAGTCCCACGGTGGAGACCAGCTCGCCCACGCTGATCGCGCCGTCCGCGGCGAGCACTCCGCCGACCAGGGCGACGACCGCGATGAACACGCCGGATGACGTCTCCACGACCCCGCCCTGGGCGGCGTACGCCTGTGCGGTGCGCAGGGTCGCGACGAGCGACTCCTGACTGGTGCGGCGGTAGCGCTGGACCGCGGTGCGCTCGGCGCCGAGCCCCTTGAGCACCCGCAGGCCGGCCACGAGGTCCGCGGCCACCCCCGAGGCGTGGGCCGCGCGCGCCTGTTCGGCCTCGCTGCGTCGCTCCAGTGGCTTGCTCGCGTAGTGGGTCAGGAGCAGCAGCGGGGGAGTGCCGAGCAGCACGAGCAGTCCGAGCGGCACCGAGATCGTCAGGAGCACGGCGGCGCTGACCAGCACCGCGACGATCGCGGCCAGTCCGAACGGCACCACCACGTTCGCCGTGCCGACCCGCTTGGCATCGCTGGTCGAGATGTTCACCAGCTCACCGGAGAGCCGCCCGGCGTCGGCGCCGCCACCCGCGTGCAGCACCCGGTGGGTCAGCCGCAGGCGCAGATCGTGCTCGGCGTACTCCGCGGCTCGCTCGGCCGCTCGGACGCTGAACCGGTAGGAGTACGACAGGACGACGAAGTTCGCGGCGAGCACCCCGATCCAGAGGATCAGCAGGCCGGGCGATCCGCTGGTCACCGCGACGTCGACGATCACCCCGATCAGCACCGGCACCAGCGCCGAGCCGGCCTGCTGGCCGGCCGCGAGCAGCGAGCTCAGGGCCACGTCGCGCCGCTGCTCGAGAATCGCGCCGCGCAGCACCGCGGTGCCCGTCACGGGCACGGGATCCGGTGTGGTCACGACCGCTCCCGGCCCAGGGGGACGACCGAGGGGGTGCCGGAGACCGGATCGGGGACGACCAGGCAGCGTAGCCCGAACACCTCTTCGACGAGCTCGGCCGTAACGATGTCCACCGGGGCGCCCTCGGCGACGACGGCGCCGTCCTTCATGGCGATCAGGTGGGTGCCGTACCGCGCGGCGTGGTTCAGGTCGTGCAGGACCGCGACCAGGGTGCGGCCGGCCAGGTGAAGGTCGGTGAAGAGCTCGAGCAGCTCGATCTGGTGGGTGATGTCCAGGAAGGTGGTCGGCTCGTCGAGAAGCAGGATGCCGGTCTCCTGGGCGAGCGCCATCGCGATCCACACCCGCTGGCGCTGTCCCCCGGACAGCTCGTCGACGAGTCGGGTCGAGAGCTCGCGCACCGAGGTGGCCTCCATGGCCCGGAGCACGGCCCGCTCGTCCGCCTCGGTCCACTGCCGTACCAGCTTCTGGTGCGGGTACCGGCCCCGAGAGACGAGATCGGCGACGGTGATCCCGTCGGGCGCGGTCGAGGACTGCGGCAGCAGCCCGATGCGGCGCGCCACCTCCTTCGCCCGGTAGCCGTGGATGTCCGCGCCGTCGAGGACCACCTGCCCGGCGGAGGGCCGCAGCAGCCGGGACAGGCCCCGGAGCAGGGTGGACTTGCCGCAGGCGTTGGGTCCGACGATCACCGTGAACGACTCGTCCGGGATCGACACGGTGAGCTGCTGCGAGATGACCCGCCGGTCGTAGCCCAGGGTCGCGGAGGCGACACGCAGCCGAGACTCCCCAACGGGGGCCGCAGCGTCGCGACGGGCTGCGGGCAGGAGCGCGGGTTCCGGTCCGGCGTCGGGCAAATCGGGATCCTTCGGGTGAGACAGGCAACAAGGACGAAACTTAGCCTAAACTAACCCAGGCTGTTACCGTCCCTGAGAGTCGCCTCACGACATCACGCACGATGCCCTCCGGGCCTTCCGCGCGCCCCGCCGGGTCCGCGCCGGTGGCCGACCAGAGGGCACTTCCGCGTGCGTCCGACCGCGCACGCGCCCCTGACCGCAAGGAGACGCCGATGGCGAAGAACCCGTTCGACGACGACGAGGGCACCTTCTTCGCGCTCGTGAACCACGAGGAGCAGTACTCGCTCTGGCCCACGTTCAAGCCGGTGCCCGGCGGGTGGACGGTCGCCTTCGGCGGCCCGGACGGCCGCCCGCGCCCCGAGGTGCTCGCCTGGATCGACGAGAACTGGACCGACCTGCGCCCGAAGTCCCTGCGCGACGTCATCGCGCAGCACGAGAACGCCCACAGCTGAACCACCGGCTGAACCACTCAGCGCACCCACGACCGGAAGACGAGAGAGGCCGTTCGATGCTCCGCACCGTGCTCGGCAGCAAGATCCACCGCGCCACCGTCACCCAGGCCGACCTGCACTACGTCGGGTCGATCACCATCGACGAGGACCTCGTCCGGGCAGCCGGGCTGGTCGAGGGAGAGAAGGTGCAGGTCGTCGACATCACCAACGGCGCCCGCATCGAGACCTACGTCATCACGGGCGCCGCGGGATCGGGCAGTATCTGCATCAACGGTGCCGCGGCACACCTGGTGAAGCCCGGAGACCTGGTCATCATCATGTCCTACCTGCTCGCGGAGGTGGACGAGCTACTCGTCCACGACCCGCGCGTCGTGCACGTCGACGAGAACAATCGGGTCGTCGCACTCGGGCAGGACCCGGCGGAGCCGGTCCCCGGGGCGGTCGACCAGGTCTCGTCGCGGGGCGTCTAGCGATGTGCGAACCGTTCGTGCTCGACGGTTTCGTGCCCTATCCGAGCGAGATCGCCGAGGGATACCGGCGCGCCGGGTACTGGACGGACGAGACCCTTGCGGAACCGCTGTTCGCCTCCGTGGCCCGCCATCCGGAACGGACCGCGCTCGTCGCCGGCGACGAGGCCGTGAGCTACGCGGAGCTCGGTGACCGCGTCCTGCGGGTCGCCGCCGGCCTCGCCGAGCTCGGCGTCGGCCGCGGTGACCGGGTCGTGGTGCACCTGCCGAACGTGCCCTCGTTCATCGTGGTCGTGTACGCGCTGTGGGAGCTGGGCGCCGTTCCGACCTTCGCACCCGCGGCCCACCGGCGCACCGAGATCACCCAGTTCGTCGAGCTCACCGGGGCGCGGGCCTACGTCACGGTCGCGGTACACGACGGTGCCGACCTCGCCGGGCTGGCGGCCGAGCTCGCCGCGGGCCGGCCCGGACTCCGCGCGGTCGTGCTGGACCCGGACGGCGGTGGCCCCGAGCTGGACCGCCTGCTGGCCCACGCACCCCTCGCCCACGAGCGTCGCTCGTCGCCGCGGGACATCGCACTCCTGCAGACCTCCGGCGGCACCACGGGGCGCCCCAAGCTGATCCCACACACCCACGAGACCTACGGGCACTCGGTGCGGCTGAGCATCCCGCTCTGCGGGATCGGGGCGCACTCCGTGCAGCTCATCGCAGTGCCGGTCTGTCACAGCATGGCCGTGCGGTCACCCGGTTTCCTGGGGGTCCTCGCGGCCGGTGGGACCGTCGTGCTCGCGCCCGACGGCAGCCCGGACACCGTCTTCCCGCTCATCGAGCGGCACGGGGTCACGCAGGCGTCGGTGGTCCCGCCGCTGCTTCTGGCGTGGCTGAACTCCTCGAGGCGGGAGAGGTTCGACCTGTCGAGCCTCCACTCCCTGCACGTGGGCGGGGCGAAGCTCAGCGCGGAGGCCGCCCGTCGGGTCGGCCCCGAGCTGGGGGCGATCCTGCAGCAGGGCTTCGGCATGGCCGAGGGCCTGGTGAACTACAACAGGCTCGACGTCGACGAGGAGCGGAGTGCGACCTGCCAGGGCCTGCCCGTCTCACCCGGCGACGAGCTGCTCGTCCTGGACGACGACGGCTCGCCGGTCGCCCCCGGTACTCCCGGGCACCTGCTCACCCGCGGCCCGTCGACGATCCGCGGCTACTTCCGCGCACCCGAGCTGAACGCCGCGGCCTTCACCGAGGACGGGTTCTACCGCACGGGCGACATCGTCTCGCGGGATGAGATCGGTTACCTCACCGTTGTCGGCCGGTCGAAGGACCAGATCAACCGCGGCGGGGAGAAGGTTGCGCCCGAGGAGGTCGAGAACCTTGTCCTCGCGCTCGACGGCGTCCACGACGTCTCGGTGGTCGGCGTCGCCGACCGAGTGCTGGGGGAGCGGGTCAAGGCCTACCTCGTGCCCCGCGAGGGTGTCGACCCGTCGACGCTGACGCTGGCCGTGGTCCGCAGGCACCTGCGCGAGCGCGGCCTGGCCGCCTACAAGATGCCCGACGTGGTCGAGGTCGTCGCGGAGTTCCCGCGGACGGCGATGGGCAAGATCAGCAAGCTGCTGCAGCGCCAGTCGTAGCGACGGGGGTGCGGCGCCGGGTCACCGGCGCCGCACCTCGTGCACGATCAGCCACAGGAGGTAGCCGCCTCCCAGGACCACGGTCACGACCCCGACCGGCAGCGCGACCGGGAGTAGGTGCAGGGCGGCGAGCTCGGCACCCGCCAGCAGCACCGCCCCGGTGAGCGCGGCCGGCACGACGGAGATGCCGGGGGTGCGGCACAGGCGGCGGGCGATCTGTGGGGCGGCCAGGGCGATGAACGCGATCGGCCCGGCCGCCGACGAGACCACCGCCGTGAGGGCCACCGCGATCGCGATGACTGCGAGCCGCACCGGTTCCGCCCGGGTCCCGGTGGCGTGAGCGGCGTCGTCGCCGAGCTCGAGCTGCCGCATCGGCTGCCCGAACGCCGCGAGCACGACCAGCAGCACCAGGACCGCGCCGCCCCCGACGAGCATCTCCTGCAGGCCGATGCGGCCGAGGGTGCCCGCTCCCCATGCCGAGGCGGCGAGGGCCACCTCGAGCTTGGCGGTGAGCATGAGCCAGGTGTTGAACGAGGTCAGCATCGCCGACACCGCGATGCCGACGATGATCAGCCGGAACCCCTGCACGCCGCCCCGCCAGGCGAGCAGGTAGATGACCGCCGCGGTGGCGGCGCCGCCGACGAGCGCACCCGCGGTCAGCTGCAGGTACGTGCCCTGGACCAGGACGATCACGATCAGCGCGCCCGTGTACGAGCCCGCCGAGATGCCGATGATGTCGGGGGAGGCGAGCGAGTTGCGGGTCAGCGACTGGAACACCGCGCCGGCGGCACCGAGGCCCGCGCCGAACAGCGCGGCCGCAACGGCCCGGGGCAACCGCCACTCGAGCACGACGGTGCTCGAGAACCCGGCCCCGGGGTCGCCGGTGAGTGCTGCCCACACCTCGGGGAGCGTCAGCGGGTAGTCGCCCAGCGCGAGCGCCGCCGTGGTGGCGACGAGCGTCAGCACGGCGAGGAGCGTGCAGACGAGCACGGTGCGGGCCTGCCAGCGCAGTGCGAGGCGGCCCCGGCGCACGACCCACGTGCGGTGGCCGAACTCCACCGCGGTCGGGTCCGCCGTGGCCGACCCTTCGGCGCTCGGCTCCACCGTGGTGGGTCCCGGGGTCACAGCCCGGCCGCCTTCCGGCGGCGCACGAGGACGATCAGGATCGGCGCGCCGACGAACGCCATGACGATGCCCACGGGCAGCTCTCCGGGTCGGATCACGGTGCGGCCGACGACGTCGGCGGCCAGCAGCAGGGAGGGGGCGAGGAGCAGGGTGGCGCCGAGGATCCAGCGCTGGTCGGGGCCGACGATCCAGCGGGCGACGTGCGGCACCATGAGGCCGACGAACCCGATCGGCCCGGCGACCGCGGTGGCGCCGCCTGCGAGCAGCGTAACGGCGGCGACGACGATGATGCGCGTGCGGCCGATGCTCGCGCCTAGGGACTTCGCGAGGTCGTCACCGAGCGCGATCGCGTTCAGCGGCCCGGCCACGGCCACCGCGAGGAGCACGCCCGCGGCGAGGAACGGCAGCACGGGCAGGAGCACCTCCCAACCGCGCCCGACGACGCTGCCCGCGCTCCAGTTCCGCATCTGCTCGAAGGTGCGCGGGTCCAGCAGCGTCATCGCGCTGACGACGGCGTAGAGGATCGCGCCGAGCGTGACGCCGGCCAGCGTCAGCTGGATCGGGTCGATGCTGCCGCGGCCCGCCGAGCCGATGACGTAGACGACGACGGTGACGAGCAGCGCTCCGGCGAACGAGAACCACACGTACTGACCGGGCGACGACAGCCCGAATACCGCGATCCCGAGCGCAACGAAGAGGGACGCGCCCGCGTTCACCCCCAGGATCCCCGGGTCGGCGAGCGGGTTGCGGGTCAGCGCCTGGATGAGCATGCCGGCGACGCCGAGGGCGATCCCGACGGCGAGCAGGACCGCGGTGCGGGGCACGCGCAGGCTCCAGACGACGTAGGAGTCGCCCTCGCCGGTGTCGTGCAGCAGGGCGTCGACGACGGCGGGCAGGGGGACGGCCCGGGACCCGACCGCGATGCTGGCCAGCACGAGGGCGGCGAGCAGGGCGAGGGCGGCCAGCAGGCCGACTACCCGCCGCCGAGTCAACGGGGCCGCCGTGTCACGGGCCACGGCGATCTTCACCGGAGTTAGGGTAGCTTACCCTTGTGATCATCGTGGGATCGGGAGCCCTGGTCTGGCGTGCGGCCGCGTACGCGGTGGCGGAGGGTCGGACGGTCGACGCGGTCGTGCATCCCAGGGGCGAGACGGTGCCCGCGCGGGCGCGCTCGCTCGAGCGCCGGGAGACCGACGACGTGAACGAGCTGGCGAGGTTCCTCGACCAGGCCTGCACCGATCGCCTGGTCTGCTCGACGGGCAACCCGTTCCTGTTCCGCGCGCCGGTGCTGGATCTCGGGCTGACCATCGTGAACATCCACGGCGGGCCGCTGCCCGGCTACCGCGGGCTCCCGGTGGCGGCGGCGGTGTTCGCGATCCTGCGGGCCGAGCCAGAGTTCGGTGTCACGCTGCACCGGGTTGACGCCGGGATCGACACGGGCGCCGTCGTCGACCGGCGGACGTTCCCGTTGCCGGCGGCGGTGACCCTCGAGGAGCTGCTGCTGCAGGTCACGAAGTCCTGTCACGAGATCTTCGTGGACAACCTCGCCGATCTCGGTCGAGCGGCCCCGCCCATCGCGTCCACACCGGACGGTCCGGGGGAGTACTTCGGGATGAAGCGCCTGTCCGGCCTTGCGGAGCACCGCGACCATCCCGCGTTCGCGCGGGCGACGGATCTCGGTGTGCTGGAAGGATTCTACCCGGAGTACGCGACGCTGTTCGCGGCCGCGCGCTGAGAGCGGCTCGCCGAACGGGGCTTCGGCGCCGACCTAGCCGGCGGAGGGCTCGAGCTCACGCGCCTGCCACTCGCCCGGAGTCATGCCGTGGAAGCGGGCGAAGGCGCGGCTGAAGTTCGCGGCGTTGCCGTAGCCGACCTGGCCCGCGACCGCGCCGGGCCGCGTGCCCGCGACCAGCAGGTCGCGGGCCACCCGCATTCGGGTGGCGTGGCGCCAGCCGGCGAACGTCAGGCCCGTTTCGCGCCGGAACGCGGCGTGCACTCCCGGCGGGACCCCGTCGTATGCCCCATCGTCGGTCCGGGCCCCGATCCGGCGGAGGTAGCCCTCGGCCGCCGCACGCGCGCGCCCGTCCGCCGGCAGCGGCACCGCGCGGGAGCGCTCGACGGCGAGTTGGGCGTCGAAAAGACCGACGACGTGGCGGACGTGATACCCGTCGGGGTGCAGGAGGGTGTTCCCGCTGACGGAACAGTGCAGGAGGTACGCGTCCCAGCTCGGGGGGAAGCGTGCCCGCAGCGGCCCCGGGACCTGCACGCAGTCCCCGCACACCTCGCCGAGCGACACCGCGACGGCGCCTGCGGGCAGCACGTTCTCGTACGCCATCCCGGCCGGGAGCCACAGCGCGTCGCCGCGCCGGGTCGCGACCTTCCTGCCCCCGACGTGGGAGCTGCCCTCGCCCCGGTAGATCCAGATGAGCTCGTTCCGGGCGGCGATCCCTCGCACCCGCACGGCGGGGCCGCTCGGGGGGACGTCCGGCGCTCCCGTCCGTGCGGACATCGCCGGGGCATCGGTGCGGTGCCGCATCGCGTAGCTGCGCGGCGCGTCGCCGTAGTGCTCCCGGAACGCCCTGGCGAAGCTCTGCCTGCTGGTGAAACCGGCGAGGGTGGCGGCGTCCGCGACCGACCCTCCCGAGGTGAGGTGATCCCGCGCCGCGGCGAGGCGCCACCGTGCCCGCCACCGCGCGAACGGCAGCCCCGTGTCCTGCTGGAACTGGCGGTGCAGAGTGCTCGCACTACATGCCGTCGCGGCGGCCCACTCCTCGAGCGTGAGGTCCAATGACGGCCGTCGGCGCAGCGCGCGGGCCACGGCGGCCGCCGCGTCGCTCCGCGGTGCGACGGGCGGATCGTCGACGCCCGCCCCCGGGCCGCCCGGACTGCTTCGTGGCAGCTCCGGGCCCGCCGCGGTGAGGACGGCGAGCAGGTCCGACGCCGGCCCTCCCGGCTGGTCCTGCATCCGCTGCGCGTACCGCGCGACGAGCCAGTCCCGCCAGCGATCGTCCACCGCGAACCGGACGACCCGGTCGGGTGCCCCCGGCACCGTGACGGCCGGCACCGACAGGGGGAGGGCGACCGAGCCCGCCTCGGTCCACATCTCGTGGTCGGCACCGGGAGGCAGCCAGATGCCCGTGCCCTCGTCGACGCGCTGGAGCTCCCCGCTGCCGAGACGGACATGGGCCCTGCCGGTGTGCACCCACATCAGCAGGTGCTCCCGCGCGTGGGCGTCCCAGCGCGCGATCTTGCGGCAGGCGGGGATCGGCGGGGGGGCCGCGCTCAGCACGCCGGGGACGCTCCTGTTGGTCGGATGACAACGATATGACCGTTTTCGCACCCATTATGAGGGCACCCTTGCCTAATATCAATCGGTGTCTCCGACGTCGCGCGCCCTTGTCGTGCACCCAGTCACCCTCCGCCGGGTCGAGGTGGCCCGGATCGAGGACGTCACCCCCGGCATGCGGCGGGTGACGTTCACCGGTGCGCAGCTGGAGGCGTTCACCTCCGACAACGGCCTGGCGCAGCCCGCCTTCGTGAGCGGCGGCTTCGACGACGACATCCGCCTCGTCTTCGCCCACCCCGGGCAGCCCGTCCCGGTGCTGCCCACCCAGGGCCGGGGGCGGCTGGACTGGGCGAAGGACGACCGCCCGCTCTACCGCGCCTACACCGTGCGCCGCTTCGACCCCGGCACCGGGGAGCTCGACGTCGACTTCGTGACCCACGGGATCGGGGTCGCGACGACGTGGGCTCAGCGCGCCCGAGCCGGCGACCGTCTCCACTTCTTCGGCCCGCAGTCGTCCGCAGGCCCCGTGCCGCCGTCGGACTGGCTGCTGGTCGCAGGAGACGACACCGCCCTGCCCGCCATCGGCCGGCTGCTCGAGGAGCTACCCGAGGACGCCCGTGCGCAGGTGTTCGTCGAGGTCGCCGAGCGCGGCCACGTCCAGCGCCTGCGGGAGCTGCCGGGGGTCGAGGTCACCTGGCTCGTGCGCGGTGAGGGGGACCTGCTGCTCGACGCGGTCCGCAAGGCGCCGTGGTGGCAGGGCACGCCGTTCGCGTGGATCGCCGGCGAGCGGGGGGTGGTCCGCGAGCTGCGCCGCCACCTCGTCGAGGACCGCACGATGCCTCGCAAGGACATCGACTTCACCGGGTACTGGAAGCACACCGATGTCGTGGTGCTCGCCGACGACGCGGCCACCCCGGACCCCGAGCGCAACACCGACGCGTACGAGAAGTTCCACGAGCTCGCCGATCTCGTGCCGGCGCTCGCGATCCGGGTCGCGGCAGGGCTGGGGCTCGGCGACCTGCTCGCCGCCGGCGCCGCGAGCGGGGCGGAGCTCGCCGCGCGGACGGGCAGCGACGAGCGGGCGCTGGGTAAGCTGCTGCGCTACCTGCACACGATCGGCATTCTCGCCGAGACGACCGGGACCGAGGCCGGGGCGGCCCGCTACACACTGACCGAGGTGGGGGACTTCCTCGCCGACGACTACTGGGCCGACCTCCTCGACCCGGCGAGCGCGCTCGGCCGGCAGGCGCAGGGCATCTTCGGCCTCGCGGAATCCGTCCGTACCGGGAAGGCCTCCTACGCGTCGGTCACCGGGAGCACCTTCGCGCAGCTGCGCGCGGAGCAGAGCTTCTCCGACCAGCTCCTCGACAGCATCGCGGCGGGCGCGGCGTACCTCGGTGCGCCGCTGGCGGACTCCGGCGTGTTCGACGGCGTCGATCACCTCGTCCTGCGCTCCGACGGCGCCGGGGTGGAGGCGCGCGAGATCACCGCCCGGCACCCCGGCATCCGCGTCACGATCAGCGCGCCGCCGGCGCAGGCCGACTGGCTGCGCCGCGACCTGCCCACCTCCGTGCCCGACGCGGGGCAGCGGGCCCGCATCACGGTCGTCACGGAGGCCGGGGTCGATCCCGCCCCCGACGCCGCCACCGTGCTCCTCGTCTTCGCCCTGGGCGCGCTCGGGGACGAGGCGGCGGCCGCCGTGCTGCGCTCCGCGGCCGCGAACCTGCCCGCGGGCGGCCGGGTCCTGCTGATCGAGGACCTGTTCGACCCCGACCACGCCGACGAGCACGACGGCGAGGAGGACCTGCTCGCCCTGACCCGGGACGGCACCGGCCTGCGCACCGAAGCCGAGCTGGGCGCGGTCGTCGCCCTGGCGGGGCTGCGCGAGGCCGGCCGGCGGACGGTCGGCTGGGGCACCGTCATCCGCGAGCTCGTCACCACCTAGAGACCTCCCCCCGATGGAGAAACGGAAAAAGGACACATGAGACAGCACACGACGCGGCGGCGAGTCACCTCGCTGGTCGCAGGCCTGCTCGGGGCCGCACTCGCGCTGACCGGCTGCGCGAGCGGCTCGCAGGCCCCGTCGACGGCACAGCCGGCGGCGCCGTCCGCGGCCGCCGACGCCCCCGTCACGCTCACCACCGCGTACGGCGACATCACGGTGCCGAAGAAGCCGGAGCGGATCGTGGCCCTCGCGGGGCGCCACGTCGAGCTGCTGAACCTCCTCGGCGAGAAGCCGGTCGCGTGGGCGGACTACCTGACCACGGCGGCGGAGGTGCCCGAGTACTACCCCTGGATGAAGGGCACCTACACGACCGATCCCGACCCGAAGCTGTTCACGGCGGACTACCTGCCCGCGCCCGAGGCCATCGCCGCGCTGAAGCCGGACCTGATCCTGACGACGATCTGGCAGACGGACGAGCCGACCTACGCGCAGCTCTCGAAGATCGCGCCGACGTACGTCGGCACCGCGAAGGGCACCAACACCAGCTGGCAGGACGACCTGACCTCGCTGGCCAAGCTGACCCGTCACGACACGTCGATCGTCGCGAAGACGCAGACCCAGTACAACTCGACCTTCGCCGCGGCGGCCGCGAAGCTGCCCGCGCTGAAGGGCAAGTCGTTCTTCATCGCCGCCCTCGGCGAGGGCGACCAGCTCTGGCTGACCGAGTACGCCGCCGCCCCGCTGGTGGCGCTGGGCCTCAAGCCCGGCCCGGGTCAGCCGACCTCCGGTGCGGAGGCCGCGAACGCGCCGAAATACACGCTGGAGAACGCGGACAAGCTCACCGCCGACGTCGTGATCGTCGCCACCGAGCACCGTGACCCCACGGGCGCGTTCAAGGCGAAGCTGCAGGCCGACCCCCGGGTGAAGGCACTGCCCGCCGCGCAGAACAACGCGCTGATCTACCTCGACAGCACGCAGTGGGGCGCCGTCAACGGCGGCAGCGCCGCGAGCGAGGAGTGGTGGCTGGCCGGGATCCTCCCCACCCTGGAGAAGGCCAAGTAGGTCTCCTCACCCGCACCGGAACGGGCCCGGTCGTCCACATCGGACGACCGGGCCCGTTCGGTGTTCAGCGGCCGAGCCGGGTGGCCCAGGCGTCGAGGAGCGCGTCCGCGGTGTCCGGGCCGAGGACCTGCAGGGCGACGCCGTCCGGGGTGAGCGCGTAGCGGGCGACGACCTCGTAGAGGGGTTCGAAGCCCTCGGCGTGGGCGGGATCGGCCTGCGGCCCGAACGACCGGGTCACCAGCACCCCGGGCGCGGGCGCCTTGCGCAGGCGGGCGCGCGAGGTCTTGCCCTGGTGGCGGAGCAGGTCCTGCCACGGGGCGTAGGCCGGCACCTGCTCCGCCCCCGCGCGGACGGGCCAGACGCCCGTGAGCGCGCCCTGCGCCCCGGCCGGCAGGTGGGAGCGCAGGTCCCACTCCATGTCGATCGTGCGCGGGACGTCCGACCACGCGGCCACCGCCGCGCCGAACGCGGCCTGCACGGCGGTCGGGTCGCTCGGGCCCGGCACGGTGCGGGACACGAACCGGACCCGAGGGGCCGGGTCTCCCGGGGCGGGGAGCGCCTGCAGCTCCCCGATCCAGCCGGCCACCGCGGGATCGGCCTCCAGTGCCACGACGCGCTCGGTGAGGGCGGTGGCCGCGGCGGCCACCGACCCGGCGGGCGCCGGCTCGGGCACCTCGGATCCGCCGAGCTCGGCGGCGATCCGGGTGGTCAGCTCGTGCACGGTCGTGCGGTCGGCGGCGAGGCCGTGGACGGCGACGACGAGCTCCGTGCCCGCCCCCCGCGCCTCCGGCCCCGCCGAGGACCTCGCGACCGCCGCGTGCACGGTGCGCCCTGCGGTGATGTCGACGCGGGCGACCAGGTCGGCGCGGATCGCGTCCGCCGCTCCGTCGAGCACCGACGCGCACCCGTCGGCGAGCTCCTCGGAGTACGGGACGATCTCCGTGGTCCACAACAGCTTGTGGCGTGCGGTGACCCGCTGCCGGAGGGCGTCGACGTCGCGCAGCACCGCGCCGACGGCGCCGCGCAGAGCCGCGGCGTCGACCGGACCGGGCAGGGCCACGACCTCCGTGTGGACGAACTCGGCGAGGGACAGGCCGGACAGCCGCAGCCGGTGCTGGGCGACGGTGGGCGCGATCGCGACCGGCTCCACCGCCTCTGCCGGCTCCTCCGGCGCGGCGGGTTCCTGCACCGCGGCGAGCCGGGCCGCCGTGCGATGGGCGAACACGTCCCGCACACCGAGCTCCAGGCCGTGCCCGAGGGCGAGCCGGGCCAGGGCCATCGCGGAGATGCTGTCCCCGCCGAGGGCGAAGAAGTCGTCGTCGACCCCCACGGTCGGGAGACCCAGGACCTCTGCCACAGCCGCGACCAGGGCCCGCTCGGCGTCCGTCGCGGGCTCCCGCGCCGGCGGCGACCGCGTGGGATCCGGTGCCGGGAGTGCCGCCCGGTCCACCTTGCCCGTCGGGGTCAGCGGCAGCGCGTCGAGCACCACCACCAGGGGCGTGACGTACATCGGCAGGGTCGCGGCGACCGCGTCGCGCACCGCCACCTCGTCCAGCCTGTGCCCGTCGACCGCTGTCACGTACCCGACGAGCCGGGTCGCGCGGCCCGACTCGTGCACCGCCGCAGCCGCCTCCCGCACGCCGGGCACCGCGGCGAGCGCCGCCTCGACCTCCTCCAGCTCGACGCGGACGCCGTTGACCTGCACCTGGAAGTCGTGCCGCCCGAGGTAGGCGAGCCGGCCGTCCGCGTCGCGGCGGGCGAGGTCGCCGGTCCGATAGATGCGTCCGCCGGACGGATCGAGGGGATCGGGCACGAACCGGGTCGCCGTCAGGCCGGGCCGGTCGAGGTAGCCACGGGCGAGCTGCACGCCGCCGACATAGATCTCGCCCACCACGCCGTCGGGCACCGGCCGCAACCACGGGTCGAGCAGCAGCGTCCGGGTGCCCGGCACCGCGACGCCGATCGTGACGGGGCCCGCCGGCTCGATCTCGGTGGAGGTGACGTCGCCCGCCACCTCGGACGACCCGTAGGAGTTGACGACCGACGCGCCCGGGGTCACCGCGGCGATCTGTTCGACGACGGCGGGAGTGAGTGCCTCGCCGCTGGAGATCCAGCGTCGGACGCTCGCGAGGCGGGAGCCTCCGGACTCACCGATCGCCCGCAGCAGCGTCGGCACACCCGTCACCTGCGTGACGCCGTGGGTGGAGATCAGGCCGGCCAGCAGGTCGGCGTCGACGGTCTCCGCCTCGTCCGCCACCACGAGCGCGCAGCCGGCCAGCAGGGCGGCCAGGGTCTCGGTCGTGCCGTCGACGAAGCCGATCGAGGACTTGGCGAGGTGCACGCCCGGCCCGTCGATCCCGCCGATCCAGAGCCGTACCGCCCAGTCGAGCCGGTTCGCCAGCGCCGCCTGCGTACCGAGCACGCCTTTGGGAATGCCCGTCGAACCCGAGGTGAAGAGCAGGTACGCGCCGTGGGTGCCCTGCGGTGACGGGCGGTCGGCGTCGGTGAGGGGCAGGGAGGGGAGCGCCGCGAGCCGCTCCGCCACCACCGGGTCGTCGACCAGGACGACGTCGCCTGAGAGTGACACACCGGCGCCCCGCAGCCCGGCGGCGCTGTCGCGCGTGGCCAGCACGACGGCGGGCGCGGCGGCGGTGAGGTGGTGCGTCAGCCGGGCCGCGGGGTGGCGGGGATCGAGCGGGACCACGACGCCGCCCGCGGCGACCACCGCCAGCATCCCGACGACGAGCTCGGGGGAGCGCGGCAGGGCGAGTGCCACCCGGACGTCCGGCCCGACACCACTCGCGACGAGCAGGCGGGCCAAGCGGTGCACCCGCGCGCCCAGCTCGGCATAGGTCCAGCGGACCCTGCCCTGAACGAGTGCGGCGGAGTCGGCGGACGCGGCGAACCGCGCGGCGAAGCGGGGTGCGAGCAGCTCGGGCGGGGCGGCCCCGCCGACCGGAGCCGCCTCGACCACGGCAGATCCCGGCTCGGCCGGAGCGCCCAGCGTCGTGAAGATCGCGGCCGGCCGGTCCCCGCCGTCGATGATCAGCTCCACCACGCGCAGGTAGAGGTCCGCGATCCAGTCGGCCGTGGCGTCGTCGACGGCGCCACGGTCGTTGGTGAGGGCGACCGAGACGGTCTCGTGCAGCGTGACCAGCGTGGTCAGCCGGTAGTGCGGGGCCTGCACGTACTCGACGGCGCTGATGCGGAGCTCGCCGCCGTCCGCGCTCGGCTGCCGCAGGTTCTCGATCGAGAACAGGGTGTCGAACAGCTCTCGGATCCCGAGCCGGTTGTGCACGTCCAGCAGCGGCACGTGCTGGTGGTCGAGCACCGCGGTCTCGGCGGCGACGAACCGGCGCACCACCTCGTCCACGGTGTCCTCGTGCGACCAGCGCACGCGCGTGGGCACCGTGTTGAGCAGCATGCCGACGATCCGGTCGATCCCGTCGACGTCCTCGCCGCGGCCCGCCGTGGTGGACCCGAAGACGACGTCGGTGCTGCTCGTGAGGCAGCCGAGCAGCACGCCCCACGCGGCGGTCATGACCGCGCCCTCGCTCACCGACCGGGAGCGGGCGTAGGCGGTCAGCGCTACCCGGCGGTCGGGGTCGAGCGCGCGACGGCGCCGCCCGAACCCGGCAACCGACCCCGGCACCGGGGGCAGGTGCTCGGCGACCAGCGTGGGGCCCTCGACGCCGTCCAGGTGCTGGGCCCAGGCCTCCACCTCGCGCACCGGGTCGCGGCGGTGGGTCCACCAGCGCAGGAACCCGGTGTGCTGCGGTGGGTCGGTGCCGATGGTCGACTCCGCAGGCTCCGTCTCCGTGGCGCCGCCGCGGTAGGCGGCCATGATGTCGTCCCAGATCAGGGCGACCGACCAGCCATCGGCGACGATGTGGTGCACTGTCTGCACCAGCCGGTGGCGCCCTGCGGTCCCTGGCCGTCCGGTCCCGACAGCGACCAGCGCGTAGCGCATCAGCGGCGGCCGGGCCAGGTCGAACCCGCGCCGGCGCTCCTCCTCCATGACGGCGGCGACGTCCCCGTCGGCGGAGCGCAGGGTGCGGAACTCCGGGGCCCCGGTGGCACCGATCGCGGACACCACCCGGCCGGACCGCGTGAGGTGGAAGCCGGCGGCGAGCGCCCCGTGCCGCGTGACGACCGCGGCCGTGGCCCGCTGCAGCCGCTCGACGTCGAGCGGGCCCTCGAGGTCCACGATCTGCTGGACCACGTAGGGGTCGTCGCCCGGCGCGGCAACGGAGTGGAAGTAGATGCCGGACTGCACCGACGTGACGGGGAGCAGCTCGCGCAGGCCGGTCACCGCGACGGCAATCCCGGTGGCGTCCGCCTCATCGAGGACCACCAGGGGTGCGTCGTCGTCATCGTCCGCGTCGTCGGTGACGGCGGGGCCCTCCCCGGCGAGGAGCCCGGCCAGAAGCCTCGGGGTGCGGCGGGCGATGATGTCGGTGGGGCGCAACGCATGTCCCTCGGCCCGCAGCGCGAGCGCCACGGTCACCGCGACGATGCTGTCGCCGCCAAGGGCGAAGAAGTCGTCGTCGACGCCGACCTCCTCGACGTCGAGAGCCTCGGCGAGGACCTCGCAGAGCAACCGCTCCTCCGAGGTGGAGGGTGCTGTGCGGGTCCCCGGCCCCGGATCGACGGGTGCAGGCAGGGCCTTGCGGTCGATCTTGCCGTTCGCGTTCGCGGGGAAGCGGTCCAGGACCGTCAGGGTCGCCGGCACCATGTAGTCGGGGAGCCGCTCGAGCAGCCAGGTGCGCAGCTCGGCGATGTCGATCCCGGGCCCGGTGACGTAGCCGGCCAGTCTCTCCGCGTCCGTCAGGGTCACGGCCGCCTGGCGCACGAGCGGGTGGCCCGAGATCGCAACCTCGATCTCCTCGAGCTCGACGCGGCGCCCGCGGATCTTCACCTGGTTGTCCGCGCGGCCGAGGAACTCCAGCACACCGTCGGCCGTCCAGCGGGCCAGGTCGCCGGTGCGGTACATCCGGCTGCCGGCCTGATCCGTACCGCTGTCGAAGGGGTTGGCGACGAAGGCGGCGGCGCTCAGTACGGACCGTCCGATATAGCCGCGGCCCAGCAGGAACCCGGCCGCGTACAGCTCGCCGCCCTCGCCGACCGGGGCGGGGTTCAGGTCCTCGTCCAGGACATAGAGCTGGGTGTGCGGGTTGGGACGGCCGATGGAGGTGGCGATCCGCTCCGCGCTGTCGCGGTAGATCACGTGGGAGACGCCGATCGTCGCCTCGGCGGGACCGTAGCCGTGGTAGAGCGTCGTGGTCAGCTGCCGCCGGAAGCGGGCGAACAGGTCCGGCGTCAGCACCTCCCCGCCGCACCACACGTGGCGGAGACCCGTCAGCTCGGAGGCGGCGCCCGCGGGACGGGCGTCGTCCAGGGCGAGCAGGACATCCAACATGGACGACACGAGATAGACGAATGTCACGCGCTCCGCGGCGATCAGCCGCAACAGGTGCTCCGGGTCCTTCTCGCTGCCCGGAGCGGCGATCACCACGCGGCCGCCGGAGACGAGCGGGAGCAGGATCTCGTTGACCGAGATGTCGAAGGCCAACGGCGCCTTGAACAGCGAAGCGTCGTCGGGGCCGAACACGAGCACCTGGTCGCGCTGCCACCGGAGACGCTCGCAGATCGCCTCGTGGCGAATCATGGCGCCCTTGGGCGTACCCGTCGAGCCCGAGGTGAAGATCACGTACGCGAGCCGCCCGCCAGTGATCGGGGGCAGCGGCGGCACGGTCGCGAGAATGTCGTCGGCACTGTCGAGGTTCTCGTCCAGGTCGACGACGATCGGCTCCACCCCGGCCGGAACGTCGTCGCCCGCGGTGACCAGGGCGATCCGCGCCGAGGCCTCGGCGATCACCTGCGCGCGACGGGCCGTGGGCCACTGCGGGTCCACGGGGGCGAACGCGCCGCCGGCCACCATGCTCGCGAGCACGGCGACGACCATCTCGGCCGAGCGGGGCATGCAGATCGCGACGACACCCTCGGTCGGCAGCCCGGCGGCGCGCAGCCGGCACGCGAGGCGCTCGACCCTCGCGTCCAGCTCGCGGTAGGTCATCCGCCGCTCACCGTCGACGAGGGCCGGCGCGTCGGGCGTGGCGCGGACGGCGGCCGCGAACAGCGCGGGGACGGTCTCGGACACCGCGGGCGCGGAGCGGTCGTTCCACCGCTCCTGCAGGGCCGCGACGTCGACTTCACCGTCCCCGGTCCGGGCCGGTCCGGTATCGGGATGTGCGGGGGAGCGCAAGGGTCCTCCTGGACTCGCGTCGGGGCAGCCGGGCCGGTGGCCCCGGCCACGTCGGTGGGTACTGGCAGGCTGCCCTACATTGCATTAGCTTTACCTAAGTGAAACACGGTGCCATCGCGTCACGGAAGCTCTTCCCCCTCACTCGGGCGCAGCGTGGAGTGTGGGCGGCGCAACGGCTCTTCCCCGCCGCATCGGCGTACCGCGTCGGCCAGCTCCTGTGGCTCGACGGCGATGTCGACACCGTGTCGTTCGCGCGCGCCGTGGCGCAGGCATTTGCCGAGTCGGACGCGTTGCGGGTCCGGTTCACCGACGGCGACGGGCCGCCGCGGCAGTGGGTCGACGCCGAGACCGAGCTGCCCACCGAGATCGTCGACGCCGGCGCCGAGGACGACGAGATCCGCCGGCGCGTTCGACGTTCCTTCGAGGTGGCCGCAGACCTCACGGGTCCCGTCGCCTCCTCGTCGACGTTGTACCGCCGAGCCGACGGCACCTGGGTGTGGGTCTTCTCGACGCACCACGTGCTCGTGGACGCCTACGGCATCGGCCTGTTCACCCGCCGGGTAGGGGAGATCTACACCGCGCACCGGGACGGCACCGATCCGGTTCCGGCGTGGTTCGGCGACTGGGCGGCCGTCGCCGGAGGCGAGAACGAGCGCGCTGTCGCCGGGGACGAGGCCGGGGGTGCGGCGGTGTCCGCCGATACCCCCGAGCCCTGGGCCGAGGTGTTCGGGTCCGGTGAGGCTCGCGGCCACGCGGTGGGTACCGACTCGGAGCGGCTGTTCGCGATCTCGGACCAGCGCTCGACCGTCCCCCTGCCGGTGGAGACCGGGGCCGCGCTGAAGGACGCCGCCCGCCGGGCACGGGTGAACTGGGCCGCGTACGTGACCGCGCTGTGGGGCGTGTACGACGCGCTCGCCGACGGCCGGCAGGAAATGCTGCTGCGCGTCCCGTTCATGATGCGGCCGGACGCCGCCGCGCTGCGCACTCCCGGGATGCTGGTCACGACCCTCCCCGTCGCGGTGCGGCTGGCCGGCGGCTCCACGCTGGCGGAGGTCGCCCGCGCCGTCGCCGACCAGCTCCGGGCGACCGGGCGCGACGAGCGCCGTACCGAGGAGCAGATCGCGCGGACCTGGCCCGGCGGCGAGCTGGACTACCGGACGCTCCCACTGGTCAACATCAAGGCGTTCGACTACGAGTCGCGGTTCGGCGGCGTCGTCGGCCGTCAGGAGACGGTGAACGCCGGCCCGGTCGGGCGCCTCGACCTCACGGTGTACTCCGACGCCGTCCACGGGTTCCGGATGGAGCTGGCCGGGAACGAGGCCTTCTGGGACGCGGCCGCCCTCGCCGCGCGCGCCGAGGGCTTCGGCCGGTTCGTCGAGGCCGCCGTCGGCCTCGATCCGGCCGAGCGGCTCGCGCAGCTGCCGACCGTGGTCGCCGGATCCGACCGCGCACGCGTCGAGGAGTGGTCGACCGGACCGGTCCTCGACGTCCCGCAGACGGACCTCGACTCCCTCATCCGGGCCCAGGCCGCCAGGACCCCGGACGACCTCGCGATCCTCGACGACGGCAACGGGACGGAGCTGACCTTCGCCCAGTTCGACGCGCGGGCCAACGCGCTGGCCGGGCTGCTCGTGGAGCGTGGGGTCGGGGTCGGGGACCCGGTGGGCGTGCTGCTGCCGCGCTCGGCCGACCTCGTCGTGACCCTGGTGGGGATCATGCGGGCCGGTGCGGCGTGGGTGCCGGTGGACACTTCCTACCCGGCCGACCGCGTGGAGTACGTGTTCAACGACGCCGGGGTGACGGCCGTCGTGACCGACTCCGCGACGGCGCTGGCGCACCGGGACGGGCTCGCGGGCGTCCCCGCCGCGCAGGTGCTGATGGACGACCGGGCAGTCCGGGCCGAGCTGGATCTCGGCCGGGACGCGGCACCGGTCCTCGCCCGCCCGCTGATCCCGTCGGACAACGTCTACTTCGTCTACACCTCGGGCACGACGGGCCGGCCGAAGGGCGTGCGCGTCACGCACCGGGGCATCGTCAACCGGCTGATGTGGGCGCTCTCGGTGCACCGCCTGGCGGCGGACGACCGGATCCTGCAGAAGACCCCCGCCACCTTCGACGCGTGCATGTGGGAGTTCTTCGGCGGGCTGCTCGTCGGCGGCGTCGTGGTCGTCGCACGCAACGAGGGCCACAAGGACCCGGAGTACCTCGCCGACGTCATCGCGCGTCGGCAGGTCACGGTGACGCACTTCGTGCCGTCGATGCTCCAGGCGTTCCTCGCGTCGGAGCCGGATCCCGCGCGGCTGACCTCGTTGCGTCAGGTCTTCGTCTCGGGGGAGGCGTTCCCGATGGCGGCGGTGGCCGAGGCCCGCCGGGTGTTCGGCGACGCACGCCTCGACAACGTCTACGGGCCGACAGAGACCACTGTGGACGTCTCCTATCTGCACATGGACGACCACCCGCTCGGCGAGCACCTGTCCGTCGTGCCGATTGGCGGCACCCCGCCGAACGTCCGCCTCCTCGTCCTGGACGGGTGGTTGCGCGAGGTGGGGCCGGGCGTGGTGGGTGAGCTGTACATCGGCGGGGTCCAGCTCGCGGACGGGTATGCGGGCCGGTTCGGGCTGACCGCGGAGCGGTTCGTCGCCGATCCGTTCGGCAGCGGGACGGATCCGGCGGGATCACGGCTGTACCGGTCGGGGGACCTGGTCCGGTGGGACGACCGTGGGGCGCTGGAGTACCTGGGTCGCACGGACGACCAGGTGAAGGTGCGTGGCTTCCGGATCGAGCTGGACGAGGTCCGGGCGGTGCTGGAGCAGCACCCCGACGTCACCGGTGCCGCGGTGCTGGCGCTGCAGCATCCCGCCGGGGGCAAGTTCCTCGCGGCGTACGTGACCGTGGCGGACAGCGGGACGGCGGGCGCGTTCGCGGACGACGCCGAGCTCGCGGAGGAGCTGCGCGGGTTCGCCGGGGCCGTGCTGCCGGACTACATGGTCCCGACCACGGTCACGCGGATCCGGGCGTTCACGACCACCGCGAACGGAAAGCTCGACCGCGCGGCGCTGCCCGCCCCGGACCTGGGTTCCGGCGGCGGCTCCGGGCGTGCGGCGGAGTCCGCCGCGGAACGGGCGTTGGTGTCGGTCTTCCGGGACGTGCTGGCCCTGGGCGACGAGGTCCCGCTGTCGGTGGAGGACGACTTCTTCCGCCTGGGTGGGGACAGCATCCTGTCGATCCAGGTGGTGTCGCGGGCACGGCGGCTCGGTGTGCACGTGACTGCGGCAGAGGTGTTCACGTCGCGGACGGTGGTGGCCCTGGCGGCACTGGCCGAGGGGCGTGCGGCGGACGGGGCAGCGGGTCCCGAGGCCGTGTCGGGGTCGGGCTTGTTGCCGATCGCCGCAGCTCAGGTCGGGCAGCCGGGGTTCGGGTCGTTCACCCAGTGGTTCGTGTTCACCACACCGTCCGATCTGGACGAGGAGCTGCTGGGTCGGGTGCTGGGCCGGGTGGTGGCGCATCACCCGGCGCTGTCCGGTCGTCTAGTGGACCGCTGGTTCGCGGTCGGGGACGACGTCCTGGTCGACGATGTCGCGTTGGCGGGCGCTGACCTCGTGGCCGAGGACCGGTTGCGGGTCGACCGGTCCGGTGAGGGCCTGGCGCGGGTCGACGAGCTCGTGGCGGAGCTGTCGGGATCGTTGGATCTCGAGGCTGGTGTGCTGTGGCGGGCGGTGTTCTTCCCGAAGGAGGGCCGGCTGCTGTGGGTGGTCCATCACCTCGTGGTGGACGGCGTGTCGTGGCGGATCCTGGGCGACGACCTCGCGGCGGCCTGGGCGCTGGAGACCGGTGGCACCGCGGAGCTGCTGCCGGTGGGGACGGGGTTGCCGGCGTGGTCGGCGGCGTCCGCCGCGCGCGCGGCGGACGCGGACGTGGCGGCGCAGGCGGACCACTGGTCGGAGATCGTGGCGGCGGAGGAGCCGCTGCTGGGGGCCCGCGCGTTGGACCCGGCGCAGGACACCTACGGGTCGGCGCGTCGTTTCGAGGTGACCCTGCCCTCGGACGTCACACGGGCCGTGCTGTCGGCCGTTCCGGCGGCGCTGTCGGCCGAGGTGAACGACGTCCTGCTGGGGGCGTTGGCCGTCGCGGTCGGGGCGTGGCGCGGCGGTGGGCACCGTCGCGTCGTCGTGGGTCTGGAGGGCCACGGCCGCGAGGAGACCCTGGTCCCCGGTAGCGACCTGTCGCGGACGGTCGGGTGGTTCACCTCGTGGTTCCCGGTCGCTCTGGACACCGTGGACGTCGATCCGGTGGTCGCCGTGACCGATGCGTCCGCCGCGGCAGACGCGGTGCTGCGGATCAAGGAGCAGGTGCGGGCGGTGCCGTCCCGGGGGATCGGGTACGGGCTGTTGCATCCCGACGGCCCGGTGGGCCACGGGCCGCAGATCGGGTTCAACTACCTCGGCCGGTTCGGCGCCGTCGAGGGCGCCCACTGGGCGACCGCACCGGAGCACCCCGGGCTCCGGGCGTATCTTCCCGCCGACCGCCCGCTGCCCGCGCTGATCGACGTCAACGCGGCCGTCGTGGGCGCCGGCCAGGGGGCCGAGCTGGTGGCCACCTTCGACATTGCCGCCTCGGCGATTGCGGAGGACGATGCCTGGGCCATCGCGGACCTCTGGCTCCGCGCGCTGTCGACCCTGCGGGACTTCTCCGAGGGCGCACGGATCGTGCGTCGCTCCCCGTCCGACCTCACGGCACAAGGTGTGACCCAGGCCGACGTCGACCGGTGGGAGGCCCGGTTCGGCGCGCTCACCGACGTGCAGCCGCTGACCCCGCTGCAGCAGGGCATCGCCGTCGAGTCCCTCGTCGGCGGCTCCGCGGCGTCCGGCGGCCCGGCGGACGGCGTCGACGTCTACGTCACCCAGACGATGCTCGAGCTCGAGGCCGGCGGCGACCTCGATCCCGAGCGGCTCCGGCGCGCGTTCGCGATCGTCGTCGACCGGTATCCGACCCTGCGTACCGCCATCGTCCCGACCGCCGGTGGCGAGCTCGTCGCCGTCGTGCCCGCCGCAGTGACCGTGCCGTTCTCGGTCGACGACTCCGGCGACCCCGCGGCCGTGCGGCGCGTCGCGGATCGTGACCGTGCCGCGGCGTTCGACCTGGCCACGGGCCCCCTGCTGCGGGTGAGCCTCGTCCGGAGCGGACCGCGCCCGCACACGGCGGTGCTCACCATGCACCACGTGCTGGCCGACGGGTGGTCCGTCCCGCGCCTGGTGCGGGCCCTGGTCGAGGCCTACCGGACGCAGGCGGCGTCCGCCCCCGACCACGCCCACCGGGACTTCCTGCGGTGGCTGGGCGACCGGGACCAGCCCGTGTCGGTGGCCCGCTGGACGCGGGCGCTGGCGGGCGTCGAGGAACCCACCCTGGTCGCGCCCGGTGCGCGGTCGGGAGAGACGACGTTCCCCGACGAGCACCTGTTCGAGATCGACGCGGAGCTGACCGCCGCGCTCCACCGGGCCGCACGGCAGGCCGACGCGACCCTGAGCACCCTCGTCCAGGCCGCGTGGGGCGTCGTGCTGAACGCGCTCACGGGGCAGGACACCGTCGTCTTCGGCGCCATCGTCTCGGGCAGGCCCGCCGAGGTCGACGGCGTCGAGGAGGCGGTCGGCCTGTTCCTCAACACCGTCCCGACCCCCGTGGCCCTCGGCGCGAACCCGACGCTCGGCGAGCTGGTCCGGCAGGTCCAGGAGCACAACACCAGCGTGCTCGATGACCATCACGTGCCGCTCACCGAGCTGCACCGCGCCACCGGGCACAATCCGCTGTTCGACACGATCGTCGTGTACGAGAACTACCCGTTCGACGAGATCGGCCGGGCCTCCGCCGACGCCGGCCTCGCCGTCGTCGGCCTCGAGATCCGCGACTCGACCCACTACCCGCTGGCCCTGGCCGTGCTGCCCACCACCGACCGCATCGGGTTCCGGCTCACGGCCCGGCCCGACGTGCTCGGCGCCGCCGTCGTGGCCCGGGTTGTCGCGCTGCTGCGGCAGGTCCTCGAGACCGTCGCCGCCGACGCCGGTACCCGGATCGCCGACATCGAGGTCGGCGGGGCGGTGCACACGCCCGTCCCCACCGAGTGCCCCGCCGGGACCATCGACACGCTCCTGCGGGCGCAGGCCGCGGCCACGCCCGACGCGGTGGCGCTGATCAACGGCACCGGCCTCGACGCCACCGCCGCCTGGCTCACCCACGAGAAGCTCGATGCGCGGATCGACGCCGTGGCCGCGCTCCTGGCCGGGCGGGGGATCGGGGTCGCGGACCGCGTCGCCGTGCTCCTGCCGCGGTCGGTCGAGCAGGTGGTCGTGCTGGCCGCGGTCCTGCGCACCGGGGCCGCGTACGTCCCGGTCGACCCCGGCCACCCGGCGGAGCGCATCGCACGGATCCTCGCCGAGTCCGGCGCGGACCTGGTCGTCGCCGTGTCCCCGCCCGGAACCGGCCCCGACGTGCTCCTCCTCGACGACGTGTGCGCCGCACCGGCAGCGCCGTTCGCCCCGGCGCGCCCGGTCGCCGCGGACGACACCGCGTGCGTCCTCTTCACGTCGGGCACCACCGGTGTGCCCAAGGGTGTGGTGCTCTCGCACCGTGCGCTGGTGAACCGGCTCGCCTGGGGCCGGGAGGTGCTCGGGTACGGGCCCGGGTCCGTCGCTGTCGCCAAGAGCGGTCCCGGGTTCGTCGACGCCGTGACCGAGCTGTTCGGCCCGCTCGTCGCGGGCGCGGCGGTCGTGGTCGTGTCCGACCGGATCGCGGCGGACCCGTCGGCGCTGCTCGCCACGATCGCCCGTCGCGGCGTCACGCACCTGCTCACCGTGCCGTCGCTGGCCGACGCCATGGCGCCGGCCGACGGTGCGCTCCCGGCGCTGCGGTCCTGGGTCTCGTCGGGGGAGGCGCTCACCCCGGCCACGGCCGAGCGGATGCGCCGGATCGCGCCCGCCGCCGTCCTGCGCAACTTCTACGGCTCCACCGAGGTCACCGGCGACGCCACGCTCACCAAGGTCCCCGAGGGCGGCGTGGTCCCGCTGGGCACCCCGCCCGCCGGGGTGACCGCGACGGTGCTCGACCGCTGGCTGCGGCCGGTGGCCCCCGGCGTGGTGGGCGAGCTCTACGTCGGCGGCGTCCAGGTCGCGGACGCCTACGTGGGACGCCCGGACCTGACGGCGGAGCGGTTCGTCCCCGACCCGTCCGGCTCGGGCGCCCGGCTGTACCGCACCGGGGACGTGGTGCGCCGCAACGAGAACGGGCTGCTGGAGTACCTCGGCCGGGTCGACGACCAGGTCAAGATCCGCGGGATCCGGGTCGAGCCGGACGAGGTCCGCGCGGTGCTGGAGAACCATCCCGCGGTCACGGGCGCCGTGGTGCTCGCCCTCGACCATCCCGCCGGGGGGAAGTACCTGGCGGCGTACGTGACCGGTGAGGGCACCGACCTGCGCGCCTACGCGGCGTCGCTGCTCCCGGACCACATGGTCCCGACGACGGTCACGCGGATGGACGCGTTCCCCGTCACGGTGAACGGGAAGCTCGACCGGGCGGCACTGCCCGCACCCGATCTCGGCGCGCCGGCCGGTGGCCGGGCGCCGGCCACGGACACGGAGGCCGCACTTGCGGACGTGTTCCGGGACGTGCTGGCGCTAGACGCCGACGTGTCGGTGGACGACGACTTCTTCCGCCTCGGCGGGCACTCCCTGCTCGCGACGCGGGTGGTGGCGCGCACGAACGCCACGCTGGGGAGCACTCTCACGCTCCGCGACGTGTTCGACCACCCGACCGTCGCCGCGCTCGCGCGCGTCGTCGGGGACTCCGTCGTGCCGGGATCCCGGCTGCCGGTGGGCTCGATCGAGCGACCCGAGGGCCCCACCGCGCTGCCGGTGTCCTACGGCCAGCAGGCGCTCTGGCTCATCGACCGCCTGGGCGGCCCGGGCTCGCGGTACGTCGTCCCGATCGTGATGCGCCTGGTCGGGGACCTCGACGAGGTCGCCTTCAGCGCCGCGCTCCGTGACGTGGTCGCCCGCCACGAGGCGCTGCGCACGCTGCTCGTCGAAAGCGAGGGGCGGCTGCACCAGCGGATCGTCCCCGCCGATCGCGCCGCCGTGCCCGTGCCCGCCGAGGAGCTTGCCGGCGACCTCGACGCGCGGGTCACGCAGCTCGTGCAGCGCTCGTTCGACCTGGCCCGCGACCTCCCGGTCCGCGCCACGATCCTCCGGACGGCCGCCGCGGAGCGTGTGGTCGTGCTGGCCGTGCACCACCACGCGGTGGACGAGTGGTCGCTCCGGTCGCTGCTCGGCGACCTGTCCACGGCGTACCGTGCCCGCACGGCCGGGCACGCCCCGGACTGGGCGCCGCTGGCCGTGCAGTACGCGGACTACGCGCTCTGGCAGCGCCGGGCGCTCGGCGACGCCGCGGACCCGGACTCCGCGCTCGCCGGCCACCTGCGTTACTGGCGGGACGCGCTGGACGACGCCCCGGCGGAGTCGACGATCGCGATGGACCGGGGCCGGCCCGCGGAGCCGAGCCACCGTGGCGCGGACGTGGCGTTCGCGCTGGACGCCGACACCGTCGACCGGCTGCGCCGGGTCTCGGCGGAGACCGGCGCCACGATGTTCATGCTCGCCCACACGGCCGCCGCGGTCGCGGTGTCGGTGCTCGGCGGAGCGGACGACGTCGTCCTCGGCTCCCCGGTCGGCGGCCGCACGGCCGACGGCCTCGAGGACGTGGTCGGCTACTTCGTCACGACTCTCCCGGTCCGGCACCGGCTCGGCCGCGCCGACACGCTCGGCGACGTGCTGGCCGCGGCCCGACGCGCCATCCTGGACGGGCTCGCCCACCAGGACGCGCCGTTCGAGCAGGTGGTGGCGGCCGTGGGCGCGGATCGCTCCGCGCACCGCAACCCGCTCTTCCAGGTCATGCTCACGCACCACGTCGGTGCGCAGACCCAGGGACTGGTCCTCGACGGCGTCGACGTCGAGCCACGCCCGGCCGCATTGGGCGCCGCGAAGGTCGATCTCGACCTCGCCCTCCAGGAGACGCCTACGGGCGTCACCGGGTTCCTCACCTACGCCACCGACCTGTTCGACCCGGCCACGGCGGAGCGGTTCGTGGCCGTCTTCCGCGCCGCGCTGCGCGCCGTCGCGACGACGCCCGACGCGCGGCTCGCCGATCTCGCCCTGCTCCCGGGCACGGCCGGGCCCGTCGCGGGCCCCCCGCTCGACGTCGAGGCGGAGGTGGTCGACACGACGCTCGACGTGCTGCTCCACGCGCAGGCCGCGGCCTCCCCGGAGGCCGTCGCGGTGGTGGCGGCCGAGGGGGCAGAGCTGACCTACGCGGAGTTCGACGCGCGGGTGAACGCGCTCGCCCACGTCCTCGTCGACGCCGGGGTCCGGACCGGCGACCGGGTCGGTGTGCTCGTGGCGCGCCACGAGAGGCAGGTCGTCGCGCTCGCGGCGGTGCTCCGGGCCGGCGCGGCGTACGTGCCGATCGACCCGGCGTACCCGACGGAGCGGATCGGCTACGTCCTGCAGGACGCGGCCCCGAGCGCCGTGGTCGCCGACGCGGCGAGCGCGTCCGCGCACGCCGCGGCCCTGAAGGACGCCGGCGTGCCGCTGGTGGACCCGGTCGCGGCGGAGGAGCCCCGGGCACTCGACCGTGGCCGTGCCGGCGCTCCGGCGCCGACGCGTCGGCCGCGACCCGGGGACCCGGCGTACGTCATCTTTACGTCGGGTACGACCGGGCATCCCAAGGGCGTCGTGGTCTCCCACCGGGCCATCGTGAACCTGGTCCGCTGGCGGCAGAGCACCTTCCCGCTCGAGGCGGGCGACCGGGTGTTGCAGAAGTCGTCGGTCGGGTTCGACGTGTCCGTGCCCGAGTTCTTCTGGCCGCTCGCGGTGGGGGCCGTCGTCCGGATGATCCCGGCGGACGCGGAGAAGGACCCCGCCTCCCTCGCGGCCCTGCTGGGCGCCGAGGACTTCGGGTACGCCGACTTCCTGCCGAGCGTCGTGCGGGCCCTCGCCGACGACGGCACCGACCTGGCGTCCCTGCGGGTCCGCCACGCCTCGGTGGGCAGCGAGAGCGTCTCGGTCTCGGTCGCGCGTGCGCTGCGTGCGCCGGGCCGGGCGGTCTGGAACCTCTACGGCCCCACCGAAGCGACGGTCGAGGCCGTCGGCTACGACCTCGCCGGGCTGTCGGACGACGCGACGTCCACCCCGATCGGCGGCCCGCTCGCGAACACCACCGTCGTCGTCCTGGACGGCTGGCTGCGCCCGGTGGCGCCGGGCGTCGCGGGGGAGCTGTACCTCGGTGGCGCACAGCTCGCGGACTCCTATGTGGGCCGATCGGGCCGGACCGCGGAGCGGTTCGTCGCCGACCCCTCCGGGTCGGGCTTGCGGCTCTACCGGACCGGCGACGTGGTGCGGTGGACCGCCGGCGGGCAGCTCGAGTACCTCGGCCGGGCCGACGACCAGGTGAAGGTGCGCGGCTTCCGGATCGAGCCGGACGAGGTCCGCGCGGTGCTGGAGCGGCACCCGGCGGTGTCGGGTGCCGCGGTGCTCGCCCTCGACCATCCGGCAGGCGGACGGTTCCTGGCCGCCTACGTCGTCACGGCCGACGGCGGGCTGTCCGCGGAGGCGGTGCGGGAGTTCGCGGCGTCGGTGCTGCCGGACTACATGGTGCCGACGACGGTCACCCGCCTCGCGGCCTTCCCCGTCACGGCCAGCGGGAAGCTGGACCGGGCGGCGCTGCCGGCACCCGAGCTGGGGGCGGGGTCCGGTGGGCGGGAGCCCCGCACGGACACCGAGATCGCGCTGGTCGAGGTGTTCCGGGATGTGCTGGCGCTGGACACGGACCTGGCGGTGGAGGACGACTTCTTCCGCCTGGGCGGGGACAGCATCCTGTCGATCCAGGTGGTCTCCCGGGCGCGGCGGCGGGGCGTGCACGTGACGGCGGCGGAGGTGTTCACCGCGCGGACGGTGGCCGCGCTGGCGGCCCTAGCCGACGGCCGGGCGGAGCCCGGGGGCCCCGAGGTCGCGGCGGTGTCGGAGTCGGGTCTGTGGCCGATCGCCGCGGCCGCGGCGGCCGAGCCGGGCTTCGGGTCGTTCACCCAGTGGTTCGTGTTCACCACACCGTCCGATGTGGATGAGGGCGGGGTGGGTCGGGTGCTGGGCCGGGTCGCGGCGCATCACCCGGCGCTGTCCGGGCGGCTGGTGGGCGACAGGTTCACGGCTGGCGACGCCGGCGCGGCGGGGGACCGACCCGTGGCCGGGGACCGGCTGACGGTCGACGGGTCCGGTGCCGGGCTGGGGCGTCTCGACGAGCTCGCGGCGGAGCTGTCGGCATCGTTGGACCTCGGGGCCGGTGTGCTGTGGCGGGCGGTGTTCTTCCCGGGGGAGAGCCGGCTGTTGTGGGTGATCCACCACCTCGTGGTGGACGGGGTGTCGTGGCGGATCCTGGGCGACGACCTGGCGGACGCCTGGGCGATCGAGTCGGGGCGCTCGGAGTCGCTCCTGCCGGTGGGCACCGGCTTGCCGGCCTGGTCGGCGGCGGTGGCCGCGCGGGCCGGGGACGACGATCTCGCGGCGCAGGCCGGCTACTGGGCCGACGTGGTGTCCGGTGGGGAGCCGCTGCTGGGCTCCCGGGCCCTGGACCCCGCGCGGGACACCTACGCGACGGCGCGCCGGTTCGAGGTCACGGTGCCCGCGGACGTGACGCGGGCGGTGCTGTCGGCCGTTCCGGGGGTGCTGTCGGCCGAGGTCAACGACGTCCTGCTGGGCGCGCTGGCCGTGGCCGTCGGGGCGTGGCGGGGCGGGTCGCGTCGCCGCGTCGTCGTGGGTCTGGAGGGCCACGGCCGGGAAGAGGCGCTGGTCGCGGGCAGTGACCTGTCGCGGACGGTCGGCTGGTTCACCTCGTGGTACCCGGTCGGCCTCGACACGGAGGACGTGGATCCGGCGGTCGCGGTGACCGACGCGGGTGCCGCGGCGGACGCGGTGCTGCGGATCAAGGAGCAGCTGCGGGCGGTGCCGTCGCGGGGGATCGGGTACGGGCTGCTGCGCCACCTCGGCCCGGAGGGAGCGGTGCTCGGGGTCGCCCCGCAGATCGGGTTCAACTACCTCGGACAGTTCGGTGGCGGCGGAACCGGTGACTGGGTCACCTCGCCCGAGCACCCCGGGCTGCGCGCGCACCTGCCCGCGGAGATGCCGCTGCCCGCGGTGATCGACGTGAACGCCGCGGTCGTCGGTGCGGGGGACGGGGCAGTGCTCGTCGCGACCTTCGAGATCGCCGCCTCGGTGATCGCCGAGGACGAGGCCCGTCGGATCGCGGACCTGTGGCTGCAGACCCTGACCACCCTGCGGGACCTCCCCGCCGGCACGCCGATCGTGCGGCGCTCGCCGTCCGACCTGACCGCGAGCGGGGTGACGCAGGCCGACGTCGAGGGCTGGGAAGCCCGCCACGGCGCGCTGGCCGACGTGCAGCCGCTGACCCCGTTGCAGCAGGGCATCGCCTTCGAGTCGCTCGTCGGCGGCTCCGGCGGCGTGGACGTCTACCTCACCCAGACCGTCCTGCACCTCGACGGCGCCCTCGACGCGGACCGGCTGCGGCGCGCGTTCGCCGCGGTGCTCGCCCGGCACCCGCACCTCGGGGCGGCGATCGCGGTCACCGAGGCCGGGGAACACGTCGCCGTGGTTCCCGCCGCCGTCGAGGTGCCGCTGACGGTCGTCGACATGTCCGGCGATCCCGACCCGGTCGCGGCGCGGCGGGCCGCGCTGGCGGATCCCGCGCACGCCGAGCCGTTCGACCTCGCGACCGCCCCGCTCCTGCGCGCCACGGTCGTGACCTCGGCGCCGCAGGAGCACGCGCTCCTGCTCACGATGCACCACGTCCTCGCCGACGGCTGGTCGATGCCGCTGCTGGTCCGTGCGCTGCTGGAGGCCTACGCGTCGGCCGCGGCACCGCAGGTCGGTGGCGCGGATCCGGCCTACCCGGCGTTCCTGCGGTGGCTCGACGACCGTGACCCGGCGGCCACGGCGGCCGAGTGGGCCCGCGTCCTCGCCGCGGTCGAGGAGCCCACGCTCCTCGCACCGGGTGCCGCGCCCCGGGCGGAGGCACTCCCCGAGGAGATCGCCTTCACCGTCGGCCCCGACACCACGGCGGCGCTCACCGCCGTCGCGCGGACCGCGGGATCGACGCTGAACAGCGTCGTGCAGGCGGCGTGGAGCGTGTTCCTGAGCAGCGTCACCGGGCAGGACACTGTCGTGTTCGGCTCGACCGTCTCGGGCCGCCCTGCCGAGGTCGACGGCATCGAGGACGCCGTCGGGCTGTTCATCAACACGATCCCCACGCCCGTCACCGTGACCGGCGCGACGGGCCTGGCCGAGCTCGTCCGCCAGGTGCAGGAGCAGAACACCCGCCTGCTCGACCACCATCACGCCCCGCTGCCGGAGCTGCAGCGGCTGGCCGGGCACAGCCCGCTCTTCGACACGATCCTCGTGTACGAGAACTACCCCCTCGACAGCGACGTCGGGCGCACCCACGGCGGGCTCCGGCTCCGGGAGGTCGAGGGCAGCGACGCGGCCCACTACCCGCTCGCGCTGGCCGTCGTCCCCGGGCCGGACGGGATCGCGTTCCATCTCACCCACCGGGTCGACGTCGTCCCCGTGGCCACCGCGCAGCGCTACGCGGCCGTGTTCCGGGGGATCCTGGAGACGGTCGCGGCGACCCCGGACCGGCGGATCGCCGACCTGCCCACGCTCCTGCCCGCTGACGAGCGCGCTCTCGCCGCCTGGTCGGCCGGACCGGTCACCGCCGAGCCGGCCACGACGCTGGACGCGCTGCTCCGCGCGCAGGTGGCCCGCACCCCCGACGCCGTGGCCGTCGTGGGCGACGGCGGCGAGGCACTGACCTACGTGGAGCTCGACGCCCGGGTCAACGCCCTCGCGCACCTGCTCACCGGACACGGCGTCGCGGTCGGCGACCGGGTGGGGATCCTCCTGCCCCGGGGCGCGGACCTCGTCGTCGCGGTGGCCGCCGCCGTCCGCGCGGGCGCGGCCTACGTGCCCGTCGACCCGGCGTACCCGGCCGAGCGGATCGCCGCGATCCTCGACGACGCCACCCCCGCCGTCGTGCTCACCGACGGGCGCGCACCGCTCGAGCGCCCCGTCCCCGTGGTCGCTCTCGACGACCCGGCCACCGCCCGGGCCCTCGCCGCCGGACGGGACGAGCCGCCCGCGCTCGCCCGGCCGCTGCTGCCCGCCGACGCCGCGTACGTGATCTTCACGTCCGGCACCACGGGCAGGCCGAAGGGCGTCACCGTGTCGCACCGGGCGATCACGAACCTGGTCGCCTGGCGGCAGGCGACATTCCCGCTGGCCGTGGGCGACCGCGTGCTGCAGAAGTCGTCGGCCGGGTTCGACGTGTCGGTCCCCGAGATCTTCTGGCCGCTGGCCGTGGGCGCCGTCGTGCGGCTGGTCCGCGAGGGCGGCGAGAAGGACGCCGCCCACCTGGCGGACCTGCTGCGCACCGAGCACTTCGGGTACGCGGACTTCCTGCCCTCGGTCGTCGGCGCACTCACCGCCGACGGCGAGGACCTGTCCACGCTGCGCGTCGACCACGTCACGGTCGGCAGCGAGAGCGTCCCGCCGGAGGCGGCCCGCGCCCTCGCCGCGCCGGGCCGGGCCGTCTGGAACATGTACGGACCCACCGAGGCCGCCGTCGAGATCGTCGGCCACGACCTATCCGACGCCGCCGGGCTCCCGGCGGACGCGACCACGACCCCGATCGGCCGTCCCCTGTCGAACTCCTCGGTCCGTGTGCTGGACCCGTGGCTCCGCCCGGCCGCCCCGGGCGTGCCCGGCGAGCTCTACCTCGGCGGGACCCAGCTGGCCGAGGGGTACCTCGGCCGCACCGGGCTCACGGCGGAGCGGTTCGTGGCCGACCCGTCCGGCGCCGCAGGGGAGCGGCTGTACCGCACCGGCGACGTGGTCCGCTGGAACGATGACGGCCGGCTCGAGTACCTCGGCCGCGTCGACGAGCAGGTCAAGGTGCGCGGCTTCCGGATCGAGCTGGACGAGGTCCGCGGCGCTCTCGAGTCCCACCCCGGGGTGACCGGCGCCGTCGTCCTCGCCGTCGACCACCCGGCGGGCGGGAAGCAGCTCGCCGCGTACGTCACCGGCGACGCGCCCGAGGCGGAGATCCGTGAGCACCTCGGTGCCCGGCTGCCTGAGTACATGGTGCCCGCCGCGATCGTCGGCGTGGACGTGTTCCCCACGCTCCCGAACGGCAAGATCGACCGCCGGGCGCTGCCCACGCCCGACCTCGGCACCGCCGGCGGACGCGCGGCCGAGTCGGAGACCGAGAGCGTCCTCGCGGAGGTGTTCCGCGAGGTGCTCCGGCTGCCCGCGCACGTGGACGTCGGCGCGGACGACGACTTCTTCCGCCTCGGCGGCGACTCGATCCTGTCGATCCGGGTCGTCTCGCGGGCCCGGCGCGCGGGTGTGGTGGTCTCCGCCGCGGAGGTCTTCACCGTGCGCACGGTGGCCGGGCTGGCGGCGCTCGCCGACGGCCGGGCCACCGGCGAGGTCGTCGCGCTCCCCGACGCGACCGAGTCGGTCCTGCTGCCCGTCGCGGCGCAGCACCTCGGCGAGCCCGGCTTCACGTCCTTCACCCAGTCCTTCGTCTATGTCACCCCGGCGGGACTGTCCGCCGACCAGCTCGAACGCGTCCTCGCCCGGGTCGTGGACCATCACGGTGCCCTCCGGGGACGGCTCGTCGGCGACGCCGCCCGATGGCGGTTCCGTGTGGAGGACGGCACCACGGCAAGGCGCCTGGACGTGGAGCCCCCGTGGACGGAGCCCGGCTGGCGTGAGCGGCTGCGCGCCGCCATCGACACCCTGTCCCAGGACCTCCACCCCCAGCAGGGCGTGCTCTGGCGGGCCGCGTGGTTCCCGGGTGACGACAGGGGAGAGGGCCGTCTGCTCCTCGTCGTGCACCATCTCGTCGTCGACGGGGTGTCGTGGCGGATCCTCGGCGACGACCTGCGCCACGCGTGGGAGCTCGAGACCGGCGCCACCGCGGAGCCGCTGCCGCCGACCGGTACGAGCGTCACGGCCTGGGCGGCGGCGCTCGCGCGACGCACGACCGACACCGACATCGCCGCACAGCGGGACTACTGGACAGCGGACGCCGAAGCGGGCCTCCCGCTCGGTGCCCGGCACCTCGACCCCGCCGTGGACACCTACGCGACGGCGGGCGCGATCGCCATGGAGATCCCGGCCGACGTGACCACGTCACTGCTGGTCGACCTGCCGCGGCTGCTGTCCGCGGGCGTCGACGACGTCCTGCTCGGCGCGCTCACCAGCGCCGTCGGGGCGTGGCGCGCACGGCGGACGGTGCGGGTGGGACTGGAGGGGCACGGCCGCGAGGAGCCGCTGGTCCCGGGCAGCGACCTGACCCGCACCGTCGGCTGGTTCACCTCCTGGTATCCGGTCTCGCTGTCCACGGACGACGTGGACCCCGCGGCCGCGGTCACCGATCCTTCGGCCGCCGCAGACGCGGTGCTCCGGGTGAAGGAGCACCTTGCCCGCGTCCCCACCAAGGGGGTCGGGTACGGCATGCTGCGCCACCTCGCCCAGGGCTCGGGCGCGTCCCTCGCGGCGGGCGTGGACATCGGCTTCAACTACCTCGGCCGGTTCACCACCGACTCCGGGCTGCTGGACGAGCAGCCGTGGGAGAACGCGGCGGAGGTCGCCGGCATCGACGGCCACGTCTCCGGCGACCTGCCGCTGCCCGCGGCCGTGGACGTCAACGTCGAGGCCGTCGACGCGGGATCCGGCGCCGTCCTGCGCGGCACCCTCACCTACGCGGGCAACCTGCTCACGGACGCGGACGCCGCGGAGCTGGCCGCGCTGTGGACTCAGGCGCTCACGACACTGCACACCTATGCCCGCGGCACGGATCTGGTCCGTCGCTCTCCGTCCGATCTCATGGCGGACGGCGTCGCACCGCGCGACATCGCCGCCTGGGAGGACCGCTTCGGCCCGATCGGCGACGTCCTGCCGCTCACCCCGCTCCAGGAGGGCCTCGCCTTCCAGGCCGGCCTGGCCGACGCCGCTGTCGACGTGTACGTCGTCCAGAGCGCATTCCGGCTGGAAGGGCCCGTCGACCCGGCGCGGATGGAGACCGCGCTGCGCCGCGTGCTGGAGCGGTACCCGAACCTGCGCGCCGCGATCGTGCCGCAGACCGACGGCACACTCGTCGCCGTCGTCCCCGAGACCGTCGAGGTCCCTTTCCGGGTCGTCGAGGTGCTCGACGGTGAGCTCGCCGACCGAGCACGGCAGGTCGCCGACGACGACCGGCTGCGCCCCTTCGACCTCACCGCCCCGCCGCTCGTGCGCCTGTCGCTGGTGCGGGGAACCGGGGAGGACTCGCACCTCGTCCTCACCCTGCACCACGTCCTCGTCGACGGATGGTCCAGTCCGATCCTGATCTCGGCGCTCTTCGAGGCGTACGCCGATCCGGACCGGCGGCGCACGCCCGACACCGTCCACCGGGACTTCCTGGCCTGGCTCGGTCGCCGCGACCGCGCCGAGTCGGAGGCCGCGTGGGCCCGCGCGCTGGAGCCCGTGACCGGCGCGACCCTCGTGGCCGGGCCGGAGGGCATCGGGAACACCGACACCGACCTCGCCGTCGTCGACGGCGTGGTGGGGGCCGAGGCGTTCGAGGAGCTGGCCGACCTCGGTGCCGGGGTCACGATCAACACCGTCGTGCAGGCCGCGTGGGGCGTCGCGCTGCGCGAGCTGCTCGGGCAGGAGTCCGTCGTATTCGGCACGATCGTCTCCGGGCGCCCGGCGGACGTCGACGGGATCGAGGACGCCGTCGGCCTGTTCATCAACACGATCGCCACCCCGGTGACGGTCCGCGACGGGCTCGGCTTCGCCGATCTGGTCGCGCGCCAGCAGGAGCAGAGCACCGCGCTGCTCGACCACCACCAGGTGCCGCTGTCGGACCTGCACCGCATCGCGCGGCGGTCCCCGCTGTTCGACTCCCTCGTCGTCTACGAGAACTACCCCGAGGACGCCGACGCCCGGGACCGCGTGGAGCGGGCCACGGGCTTCGCGGTCCGCGACGCGGCGGGCAGCGACGCGACCCACTACCCGGTCACCCTGATCGCCGAGCCCGGCGAGACGCTGAACCTGCGCGTCGCCTACATGCCCTCGGTCGTCACGAGGGAGACCGCCGAGCTGCTGCTGGAGACCACACGGCTCGTCCTGGAGCACGGGGCCCACTCGCCGCGGCTGAGCGTCGCGCAGCTGCGCGAGCTCGTCCGGGTCGTGCGCGCGTCCCGCCCCGCGACGGGCACGTCCTACAGCATCGCGCCCACCACGTTCGACCTCGGGGACGCCGATCTCTGGCGGGCCGCCGTCACGCAGGTCTCGTCCGCGCTGTCCGTGCCGGCCGTCCTCGCGGTCGACGAGGAGGGTGCCGGCCGGATCGTCACCGGCGCGGCGCCGCACCCGGCGGCCCTCGACGTGGTCGCCGCGGTCGCGCCGGCCCTGGTGGCGGCCTACCGCGACGGGGCTGTCCTCGAGATCGCGCCCCCGGCCGCCGCGCCGGCACGCGAGGCCACGGACGAGGAGCTGCAGGCCGTTCTCGACGACCCGTTCTGGGCCGACTGGCTCGACGGCTTCGCCGAGGTCGTGCCCGTCGAGCTGCCGGGCGGCGCGGGCCGGGGCGGTGTCGGGGGCGCGGTGTCCCGCGGCACCGTCACCGACGCCGCGACCGCCGCCGACGAGCGGGCGTCGGCGATCGGGGCGCTCCTGCGCGCGCTCGCCCTCGTCCACGGCCCGGACTTCGCCGACGGCACGGTGGTCGAGATCGAGGAGCCCGCCGGCCCGTCGGCCGTCCGGCGCTTCCCGGTCGCGGGGCAGGGGAGCCTCGCGTGGGAGCCCCGGCACGCCGAGGAGCTCGCGCTGCTCCGCGAGAGCCCGGTCTTCGCCGGCTACCTCGACGAGGTGCCCGATCCCGAGATCCGCATCGGCGTGTTCCGCACCGAGGCCGGGCCCCGGCCCGACGAGCACCCGGCCGGCATCGGGGTGAGCGCCCGGATCCTGGTCGGCGACGCGCTGACCGTCGAGGTCCGCGTCGCACCCGGCATCGGCCTCGACGCGCAGGAGGTCGCCGACGCCGTCGCCGCCGAGCTCGACCGGCACGGCCTCGCCGCGCTGCCCGCCACGGCCACCACCCTCCCGGTGCTGCGGCGCGTCGACCGCCTCCCCATGACGGCGGCCGAGGCGCAGCAGCTGCGGTCCCGCTACGGGACCGACGCCGAGATCCTGCCGCTCTCACCCCTGCAGAGCGGCCTGCTCTACCACATGGTCCGCTCCCGCGAGACCGACGACCACAACGCCTACGTGTCCCAGGTGACGCGCGAGCTGGCGGGCACCGTGGACCCCGCCCGCATGGCGGACGCGGTCGCGACCGTGCTGCGGCGCTATCCGAACCTGACGGCCGGGTTCGTCGCGCTGGGCGAGGGCGAGGTGCAGATCCTGCCCGCGCCCCACCCGTCCCACAGCCCGCTGCCCTTCCGGGTGGTGCGGGACGCGGAGGACGTGGAGGCCTTCCTCGCGCAGGAGCGCGCGGTACCGTTCGACCACGAGGAGCCGCCGCTGCTGCGGTTCGTTCTCGTCGAGCGGACCGCCCGGGCGTGGACGCTCGCGATGACCTTCGAGCACATCCTCATGGACGGCTACTCGCTCAACCTTGTGCTGAGCGAGATCCTCGCGGTCTACGCCGACCCGGCGTACACCGATCGCACGCCCGCGGCGTCGTTCCGCTCCTATCTGGACTGGCTCGCGGACCGCGACGGGGCGGCCGCCCGGTCCTCGTGGCGGGACTACCTCGCCGACCTGCCCGGCCCGTCGATCGTCTGGGCGGACGGGGGGGACCTGACCGGCGACCGGATCGAGACCGGCGAGCTCCACCAGGACCTCGACGACGCCCAGGCCGCGCGGGTGTACGCCGCCGCGCGGGAGGCTCGGGTCACGGTCGGCACCCTCCTGCAGGTCGCGTGGGGGATCGCCCTGGGCCGGCTCACCGGCGGCAGCGACGTGGTGTTCGGCAACACCGTCTCCGGGCGCCCGCCCGAGCTCGACGACGCCGAGCGGATCGTCGGCCTGCTGTTCAACACGCTGCCGATGCGGGTGCGGTCCGACCCGTTCGAGAGGGTCGGCGCGCTGCTGGCCCGGGTGCAGAGCGAGCAGCTGGAGGTCATCGACCACTTCCACACCTCGCTGTCCGACATCCAGGACGACGCGGGCGTCGGGGCCCTGTTCGACACCCTGTTCGTCGTCCAGAACTTCCCCTACCGCGCGACCGGCGGCGCCGAGGGCACCGACGAGACCGAGGTCACCGGCGGCGGCATCGACGACGCGACGCACTACCCCATGACGTTCGCCGTCAACCCGTGGCTGGACGGGAACCGCGCGGCGGTGCACGTCCGCCTGTCGTTCCGCCGGGACGCCTTCGACCAGGACGCCGCGCAGACGCTGCTCGAGCGGTACGTGCACGTCCTGCGCTTCCTCGTCGACCACCTGGACGAGCCGGCGGGCCGGGTGCCCGCGCTGCTCCCGGGTGAGGAGGTCCGCGGCTCACAGGCCCCGCGCACCCTGGACGAGATCACCGTCGGCGGCCTGCTGGAGCAGCGGGTGGCGCTGACACCGGACCGGATCGCGCTGGTGGCGGGCGAGCGCCGCTTCACCTTCACCGGGTTCGCGGCCGAGGTGCACCGCTACGCGCGGCTGCTGCTGGAGCACGGCGTCCGCCCGGAGCACCGGGTCGCGCTGCTGCTGCCGCGCGACGAGCGCATGGTCGTCGCGATGTTCGCGGTCTTCGCCGTCGGCGCGGCCTATGTACCTGTCGACGCCGAGAACCCCGACGACCGCATCGCGCACATGCTGGCCGTCGCCGAGCCGACCGTCACCCTCGTTACCGAACGGGACGCCGCGCGCCTCGGCTCGGAGGCGAGCCACGCGGTGAACCTGGACGACGACACCGTGCGGGAGCGGATCGCCTCCCTCCCCGCGGGCCCGGTCACGGCGGCCGAGCGCGGCGGCGAGGTCCACCTCGACCACCTGGCCTACATCATCTTCACTTCCGGTTCGACGGGGCGGCCCAAGGGTGTCGCCGTCGGCTACCGAGGCCTGACGACGATGTACGCCAACCACGTCGAGAAGATCTTCGACCGCGTCGTCGCACACCAGGACGGCCGCAGCATGCGGATCGCGCACACCACGTCGTTCTCGTTCGACGCCTCGTGGGAGCAGCTGTTCTGGATGCTCAACGGCCACGAGGTCCACGTCATCGACGAGGAGATGCGCCGCGAGCCCGAGCGCCTGCTCGCGCACTACGACGCCGAGCACATCGACGGCTTCGACGTCACGCCGTCCTACGGGCAACTGCTCGTGGACCAGGGGTTGCTGGAGCGCGACCGGCCCGCCGGCCGGTCGACGGCGGCGGACGGCGAGGGCGTCGTGTTCGTGTCGCTCGGCGGTGAGGCCGTGCCGGAGCGGCTCTGGCAGGACCTGCGCGACGCGCCCGGCGTGGAGGCGTACAACCTCTACGGCCCCACGGAGTTCACGATCAACGCGCTCGGCGCCGACCTGGCCGACAGCCGGACGTCCAGTGTGGGCACACCGATCCTCAACACCCGTGCCTACATCCTCGACGCGACGCTGCAGCCCGTGCCGGACGGCGTGACAGGCGAGCTCTACCTGGCGGGCGACGGCATCGCCCGCGGGTACTGGACGCAGCCCGCGGCGACCGCCGAGCGCTTCCCGGCCTGCCCGTGGGAGCCCGGCGCGCGGATGTACCGCACGGGTGACCTGGCGCGCTGGACGGCACGCGGCGACATCGAGTACCTCGGCCGCGCCGACGACCAGGTCAAGATCCGCGGCTACCGCATCGAGCCGGGGGAGGTCGCGGACGTCCTGGCGGCCGATCCGCAGGTGGCGCGCGCCGCCGTCGTCCCGCGCAAGGACGCGTCCGGGGCCACCCAGCTGCACGGCTTCGTGGTCCCGGCGGGAGTCGCTGTCGACCTCGACGCCGTCCGGGCCCGTGCGCGCGGCATCCTGCCCGACTACATGCTCCCCGCCGGGCTGGCCGTCGTCGCGGAGATCCCGCTGACGATCAACGGCAAGGTCGATGCCCGGGCCCTGCCGGTGATCGACGTCGCCGGCGCAGAGCACGTCGAGCCGCAGGGCGCGACGGAGCAACTGCTCGCGGGCTCGATCGCCGAGCTGCTCGGCCTCGATCGCTACTCCGCGGCCGCGAACTTCTTTGAGAGCGGCGGCAACTCGCTGCTCGCGATGCGGCTCGTGGCGAGGGTGAACGCGGCCGGTGATCACGGTCTTCTGGTCCGGGACGTCTTCGCGCACCAGACCGTTGCGGCGCTGGCGAAGCACCTAGACGCGGGCGCGGCGAGTACGACGGTGACCGAGGCGATGCTGCTCCCGCTCCGAGAGGCATCAACGGACACCGAGCTGTTCTGCTTCCACGAGTACACCGGCGTGGCCACGATGTACTCCCACCTGCTGCCCCTGCTGCCGGCCGACTGGTCGGCGTACGGCATCCAGGACCCGGTGCACGGCGGCGTCGACGTCGACTTTGCCGACTTCGCCGAGGCCTGCCGCGCCTACGCCGACGCCGTGGTGGAGTGCCGCCCCGACGGCCCGTACGACCTGCTCGGCTGGTCGTACGGCGGGCACCTCGCCCACGGCGTCGCGGCGGAGTTGGTCCGGCGCGGCCACACCGTGCGGGCGCTCGCGATCGTCGACGCGATCCCGATCGCGGACGGCCCCCTGCAGGAGGACGTCGAGCCCGTCACGGTGACGATGGCGGACCTGCGGGGCGACCTCGACCTGCAGGACCGGATCGCCGCGACCCTGGAACGCGACGCCGGGGCCGAGCTGGGGGAGCGGATGTTCGGCGGCCTCGACGCCACCCAGCGCCGCGCGATCGCCGTCGCGGCCACCCGCGTCGACGTGCTGCTGACGGCGCCGACGGACGGCGTCGTCGACGTGCCGACGCTGCTGGTCGCGGCTGCTGGCGAGGAGGGCCGCGCAGGAGAGGACCCAGAGCAGTACGCCGCCCAGCTGGAGGGCATGTGGGCGCCGTTCCTGCCGCGCCTGACCACTGTGCGGGTCGACACCCCGCACTCCGAGATCGTCCTGGGCGCGGGTCAGGCGGAGCGCTGGATGCCAGCGTTCCTCGAGCTGATCACCCGTGACCCGTCCTGAGAGAAGGAGAACCGACACACCCATGAACGAGCTCGTGAGCGAACCGGTGTCGCAGCGCGTGAGTGCCGAGCAGGCGAAGGCGGATGTCGCCGACGTCCTGTTCGCGGAGGTGGCCGACCTCGACGGTGAGGCCGACCTCCGCGACCAGGGCATGGACTCCGTGCGGGTCATGGAGCTGGTGGAGCGGTGGCGTAGCGCCGGGGTCGAGGACCTCGACTACCCGGCACTGGCCGAGGACCAGCGCCTCACGCGCTGGATCGCTGTGCTGGCCGAGCTTCAGGGCTCGACCGACGGCACCGGCGCGCCCACCGGGTGAGCAGCCGCCTCGCCCTGGAGCCGCTCGGCGAAGCGCTCCAGGGCCTCGGCGCCCTGGCGCGCGATCTCGTGCGGCGGGCGCTCCCGATAGCCGGGGTTGAAGATCTCCAACGACAGCGGGCCCGCGTAGCCGGCGGCCAGGACCGAGGAGACCGGGGTCAGCAGGTCCATCTCGCCCTCGTCCGGGAAGCACCGGTGCCCGCGGCTCCACGAGATCAGGTCCAGGTCGAGCCAGGGGGCGTCCGCGAGCTGGAGGAACCCCACGGCGCCGTCCGGCAGCCGCTCCAGGTCGGTGGCGTCCTCACCGCCGGCGAGCAGGTGGAAGGTGTCGACGACCAGGTACAGGCCCGGGTGCGCCGCGCTGCGGACCGCGTCCCACGCGTCGGCGACCCGGCTGATGTGGGTGCCCCACACCAGGGCCTCGAACGCAACGGTCATCCCGTGCTCGGCCGCGGTGTCCGCCAGGGTGGCGAGCTGGGTGACCGAGAGGTCGCGGCTGGGATCGGCGTCGCCGTCGGTGTTGGAGACGACGAGGATCGAGCCCGCTCCGAGCGCCTCCATCACGCCGAGGTGGTGCCGGAACCGCGACAGCACGGCCCCGAACTCGTCCGCGGCCACACCCTCGGCGCGCCGGAACGGCTGATAGAGGTCGATGGTCAGACCGAGGTCCGCGCACCGCTTCGCGCACTCCGCCGGGCTGATCCCCGATCTGTCCAGGTCGTCGTCGAGCAACTCGATGCCGTCGAATCCCGCGGCGGCGATGGCGTCCAGCTTCTGATCGAGGCTTCCGCCCAGGGACACCGTGGCCATGCACGTCTTGAGAACTGCCATGCCGGTACTCATCTCCAGTGCAAGTTAGGTTAGTCTATCCTATATCTCCTTTTCGGGGCTGCAAGAGCGATTCGTCCGACATCAGTGGTGTCGCTGGACTCGACGCCGATCGGCTGGCCCGTGCCCGGCACCGCGGATCAGCGGCGCTGGAGCGCGTGCGCCTGCTTCCCGCCGCAGCGGGACGGAGCTGTTCGTAGTGGCGAGTCATGTCCAGCCGTGTAGCGAGTGCGACGCTCGTCGAGCCGGGCGTGGACTCAGCGAATGCCCCTTGGGGCGCGCCGCTGCGCCCGCTGGTCGTGTACTGGAGGGGCCTCCGTGGCGTGCGTTCGTCGCCTCATGCTGCAGGCAGCTCGGTCACAGGTTGTCAGGCCGGCTCTGGTGGCCGAGACTCCTCGCTGAGACGAGCGCAAGGGAGCCCTGCATGGTGAGGTTCGCCGATGAGGACCTCAGCGCCGCCGAGTTTCGCGAGTGCGACCTGTCGGGCGCGCGTCTGGTCGGCGTGGTGATGGCCGACGTCGTGATCGACGGGCTGGTCAGCAACCTGGTCGTCAACGGGGTCGAGGTGGGCTCCTACGTGGAGGCCGAGCTCGACCGCCGGTATCCGGTTCGCGTGCTGACGCGCTCCGGCGACCCGTCCGATCTGCGTCAGGCCCATCGACAGCTGACGCGAGACTGGGCGAGCACGGTCGAACGTCTGCGTGCGATGCCCGAGGACGCCGCGCATCAGTGCGTCGCGGGCGAGTGGTCCGCGGTGCAGACCCTGCGCCACCTGGTGTTCGTACACGACTCATGGTTTCGTCGCTGCTGCCTGGGGTCGACCGAGCCGTTCATCGGGCTCGGGTTGGCATCCGACTTCGTGCCCGACCAGGAAGAACAGGGGCTCGACCGGGCGGCTCGCCCGAGTCTTGACGAGGTCGTCCAGGTGCGAGCCCGACAGTCGGCCGAACTCGAAGGTTGGCTGGAGACCGCGACCGTCGACGAATTGTCCGCGATCGCCCCCGTTCCGGCGGGTCCGGGCTGGCCGCCCTACGCCGCCGGCAAGACCGTGGTCGAGTGCCTGCGGGTGGTCCTGAACGAAGAGCGGGAGCACCACAGGTTCTGCGTGCGTGACCTCGACGCACTCGCGGAAATACCCCACTGACCGGTATCGACCGAGGCTACTTGCCTGGTGGAGTGCGGGCAGGCGTCCGGGGTCACGGAGCGGATGCCGCTGTGGGCTCCGCGGCCGGCGCCGGCGCGGGGGCTGCGCCGGCGGTGGTCGCCTTCCCCCGGGTGGAGCCGGCGATGATCTCCATGATCCCGTTCACCAGCCAGAAGGCGCCTGGTGGAGCTCGTCGTCGGTCTCGTCCTCGTCGACGGCGGCGCGTCCACCGTCGGTGGATCCACCACCGCGATGCTGGCCGTCCTGCGCTTGCTCGGGCCGGTCAACCAGCTGATGTTCGTCGTGGACACCCTCCAGTCCGCTCTCGCCTCGCTGAGGCATCGTCGAGGCCGGGACGGCGGAGCTGAACGCCGCGGGCGGCGTGTACGCCGGTCTCTGGGCCGCGTGGTGCGACGGGCAGCGTCCCGGCGGCCCGGTGCCGTCAGCTCAGGGTGCCGCGCCTCGCCAGCCGCCCGATGACCAGCGCGCTCCCTAGTGGCACCGCCCCGAGTACCAGCCAGGCGACGACGGGTGGGGCGACCGCCGGGTCGAGCAAGCTGCCCGCGGCGGTGCTGCCGATCAGGACGGTGAGCCCGCCTGCGGAGGAGAGCAGGCCGAAGTAGGCGCCGAGCCGCCGCTCGCCGGCCAGGCGTGGGACGAGGTCCTGGGCCAGCGGGACGGCGACCATCTGTCCGGCCGTCAGGAGGACGACGAACGCGACGGCGGGCCACAGGGCGGGTCCGAACGGCACGACGACCGTGAAGGCCACGACGCCGAAGGCGCATGCCATCAGGACGAAGCCGAGGACGATCCCGCCCGTGCCGCGGCGGCGGGCCCAGCGAGTCACGGGCAGCTGTCCGCCGATCACCATGACCGAGGCGAGGACGAACAAGAGGCCGAGTGCCCCCTGGTTCCCGGTCGTGCGGTCGAGTTCGGCGGGCAGGGCGAGGTAGAGCTGGTTGTAGCAGAGCAGGTAGCCCGAGTAGCCGGCGGCGAAGGCGAGGAAGCGCCGGTTCGCCAGGACCTCGGCCCAGCCCGCGAGCATGGGCTCGTCCGCGTGCGCGGCGGGACGGCGGGGCAGCCATGCGAGGTGGGCGAGTCCGATGAGGACGAACGCGCCGGCCGCGACGAGGCAGGCCAGCCGGAAGTCGACGAGGAGCAGGCCGGCCCCGGCGAGGGGTCCGATCACGGAGCCGACCTGGCCGGAGACGGCGAACATCGCGAACGCCTCCGCGCGCGGCACCTCGGCGTGCTCGGCGGTCTCGCGGGCGATCGAGGACTCCACGGCGGGGGAGAACAGGGCCGCGGCGAACCCGGTGAGCAGGGCGCCGGCGATCACCCCGGCGAGGTCGCCCGCGACGCCGAGGAGGACGAAGCCCCCGACCCGCAGCGCGCAACCCGCCAGGATGACGGGTTTGGCTCCCAGCCGGTCGGACAGTGTTCCGCCGATCACGAACAGCCCCTGTTGGCTGAACGTCCGCAGGCCGAGCACTAGTCCGACGAGCCCGCCGGCGAGGGCGAGGTCCTGTGCGAGATGGGTCGCGAGGTAGGGCAGGACCATGTAGAAGCCCACGTTGAAGCACAGTTGGGTACCGACGAGCAGCTGCAGGACCGGGGGCAGGCGGCCGAAGTCCCGTAGGACCCGGAACCGCCCGAAGCCGGAGCGGGAGGTGTGATCGGCCATAGTTGCCTATTACTAGCATTTGCCATCTACTCGTGACATGGTCGGCCGGTGTCCCGACGTGTCCGCTTCGCCCGAACCGCCGCTGCCCTGGCGCTCGTCACCCTGGTCGCCTCGTGCGGATCCGGTGGCGCCGCGACGGGCATCCCCGTCGCCGACGGCGAGCTGCGCCTCGCCGCGCAGTTCGTCCCGCGCTCGGGCTACGCCATGGACACCGACGACGCCTACGGGCTCTACCAGCTCGGCGTCACCGAGACGCTCGTCGCCGCCGGTTCCGACGGCCGGGTGCGGCCCGGCCTGGCCACCGACTGGACCCCGGTCGACGACCGCACGTGGCGGTTCACGCTGCGCCCCGGCGTCACGTTCCAGGACGGCACCCCGCTGACCCCCGAGGCCGTCGCGACCGCGCTGGGCTGGGTGGCAGGGGTGGCGGCGCCACCACGGGCGGTCAAGGGGATCGGGCTGACCGCGGCTGCGGACGGGACCGGTGCGGTGCGGGTCTCCACCGCGAAGCCCGACCCGATCCTGCCGCTGCGGCTGAGCAGTGTGAACACCGCGATCCTCGCGCCGTCGGCGTACGAGCCGGGAACTCCGCCGTCCGTGCGGGGGACCGGGACCGGTCCGATGCGTCTGGTCGAGGCGGAGGGCAACCGCACCGCTCGGCTCGAGCGCAACGACTCGTACTGGGGTGGGCGGGCGCAGCTCGCGCGGGTCGCGGTGCAGTACGTGACGGACCCGACCGCCCGGGCGCTCGCGCTGCGGGCCGGTGACGTCGACATCGCCCAGGGACTCCCGGAGTCCTCGCTGCTGGAGTTCACCGGGCCCAACGGCTACGACAACCAGACCGTGCCGGCGCCGCGGACGGCGTCGCTTCTGTTAAACCTGTCCGCCAAACCCTTCGACGACCTGCGGGCCCGGCAGGCGGTGGCGAAGGCGATCGATCGCACGGCCCTGGCCGAGCAGGCCCTCGCCGGGTCGGCGACGCCGGCGTCGGAGCTGTTCGGCGGGGCGGTCCCGTTCGGCAGTACGGACGCGCCGGCGCCGGCGGATCCGGCGGGCGCGCGGGCGCTGCTGGAGCAGGCCGGGTACGGGCCGCAGAACCCGCTGCGGGTGCGGCTGGCCACCTATCCCAACCGCGCGGAGCTACCGACGCTGGCCACGGCGGTGCAGGGGATGCTCCGCGAGGTCGGCATCGACGCGCAGATCCGGGTTGCGGAGTACGCCCCGCAGGAGGCGCAGATCCTTGCCGGGGACTTCGACATGTTCGTGCTCTCGCGCAGCTACCTCACCGATGTCCCGGACGCGGGCGCGACGCTGAGCAGCGACTACTCCTGCGCGGGCTCCTACAACGTGAACCACTACTGCTCGGCCGAGTTCGACGCGCTGATCGGCCCGCTCTCGACCTCGACCGATCCCCTGGCTCGGCAGGCGATCTTCCGTCAGGCCGCCCGGAAGCTGGTCGACGACGTCGCGGGCGTCCCGTTGATCCACTCCCAGGAGAACGGGGTGGCCCGCGGGGTGTCGGGCTACACGGTCGACCCGCTCGGCAAGCGCCTGGTGACGACCGGGCTCACCCGCACCTCGTCCTGACCGGTGCCGAGCACCCTCGTCCGGCGGCTGCTCGCGCTGCCGCCCCTGCTGCTGCTCGCGTCCGTCCTGGTGTTCCTGTTGCCGCGGATGGCCGGGGTCGACACGACCCGCGAGATCGTGCGGGCGCGGACGGACGGCATCGAACCGGATCCGGTGGTGGCCGCGCGGGTGGCGGCCGAGCTGGGCCTGGACCGCCCGCTGCCCGTGCAGTACCTGCACTGGATCGGCGGGGTGCTCACCGGGGACCTGGGAACCTCGTACTCGACCCGGACGCCCGTCGCTGCCCAGCTCGCCGCGGCGATCGCGGTGTCGACGCTGCTCACGGCCCTCGCGCTGGTGCTCGCCGCCGCGGTGGGAATCCCGGCCGGGGTGTGGGCCGCGCGACGCCCCGGCGGACCTCTCGACCGGGCCGTCACCGGGCTGTCCGTGCTGGGCGTCGCGGTCCCGGAGTTCATCCTCGCGCCCCTGCTGGTCCTGGCCTTCGCGATCGCGGTGCCCCTCCTGCCCGCGACGGGCTGGGGGAGCGTCGCCCAGCTCGTCCTGCCGGTCGTGACGCTCGCGTCCTTCCCGGCGGCGCTCGCCGCGCAGCTCACCCGCGCCGAGACGATCGACGCCCTCGGCCGCCCGCACGTCGCCGTCGCCCGGTCGAAGGGGCTGCCGGAGTCGCGGGTCCTCTGGCGGCACGGCGCCCGGCTGGCGCTGACGTCGGTGGTCTCCCTGTCCGGCATGTTCTTCGCGGGGCTGCTGGGTGGCTCGGTGATCGTGGAGGTGGTGTTCGCGGTCCCCGGGCTGGGTCGGCTGCTCTACGACGCGGTGATCTCCCAGGACCTGCCGATGCTGCAGGCCGGGCTGCTGGCCGTCGTCGCGGTGGCCGCGCTGGCGAGCATCGCGGCGGAGCTGCTGGCGCTGTCGCTGGACCCGGTCGCGCGGGCGGGGGTGGAGGCGTGAAGCTCCGCGTGGTGGCGGGTGTGGTGATCGGGTTGCTGCTGGTGGCGGCCGTGCTGCCGGTCGACGCTGTCACCACGCATCTCGGGGACCGGTTCGCCGGGCCCTCGCCCGCGCACTGGCTGGGGACGGACCACCTGGGTCGGGACGTGCTGGTCCGGCTGGTGACAGGGACCCGGTTATCGGTGTGGTTCACCGCCGTCGCCGTGCTCGCCTGCGCGGTCGTCGGCACCCTGGCCGGGTTGTTCGCCGGCTACCTCGGCGGGGCGGCGGGCCAAGCGCTGCAACGGATCCTGGACCTGCTCGTCGCGATCCCGACCGTCATCATCGGGCTCATCGTGGCGGCGGTCCGCCAGCCGGGCCTGGACACCCTCCTGATCGCCGTCCTCGTCACCGGCTGGACGCCGCTCGCCCGGCTCGCGTACCAGCTGACGGTGCGCGAACGCGGCCGCGAGTACGTCGAGGGCGCTCTCGCGCTCGGCGCCGGGGCGTCGCGGATCACGATGCGCCACATCCTGCCCAATGCGATCCGCCCGCTCACCGCGCACGCCTGCCTGCGCTTCGCGAACGTGCTGCTGTCGCTGGCCGGCCTGTCGTTCCTGGGGCTCGGCGCCCAGCCGCCCACCCCGGAGTGGGGCGCGATGCTCGCCGAGGGCCGCCAGTTCGTGTTCGTCGCGCCGCGGCTGGTGATCGTGCCCGCGGTCGCCGTCGTCGCGGTGTCGTTGTTCGTCACCCTTCTCGGCCGGCATCTCGACCGCCGCTGGTCCCGATAGGAAGAGGAGATCCCATGGCACGCAATGGATCCGACGGCCGCCGGTGCGGCGAGGTCCGTCCGGAGTGGAAGGACACGCTCGGCTCGGCGGGAGTCGTGCCCCCGCACGTCACTGACCTGCGGGCCGGGCTCGACCGGGCTGGCGCCGCGATCGTCACCGGCTACGCCACGGACCCCGAGCGCCTGGTCGACGCCGCAGCGACCGCCCTGGGAGGGCGACTGCGTGAGCTGTTCGGGATCCGGCCCCAGGGTGGCCTGGACGCACCGGTACTCGGCCTGCACAACGACGGCGCCACCGTGGTCGTCGACGTCCACGGGCGCAGCGTACGACTGCGCGACCCTGACGAGGACTGGCTGCTCATGCTGTGCGGCCGGGCGGCCGACGAGGGCGGTGACTCTGTCCTCGTCGATGGGTACGCGCTGGTCGACGCCCTGCGCACGGCCCCGGAACCCGAGCTGCGCGAGGTGCACGACTTCCTCGTCGGGGTCGACGTCGACTTCTTCGGCGCGTGGGAGCAGGTCCCGCGCGGTGTCCCGCCGACACCACTGGTGCGCCGCCTCGTCGAGCACACCCGCACCGGGCGGCGGGCGGTGCGCGCCAGTGACTACGCCGCCCCGGTGCCGCGAGAGCCGCGGGCCGTGGAACACCTCACGTTGCTGGAGAGCTACGCCGACGTCCTCGCCACCGCGATGGATGTCGCACCCCGCTTCCGGCTCGACCCGCAGGACCTGTTCGTGCTGGACAACTACAGGTTCCTGCACGGCCGAGACGCCTACTCGGGCGACCGCACCCTGCACGTGCTCACGGTGCGCAGCGCGGACGCATTCTGACGATCACCCATGGTAGCCATCGTAGGGGACTGCCCAGGGTTCGGTTGGCTCCAGGCCTGTGAGGAGGTGCTCCTCGCTGGAAGGATCGTCATTGTGCCCAAGCCGTTCGCGAAGGAGTTCCGCCGCGACGTGATCGCTGTGGCCCGTCAGGGCGACCAGTCCGTCGCCTCGGTAGCCCGGAACTTCGGGATCTCGGAGTCCTGCCTGTCACGCTGGTTGAGGATCGCCGACCGCGAGGACGGGATCAGCGCCGACGCACCTGACACAGCGGGCCAGACCCGGCGAGAGCGATCTCGAGGTCGACAACCGCGAGCTGCGGATGCGGGCGAAGCAGCTCGATCAGGAGAACGAGATCCTGCGCCGCGCCACTGCCTACTTCGCCCGCGACGTGCTCCCACGATGATGTACCCGCTGGTCCTCGACCTCGCCGCCGGCAAGATTCCCGTCGCGGTGACCTGCCGGGTGCTGGGTTTCTCGAAGCAGGCCTTCTACAAATGGCGCGCCAAACCCGTCTCCGACCGCGACTACGACGACGCCCACTTGGTCAACGCCACCGTCGACGTCCACCACGACGACCCCGGGTTCGGCTACCGCTTCATCACCGACGAAGTCGCCAATACCGGCTGGAAGGCGTCGTGCAACCGCGTGAACGGACTCTGCCCGATGCAGAAGCTCTGGTCGGTCCACGCCCGTCGACGAGGCCGTCACCGCAAGCCCGGCCCGCCCGTGCACCCCGACCTCGTGGGCCGCGGGTTCACCGCGCAGCGGCTGGACCTGTTCTGGTTGACCGATCACCGAGCACCCGACCCGCGAGGGCAAGCTCTACCTCTGCGCGGTGGAGGACGCGTGTTCGAAGTGGATCGTGGGCTACTCCACCGACGCCCCTATGACCTCGCAGCTCGCGGTGGACGCGCTGCGCAATGCCGTCACCCTGCGCGCCCCGGACGCGACGGCGATCGTGCCTTCCGACCGGGGCAGCCAGTTCTGATCCCATGCCTACCAGCGGGTTCTCCGCGATGCTCAGCTCCGGGGCTCGATAAAGCGGGTCGGGACCTGCGCGGACAACGCCGCGATGGAGTCGTTCTTCAGCCTGCTGCAGAAGAACGTGCTCAACGGTCGACGGTGGGCCACTCGGGCCGAGCTGCGCCTGACCGGTCGGCGAGTAGCCTCAATTGGGCTCGAGTAGCGACGTTGAGGGGCGCGGCGGGGAGATGGCAACTCCGCCGTGGTGATGGGCGGCGACCGCGTCGTCGGCGGTGAACCGCCGACTCGGCCACGCGACAGCCGAAGTCGCTCAGTACTCCACCCTGCGTGTCGTCGTCCTCGACGGGGAGGACTCGAGGTGCCGGCGATCCGGCCGCGGTGGTGTGTGGACCCGGACGGGCCGAAGCGGTGCCGCCGAGAGGTGTGTCAGCGATCGAGGCGGGTCGCGGCCAGGATGGCGACGTGTTCGGCGAACAGGTCCAGGGCGGTGCGGACCTGGGCCTGGGCGGGACCGTCGTAGCGGCACTCGAAGCGAGCCGGCGATCGGAGATGCCGTCGCGGTCGCCCTTGGCACAGCGGAAGTAGCCCTCGACGACCTGGGGGGTGGCGGCGGCGGAGCATCTCGTCCGGCTCGGGGTGGCTAGCCAGGCGATGAAGGGGCCCAGGACGGCGGCCAGCTCGGTGGGAACCGGTAGGTCAGCGCGGGGTGAAGTGGACGGACAACGGGCGTCACCTCCTCGTGACGATCGTGCCGGCTGATGGTGGTCAGAGCTCGGTACGGCGTTCGGCCACGGTGCGTGCGAGCTCGGCGAGCTTCACGTTGGTCTGCTGCGACACCGACCGCAGGAGCTCGAACGCCGCGTCCTCGTTGATACCTTCGCGTTCCATCAGCACCCCTTTGGCCTGGCCGATGACGTCCCGGTTGTGGAGTGCCTCGCGCAGGTGGCGGTTCTCCTCGCGGGCCGCGCCCGCCGCGGTGAGGGAGTCGAGGACGGCGGCGGCATAGGCCGCGAGCACGACGGCCGCGTCCCGGTCGGCGTCGTCGAGGGCACCCCGGGTGAAGGCGAAGAAGTTCAGAGCACCGGTGCGGGGCGGGTCCTCGTGGGCGAAGAGCCCGACCGCGAGTGCGCAGTGCACTCCTGCCCGCGCCGCTTTGGGCCCCCACCGGCGAAGTAGCGGATCGCCGTCGAGATCGGAGGAGGCGAACAGCCCGACCCCGTCGCGCCGGCTGGCCAGGACGCAGGGCCCTTCGTCGAGCTCGTACTGCAGCTGGTCGAGTCGGGCGGCGAGCTGTTCGTTCGCGGCGGCGGTGACGTACCGGCCGTCGTCACGGCGCAGGGTCAGACTGACCAGGTCTGCCTTGGGGATGAGGGCTGCTCCGGCCTCCACAATCCGCCCGAGCGCGGTATCGATGGTTCCGGCGGACCTCAGCGAGGTGGCCAGTTCGGAGAACTCGCTCGCCCATCCGCCGGTGCCGGCCCGCGCACCTTCGTCGCTGGACATTCGCGCTCGATCTCCTTCTTCCGGTGGGGTTGCGGTCGCTTCCGGTGGGGTTGCGGTCGTCGGACTTGCGGTGGTGCGCCTGGCCAGGGCGTCAGCCCGGGGTGCGGTCGCCGTGTTCGGCCAGGCGGTGGTTGAGCTGCGAGATGCGTTGGTGGGCGTGGTGGAGCTTGGCTCGTGTGTCGTCGAGCTCGTCGTCGCGTCGCCGGAGTTCGGCGCGGGCCTCGTCGCGGGCGTCGACGGCATCGTGGCGCTCGGCGTGGCTGCGGCCCAGGTCGTCCTCGAGGCCCTGGATCGTGGTGGCGGAGAGCAGGGAGTGCCCGACGTCGAGGAGCTCGCGCAGCCGCGAGGCGCGGGCGAGCTGGAGAGCCGAGTAGCGGCGGTGACCACCCTCGGTGCGGTGGGGGCTCAGCACGCCGGCGGTGTCGAGGCTGCGGAGGAAGGCGGGTCGGACGTCGAGGAGCTTCGCGGCCCGGCCCATCGAGACACCCGGATCGCAGGTGGTGTCCAGGGCGGTGGGTCGAGTCGTCACGGTTCGTCGTCTCCGGGTCCGCAGGGCATCCGCCGGGGCCGACGGCTGCCGGGCTTGACGGCGAAACTTATAGCGGCGAGTGGAGATTCCCGCAAGTGTCGAGATCCGTGCTGCACGTGGGGAGCGCGCTCGCGGATCTTCCCGGCCCGCCGCGGGAGTGGCAGGAGCAGATCGACCGCGTCGACGGTCTGGTGGAGGAGCAGCACCGTCAGGCCGCCGCCTGGCACCGGACACAGGAACAGGAGAAGCGGCTGGCGCACCTGCTCGACACGGTGCAGATCAAGGGGGTCTTGCTCGGCGCCGCAACCGTCTGACGGCCGCTCATGCCTGCCGATAGGCCGTCGGGATCCGGATTCCCTGCTGTTCGCCGGGTGCCGGCGAGTATGTTCGAGCGACTGAGCCGTTCGTCGGCAGGGTCGGAGGACGGGACGAGGCCCCTGGGGAGACCGGCGCCGAGCGCCGTCCGCGCCGTATCCATCCCGCCGTGTGAGCGGCTGCGAGGCGGGTAACTGGGAATCATGAGTCGCAGCGACACGACCGACGACGCTAAGCCCGCCTAGCTCGGCGACGACCTGCCAGGAGCACTGAAGCTGGTCTACAAGCCCGTGGGGCTGTTGTCCGGCGCTCTCGGCGGGCTCGTGGCCGGTCAGGTGTTCGCGCTGGTGTGGAAGAAGATCTCGGGAGAGCCGGACACCCCGCAGGCCCTGTCCCGCAACTACAGCACTCGCGAGGTGCTGCTCGCCGCTGCCCTGCAGGGCGCGGTGTTCGGTCTGATCAAGACGGCGGTCGACCGCTTCGGGATGAAGGCCTTCCATCGCGCTGTCGACGCTCCGTTGCCTCGCCGCTGAGAACCGCTCCCCTCCCCGACTCGTTCCGCACGAACCGGGGAGGTTGCCTACCGGATCAGGTGGAGGGATGCAGGACGACCTTCGTCCAGCCGTCCTCACGGTTGTCGAAGTGCTCGTAGCCCTGCGGTGCCTCCTCCAGCGGAAGCTCGTGGGAGACCAGGAAGCCGGGTTGGCCCGGCCCTCGGTGATGAGATCACGCAGGCGGGCGTTGTAGGCCGTGGTGTCGTCTCCCGGGTGTCACCGGCCGCGAACGGCCCGCAGGGCCGCGGCGGCGACCAGGGCGCCGAGCATCGCGCCCACGACGAACAGCGGCTTGCGGCCCTCCCCGGAGCGCGCCCTTGCGATGATGTCGGCGCTCCAGGTCCTGGCCCGCTCGACGGCGCGGGAACTCTGTTCCCGGGCCTGCGTCACCGTTTGGGAGGCATTGTCGCGCAACGATTCGGCTGCGTCATGAGCGCCGTCCTTCGCCCGCCCGATGACGTCGGTGCGCGCGGCCAGAGCGGCGGCTGTCTCGCCGAGGGCCACACGTTCCTCGGCGATCCTGGCGCGCAGCTCGTCCGGATCGGTGCTCATCGTCGAAGCTCCGTCCGGACGGTGTCCATATCGTGCTTCGTGCTGTTGATCGCCTCGTGGGGGACCGGCGGTACGCCGTCGGTGATCTGCTTCTTCCCCGCGAGCGCGAGCCCGCCGCCCGCGATCAGCAGCACTCCGCCGGTGATCAGCGCCGCGGCCCAGACCGGAGGCAGCAGGGCCAGGGCCGCGATCGCGGCCGCGATCAGGGTGAGCCCGCCGCCGAGAGCGACCACGGTGCCGGCACCGGCGAGACCGGCGCCGACACCGAGGGCCTTGCCCTTGGCGGCCATCTCGACCTTGGCCAGCTCGACCTCGTCGGTGACCAGGGTTCGGACCTGCTCGGTGAGTTGGCGGACCAGCTGGGCGGTCGAGGGAGCCTCGGGCGTGGCCGGGGTCGTGTGGGTCTCGTCGGTGGTCGGCATCGTCGCTCCTACCGGTCGCGGACGGGGCCGTCGGCGTGCAGAGCGCGGCGTTCGTGCTCGGCCCGGCGCTCCAGCTCGTCGTCGTCGACGGGGTGCGGGGTCTTGGCGTGTTCCTGGTGGTCCGGGTGGGCCTGCTCGGCCGGGTCGAGGACGTCGTCGAGGTTCGGGTCGTGGTTCGGTTCGGTCATGGGGGTGGCGTACCCGGAGTCTCGCCGCCCACCCCTGGCGAACGCCCGTGGTCTTTCGCGACCGCAGATCCGGTTCAGGAGTCGATTGTGACGACGACGATCCCGGCGTCGTCGGACGACATGCGTCCGGCCTGCTCGTAGGCGGCTTCGGCGAGGCGGGCGGACAGATCGTCGGCGCTCGCGCCGATGGGGGCGGTCTCCAGTGCGAGGATGACGCCCACCTCGTCGAGCTGGTCGGTGTCACCCACTCGGTGGGCTTCGGAGATTCCGTCGGTGTGCAGCACGAGGCTGTCCCCGGGCGCGAGCTCGAGGTCCTGTGCCGCGATCGGTGCCTCCGCGAGCAGACCGAGAACCAGGCCGCCGGCGGCGAGCTGCTCGACGTTTCCGGGTGCGCGGCGGACGAAGCCCGGCGGGTGTACGGCGCTGGCCACCCTCACCCGCCACCTCGACCTGACTTCCGGCGGGGTGAAGGTGGCGTAGGCGCAGGTCACGAAGCTGACTCGCCCGGCGAACCAGCCGAGGAGAACCTCGTTGACCGTGGTGAGCACGCGTACCGGGTCGGACTCGCTGTGCGCGGCGGTCCGTACTGCCGTGCGGGCCATCGCCGTGGCGCGGACGGCGAGCGCGCCGCGGCCGCAGACGTCGCCGATCACCACGCCGAAGCCGGTCGGGGTGGGGACGACGTCGTAGAAGTCCCCCATGACCTCGACGCCGGTGCCGCCGGCGTGGAACCGGGCTCCGAACTCGACGCCCGGGACGTCCGGTGGTGCGGTGGGGACGAGGCTCTGCTCGAGGACCTCGGCGAGCTCGGTGACCTCGGCGGCGTGGCGGTCGGCGGCATCGAGGGCCAGGCGCAGCGCGATCTCGCCCGCGGCGGCCGACGCCAGGTCCCGCAAGGCGTCGGCCTCGGTGTCGGTCCACCGGCGGACGACGGTGTCCATGGCGCAGAAGTTCCCCACGACGAGGCCGTCGGGATCGCAGACCGGCACGCCGATCCAGGACGCGGCGGAGAAGTCGTGGATCTGCGGGAGGTCACGGGTGCGGGCGTCGGCGGCCGTGTCAGGGATGCTCACGAGCTTGCCGCTGTCGATCACCAGGTGGCAGGCCGCGTCCTTCACCGGCGACTCGTACACGCCGTCCGGGCCGCAGAGCAGCGCCGGATCCGGTGCCCCTTTGAGGAAGGAGCGGACGTCGTCGACGACGGTCATCGCGACCATCGGCGTGCCCAGAAGCGCCGACCCGAGCCGGGTGAGCCGGTTGAAGGCCTCCTCCGGTCCCACCTCGAGGAGGCGGGTGGCCCGGACGGCGGCGACCCGGTCGGCGGAGGCGACACCGAACCGTCGAACGGACATCGAGCCGCCTGCCTCCCTGGCCTCGGGCGCACGCCCGCGCGTCGCACCTGCCCGCTGATGGCCCCTCGGACCTGGACAGTGTGCCTTGCCGCGCACTGGCGTGCCTGTGAGCGCTCCCGGGATGAGCGCGGCCGGGTGCGGCGACGGGTGAACCACGGTGGGACGGGTAGCCACGGGTGCGACGCCGAGCTCGACTCATCAGTGGCGCGGCATGGGACCCGGCGGGCGAACGGGGGCTGCACCGTGGGCCGATCATGCGAGGGACGGCGCTCCTACGTCTTGTCCTTCGTGGACGCCACGTGTCTGCCCAGCCATCCGTCGGTGGTTGCGGGCCAACGTGACCGGCGAGGACCTGGTGATGAACGCCGAGCTCGTCTGCACCGAGCTGGCCACCAACGCCGTCGAGCACGGCGGGGGCGCCGGTACCGTGCGTATCGACGTCGTCGAGGGGGACGGTCTGCACGTCGAGGTGGACGACGGCGAGCCGGCGGCTGCACTGACGATCGGGCGGTCACGGCTCGGCGGATTCCGGGGGCGTGGGCTACAGATCGTGACGGCGATGGCGGACTGGGGAGTCGTGCGCCGGGCGGAGGGGAAGACGGTCTGGGCGACCCTGTGACCCGCGCGAGGCCAGGGCCACGTCGCGGTGCGGCCGACCGGCCGGGACCACCGACGACCCGAAGCCGCCGGGCGAGGGGACACCCGCCGGCACGGTGCCGGATTCGGATCCCGCCCGGCGGGTACCTGCAGATATGGCGCGTGCGATCTGGTCGGGGACGATCTCGTTCGGTCTGGTCTCCATCCCCGTGGGGCTGTTCAGCGCCACCGAGGACCACACGGTGCACTTCCACCAGTTCCAGCGGGGGACGTCGGACCGGGTCCGCGTCCAGCGCGTCAACGAGCGGACCGGAGAGGAAGTCGAGTTCGCCGACATCGTGAAGGGCGCGGAGGTCGGGGACGGCGAGTACGTCGTGGTCGAGCCCGACGACCTGGACGCTATCGCGCCCGGCCGCTCGCAGGCCTTGGAGATCAGCGACTTCGTCGAGCTGGCCGACATCGACCCGGTCTACTTCCAGCGCACGTACTGGCTGGCGCCCACGGCGGAGCAGCACGCCAAGCCGTACGCGCTGCTGCGGCAGGCGATGTCGGAGGGCGGAAAGGCCGGGGTGGGCACCTTCGTGATGCGGGGCAAGGAGTACCTGGCGGCGATCAGGGCGGACCGAGCGGTCCTGGCACTGGCACACGCTGCATTTCGCCGACGAGATCCGGGATCCCGCGGCCGAGCTGGACAACGTGCCGTCGCGGCAGACCACGGGGGGCCAGAAGGAGCTGCGGATGGCACGGCAGCTGATCGACTCGATGACCACCGCATGGAAGCCCGAGCAGTACAGCGACACCTACCGTGACCGGGTCACGAAGCTGATCGAGGACAAGCGGGCGGGCAACGAGATCGTCACCGGGTCCGAGCCGCCGGAGCCGACGGAGATGTCCGCTCTGCTGGAGGCGCTGCAGCGCAGCATCGA
>NZ_BAAAQK010000001.1:241301-392137 GCF_039531635.1 Pseudonocardia ailaonensis | reverse complement strand
GGGACAACGAGGTCCGCGGCCGCTCGTCGATGACGCGGGCGCAGTTGGTGGAGGCGCTCGGGGAGCAGCTCGGCAGGGCGTCCTGACCGCTTCGCTCGTTTGACGATCCGGTCGATCGGGAACATCCGCAGGTGACCGCCCTCCTGGAGTCCCCCGGCGACCCGGCGCCGGTCTCGTCCTGCCGCACGGCTCTCGCCGACGTGCCCGCCCCGCCACCGACGGCCGACAAACCGCAGGCCAGGTCCGCGGAGTACGAGCACCTCATCCCGCTGCTGTTGCGCTACACAGCGCTCGCCGGGCCGGGCTCGGAGCGCGACTGGCTGCGCGAGGAGCTGATCCTCGGTTACGAGCCGCTGACCCGGCACCTCGCCCGCCGCCACGCGGGCCGGTTCCGCGACGTCGAGCCCGACCTGGTGCAGGTCGGGATGGTGGGGTTGATCACCGCGCTGGACAGGTTCTCCCCGGAGCGGCTCAAGGCCGACGGCGACCCGCTGTCGTACCTGATCCCGTGCATCCGCGGCGAGATCCTGCGCTGGTTCCGCGACAAGTCGTGGGCGATGCGGGTGCCACGGCGCCTGAAGGACCTCAGCGTCGCGATCAACCGGGCCACCGGTGAACTGACGGCCCGCCTGGACCGGGCCCCGCGCCCGAGCGAGCTGGCCGCCCACCTCGGTGTCGAGGTCGGTGAGGTGGTGGAGGCGCTCACCGCGCAGCTCGACCACAGCGCCACGTCACTGGACGCCGACACCGAACGTGAGGACGGCCGGTCGGCCGCCGAGACCATCGGCTTCCCGGAGAGGGCGTTCGACGCGATGGTCGACAGCATGTCGGTCAAGCCGCTGATCGAAGCGCTACCGGAGCGGGAGCGCGCCATCCTGCGGCTGCGCTTCTTCGAGGAGATGACGCAGTCGCAGATCGCCGCCGAGCTGGGTATCTCGCAGATGCACGTCTCACGGCTGCTGGCCCGCACCCTCCAGCAGCTGCGCACCGCGGTGGCCTGATCCCGGATCTCGCTCAGCCGGGAGCGTCCAGCGCGGACATCCAAATGCAGGCCCGAGGCGTCGTGGCGCTGGATCACGAACCGGGCCGCTTACCGGGCTGTCCGCCAGTGGGTTCCGGAAATCGCGGTGTCCCGCTTCGCGCGGTACTGGCGCAGCTTCTTGTCCGCCATTCTGGTCCAGTACCCGTCTGTCGCGTCGGCAATGCACAGGAGGAGCTCGTGGAACCGGACGCCGACTGGAACTCCGAGGCCCGGCCAGGGGAGACCGAGACCGAGCGTCTGGACCGCAACTGGGCGGACCTGCTGCAGGAGCTGCGGGTGGCCCAGACCGGTGTGCAGCTGCTGACAGGGCTGCTGCTCACCGTGCCGTTCCAGAGCAGGTTCACCGATCTGGTCGCCCACCAGCGGACGTTGTACCTGGTTACGGCGTGTCTGTCGGTGCTGGCAACGGGACTGCTGATCGCGCCGGTGCTGTTGCACAGGATGCTGTTCCGGCTGCACGCCCGCCGGGAGCTGGTCGTGGCGGCCCAGCGGTTCGCCGTCGCGGGGCTGGGCAGCTTGGCCCTGGCCGTGCTCGGTGTGCTCGGGCTGATCTTCGACGTCGTGCTCGGCGGCTGGGCGGGCTACGCCGCGGCGGGTGCAGGCCTGCTGGTGCTGGTCGTGCTGTGGCTCCTGGTGCCGCTCGGCATCCGCCGTGGCCTGTCGAAGGGTGCCTGAGCCTCAGGGGTCAGGTGGCCGCGAACTCCCGGACGATCGCGGCGCAGAAGGCGGGGAGGTCGTCGGGGTCGCGGCTGGTGACCAGGTTGCCGTCGATCACGACCTCCTGGTCGACCGCGTTGCCGCCGGCGTTGCGGATGTCGGTGCGCAGGCTGGGGAACGAGGTCAGCGTGCGGCCCTTGACCAGGTCGGCCTCGACGAGGGTCCACGGGGCGTGGCAGATCGCCGCCACGGGCTTGCCGGCGGACATCATGTCGCTGACCAGCTTGCGGGCGTCGTCGTCGAGGCGGAGGCGGTCGGCGTTGACGGTGCCGCCCGGCAGGATGAGAGCGTCGTAGTCGGCCGCGTTGGCGTCTGCGGCGGCCCGATCCACCGGGTAGGCCGCGCTGGGCGCGATGTCGGAGTTCATGGACCGGATGGCGGCGGTGTCGAGGGAGACGATCTCCACCGCCGCGCCGGCGTCGATCACGGCCTGGCGGGGCTGGGTCAGTTCCACCTCCTCGACGCCGTCGGTGGCGAGGATGGCGACGCGCTTGCCGTCGAGGGTTCCCATGGTGGTGCTCCTGTCGGTCGTTCGGTTCGTTGCGGGTTCGGAGCCGCCGGGCGGGGCCCCGGGCTCAGTCGGTCGGTTCGGGCTTCGGTTCGCCGTCGGGGGTGTCTTCGGGCGTCTGCTCGGCGTCCTCGTCGCGGGTCTGGTCGATCGTGTGGCCGAAGATCTTCTCCTCGAGGCGGTCGACGGTTCCTTCGGTGTCGTGGGGGTCGGGACGTCCGGTCATGCGGGTTCTCCTTCGCGGTCGTCGACGAGCCGGAGCGCGTCGGGCTTGTCGTGTGGATGGACCTCACCGGGCGCCTCGTCGGCGGGGGTGAGGGGTTGCGGGTCGACGGGATCCTCGGGGCCCGAGCGCCCGAACGTCACCCGTACCCTGCCGCCGGGCTCGATGTCGAAGCCGGCCTTCGGTTCCTGGTCGACGACGAGCGCGGAGACGTCGGCGGGGTCCCCGATGTCGCTGACGACGACCACACCGGACTCCAGCCCGAGCGCGACCGCCTCGGGGCCCGTGAGCCCCACCAGGGCGGGCACCATGGTGGCGCTCAAGAGGACCGCCGCACGGTGATCGCGGAGTCCTTGGGCTGCCCGTACTCCTCGCGCAGCGCGGGGAGCAGTGTCGTGCGGGCGAAGTCGAGATAGTCCGGCTGCATCTCCCCGCCGATCTCGACGAGTGCGACGTGCGTGAACCCGGCGTCGACGAAGGGCCGGACGGCATCGACGTGGGCCGAGACGTCCGGGCCGCAGGGGATCGCCGCGGCGACGTCCTCGCGGCGGACGAACTGCGTGGCGGCGTCGAAGCCGGCCGGCCCGGGGAGCTCGGCGTTGACCTTCCAACCACCACCGAACCAGCGGAACAGGGAGTGGGCGCGGTCGGTGGCCGCGTCGGCGTCGGGACCCCAGCTGGTGGGTAGCTGGCCGATCTTCGGCAGCTCTGCGCCCGCGGCGGCGTCCCACCGTTCCACGAGACCGGGATCGGGTTCGACGGCGACCATCGCGTCGGCCACGGGGGCATAGCGGTCGACGGACTGCGCGCCGGACACGGCGACGGCCAGGGGAACGCCGTCGTCGGGGAGGTCCCAGAGCTTGGCGGAGTCGACGCGGTAGTGCGGCCCCTCGTGGGTGACGTACCCGCCGCCGAGGAGCCGGCGGATGATCGTGACCGCCTCGTCGAGCATGTCCTGGCGGACGTCGGCGCTCGGCCACCCGCGCCCGACGACGTGCTCGTTGAGGTTCTCGCCGGACCCCAGCCCGAGGGTGAACCGGCCCTCGGACAGCAGCGCGACCGTCGCGGCCTTCTGGGCGACGACAGCGGGGTGGTAGCGCAGGATCGGGCAGGTCACGTAGGTCATCAGCGGGATGTGTTCGGTGGCCGTGGCAACCGCGCCGAGCACGCTCCAGGCGTAGGGGGCGTGGCCCATCTCGTCGAGCCAGGGGAAGTAGTGGTCGCTCATCACGGCGAAGTCGAAGCCCGCGCGCTCCGCCCCGACCGCGTCGGCCACGAGGTCCCGCGGTCCGCGCTGCTCGGTCATCAGCGTGTAGCCGAAGGAGGTCATACGGTCGGCTACCCGGACAGTGGCCGGTGTGAACGAGGGACTGGACGGGTATTTGGCGAGATCCATTGTCGACATCTGGAGGAACGCGTGGGTGACAGGCCCACCCGCGGTGAGGAGCTGGCCCGGTTCGGAGCGGGAACGGCCATGGCCTTCGCCGGGATCTCGCACCTGACCTTCGCCCGCGAGGAGTTCACGGCCCAGGTGCCGGACTGGGTGCCGATCGACGCCGACGACACCGTGCTGCTGTCCGGCGCCGTGGAGATCGCGCTGGGTCTGGGCCTGGTAGCCCTGCCGAAGGAGCGTCGGCGGATGGCGGGCCTGCTCACGGCGTTCCTGGTGGCGGTGTTCCCGGGCAACATCTCCCAATACGTCCACAAGCGGGACGGCTTGGGCCTGGACTCCGATCGCAAGCGGCTCGTGCGGCTGCTCGTGGAGCCGCTGATGTGGGCAGCCGCCCTGCACGCCGGTGGGCTGCTGCGCCGGAAGCGCTGAGGCCCTCGTTTGCTGCAACCGGGGGCGGGTATCGGAGCGGAATGCTGACCGCACTGGCGTTGAACTGCACGCTGAGCCCCTCGCCCGCCGAGTCGAGCACCCAGAAGATGATCGACGAGGTCCTGGCGGCGCTGGGGAAGCAAGACGTCACCGGGGACTCGGTCCGCGTCGTGGACCACGACGTCAAGCCCGGTGTCGAGGCGGACATGGGGCCCGGCGACGAGTGGCCCGCGATCCGGCGCCGGCTGCTGGCCGCGGACATCCTCCTCCTGGCCACCCCGACCTGGATGGGGCACCCGAGCAGCGTGGCCCAGCGGGTCCTGGAGCGGATCGACGCCGAGCTCTCCGAGACCGACGACCAGAGCCGGCCGCTGACCTTCGGCAAGGTGGCCGTCGTGGCGGTCGTCGGGAACGAGGACGGGGCCCACAAGATCGTGGCCGATGTCTTCCAGGGGCTCAACGACGCCGGATTCACCGTCCCGGCGCAGGGGTCGGTGTACTGGAACGGCGAGGCCATGCAGGGCGTCGACTACAAGGACCTCGACCGCACCCCCGATCCCGTCGCCGCCACCACCGCAACCCTCGCGGCGAACGCCGCCCACCTCGCCCGGCTTCTCGGCGAGAAGAAGTACCCCGGGCGGTCGTGATGGAGAAGCCCCGCACGGTAGGCGAGCACATCGCGCAGCGCCTCGCACGCTGGGGTGTGCGCCGCTTCTACGGCTACCCCGGCGACGGCATCGGCGGCATGGTCGCCGGGATCAGCCGGGCCGTGGCCGAGGGCGAGGCCGAGCTGGTGCAGGTCCGGCACGAGGAGACGGCGGCGTTCGCCGCCTGCGCGGACGTCAAGTACGGCGGCAGCCCGATCGGCTGCTGCGTCGTCACGTCGGGCCCGGGTGCGGTGCATGCGCTCAACGGCCTGTACGACGCGAAGATGGACCACATCCCGGTCGTGGCGCTGGTCGGGCAGTCGGCGAGCACGGTCCTCGGCACCGGCTACTACCAGGAGATCGACGCCGCGGCGCTCTACGCCGACGTGGCCGAGTGGACGCTGCAGGTCACCGATCCGTCGCAGGTCAACCATGCCGTGGACCGCGCGTGCCGGATCGCGTTGAGCCGGCGCACCGTCACCGCGCTGATCCTGCCCAGTGACGTGCAGCAGGCCGAGCCGGTGACCGAGCCGCCGTTCGCCCACGGCTATGTGCACACCTCGTCGGTCCCCAGCACCACTCCGCAGGTCCCGTCCGCGGCTGATCTCGACGGGGCCGCCGCGGTGCTGAACGCGGGGGAGCGGGTGGCGATCCTCGCTGGCGCTGGCGCCCTGCACGCCACCGCGGAGCTGACGGCGGTCGCGGACCGCCTCGGGGCGGGCGCGGCGAAGGCGCTGCTCGGCAAGACGGTTCTCGACGACCGCCTGCCGTGGGTGACCGGCGCCATCGGGCTGCTCGGCGCCCGCCCGAGCTGGGACCTCATGCAGGAGTGCGACACGCTGCTGCTGGTCGGCACGACCATGCCGTACGGCGAGTTCTACCCGAAGCCGGGCGCGGCCCGGGCGGTGCAGATCGACATCGACGGCGCGAACAACGGCCTGCGCTATCCGACCGAGATCAACCTCACCGGCGACTCCCGCGCCACCCTCGCGGCGCTGCTGCCCCTGCTGCACGCGAAACCCGACACGGCCTGGCGCGACCGCATCGCGGGCTGGAACCAGGCGTGGGAGGAGTACTCGGCGGAGCGGGTGGCTGCCGAGGCCGATCCGGTGAACCCCGAGGCCGTGGTGGCCGCGCTGTCGGACCGGCTCCCCGACGACGCCATGCTCGCCGTCGACTGCGGCACCGCCACCTGCTGGTTCGCCCGCGATCTCGCGCTGCGGCCCGGACAGCTCGCGTCGCTGTCCGGGACGCTGCTGAGCATGGGCGGCGCGATGCCGTACGTGCTCGCCGCGAAGACCGCGCACCCCGACCGGCTCGCGGTCGCCCTGATCGGGGACGGCGCGATGCAGATGAACGGGCTCACCGAGCTCGTGACCGTCGCCACGTACTGGCGAACCTGGACGGACCCGCGGCTGGTCGTGCTCGTCCTGAACAACCGGGACCTGGCGTTCGAGACCTGGGAGGTCCGCTCCGAGCTCGGGGACCGGCCGGACCCGAACATCCAGGGCCTCCCGGACGTCCCCTACGCCGACTACGCCCGGCTGCTCGGCCTCGACGGCCGCCGCCTCGAGCGGCCCGACGACATCGGCGCCGTCTGGGACGCCGCGCTGGCCGCGGACCGGCCATTCGTGATCGACGCCGTCGTCGACCCCCACGTCCCGATCATCCCGCCCCACGTCACGATCGAGCAGCTCACCAAGGCCCTGCGATCGCAGCTGCGGGGCGACGAGGCCCTGCCCGACCTTCTCAAGGAAGGCTTCCGGTTCACCGTCGGCGCGGCGACACGGGCGGTCCGCCGGAGATTGGGCGACGGGTAGCGGGTACCCGTCGGACATGGCCGAGCACATCGACACCGTGGTCCTGGACGTCGACGGCACCCTGGTCGACACCAACTACCAGCACGCCCTGAGCTGGTATCGGGCCTTCCTGCGGTTCGAAGTGGTGCTGCCGGTCTGGCAGCTGCACCGGGCGATCGGCATGGGCGGCGACCAGCTCGTCCCCGCCGTGGCGGGAGCCCGGTTCGAGGACGAGCACGGCGACGACGTCCGCGCGGCGTGGGCCGAGGAGTTCGAACCCCATCTCCGCGAGATCCGCGCCTTCGGCGGGGTCCGCGAGCTCCTCGCCGGGATCCGCGAGGCCGGGCCGAAGGTGGTGCTCGCGAGCTCGGGCGCACCGGAGCACGTCGAGGTCTATCTGGGCCTGTTCGACGGCCGGGAACTGGCGAACGCGTGGACGACCAGCGACGACGTCAACCGGACCAAGCCGGAGCCCGACCTGCTGGGGGCGGCGCTCGACCGTGTCGGCGGGCACCGGGCGGTGATGATCGGCGACTCGGTGTGGGACTTCGAGGCGGCCGGCCGGGTCGGGTGGCCGGGCTACGGGCTGCGCACGGGCGGCTTCTCGGCCGACGAGCTCCGCACCGCGGGCGCGCGCGCAGTCTACGAGTCGATCCCGGAGCTGCACGAGGCGCTCGTCCTGGGTCTGCAGGGCTGACCCGCCGGAAGCATCGGCGGCGCGACGACGGGTATACCCGGTGTGACCCTCGCGCGCCGCGCAGGGAACCGACCCGCCCCCCGACCGGATCCCGTGATCCGGCTGCTCGACGATCTGGCCGGGCGACCGGTGAAGTACAACGAGTCGACGGCCCCGCGGGCGAGCTACTCGCAGGCGGCCTGTTCGAGCGGGCCGGCGACACCCTCACCAACACCCGGGCCCCAGGCCGGGGCCGGCGGCGCGGCGCAGGCCTCGACCCGTCATTCGGGCGCCCAGCCGTCGGGTCGACCCGCTGCCTCCCCTCGACGACCTCGCCTGGTTCCGCCGCTCGGCCAGGTCGGCGAGGGTCGCAGGGACGGCCACACCTGGGGACCGATGCTCACGTACTGTCGTCAACGATGTCTCCGGACGTCGGGCGGACGCCGTGGCGGGGCGGCCACGAGCAGTCGCCATGTCCGGAGCGACCCGGCCACGGTACTGCGGAAGGCAGGACCGCCGGTCAACCCTGGTCGTTGGTGAGGTGCAGGCAGGGATCACTGTTCGCGCTGGCCCGGCGTCGAGCCATCGGCGGAACCCGCTCGCGTCGCGGCGTTCAATCTCGTCGACCAGGCTCTGCCGGACAGCCCGCGACCTCGCAGCGCCGGTCGGCCGGCAGGTCCTGGGGCCCCGGTAGCTGTCGGGTCTCTCTGTCGGGCGCTGACCGGGGTCACGGGACGTGCCCGAGGGAGGGGCGCAGTCTCTTCCGTCGGCCTCGTGACGCGGGTAGGCGGACCCGTACGGATTCGGCTGGATCCCGGCGAGCTGGTCCTGGCCGATCTTCAGGGGCCCGGTGGCCAGCCAACCGGCGACCGAGTCGACGGTGGTGCTGAGCTGGGCGGCGAGGGCGGGGACGCCGCGGACGAAGGTGATGACGACGAAGGTCAGGATCGCGCCGAGTGCCGCGAGCCCGGCGACCACCACCAGCGCGGTCGCGACGCCGCGCGGGACCCGCCGCGTCTGGAGCAGGGCGACGGCCGGCGACAGGAGGGCGGCGAGGAGCAACGCGATGGCCACCGGCACGACGATGGCCGCGAGGTACGCCACGACCTGCCCCAGGACGTACAGCGCGCCGGCGACCGCGAGGACCCGCCAGGCGATCGCACCGCTGACCCGCAGGATCCGGGGCACGCTCGGACCGACATCGTCCGGTGCCGGTGCCGGTGCCGGTGGGGGCGCGGTCGGCCGGGGATCGGGCGCGCGGACGGTCCTGGTCACTGTTCTTTGTGCTCCTCGTGAACGGGCCACGGCGCGACGGCGACGTGGGTGGCTCCGCCGGGGTCAGGAGCGGAGAGCGGCCGATGCCCGCAGGCCAGACCGCTCCGCCGCCGGGCTACCCGGTTCGTCCGGTTCACCCTTCCCCGCGACTGGCCCCCTGCCCGGCGCTCGCAGCGTCCGCGCCGGAAATCCACCGAATGGCGGAGCGAAAGGGGGTTTGAAATGCTTGTCGGCTGGTGGGGGAGCCTCATGTGATTGCCGGAAGAATCTCTTGCCCGGCGAGACGCTCCGCTGGACGGGTGGTCATCGGAGAAGGAATGAACCCCGGCGCCCCGGGCTCCCGAAGCACCCTGCAGAGCGCCGACGTGGGCGCTCGCCACGAGAAAGGTTCTGATTCATGAGCAAATGCGAGAAGAAGACCAACAAGTGGGGCTGGAAGCCGGGGAAGAAGGACTGGCGCTGGGAGAAGAAGGACGACTGCCGGCCCGAGAAGAAGCACTGCTGGTAGGTCGACAGCCTGCTGGGCGGCCCCGCGCGACAGGCGCGGGGCCGCTCCGGCGGTCCGGGAGGAGAGGGGGCCGGCATGACGACCACACAGGTCAGGCCGCCTGTACCGGCGTCCGGCGAGTCGTCCGTCACCAGGCTGCTGATCGCGGCCAACCTGCTGGAGGACGCGCCACCGGTCGGCGTGCGAATGATCTTCCGGCGGTTCTGGCCCGATACCCGGTCGTTTCGTGGACGCATCTGGCTGAGCCTCGTTTTCGTCGCCCTGGCGCCCGCGCTGAGCGCCGTCACGATCTATCTGTTCAAGATTCTCGTCGACGACGTCCTGATACCGCACGACTACCGTCTGTTCTTCGTGGTCGCCGGGATCTATCTGCTCGTCAGTTTCGCCGAGGGAATCGTCTCCTTCTACGACCAGTATCTGTCCACGTGGGTCGGTGAACGATTCGTCCTGAATCTCCGGCGCCGGCTCTTCGCGCACCTGCACCGGCTGTCGTCGGAGTTCTTCGAGCGCCGCCAGCTGGGCGACGTGCTGTCCCGGCTGACGGGTGACGTCGCGGCCATCGAGCAGCTCGTGCTGTCCGGGGTCTCCGAGGCCCTGACCTACGGGTTCCAGCTGCTGTTCTTTACCGCGGCGCTGTTCTACCTGAACTGGCAGCTGGCGCTCGCGTCGCTGATCGCCGCGCCGGCGTTCCTCCTGGTGGCGCGGTCGTTCTCCCGGCGGATCAAGGACGCGGCACGGGAGAAGCGCCGCCGGGCCGGCTCGATCACCACGGTCGCCGAGGAGAGCTTCGGCAACGCCGCCCTCGTCCGGGCCTACGACCGCCAGGCGGCGGAGGAAGCCCGGTTCGACCGGGAGAACACCGGAAGCTTCACCGCGCAGATGCGCGCCACCCGGCTGCAGTCGATGTTCGGCCCGATCACCGAGATCCTCGAGGTCGTCGGGGTGCTGCTCGTGATGGCGCTCGCCGTCTACGAGCTGGCCCAGAACCGGATCACCATCGGCGGGCTGCTTGTGTTCGTCGCGTACCTGACCCAGCTCTACGGCCCGATCCAGAGCCTCGGGCAGCTCACCAACACGATCTTCGCCGCCAGTGCGAGCGCGGAGCGGGTGATCGAGATCCTCGACACGGAGAGTGCCGTCGCGGAGCCCGCGAACCCGGTCCGGCTCGGCCGTGCGAGCGGTCTGGTGGAGATCCACGGGGTCGGCTTCCGCTATCCGTCGACGACCGCGCCGGCGCTCTCGGACGTCGACCTCACCGTGCGGCCGGGGCAGAAGGTCGCGATCGTCGGCGCCAGCGGCGCCGGGAAGTCGACGCTCGCGAAGCTGCTGCTGCGCTTCTACGACCCGACCTCCGGCTCCATCACCCTCGACGGGTGCGACCTGCGCGAGCTGCGGTCGGAGGACCTGCGCCGCAACGTCGCGACGGTGTTGCAGGAGACCCTCGTGTTCGACGGGACGGTGCGCGAGAACATCCTCTGGGGCCGCCCCGACGCGACCGAGGAGGAGATCGTCGCCGCGGCCCGGGCGGCGGACGCCGACGCCTACATCAGGGGCCTGCCCGAGGGCTACGACACGAGGATCGGCCAGCGCGGCCGGCTGCTCTCCGGAGGGCAGCGGCAACGCCTCGCCATCGCGCGGGCGATGATCCGGGACGCCCCGGTCCTGCTGCTCGACGAACCCACCACCGGCCTGGACGCGGAGTCCACCCGCCGCGTCATGGAACCGTTGACGCGCCTGATGTCCGGCCGCACCACCATCGTCATCTCGCACAACCTGCTCACTGTGACCGACGCGGACCGGATCCTGTTCCTGGAGGACGGCCGCGTCAGCGCGGCGGGCACCCACAGCCATCTGCTGGCGGCCAGCCCCGGCTACGCCCAGCTGTACCGCCTCCACGAGTCGCCGACGGGCGCCTCGGCGAGCGCGGGGGAGACCGAGCCGCCCGAGCCGTCCTCACCCGAGCCGGAGCGGCGCCCGACCGTCCCGACCACCCCCGCCGACGCTGCCGACCCGGTCGTCGACGCCGCCGCGGCGCGACCCACCCCGGCCCCACGGCGGCGCCTGACGATCGTGCGCCGCCGGGGCCTGGCCCTGGCGGCGGTCGCGACCACAGCGGTGCTCGGCCTGCTCCTGGTGCTCTTCCCGCAGCAGTGGACGGGCGGCACCGCGGTTTCGGCCGACCAGGCGCTCGCCACCTGGATCAACAGCGAGACCGACGTCGCCACCGCCGTCGACGCGCCCCCCGACGTCCGCGCGGAGCTCATCCGGAACGGCGTTGCGGCGCAACGGCTCGCGGCGGGCGGAGCGCTCGTCGTCACCCAGGGGCAGGCGGCGGCCGGCGAGCCGGTGGTCCGCTTCGGAGACGGGGACGGGGCGCTCACCGTGAGCAGGCCGGCCTCCGCGCCGGTCACGACCGGGCCGGAGCTCGCCGCCCGCGCCGCCGCCGGGGGCCAGCTGGTCGCCAACCCGAACGTCGTGGCGAGCCCGGCCGCCCGGGACGACCTGCAGGCGGGTCGCGTGGATCCGCGGGCGCTCGCGGTCCTCGCCGGGCTCGCCGGCCGTGGCCCGATCCGCATCGACTTCTTCCCGGCGACGCCCGGTGAGGACCCGGCTCTGCCCCGGCATCGGGTGGAGCTCGCCGGCCTCGACGCCGCGGCCCTGGGCTGGATCAGGGCGCAGCAGGCGCCGTTCGCCGCGGCCACCGCCACCACCGGCGCCACCACCGTCCTGAGCTGGGCGGTCCCGATCCCGGCCGAGCTGCTCGGCCGATGACCACCACGAGCACGACCACCCCGGAGACGAGGCACACGATGCGAAGGATCCTCACCGGCGCCCTGCTGGTCCTGACCGCCGCCCTGGGGGCGGTCCTCGCCGCGGCACCGGCCGAAGCCGCCACCGGGACCTACCTGCGGCTGGCTCACCTCTCGCCGGACACCCCCGCCGTCGACATCTCCGTCACCTCCTTCACCGGGCAGACGCTGCAGCTCGACGGGGTCGGCTACGGCAACGTGTCGTCCTACCGGCGCATCGAACCGGGCACGTACACGATCCAGATGCGGCCCACGGGCAACCCGGACAGCCCGCCGATCGTGTCCGGCACCCTCGACGCCGGCGCGGGCGGCGCCTACACCGCGGCCGCCCTCGGGCCACGCTCCGGCCTGTCCGTCCGGCTCCTCGCCGACGACCTGACCCGGCCGCCGGCCCACTCTGCCCGCGTCCGGGTGGTCCAGGGCGCCCAGTCCGCCGGGGCGGTCGCCGTGACCTGGAACGCCGCGCCGGTGCTCGGCAGCGTCGCGTTCGGGACCGCGACCGGATACGTCGACGTGCCGACCGGCAGCGGCACCCTCGGCCTGGCCCCGTCCGCGGGAGCTCCGGTGCAGGCGTCGGTGCGCTTCGACGACGGCGGCGTCTACAGCGTCCTCGTCGTCCAGGGCCCAGGCGGCCTCGAGGCCAAGGTCGAGACGGACGCGCTCGGCGTCGGCGACGCCCCCGTCGGAGGGGTCGAGACCGGGCTCGGTGGCACCGCCCCGTCGTCCCCCGGCCCGGTCGTCCCGCTCGCCGTCCTGGCGGTCGCCGGGGCGGGTGCCGGCATCGCGCTCCGGATCCGGCGCCGCGTGCGATGAGACGGGCCCTGGTCGTCCTCGTGCTCGGGATCGTGGGGTTCGCGGCGGCCGGGTGCGCCGCCGGCGCCGAACCCGCCCCCGCCCCGGTGGCCGCGGCTCCGCTGCCGGCTGTGTCTCCCGCCCCGGCCGCGGACCCGGGCCATGCGCCGCTGAGGGTGCGGATTCCTGGGATCGGGGTGGACTCCGCCGTCGTCGGGATCGGCGTCGACGGCACGGGAGCGCTCGTCCCGCCGGACAGCACCGCGGTCACCGGGTGGTTCACCGCCGGGCCCGCGCCGGGTGACGCCGGCCCGGCGCTGCTCGCGGCGCACGTCGACTCGAAGGCCGGCCCGGGCGTGTTCTTCCGGCTCCGCGACCTGCGGTCCGGTGACCTCGTCGAGGTCGTCCGCCGGGACGGCAGCACGGTGGCCTTCACGGTCGACGGCCAGAGCCGCGCGGCCAAGACCGCCTTCCCGACCGATCTCGTCTATGCCCCGACACCCGGCCCGGAGCTGCGGCTCGTGACCTGCGGCGGGGCGTTCGACCGGAAGGCCGGCAGCTACCTCGACAACGTCATCGTCGACGCGGTGCCGGCCGGGGAGTCCGGCTGGACGCTCGGGTGACGTCACCGGTCTCGCACCGGGCGGTGGGCACCGGCCCGACGCCCGTCCGCCGGGGCCGCGACGGCGATCACCACGGCCCGCAGCCCGGGCAGGTGGTGTACGAGAACCGCGGCCACGATGCCGACTACGACGAGTGAGCTCAGGGCGTGCCCGGAGGGCAGGGAGGCGTTGGTCTCGAGGACGAGCTGGGTGGCCACGTGCGGGCGCTGACGTGCGTAGAGGCCTTTGAGGCCGGCGACCAGCAGCCCGGCTCCGGCTCCGGCGACCACGACGACGACCGCCTGCCGGGCGTGCCGGCGCATCGGCAGGACGACGGCGGTCACAACGGTGAGGACCGCCATCCCCAGGGTGCCGCCGAGGTCGGTGACTGACGACCCGCAGGGCCGAGGTCACGCCGGGACGTGGTCGCGCCGGACGTCGAGGGGCGTCGTCGCACGGCGCGACCATGCGCTGCCGGAGCAGCGCTCGGCGTTCGTCCGGACCGCTGCCCCCGGTTCGATCCCGCCCGTCGGGCGGCGGGTATCGCCGTCTCACCGCCTGCAGCGGTCGGTCATGAACTGATCGCCCCGTTCCCCACGAACGTCTCGGCAGGGGAGGCGTCCGCATCTGCGGCGACTCCCCGCGACGGAAGAGGTCATGCTCCATGGGTTCACTCAGCCCCACGCACTGGTTGATCGTGCTCGGCGTCGTCGTCCTGCTCTTCGGGGCCAAGAAGCTTCCCGACCTGGCCCGTTCCGTGGGCCAGTCCGCCCGCGTGTTCAAGGGCGAGATCAAGGGGCTCAAGGACGACGCGGCCGTCCCCGGTGACGGCGAGGTGCCGGCGGCGGAGCCGGTTCCCCTCCCGGCGCCGACCCCCACCCCGATCCGCCACGACTAGGCCGGCAGGTGTTCGAGAGCGTCGGATGGGGCGAGATCGTCGTGATCGTGCTGGCCGGGTTGTTCATCCTCGGTCCGGAGCGGCTACCGGGTGCCGCCTCGTGGCTCGCCCGGAACATCCGTAAGGCCAAGGACTTCGCCGCGGGGGCGAACGAGCAGATCCGCAAGGAGGTCGGCCCGGAGCTCGACGAGCTCCGCAAGCCCCTCGCGGACCTCCGCGCCCCGCTGCAGGAGCTGCGGTCGCTCCGGAGCCCCCGCGCCGCACTGATGACGCATCTGCTGTCCGAGCCCGAACGGGTCAAGCCGGTCTCGGCCGTCCTGCCGGACACCGCCCCCGTGCCGCCGGAGCCCGCCGGCCCCGAATCCCCGGTCCCGACCCCCTCCTCGTCCGAGCCGGGACGGTAAGACCGTGGCCCTGAAGCTTCCCGCCCTGTCCCGGGCGTCCCGGCGCGGTGGGCCCGACGGGACGATGAGCCTGATCGACCACCTTTACGAGCTGCGGAACCGGCTCGCCGTCGCCGCGGTGGCCGTCGTGATCACGACGATCGTGGGCTACATCTGGTTCGAGGTCGGCTTCTTCGGTGCGCCGAGCCTCGGGGTGCTGCTCAAGGAGCCCTACTGCTCGCTGCCCGCCGGCTCCCGGGCCGTGGTCACCGCCAACGGATCCTGCACCCTGCTGGGTACCGGCCCGTTCGACCAATTCCTGTTGCGGCTCAAGGTCGGAGGGACCGCCGGGGTCGTCCTGGCCAGCCCGGTCTGGCTCTACCAGCTGTGGGCCTTCATCACCCCCGCGCTGCACCGCCACGAACGCCGCTTCGCCCTGACCTTCGTGTCGGTGGCGGTGGTGCTCTTCGCCGGTGGTGCGGTGCTGGCCTACCTCGTCGTGTCCCAGGGCCTGGCGTTCCTGCTCACCATCGGCAGCGAGGTCCAGACCACGGCGCTGACCGGCGACTCCTACTTCTCCTTCGTCATCGCGTTGCTGCTGATCTTCGGCGTGAGCTTCGAGCTGCCGTTGCTGGTGGTGATGCTCAACCGGATCGGCCTGGTCTCTTACGCGGCGCTGCGCAAGGCGCGGCGCGGGCTGGTCTTCGGGCTGTTCGTGTTCGCGGCTATCGCCACCCCGGGGCAGGACCCGATCTCGATGACGGCGCTCGCCGGTGCGCTCACGGTGCTCTTCGAGGGCTCGATCCAGCTCGCCCGGCTCCACGACCGGCGCACGGCCCGGGTCAGGGCGCTCGAGGGCTGGGACGCCTGGGACCCCGACGCGCCCTCGCCGATCGACACCTCCCCGAGCGGCATCACCCCGACCCCGACGGAGACCCGTACCGACGACGTCACCTGACCCCATCCGGCTCTGGCCGTCGCCTTCCCTGATCTGCCGAAATGGCATCGCCGCCTTTCGGCTTTTCCCTGTGGTCGTTTCATCGGAGTGCCGGAAAACGGCGGGATGCAAATTCACATTTTTGCGTGAACGTCGGCTACGGTGTGACGGTCCGTTCCCACAGTCAGGGCCGGGGGGCGCCGGCCAGGGCGCATAAAGTCCTGGAGAGAATGTGTTCGAGGGATTCAACAAGGCGTTCGTGAAGGACGCCATCGACCGCAGTTCCGAGAATCCGGTCGACCGCCGGCGGTTCCTGCGCGCCGCCGGGATGACCGGGGTCGGCGTCGCCGGCCTGAGCGTGCTCGGTGCCGGGGTGGCGTCCGCCCACGAGTCGCCCATGGCACCGGCACAGGGCCCGTCGGACGCGGCCGTGCTGAGCTTCGCGCTGAACCTCGAGTACCTCGAGGCGGAGTTCTACTTGCGCGCCGTGACGGGCAAGGGGCTCGACGACTCGCAGGTCGACGGCACCGGAAAGCTCGGCAAGGTGACCGGCGGCCACCAGGTGAAGTTCGAGACGAAGCTCGGCAAGCAGTACGCCCAGGAGATCGCGGGCGACGAGCGCGCCCATGTGGCGTTCCTGCGCTCGGCGCTGGGCGACGCCAAGGTGGCCCGCCCGGCGATCGACCTGCAGGACGCGTTCACCGCCGCCGCCACCGCGGCCGGAGTGATCAAGAAGGGTGAGAAGTTCGACCCGTTCTCCAGTGAGGACAACTTCCTGCTCGGTGCCTTCATCTTCGAGGACGTGGGCGTCACCGCGTACAAGGGTGCGGCACCGCTAGTGTCGAACAAGACCTTTCTCGAAGCGGCAGCGGGAATTCTCGCGGTCGAGGCCTATCACGCGGGCCTGGTCCGGACGGTACTGCTCGCGAAGGGCCTCGCGGACCCGGCCGGCAAGATCTCCGGCGCCCGCGACTCCCTCGACGGCAAATCGGATCTCGACCAGGGAATCGTCGACGCCAAGGGGCAGGCCAACATCGTCCCGACCGACAAGAACGGCATCGCGTTCTCGCGGAGTCCCGGTCAGGTGCTCAACATCGCCTACCTGAACCCGGCGAAGGTGACCTCGGGCGGGTTCTTCCCGGCCGGGGTGAACGGCACGGTCAACACCAGCGACGCCAACGGCTGACCCGGGGACTGACCATGCCGGCGGCCCTCGTCCCGGACGGGCGGGGGCCGCCGGCCGGGCGCCGTTCGGTCAGCTCGTGGCCGTCCCGTGGGGAGAAGTCTTGCTGCGCACCGCGATCAGCGCGATGTCGTCCTCGTGCGAGGCGGAGCCGAGCAGTGCGTCGCAGAGGTCGTGGAGGTCGAGCGCGGTGCCGGAGCCGATCTCGTCGATCAGCCTGGCGAAGGCCTCGTCGAGGTCGATGCCGCGGCGCTCGTAGAGCCCATCGCTGAAGATCAGCAAGGTGCTGCCGACGGGATCCCGAGCACCGGGTCCCGGGGACTGTCCAGGACGGTGGTGCTGCCGTCCGGGTGGAGGATCACGGGTGCGGAGTGCCCGGCGTTGGACCAGGTCACCGCGTGCCCTTCGGCGGTCGGCTGCGGGTCGACGCGGGCGTAGAGGCAGGTGGCGAGCAGGGTGAGCTGCAGCGTCCGGATGACGTGGTCGACAGCGGTGAGGGTCTGGTCGGGAGGGCCGCCGTCGTGGATGGCGAAGCCGCGCAGCATGCTGCGCACCTGGCCCATGACGGTGGCGGCGGTGAGGTCGTGGCCGGCGATGTCGCTAACGACCAGGCCGATCTCGCCGGTGTCGAGGGGGAACGCGTCGTACCAGTCGCCGCCGACCTCGTCGTGTCCGGCGGGGCGGTAGCGCACGGCGATGTCGAGGCCGTCGACGGGCGGCGGAGCAGTGAGCATGGCGCGCTGCAGGGTGAGGGCGGTGTTGCGGGCGGTGTCGTAGAGGTCGCCCTGGCGCATCGCGGCCCGCGGTCTGGTCGGCGATGAGCTCGAACAGTTCGAGGTCGTCGTTGCCGTAGGCGGCGCGTCCCGGGCCGGCGCCGAACGCCATGACGGCGTGGACGAGACCGTCGACGATCACCGGGACCATGGCGGTGCAGTGCACGCGTCCGTCGCGGATGGCGCCGTGGACGCCGGCGGCCGCGGCCCAGGGCGGGGGCCGGTCGGCGTCGTAGTGGAACACGACGGTCCGCCCGGCGGCGACGGCGGCGCTGGCGGGGTCGCCGCCGGTCCAGAGTGACGGCCGTCCGGGTGGTGGGCCGATCACTCCGGGCGAGGTCGGGGCGGTGATGCGCCAGGTCGGGATGGGCGCGGTCGGGGTGACGCCCGGGGCGAGCGGTCCGTCGAGGAGGTTGATCGCGCAGACGTCGGACAGCGCGGGGACGGCGGTGTCGGCGAGCGCGACGAGCTTCGCCTTGGTGCCCGAGACCTGGTTGGCGGCGGTGGCCAGGCACAGGAGCAGCTGCTCCCGGTCGGCGAGGGCGCCCCGGCGCCGCATCGCGGTCTCGGCGGCGGTGAAGTCGGAGCGACGAGGAGGATGCCGTCCGGCCGGCCCTCCGGCCCGGGGAAAGGGGTGAGGGTGACGGAGAGGAAGAGGTCCCGCAGGACGCCGTCACCGCCGCGGTCGAACCGCACCACGAGCGGGCCGGGCAGTTGGACGGATCGCCCGGTGGACCGGATGTCGTCGAGGACCGCGTGGAGGTCCGGGAGCGCGAGCGCCTTTGGCAGGGCGTCGACGGCACTGCGCCCGAGGAGGCCCTGGTCGCCGAGCCAGCGTCGGGTGACCGGGTCGGCGGTGGTGACGACGTGATCGGGGCCGGTCAGGATCGCGGTCGCGGTCCCGGAGAGTCGTGTAGGGACCACGTGGTCAGGCGCGCCGTCGGAGCCGTCGGGCACCCCCACCCGGCTACCTCCTGACGTCTGGGGCCGTGATCGTCGTCATCGTACGAAGCATCGCCCGGACCGGCCACGTGACAGTTGCTCGGCGGGTGGGGAGCGGCGGAGATGTCGGCGTCGGCCTGCTTGGACGCGATCACGAGCTGCAGGCCGAGCAGCTCGAGACGGGAACGCCGCCCTGCACGGGGCTCACCGAGCTCGCGGGGGAGCTGCGCTGGACGCGGGAGCGGACGCGGGACGTCTCCGGGCTCGCCGGCGCGGTGGTGGCCGCCCTCGGAACCTACCCGCTCCGGGCCGAGCCCACGGTGTCCGCGATCCCGCGGGCGCGGCGGATGGTGGAACGTTTCGGGATCACCGGCCGGGAGCAGCTCACCTGTGGCTGCCACGTCCACGTCGAGGTCGTCGACGACGAGGAGGGGGTCGCGGTCCTGGACCGGATCCGCCCGTGGCTCGCCGTGCTGCTCGCCGTCTCGGCGAACTCCCCGTTCCGGGCCGGCCAGGACAACGGCTACGCGAGCTACCGCGCGCAGGCCTGGCAGCGGTGGCCGTCCGGCGGGGCCCTACGAGTCGTCCGGCTCGGCGGAGGGGTACCGGTCCACGACGCGGGCGATGCTCGGCACCACGACCCTTCTCGACGAGGGCATGCTCTACTTCGACGCCCGCCTCTCGGCCGCGCACCCCACCGTCGAGATCCGGGTGGCGGACGTGTGCCGCGATCCCGACGATGCCGTCCTGCTGGCGGTGCTGGCCCAGGCACTCGTCGAGACCGCGGTCCGGGAGTGGCGTGCCGGCATGCCCCCGGCGCCGGTGCGCACCGAGGTGCTCCGGCTCGCGGAGTGGCAGGCGAGCAAGTGGGGGCTCGCCGGCGAGCTGATCAACCCGGCGACGTGGGCGCCGGCGCCCGTCACCACTGTCCTGAACGGACTCGTCGACCATCTCGCCCCGGTGCTCGCCGACCTGGGCGACCTGGGCGCGGTGCGGGACCTGCTCGCGGCGCCCCGCCGGCGGGGCACCGGTGCCGCACGCCAACGCGCCGTTCTCGCCCGCACCGGCGATCTGCGTGCGGTCGTACGGGACGCCGCGGTCCGGTGACGACGGGTCCGGCCCTCACGGTTTCGCCGCGCACGCATCCGGGCACAAGGAGACGGGAGTCCTCGGAGGAGGGATGAGCGTGCCGGGAGCCGATCGCGACGAGCGGTCACCTGCCCACGCCGCCGGGGAACCACGGCGCGGGGGTGGGTCGGAGGCGCGCCTGCCCCCGACAGTCGCGGTGCTCGTCGCGATCGCCCTCTACGCGCTCCTGCCCGATCCGCTGCAGCTCGGGCCGCGGTTCGGTATCCCGGTCCTCGAGGCGGTGCTGCTGGTCGCGCTGCTGGTCACCGACCCGCGACGGGTGACGAACGAGTCGCGGCTCTCGCGGTGGCTGTCGCTGGGGCTCGCGCTGGTGGTGGTGCTGTCGAACCTGACCGTGCTGGTCCTGCTCGTCGTCGGCCTGGTGGGCGGGCAGGCCGAGGATCCCGGCCGGCTGCTGGTGGCGGGGCTGCAGGTCTGGGCGACCAACGTGATCGGGTTCGCCCTGGTCTACTGGGAGCTCGATCGCGGCGGCCCGGTCGCGCGGGCCCGTCGCCGGCGGCGGGACCTGACCCCGGCCGACTGGCGCTTCTCCCAGGACGAGAACGACGACTCGGTGATCGAGGTCGCGGCCACGGCGTCCGGCCGGTCGGGCTGGGTCCCGGTGTTCGTCGACTACCTGTACGTGTCGGTGACGAACTCCAGCGCCTTCAGCCCGACGGACACGATGCCGCTGAGCAGCCGAGCGAAGCTGCTGATGGCCGCGCAGGCCACGGCCGCCCTGCTGGTCACTCTGATCATCATCGCCCGCGCGGTCGGCGCGATCGGCTGAGCATCGCGAACCCCGAGCAGGGTCAAGCCCCGGATTCGGCGCGCTCGATATCGGAGCCCGCCGAACCCAGAGATGGGTGCCCTCAGGAATCGACCTCGATGATGGTCGCCCCGGCCGCGGCGTTCTGGACGGACTCCGCACCCTTCTTTGCGTTCGCCTTGGACTCGTAGGCCTCACCGGAGGCGACGATCTGGCCGTTGCTGGCCTTGAGACGGAACCGGTACTTCCCGGCCCGGTCCTGGTAGATCTCGAATTTGCCCGCCATCTGCTCGCTCCTGTCTGAAGAGGACGTTGAGTGATCGTCGGCAGATTAGGCCGAATGCGCAGTCTGGCAGCCCGGAGCGGAAAGCCTGGTACGTCACGGCTGCTGGTCAGGTGCTGTTCCGGAGCGATGAACCGCACGTGACGGGTGGCGCTCAGGGCCGCGCCGGGCCGTGGACTGATCACGGTCGCCCTGCGGGCGAGGCCTGTCGGCCCTGTGGCTTAGACGGTATGAGGCGTGGTGTTCCTCCGCGTCGTGAGTGTGGTCGTCGCTCGTCGCAGGTCAAGGTCGTTCGTCCTCGCTGCGCTGCGGGCGCTGCACCTTGACCTGCTCCTCGTCGACGACTTCGTGGCCTGGTGCGGAGCAACGGCCAGGACTGAGGAGACCGCTCCGGCCGGGTGGGGAGTAGTCCTGCGGCGGGGATGTCGACGACGAGGAGGTCGGTCGTGGTGATCAACGCGCGGACGAGTGTGGGCCTGGACGTGCATGCCCGGTCGGTGGCGGCGTGTGGGCTCGACGGGCAGACCGGGGAGGTGTTCGAGCGGCACCTGGCTCCGAATGCGGCGACGGTGATCGACTGGGTGCAGAGCCTGCCGGGCCCGGTGGCCGTGACCTATGAGGCCGGACCGACCGGGTTCGGGCTGGCGCGGGCCTTCGATGACGTCGGGATCCGGTGTCTGGTCGCGGCGCCGTCGAAGCTGCAGCGCCCGGCCGGGGACCGGGTCAAGACCGACGTGCGCGACGCCCGGCACCTGGCCCGGCTGCTGCACCTGTCGGAGATCGTCGAGGTCGCGGTCCCGAGCCGGGAGCTGGAGGCGTGCCGGGACCTGACCCGTTCGCGGGAGGCGGCGCGGCGCGAGCTGATGTCGGCGCGGCACCGGGTGGGGAAGTTGTTGCTGCGCCACGGGCTGGTCTATCCGGACAAGACGGCGTGGACGTCGCGTCATGACGAGTGGCTGCGCCGGCAGCGGTTGCCGATGCTGCATTCGCAGATGGCGTTCGAGTCGGCCTACGGCGCCGTCGTGGCGGCGCGGGAGCGCCGGGACCGGCTCGACGAGGCGATCGAGGCGATGGCCGCGGACTGCGACCTGACCCCGGTGGTGCGCCGGCTGGGGTGTCTGCGCGGGGTGTCGACGTTGACGGCGTTTGCGCTGGCGGTGGAGATCGGGGACTGGCACCGGCTCTCGGGACGGACGATCGGGGCGTTCGTCGGGCTGGTGCCCTCGGAGTATTCCAGCGGGGCGACGAAGTCGCGGGGCGCGATCACGAAGACGGGCAACGGTTACGCCCGTCGGCTGCTGGTCGAGGCGGCGTGGCATCACCGCCGTCCTTATCGGACCTCCGCGCTCCTGATGTGGCGCTGGGAGCTCGCGCCACCGGCGGCGCGAGGCCGGGCCGAGCAGGGCAACCGGCGCCTACACGCTCGCTGGGAGGCGTTCGACGCTCGGCGCAAGCGGGCAGTGGTGGCCAACACCGCGATCGCCCGCGAGCTCGCCGGCTGGTGCTGGTCGCTGGCCGTCCTCGAATAGGACGCGCCCCTTGATCGTCCGGGGTTGTGGTGGTCGGAGCTGGTGGCAGCGCCTGGGAGCGGATGCACGACCGTGTTATGAGCAGCCACCACGGGGGATTCCTCGCGGCGGTGACGCTCGCGCTTAGAGCGGTGACATCGCTTCAGCCGAACCAGCCGTCCTGCGGTGACCAGCCCGCGAATATCAGACTGATGATGCGCGTCGAGAAGACACGCACACCGCTCTAACCAGCACGAACCCCGGACTCTGGCGGAGTGGCGCCCGTCGCCAGTCGACGGTGACGGGCGCTGCTTCGCCATGCCTCTTGACAGGACGGGCCTACATATCAGCACGGCCGACCTCCCGGTCAAGGGTGCTCCGCTTCGCTGCGCATCGCCAACGGCGACCAATGCCGCGAAGTTAAGTGCTTCTCCCCAGATCAAGAGCCATTCGTAGGAACGGGCCGGGCAGGGTGTAGAGCCCGGGCCCGGTGGGGTGCAGGAACCCGAGCCGGGTCCATTCGGCCAGCTGGGTGCGCATGTTGTGGTGCGGGATGTCGCCGAGCTTGTCCGCGAGCTCAGGGCCTGACCAGCTGCGGTCGAGATCGGAGGCGAGGATCTCGACGACGCGCTGACGCCGTGTCAGTGTGGCCGGTGGGCGCGGCGGTCGAGGTGGGCGCTGGTAGGCGAAGCGCCTGGCTGTGGCGGCGGGTTTCGACTCAGGTGTGTGGTGCTGGTCGACAGCGGGCGGGGCGGCAACGGTGATGCCGATCCCGAGGATCGAGGTCGAGACCCGGGGCCGGACCTCGTCGCGGACACGGAGCCGCGAGCGTGGGCTCTTCAGCGTCCGGTTGCTGTAGCGCATCCGGCGAGGCGGGAGCAGCGTGGTCAGAACCGTCCGCTCGAGCCGACCGAGGAGCCCTTCGCTCGTGGCGTGGGTGGTGATGATGCTGTCGTGGGCTGCGTGCAGGGCGGTGGTGAAGCTGGCCCGGTCCGGATCGAGAGAGGGATCGGTCTCCACGGCGTCGACCATCGCGGTGCGCAGCAGCTGATAGACCGTCAGCAGCGCCCAGACTTCCTGCTCGACCCCGGGTCGGTCGTGGGAGCGCAGGACGTGCGCGTCGAGCATGGTGTGGCGCAGCGCGTAGAACGCGGTCTCGATCTCCCAGCGTTCGTGGTAGAGCCGGGTCAGGGCCTCGGCAGGGAAGCGGTGTGGGTCGTGCAGGGTCGTGACCAGCCGGTAGAGCTCGCTCATCTGCGCGCCGTCGGCGCCGCGGACGGTGATGTGGGCTTCGATGATGCGGACCGGGAGCCCGGCGAGCACCGACAGGTAGGAGCCGTCGGAAAGGATCTGCAGCACTGGCGGTTTGCGGGTGGCGCTGCCGCGGATCAGCAACTTCGCTCCGGTCGCAGTGATCGCTGTCATCAGCGGGGCGGAGTCGTAGGCGCGGTCGGCGAGCAGCAACATCCCGGCGTCGAGACGGTCGAGCAGCCGGGTCGCGAGCAGGGATTCAGCGCGGTCGCCGTGGGTGCCCAGGGCACCGCCGATGACCGCACCGAGCAGGCCACGGGTGCCGGTCTCGACCAGACACAAGATCCGCAGGGTCGGGTAGCCGGCATAGGCGAGGCGGTAGTAGATGCGGCCGATCCAGGACCGGTTGCGGTCGCTGTCGGGGATCTTCAACGAGTTCAGGCCGTCGAAGGCGACCGTGCGCATCCCGGCGAAGGTCACCCCGGGTGTGCGGGGTTGGGCCAGCGGGCCGGCGACGATGTCGAACAACATCGCCAGGGGTGCCGGCCCGATCCGGCGCGCCGCAAATCGCGTAGCGCCTTCTCCGACACCGCCGCCACCCGCGGGCGAGGCGAGCCATCGCGACCGATGTCGGGGAGTCGGCCGCAGAGCTTCGCCCAGACCCGGGTAGCCCAGGTCGGGGAACAGGCCAGTGCCAGCACGAAGTACACCCCGCAGCGCGAGGGAAGCAGGCGTAGACGCTTCTGCAGTGTGTGGGTGCGGGCCAGGACGTCGTCGACGAGCTCGACAGGTAGATAGCGGGTCAGCTCACCGAGATGACCTGGGGCGAACACCCCGCGGGATGTCTCGGCGAGCACTCCGGCGGCGGACGCGGACGGCCTCGCGGCCGTGACAGACTGAGCGGGCAACGGGACCTCTGGTCGTGAGTGGACAGACTGTGATGGGTCTGACCGCCCTACCAGGGGTCCCGTCGCCCATTTGGTGCCTGCCGTGTCGACTCACCGGCAGGATCGGCAGACGGCTTCTCTCACGCGGCCACCCGATCACCGGACCGCCCACCCGCGTCCGACCGCTGGTCCGCTCGGGCTGCCCGCCCTGCTCGAACAACTACTGCGAACAGCTCTTGACCTGGGGAGAAGCTTCTAACTTCGCGGCATTGCTGCGGCGACGACCCTGCGGGTCGCCCTTGCGCGTGAGCCTCGCCGGGCGGAGTCGGGCGCGAACGGCAAGGGCGGGCGCTTCGCACCGCGCCCCGCAGCCAGCCCCACCAGATCGAAGAGCAAGTGCCCCAATCTTTCGGGCTGGCTGTCGACCCGTTCGGGAGGCCGCCAATGTCCACCACTGTCGATCGTGAGGAGATCCGTCGGGAGCTCACCCAGGACGAGCTGCGGGAGCAGCTGAGGATTCCGGTGCTGCGCACCGTGGTGCTCGACGGCCGGGAACTGTCCGAGCCGTGCCAGCACTGCGGGCATTGGGAGCACCAGCACGAGAAGGCCGTCCCGGTCGCCTGGCCTCTGGTGGCGGACGTGGAGCCGGATCCGGCGGCGTTGCGGACCGCGGTTCGGACGGTCGGGTTGCTGGTCGATGTGCTGGCGCAGCGCCGGGCAGCCAAGCAGCTCGCCGAGCTCGCGGAGCCGATGGTGCTGCGCTACATCGCCGCGGTCCGGCCGCTGCGTGGCGGGAATAACGGCGGAGCAAGGCTGTTGCGGGTGCATCCGGCGCAGCCGCACGAGGGCGCGGTCGAGGTGGCCGCGCTGGTCCGCCTCGGCGGACGCTTCCGGGCGCTGGCGGCATCGTTCACGCCTGCCGAGTCGGGGCAGTGGGTGTGTCGCACGGTCCGGATCTTGTGAGCCCGACGCGAGACCGGGTGGGGGACGGGTGTCCTCTGCCCGGTCAGCGGCGCGATGTCGACCTGGCGGACTGTGTTGTCCGGGTTGGGATGTCGCCGGCGGAAGTGCGTGCCGGCGCCGTCCCGCCCTCAGGGGAGGCTCAGGGCCGCCTCATGGGCCGAGGGGTGGCCGGCGGACCGCCCTGCGGGCGGGCTGATCTTGTCGAGAAGCGTCTTGGCCGGAGCTTGGCTGCGTCGGCCCCGCGGGACAAAGCCTGCGCGGCAGAGATCCTTTCGGCCCTTCGGGTCCGCTATCGCCCGAAAGCTTCTTGCAGCTTCCGGCTTGGTCCCGGGTCCCTGCGACGCAGCCGAGGCGCTCCCACGGCGATGCGGCATTCGCCGATCGCCCCGCTATCCGGCCAAGGGAGACAACACCATGCATCACGCTGACGACCTCGACACCCGCGACACCAACACCGCCGCCGCGGCAGCGGCCGGAGGTTTCGCCACCTCCTGCCCGGAGTGCGGCGAGGCCGCCTGCCCGGAGTGCGGCGAGGCCGCCCGCCCGGTCGCGCCGGTCAACTGGATCACCCCCGCCCGGCTGCCGCGCTGGTCGCACGCCTCCGACGGGACCGCGTTGTGCCCGGTAGTCGACCGTGACGGGTACCGCCCGGCGGACCCGGTGCAGCACCTCAACGACGCCTCGGTCACGCTGATCATCACCGCTGGGGGTGTGCGGTGAGCGTCGCACTGCTGGTGCACCCGGACGCGTTGGCGTTGCGGGACAATGTCCGCACCGACGCCCGCCTCGACCCCGCTTTCGTCGCCTCGGTGCGTGAGCGGGGGGTGTTGCAGCCGATCGTGGCCTACCCCGGCGACGAGGGTTTGGTGGTGGAGTTCGGGCAGCGCCGCACCCTGGCCGCGCGGGAGACCGGGCTGGCGTGGGTGCCGGTGTGGCTGGCCGACTCCCCGGCCGACGTGGACCGGCTGGTGGACCAGATCGTGGAGAACGACCGCCGCGAAGCCCTCACCGTCGCGGAGCGGGTCCGCGGGTGGGAACAGCTCGCCGCCTTCGGCGTCTCCGCCTCCGCGATCGCGAAGAAGACCGGGCATCCCCGCGCGGAGGTCCGCACGGGCTGAAGATCGCCGGATCCGAGCTCGCCGCCGGGGCGACGCAGCGGTGGGATTTCCTGACCCTGGACCAGGCGGCCGCGGTCGCCGAGTTCGACGACGACGCCGAGGCGGCGAAGGCGATCGTGGCGGCGGCCAAGTCTGGCCGGTTCGAGCACGCGGTGCAGCGGCTGCGCGACGACCGCGCCGAGCAGCGGTCGCTCGACGCAGCCCGCGCCGCCCTGGACGCCGCCGGGGTGACGGTGGTGGCGCGGGAGGAGATGGCGTGGCCTGCGGGGCGGCTGGACAACCACCAGCTCGACCTCGACCAGCACACCGCCTGCCCGGGGCACGCCGCGTTCCTGAGCTGGGGATACACCGACGGGCGCCGCGCGGCCGAGCCGGTGTTCGTGCGCCGCGACCTCGTCGCGCACGGCCATCTCGACCCCGACCAGCGGCCCACCGGTGCAGGGGAACAGAAGCGTCCCGCGAGCGAGGAGGAGCGGGAGGAGGCGTCGCGGCAGCGGCGGGAGGTGATCGAGAACAACAAGGCGTGGCGCTCGGCCACCACGGTGCGCCGCACCTGGCTCAAGGAGTTCACCGCCCGACGAACCCCACCGGCCGAGGCGGAGAAGTTCATCGCCGTGGCACTGTTGAGCACCGACCACACCGTCCGCCAGGCCCTCGAGGCCGGGTGGCCGCTGCTGCGTGAGCTGCTCGGGCACGAACCGACCGCGGAGGCCTACAGCCGTGGTCGTGAACAGCTGGGCCAGGTCGTCGAGCGATCCAGGGCGGGACCGCGAAGCGGGCGACGGTGCTCACGGTGGCGGCGCTGCTGACGGGATGGGAGGCCAATGCCGGGCCGCACACCTGGCGTCATGTCGACGAGCAGACCGCCCGCTACCTGACCCAGATGCAGACCTGGGGCTACTCGCTGGCTGACATCGAACGCCGCGCCGCCGGTCTCGATCCCACCAATCCCTCCGACCCCGATGGAGCAGTAATCGACGAAGCGACCCCGCCGCCGGACGACCCGGACGGCCAACCGGCCGTTGCCTGACGGTCACCAGGCCGGACCCGCCCGCCGACGGGCGGGTCCGGTCGACCGGGCGTCTGACCTGGTGGTGCACCGTGCTGCACGGTGCACCACCCTCCCGCCCTCGTCGCCGCGGACGATGCGCGCGAACCCGCCGCAGCAGGCTGCGGCGCCCCCGGAAGGAGCCTGAAGATGACCACGCGTGCACCGCACCGCCGAGCGCTGCTCGCGGCCGCGGAACGTGCCGCCGCCGCGGGCCTCCACGTGTTCCCCGTGAGGCCGGGTGGCAAGACCCCGGCCGTCGAGGCCTGGGAGACCGCGGCCAGCACCGACCCGGCGACGGTGCGCCGCTGGTGGACGGCCAGGCCGTACAACATCGGCCTGGCCGTCGGGCGCAGCCGGATCCTCGTCGTCGACCTCGACACCGCTCACAGACCCGATGACCGGCCGCCCCCGCACCTCGCCGGCTGCCATGGCGGCGCCGACGTGCTCGCCCGCCTCGCCCACTTCCACCGACACGAGGTCCCGACGACATTGAGCGTCTCGACCCCGAGCGGGGGCTCTCACCTGTACTTCCGGATGCCCTACGGGGTCGAGCTGCGCAACAGTCAGGGCCGGCTGGGGTGGAAGATCGACACCCGCGGTGCGGGCGGCTACGTCCTCGCCGCCGGATCCCGTCGCCACGACGGCCGCACCTATCGCGGCAACGACGAGCCGATCGCGGAACTCCCGGACTGGATCACCGAGCTACTCCTACCGGCCAACTCAGACGAGGGTGCTCCCGGGCTCGCAGACGGTCGCTTGCCGGCCCGCAGGGCGGGCGCCTACCTGGCCGCGATCGTCGACCGCGAGCTCACCGCGATGGCCGCGGCACGGTCCGGAACCCGGCACACCGCACGGCTGCGCGCAGCGCGCGTCCTCGGCCAGCTCGTCGCCGGCGGCGAACTCGACCACACCGCCGCCCACAACGCGCTCCTCGACGCGGCCTCGAACCACCTCGGCGCCGATACCAGCGTCCGCGAGATCGACCGCGACATCCGCGACGGACTGAAGTTCGGGATGCGCCGCCCACGACGGATCACAAGAGTGCGGGCGTAACGAATGCCGGCGGTGCGCCGTATTGATCGGCGAGCCGGTGCGGCGATCGGGCGCGGCCGGCGGGTCGCGGGTTACCGTGATCCAGATCGGACGATCACCACGACGGTGACGATGTCACGACATAGGAGATGATGTTGGCGAGCAAGGACACCACGACGGCGGCGCTGTCGATCCAGGGTGAGCAGCAGGAGCAGGAGAACGCGGGCTGGGTGAAGGCCTCCGAGGACGATGTCGATCTCTACGTCGACGGGGTCTCCGACGAGGTCCTGGCGTGTCGGGAACGGGGCCGTCACCTGTTCCCCACGATCCGCCAGGCCGGCATCCACTTCAGCGAGGTCGATGACGAGGGTCTGTTCATCCGCCGCCTCGCCTGCACCTGCTGTTTGCTTGCGCAGCGGGTGGAGCGGTGGGAGGGCGTGCGCCGGGGTGGGCGGACCCGGTTCGCCCGCGTCGCGTCGAGCCTGGTGTACCTCACCGGTCTGAACGGCGAGGTGTATCTCGCCCCGGCGGGGCGCGGTCATATGACGGCTCGTCAGATCGGCGATTCGGTCGCGTCGAAGGCCCTGGCGGGTCAGACCCTGACCGCGCTGCGTAAGGCGGCCAAGGCCAACGCCCGCGAAGCGGCGAAGGACAGCGCCTGATCGGGCCCCTGTGCGCGCGGCCGCCCGCGAGAGGCGGGGTGGTGAGCGTGGGGAGCCGGGATCGACCCCGCAGGGCCGAGCTCTGGGTGCGCGCGAGTCATCGGTTGATCCGGTCGATGCGAGGCGTCAACCCGGAGGGCGGCGGTGTGGTCGGGGATCGGTCCCGGGTGGTGAGGGCGTGGTGACTCTGCACCCCGGCCGTGGCTTGGTGGTCGATGCCTCGCTTGCCCGCGCCGACCGGGTGAGATCACCAGCCCGGGCTGGTTGGCTGCGGTCGGGGTGGTGGGGTGATCTCACGCCGGTCGGGCGAGCGCGGGGCCCCGCCCCGCCACGGCCTGGGGATGCGGGCGAGTCACGCCTCACCACACGGTGAGACCGCTCCCGGACCCGGCCACCGAGCCACAGTTCCGGGGGCGCCCGCCTCCTGCACCGGGGAGCTCGCCATGTCCGACACCCACCCCACCGACCCCGCCGGCACGGATCTTCTGGTCGGCCGCAACGCCCGCCTCCCCGAGATCGTCGACGTCCTGCGCGCGCAGCAGGAAGTCAAGCTCGACGTCGTCGCCCCCGCCCGCGACCTCCGGGCCTTCGGCGGTGACCTGCTCCTGGCCGGCGGCGACCACAGCCTGAGCCTGGACGGGGTGACCCGCCGCGACGCCACCCTCACCCCGACCTCGGCCGCCGACGGGGACCTGGCCGCCAAGCTCGGCATCCCGCTGGCCTATCTGCGGCGGCTCCGCCACACCAAGCCCGACCTCTACGACGCCAACGTCAACGCCTGGCTCGCCGACCAGCCTGATCGCCGCTTCCTCATCCGCGCCCTCCACGACACCGGCGCCGGCCGCCCCGGGGTGCTCCGGGCGGTGCTGTCGGACTCGTACCGCATCGTGGACAACCTCGACGTCCTGATGACCGCCCTGGCAGGGATCCGCGCCGCTGGCGCCGCCGTCGACATCACCTCAGCCGATCTCACCGAGACCCACATGTACCTCAAGGTTCGCTCCACCGAGATCGCCGAACACGCCCCCGCGCTGCTGGAGAACTACCGGTCCCCGTTCACCGGAGCCCGCGGCAGCGACAACCCCCTCGTCTGGGCGGGCTTCGTCCTGTCCAACTCCGAGACCGGCGCGGGCTCGTTCAAGATCGCCCCGCAGATCACCGTGCAGATCTGCAACAACGGCATGACCCTGACCCGCCACGTCCTCAAGGAGGTGCACCTGGGCGGGAAGCTGCCTGCCGGGCAGATCCGCTGGGCCGCCGACACCCAGCGCGCCGCACTCGAGGTGGTGACCAAACGTGCCCGCGATGCCGTCGCGACCTTCCTGGACCGGGACTTCGTCCGCGCTCAGATCGCCGAGATCACCGCCGACGCCGGAGTCGAGATCCGGAAGCCGGCCGAGACCATCGAGCACGTCGCCCGCACCCTGCACTTCACCACCGAGCAGCAGGACCTCATCCTCAACCACTTCATTGCCGGCGGGGACCCCACCTCCGGCGGGGTCCTGCACGCGGTCACCTCCGCCGCCCAGCTCACCCCGGACGCCGACACCGCCCACGAGATGGAACGCCAGGGCCTGCGCGCGATGACCCTCGCCGCAGCCCACGCCACCCGCGCCCACCGACCCGGCACCGGGGCCGGCAGCCGTGGCGCTGCCGGCCCCGGTGTCGGACCGGGACGCTGCTGGCCGGGTGGGTGAGCCCGGGCGTCGTGGCTGGGTGTGTCCTCCGGTGGCCGGCACGGCTGGACCGCCCGGAGGTCAGCAGGACGGGGGTGGGGCGAGCGGGCGATGAACCTGGCCGACCCATCCCGCCGAGACCGCGGCAGCGTCTCGAGGTCGGCCGGGAGTGGGGGGAGGGGTGGTCACGCCGGGATGAGCCAGCCAGAACCCCCGCCCGTCCCCTGCGGGGACCCCACCCCCGCCCCGCTGAGGCACGCCGCGTTCCAGCCGCACCGACCACCGGAGGACACGATGGCACTCACCCCCGACCAGCTGACCAGCACCCGACTCGACTCCCACCTCTTCGCGGCGATGACCGACACCGAGTTCGGCACCTTCTGCGAGCTCACCGACCTGCTGCACGTCGAGGCTGGTCCCGCGGCGACGGTCGCGGGCGCGCTGGCGACGATCCCCGACCTCGAGCCTCCTTCTGAGCGAGGCCGCTGTCCTCGGGGGATGCGACCTCCCCCGAGGGCAGCTCCCTCTGCGCCAAGGCAGCGAGGTGACCGGGGGCAGTTTGTAACGTGCCGCAGCGTAGGGCGAGCTATAGGAACACAATTGTCGCCGTCGGCTGGCGGGGAGATGCGTGCACGTAACGGAGAGTGGTGCTCGTCAACAGCGGCAGCGAGAGAAATATGAGAGAAGCCAAGCACTCGGTGATCTGTATCGAGCTTCGCCTCACTGCGCTCATCGACGACGCCTTATCGCTGCACGATGCGCTTGTCGCCGATAGCCACCTGCGCAGGTATGCGCAGGTTCAACTGGTACTCGCGCCTGAGGGGGCTGATCACCCGCCGACAGATGCCATTCGTGTCACGCTGCCACCAGGCGACCACGTGGGCGCACTCGGAAAGGTCTTGATCGAGTGGGTAAGCAGTCGACCATCGAACACTGAGGTGACAGTTGGGACGGTCGGAGGATCGGAAACCGCGGCGGCCACGGCGACGGTGACCCGGGAAACCGAGAATACTGACGAGCTGGTCGAGTGGGTTGTCCGCAACCCCGGGGAGTAGTCGACCGTCGAAGCCACCCCGGAGCAGGTCGGCGAGACCCAGCGCCGAGCCTGCCTTTGGGTGAGGTCTCCCTCCGCTGGGTCAACTGCTGGACTGCCTCACCCCACGGTCGAACACGGCTCGACGTGCTGACGGAGTTCAACTGGGGCCGCAGACAGGGCACAACGCGCTGAAAAGCAGTGCGAGACGATGCCGCGTAGATCCGCCGTTTCTCCAGGTCGCAGCAGGTTTCCAGAGGTGCCGAGATAGCTCCCGAGGTCTCGATCTTGGTCCGGCTTACAAACCTGCTCGTCCGCTCCACACCTCTGACCTGCGACGGCGACCGACAGGACCGTCGTATGGGGTGCATACGGGGCACATCGCTCGCGTACTGCGCTCCGCGCAGATCAACTTCGCCGTCTCCCAGATCCGGACGGCGGTAGTGAAGGTCCGCTTCAGCGAGGCGAGCGCGCGCGGATCGATGAGCCGCCGCCCCTGCCGGACGTCGTCCGGCGTCCTGGATCGGTGAGCTGGTCACCGCCGCAGTCGAGGCTTCCGCTTCGGACTCCGGCTGAGGGCGGTCGCGGCTATGTGTGGCATTGCTCGGTTCGCCTGGCTGGAGCAGGCCGTACCTGCCCGGTGCAGGAGGCATCAGCACTCACGTCCTGGGTATCGGCCAGGTTCCCTGAGCCTCCTCGGGCGCGAGGCCCTCGCACCGCCGACCGGCCAGGCACGTCGGTGCCTCTGTGTCGAAGGGTACGTCGATCAGTCCAGGCCGAGCCGGCTCAGCCGGTGAACTTCGTGGGGGAGGGTCCCGGTCACGACATCAGCGAGCGACACCGCCTCCAAGACGTCGCGGAGGCTGTTGCGGGCCGCCCGCCACACCGCGCCGAGGGGCTCTGCCGCCGTGGCGTAGGTGATGTCCTCGGGGCGCTTGCCCCGGATCGTCGTGAGCGGACCGTCGATGGTCCGGACGATGTCCGCCACCGAGATCTCCGATGCGGGGCGCGAGAGCCAGTAGCCGCCGTGGGCGCCCCGCTGGCTCACCACGAACCCGGAGCGGCGGAGCTCGCCCAGGATGCTCTCCAGGTACTGCTGCGGGATCTCCTGCTGAGCGGCGATCACCTCACTCTTCACCGGGCCGGCCGGCGCACCGGCGAGATGGATCGTCGCCCGGAGCGCGTAGTCGGCCTTCGCAGAGAGGTGCATCGACATTTCCGTCCTCACATGGGGAGCATGACGACCTTACCGGGGTCGCTTGTGGATGCGGACCGTGATGGCGCCGACGCGGCTCGTGGTCGAGCGTGACGTACGCGAGCCGGGATGCCACGATCGCGTGACGCACCAGACAGTCACCTGTTCGGCAGTGGGTTGACCGGTTCCGATGCGTGTCCTTATAGTCGACCAAGTCAGTCGACAATGCCAGTGGGTGCCCGGACGGGTGCCCCGAGCAGGCCGGGAGGAGGTCGCCGTGCGTCGTGGACCCGATCCTGTTCGCGCCGAGGGCGATCGAGTTGCGTGCCGCATGCTGCTGGATGCCTTCTGGCCTGGCCGGCGCATCCATCTGTTCGACGGCTTCTGTCTGCGGTCTTCCCGCGCCTGACGCTCCGTCCGGGCGTCGAGCCCCGGCGTGACCGACCGTCGGCCGGCTCCCTTCCCCGTGCCGATGCTCGGGCGGTGACCGGGCCTCGTGCAGCGGCGCTCCGCTGCCAGTCGACCGCTGCCGCATGTCCTGCGGCGAAAGGAACCGACCCATGACCTCGATCGAACCCGCGGCACCCCCGCTCACCTTCACCCCGGTCACCGGTGCCCTCGGTGCAGAGATCTCCGGAGTCAGGCTCGACGCCGATCTCGACCCCGGCACCGTGCGGACCCTGCGGGAGGGCCTGAACCGTCACCGTGTGCTGTTCTTCCGGGACCAGAGCCATCTGGACGACCGGGGCCAGACCGAGTTCGCCCGGCTGCTCGGTCCGGTCACCCCGCACCCCCTGTTGAACGGCTTCGAGGCGGCGGATCCGGTGACCCGCTTCGATTCCCTGGAGATCCGGGCCAACCAGTGGCACACCGACGTCCTGTTCATCGAGCGGCCGCCGGCGTTCTCCGTCCTGCGGGCGGTGTCGGTGCCCACGACCGGCGGCGACACGCTCTGGGCGGACACCGTGGCGGCGTACGCCCGGCTGCCCCGCCCACTGCGGGCGCTCGCGGACGAGCTGTGGGCCGTCCACAGTAGCGCGAACGACTACGTGCTGCGCGGTGACCGGCGGTCGTCGTCGCTCGCGGAGCGGCTCGAGGAGATCGTGTTCTCGGCTCGTCACCCTGTCGTCCGCGTCCATCCCGAGACCGGTGAGCGGGCGCTGCTGCTGGGGCTGACGGCGCGCCGGTTCGAGGACCTGTCGGGCAAGGAGGCCGCGCTGGTCCACGGCCTCCTGCAGGCGTACGTGGAGAACGCTGAGAACACCGTGCGCTGGCGGTGGTCCGCCGGTGACGTGGCGATCTGGGACAACCGCGCAACGCAGCACTACGCCGCAGCGGACTATGACTTCCGGCGGGTCATGCACCGCGTCACCGTCGACGGGGAGGCACCGCTGTCGGTCGACGGACGCCGCGGTGTCGCCCTCAGCGGCGATGGTTCGGCCTTCGCCGCCGCCGGCTGAGACCTCTCCTCCGCACCCACCACCGACCGGCGACCGCCGGCCGGGCGATCATCCCTGGAGCATCCCGATGACCACGTTCGTACCCGATGTGCAGAAGGTGGCGGGCCGGATCGGTGCCGAGATCACCGGTGTCGATCTCGCCGCGGACCTCGACGATGCGACCGTCGCCGTGATCCGGGGCGCGATCCTCGAGCACAAGGTCGTGTTCCTGCGCGGCCAGCACGCCCTCGACGACGCCGCCCACGAGCGCTTCACCGCCCGGCTCGGCCCGCTGACCGGGCACCCGGTCGCCGAGTTCGTCGACGGTGCCGACTACGTCCTGGAGATCGACTCCGAGCGCGGCCAGCGGGCGAACCTCTGGCACACCGACGTCACCTTCACCGATGCGCCGCCGGCCTTCTCGGTGCTCCGGGCGATCACCATCCCGCCGTACGGCGGCGACACCCAATGGGCCAACACCGTGACCGCGTACCAGAGCCTCGGCCCGGTCCTGCAACGGCTGGCGGACGAGCTGTGGGCCGCGCACACGAACGCGTTCGACTATACCGACCAGATCGAGGACGACTCGGAAGCGGTGCAGCAGAACAAGGAGCGGACCCGCCGGACCGAGTTCGTGACCGAGCACCCGGTCGTCCACGTCCACCCCGAGACGGGGGAGCGGGCCTTGGCCCTGGGCGCCTTCGTCAATGGCATCCGGAGTGTGAAGCGCGCCGACTCCGCCCGCCTCTTCGAGCTGTTCCAGAGCCACATCACCCGCGCCGAGAACACCGTGCGCTGGCGATGGGCGCCCGGTGACGTCGCCATCTGGGACAACCGCGCCACCCAGCACTACGCGCTCTACGACTACGAGGGTCTGCACCGCGCCGTCCGCCGTGTGACGGTCGAGGGCCGGCCGTTGGTCTCGGTCGCCGGTGAGACCAGCCGCACCGTGACCGGCTTCTCATGGCACGAGGCCCGCAGCCGGGCCCGCAACGGCGCCCCCGCCACCGTCTGATCCCCCTTCCCGAACCCCGCCCGCAGGAGACATCGTGCCCACCAGAACCCGCTCTCTCGTCACTGGGCTGACCGCCCTGCTCGCCGTGGCGCTCACGGCCTGCGGCAGCGGTTCCGGAGGCGACGTCGTGGCCAGGGCGGGGTCCGCCGACGCGGCCGCCGCAACCGCGTTACCGATCAGCTTCCAGACCACCCCGGGCCTGGTGAACCTGCCGGAGCTCGCCGATGCCCTCGGCTACTTGGCCCCGCTCACCCCGAACCGGGTCGGGGACGTCCAGGGCGGCCCGGCCGGCATCCAGGCCGTGGCGACGGGCGACGTCACGATCGGCGCCGCGTTCAACGGGTCGATCCTGAGCCTGGCCGCGTCCGGTGCGAAGGTGAAGGCCGTCATCGGGTTCACCGGCACCAACCAGGACAACAACACCGGGTTCTACAGCCTGGAGTCGAGCCCGGTCCGCTCGGCGCGCGACCTCATCGGCAAGTCCGTCGGGGTCAACACCAAGGGTGCCCTGCAGGAGGCGGTGCTCGTGGAGTGGCTGGCCAAGGGCGGACTCTCCAAGGAGGAGATCGCGAAGGTCACGCTGGTGCCGATCCCGCTGGCGTCGGCCGAGCAGGCACTGCGGCAGAAGCAGGTCGATGCGGTCGGGCTCTCGGTGTCCTTCCAGTTCGCGGCGCTGGAGCGCGGCGGGCTGAACAAGCTGTTCAGTGACCTCGACGTCTACGGCCCATTCACCTCCGGCTCGTACATCCTCAGCGACAAGTTCATCGGGGAGCACCCGGCAGAGGCCAAGCACCTCGTCGGCGCGCTGGCGAAGACCATCGACTGGTCGCAGGCCCACTCCACCCAGGAGATCCTCGACGTCTACACGAAGTACCTGAACGAGCACGGCCGCGCCGACGCCGCCGCCGCGCTGAAGTCCTGGAAGGGGTCCGGCCTCACCGCCCCCCACGGCACCCTCTCCGACGCGGACTTCAGCCCGTGGCTGAACTGGCTGGAGACCTACGGGACGCTCAAGCCGGGACAGGTGAAGGTCGCGGACGTGTTCACTAACGACCTCAACGGGACCCGCGGATGACGCCGCGGATCGAGGTCGCGGGCCTGACCCACGAGTTCCGATCCCGGGGCCGGACACCGACGGTCGCGCTGTCCGGTGTGGATCTCGCCGTCGGAGCGGGGGAGTTCCTGGTCGTGGTGGGCCCTAGCGGTTGCGGCAAGACGACACTGCTCGACGTCGTGGCCGGGCTGACCACGCCCACCCGCGGCGAGGTCAGGATCGACGGCGAGCCCGTGCGCGGCCCGGGGCTGGACCGCGGGATCGTGTTTCAGCAGTACGCGCTGTTCCCCTGGCGCACCGCACAGCAGAACGTGGAGCTCAGCCTCGAGGAGGCCGGCGGGCACTCGCGCCGCGAACGCGCCCGGCTCGCGCGCGAGCAGCTCGACCGGGTCGGTCTCGTCGGTTTCGAGGACCGCTATCCCCACCAGCTCTCCGGCGGCATGAAGCAGCGGGTCGCGATCGCGCGCAGCCTCGTCCACGGGCCCCGCATCCTGCTGATGGACGAGCCGTTCGCGGCGCTCGACGCCCAGACCCGGGAGGGTCTGCAGGCGGAGCTGCGCCGGCTGTGGCGCGAGAGCGGAACGACGGTCGTCTTCATCACCCACGGCATCGACGAAGCCGTCTACCTAGGACAGCGTGTCGCGGTGATGAGCCCGCGTCCCGGCCGGATCTCCGACGTGGTCGACGTCGACCTGCCCGACCACGTCTGGGCCGCCGGGGTGGACACCCGGTCGGCGCCGGAGTTCGCCGCGCACCGCAGGCACATCTGGACCCTGCTGCACGGTGGTACGGCAGGGGAGGTGGCGGCATGAGTGCCGGACTCGAGACCCGACCCGCCGCAACCGTCGAGACCTCCGCAAAGCAGGAGCAGGAGCGGAGGCGGGCGCTGGACAGCGGCCGGGTCCTGCTCCCGGTCGCGGGGGTCGCACTGCTCGTGGCGGCGTGGGAGCTCCTCCCACGCTCCGGCCTGGTCGACTCCACCTTCCTGCCGCCCTTCTCCGTCGTGCTGCAGACCTGGTGGGAGCTCGCGACGGACGGCACCTTGTGGCCGAACGTCGAGGTCAGCCTCGCCCGCTCACTGGGCGGCTTCGCAGTCGCCGTCGCCGTGGGGATCCCGCTGGGCCTGCTGATCGCCTCCTACCGCTGGCTGGCCCGGCTCCTCGATCCCGTCGTGGAGCTCTTCCGCAACACCGCGGCGCTCGCGCTGCTGCCGGTGTTCATCCTCATCCTCGGCATCGGTGAGACGTCCAAGGTCTCGATCATCATCTACTCGTGCCTCTGGCCGGTGCTGCTCAACACGATCAGCGGCGTCCGGGACGTCGATCCGCTGTTCATCCGCTCGGCGCGCTCGCTCGCGATGGGCCGGGTCACCCAGTTCCGCAAGGTGATCCTCCCGGCGGCGGTGCCGGCGATCTTCACCGGGATCCGGCTGGCCGGGGCGACGTCCATCCTCGTGCTGATCGCGGCCGAGATGGTGGGAGCGACCGCGGGGCTGGGCTACTTTGTGAACAACGCCCAGTTCAACTTCCAGATTCCGCAGATGTACGCGGGCATCCTCACGATCTCGGTGATCGGCCTGCTCTTCAACGTCGCCCTGGTCGCTCTGGAGCGGCATTTCTCGAGGTGGAAGCGATGAGCCGCGAGCTGCACCTGACCTTGTTCCCGCTCGGGGTCGGGCACCACGAGGCGGCCTGGCTCGCCGAGGGCACGGACCCGGCGGGGATGCACGGCCTGGCCCATTTTGCCGGGCTCGCCCGCATCGCCGAGGCCGCCGCGTTCGACGCCGTCTTCCTCGCCGACCAGCTCTCGTTGCGGGACATCGTCGAGTTCAACCCGCACGAGAAGCTGGATCCGCTGGTGGTGCTCGGCGCGCTGGCCGCGAGCACCGAGCGGATTGGGCTGGTCGGCACCGCGTCGACGACCTTCGCCGAGCCCTACGCCGTGGCCCGCCAGTTCGCCTCGCTCGACCATGTCAGCGGGGGCCGGGCGGGATGGAACATCGTCACGACCGCCGAGGCGGAGGCGTCGGAGAACTTCGGGGGCCCCGACGGTGTCACGCCGCGGCGTCCGCACGAGGAGCGCTACGCGCGGGCCGCGGAGTTCGTCGAGGTCACCCGCGGTCTCTGGGACGGCTGGGCGGACGACGCCCTGGTCCGGGACCGCGGGACCGGCCGCTACGCCGATCCCGCCCGGATCACTGAGTCCCGCCACCGCGGAGCGCATTTCTCGGTGCGGGGTCCGCTGAACGTGCCGCGCCCTCCGCAGGGTCATCCGGTCCTGGTCCAGGCCGGCGCGTCCGAGCCCGGCCTGGAGTTCGCGGCCCGCGTCGCCGAGCTCGTGTTCACCGCGCAGTACGACCACGACGAGTCCCTCGCCTTCACCCGGGACCTGCAGGCCCGGGCTGCGCGGCACGGCCGCCGGCCGGACGAGGTCCTCGTCCTGCCCGGCCTGATCCCGGTGCTCGGCGCCACGGAGGAGGAGGCTCGCCACCGGGAGTCCGCGCTGCACGCCCTCGGCGGTGGCGAACACTCGCTCGGCCTGCTGTCCTGGCTGCTCGGAGGGGTGGACCTGCGCAAGCTCCCGCTGGACGCCCCGGTGCCCGACGCGATCCTGCCCGCCGAGGACGAGGTGGGCGGGCAGCGGGCACGCTTCGCCCTGCTCGTCCGGCTCGCCCGCCGCGAGCGGCTCACCCTGCGGCAGCTGCTGCATCAGATCGCCGGCGGGCACGGCCATCGGGTGATCGTCGGGACCCCCGAACAGGTCGCCGCGGACATCGAACGCTGGTTCCGGTCGGGCGCGGCGGACGGGTTCAACGTGATGCCGCCCGTGCTGCCCGCCGGCCTGGAGGAGTTCACAGAGCAGGTGGTTCCCCTGCTGCGCCGTGCTGGGATCTTCCGTGAGGGTTACGCCGGCACAACGCTGCGCGAGCATCTCGGGCTGCTCCGCCCGGTCCGGACGGGGGAGCTCGTTGGCTGAGCTGCACCTGACCCTGTTCGTCAACGGCGTCGGGCATCACGAGGGCGTCTGGCGCTCGCCCCGCACCGATCCCGCACGCGCCCACGGCCTGGGATGGTTCACCGAGCTCGCCCGTACCGCGGAGCGCGGCCTGTTCGACGCTGTCTTCCTCGCCGACGTCCCGGTGCTCGCCGCGGGCGCGGAGCGGGACGTGCAGGAGCGTCTCGATCCGGTCTCCGTCCTGTCTGCCCTCGCTGGCACCACCGAGCGGATTGGGCTGATTGGGACGGCGTCGACCACCTACGGCGACCCGTTCACCCTCGCCCGCCAGTTCGCCACGCTGGACCACCTCTCTGGTGGGCGAGCCGGGTGGAACGTCGTCACCACCTCGATCCCCGCCGCTGCGGAGAACTTCGGCGCAGCGGAGCTGCCCGACCACGCCACCCGCTACCGGCGCGCCCACGAGTTCGTCGAGGTCGTCACCGGGCTGTGGGACGGGTGGGCGGACCACGCCCTCGTCCGCGACCGGGTCCTGGGCCGCTACCTCGATCCGGCGCGGGTCCGCCGGCTCGACCACCGCGGCGAGCACTTCTCCGTCCGCGGGCCGCTGAACGTGCCCCGCCCGCCCCAAGGGCGGCCGGTGCTGGTGCAGGCCGGTTCCTCCGCGGCGGGGATCGGGCTCGCCGCCCGGTTCGCCGAGACGGTGTTCACCGCGCAGTGGGAGATCGACGAGGCCGCGCGCTTCGCCGTGGAGCTGCGGGCGGCGATCGCCGTGGCCGGGCGCGATCCGGCCACGGTGCCGATCCTGCCCGGCCTCGTCCCGATCCTCGGGGGGACCGAGACCGACGCCCGCCGGCTGGCGGCCGAGTTCGCCGCGCTCACGGACACCGCGGTCGGGATCTCGTTGCTGCGCAACCAGCTCGGCGGGCTCGACCTGAGCGGTGACGATCTCGACGCGCCGTTCCCGGACGTCCTGTCCCGCATCGCGCCGTCCGCCCCGCAGCACCGGGCCCGGCTGCTGACGCGCCTGGCCGCAGCCGAACGACTGAGCCTGCGGGAGGTGCTCGGGCGGCTCGCCGGCGGGCACGGGCACCGCGTCGTCGTCGGTACTCCTGAGCAGATCGCCGCCGAGCTCGGGGCCTGGTTCCGGGCCGGCGCCGCGGACGGGTTCACCGTGATGCCGGCCGATCTGCCGCAGGGCCTCACCGACTTCGTCGACCACGTGGTCCCGCTGCTGCGGCGCAGCGGGCTGACCCGCCCCGACTACCGCGGCACGACCCTGCGCAACCACCTCGGGCTCGCCCGTCCGCAGGTGCCCATCCAGTCCTCGCCGGTGACGGCGGGAGAGGAGCGACGGTGACCGATCTCGACCTGGTGTGCGACGTCCTGGTGATCGGCGGCGGACCCGCCGGCGCGTGGACGGCGATCGGCGCGGCCCGGGCCGGGGCGGACGTGCTGCTCGTCGACAAGGGGTACTGCGGCACCAGCGGCGCTGCGGCGGCCGCCGGGGTCGGCGCCTGGTACGTCCCTCCCACGGAGGAGGAGCGCGAGCATGCGGTGCGTAGCCGGCAGAAGCTCGGCGGCGACCTCGCCGAGCGGGCCTGGGTCGAGCGGGTGCTCGACGAGGTGTGGGTCCGGATGCGCGAGCTCGACGCCTTCGGCTTCCCCTTCTCCGACACCGAGCGCCCCCGCGAAGACCTCGAGAACCCCGGCGGCATGGGCTACCAGCGCGGGATGAACTTCCTGCACCTGCAGGGCCCGGACCTGATGCGGGTGATGCGCCGCCAGGTTCGCCGGGCAGGCGTGCGGATCCTCGACCAGAGCCCGGTGCTGCAGCTGCTCACGGACGGCTCCGGCGCCGTCGTCGGCGCGCACGGGCGCCGCCGCCAGGAGCAGGTCGACTACCGGGTACGGGCCGGGGCGACGGTGATCGCCACCGGCGGCTGCGCGTTCCTCTCGCACGCCATCGGGACCGACGTCGACACCGGTGACGGCTACCTCTTCGCGGCCGAGGCGGGCGCCCACCTGACCGGGATGGAATTCTCCAACGCCTACAGCCTCGGCGCCAAGGGGACCTCGGCGTCGAAGGGCGCCCATTTCGCGTACGGCACCTTCACCCGTGAGGACGGCTCGGAGATCGAGGGTGCCGGGGTACTGCGCGGCCGCTCGGTGATCGCCCGCGCTCTGATCGACGGGCCGGTCTACTGCGTGTTCGACCAGGCCGACGACGCCGTGGAGCACGAGATGCGGCTGCAGCAGCCCAACTTCATGGGCGGGCTCGACAAGCTGGGCATCGACCCGCGCAAGCAGCGTTTCGAGGTCGATCTGATCCTCGAGGGCACGGTCCGGGGCACCGGCGGGATCGACGTCGTCACCGACGACTGCGCCACCGGCGTGCCCGGCCTGTTCGCCGCCGGTGACGCGGCCACCCGGCAGCTGATCTGCGGCGGGTTCACCGGCGGGGGCAGCCACAACATCGCCTGGGCAGCTGCCTCGGGCACGTTCGCCGGTACCGGCGCCGCCCGGTACGCGCGCGCCCACGGCACCGCGGCAGTCCGCACCCACGACACGGCCCGGGCCGGCCTGGCCGGCACCGGTGGAACGGACCACCGCGAGATCGTGCGGGCGGTCCAGGGCGAGATCCTGCCCCTGGCCAAGAACTACTTCCGTGCGGGGGACCGGCTCCGCGCATCTCTCGACGTGCTCGACGCGGCCTGGAGGTCCACGGTGGACCTCGGGCCGGACGCCGACGGCCGCAGCCATGCACGGTCCGCGGTGGCGCTCGCCGCGACTGGTCGGTGGATGTACGCCAGTGCCCTGGCGCGCACCGAGACCCGGGGCATGCACCGCCGCGATGACTTCCCGGGGATCGACCCGGCGCAGACCTCGAGGCTGCTCACCGGAGGGTTGGACGACGTGTGGACCCGCTGGGAGCAGGACGCGCTCCTCGGGGCGGCATCGTGATCGAGATCCTCTCGGGCGACCTCTGTGTGGACTGCGACATCTGCGTGAAGGTCTGCCCCACCAACGTCTTCGACGCCGTCGCCGGCGGCACCCCGGTGATCGCCCGGCAGCAGGACTGCCAGACCTGCTTCATGTGTGAGGCCTACTGCCCGACCGGAGCGCTGTTCGTCGCCACCTCCACCGAACCCGCGCCCGAGGGGGCCTGGCAGCGGGACGAGGCGCAGGTCGGCGCCCGCGGGATGCTCGGCAAGTACCGAGACGACCTGGGATGGAACCGCGGGCAGACGCCCCGTGCGGCCTTCGCGACCCCGCTGCTGGCGCAGAAGCACATCTCCGCCGCGGCCAGCGCCGCGCGCAGCAAGAACAACGAGATCGGACAGGTCCTCCCATGAGCACCCTCGCCGTGCGCCCGCTCAACGGCAGCCTGGGCGCTGAGGTCGGCGGTGTCGCCCTGGGCGGTGACCTCGAGCCCGACGACCTGGAGCAGCTTCGTACCGCGTTGCTGCGCCACCGCGTCGTCTTCCTCCGCGGGCAGGAGCACCTCGACGACGCCGGGCAGCTCGCGTTCGCGGGCCTGCTCGGGCCCACGACCGCGGCGAACCCGCTCGCCGAAGGTATTGGCGACGGCGCCGCCCACACCGTCGCCATCGACTCGAACCACCTGCGCGCCAACGCCTGGCACACGGATGCGACCTTTGTCGACCGGCCGCCGTCGGTCTCCGTGCTGCGGGCGGTGAGCCTGCCGGCCGTCGGCGGGGATACACTGTGGGCGGACACCGTCGCGGCCTACGAAAGCCTGCCGGAGCCGCTGCGGCGGCTGGCGGAGTCGCTGTGGGCCCGGCACACCAACGTCTTCGACTACACCGCGCACGAGGCGCCCGAGAACGCCGGGTTCTTCCAGTCCGGCGCCTACGCACAGACCTCGAACACCGCGGCTTTCGTGACGGACCACCCGGTCGTGCGCGTGCACCCGGAAACGGGGGAGCGGGCGCTGCTGCTCGGGTTGCTCGTCGACCGGATTCTTGGCGTCGATGCGCGGGACGCGGCGGACCTGTTGGCGCTGTTCCAGCGGCACGTCGAGCGCCCCGACAACACGGTCCGCTGGACCTGGGCGCCCGGTGACGTCGCGATCTGGGACAACCGGTCCACCCAGCACTACGCGGTGTCGGACTACCGCGAGCACCGGCTCCTGCGCCGTGTCACGATCGCCGGCGAAATCCCGGTGAACGTGGCCGGCGAGCAGTCCCGGGCAGTGGCCGGGGACGCGTCGACCTTCTCCGTCGTGCACACCCCGGCCCGGCGGGCCGCCGCATGACCGCCGTCCTGCCGCGCATCGGCGGCGACCGGTTCACCCCGCCCGGCTGGAACCAGGTGCTTTTCGGCACCGATGCCCGGCATCGCCTCGGCGCCACGGTCGACCGGCTCGGCGCGACCCGGGTCGTCGTGCTGAGCAGTCCCTCCGTGGTCGGCGGCACCCCGCTCGTCGACGATGCCGTTGCGGCACTGAGGACAAGGCACGCGGGTACCTTCGCCGGCGTCCGCCCGCACAGCCCCGTCGAGGACGTGCTCGAGGCCGCGGCGCTGGCCCGCAGGGTTTCGGCAGACGCGCTGCTGGTGGTCGGCGGCAGCAGTGTGGTGGATGTGAGCAAGGCTGTGGTGCTGCTGCTGGCCCACGGGTTCGACAGCGAGGAGCGGCTGCTGTCGTTGGTGGCGGCGCCGGACACGGCGGCTGTTCCCGAGGCCAGTGCGGCCGGCGGGCGGACGCTGCCGCAGATCGGGATCACCACCACACTCGCCGGCAGCGAGTTCTCCGGCGTCGCCGGCATCACCCACGCCTCGCTCGGCGTGAAGTACCTCTACACCGACCCGGCGCTGTTCTTCGACACGGTCATCCTGGACCCGTTCGCGACACTGGCGGTGCCGCGGGAGATCTGGGTGTCCGGCGGCATCAAGATCCTCGACAACGCGATCGAGGAGATCGTGTCGGCGGGCCGCCAGCCCGTCACCACCGCGCTCGCACTGGAGGCGCTCCGCACCCTGCCCGACGCTCTGCGCGAGTCCGACCGCGATCCTGGGGACCTGGACGCCCGGGCTCGGGCGCAACACGCCGCGTGGCTCACCGTGTTCGGGGCGCACAACGCCTGGCCCGGCCTCGGCGCGGCGTTGCGGCACAAGCTCGGTGCCCGCTTCGGTATCGTCCACGGGCACGCGTCGGCGATCCTCACCCCGCACCTGCTGGAGTTCCTCCAACCGGTGACCGGCCGGGAGAACATTCTGATCGCGCAGGCGCTCGGTGCTGGGGACGGTGCCGTCGCCGCCGACGCACCGAGGCTCTACGCGGCGCTCGTCGCCGAGCTCGGCCTGCCGAGCCGGCTACGGGACATCGGAATCCCGCAGGACAGCCTGCCTGAGATCGCGGCCGACGCACTCCTCCAGTTCGTCGCCCACCGAGGGCCGCGCCCAGTGTCGCAGCCCGAGGCCCTCAAGATCCTGCAGCGCGCATGGTAACGCGCCCGACGCCCGACGCCCGCTCCTCATCGGGCGCGGTCCGGATAGGCGGTCGTCTCGGTCAGCGCCGCGATCCGCTTCTGCCGACGCTGCCACTGCTCGGCCCATGTCCGCAGCCGGGCGACGGTGTCGCGACGGACTTCGAGTCGGATCGTGGCAGCGACCTCGCCGGACGGATGCAGCGCAACCGCGGTCAACGAGCTCTTGCGGGGGTCGATCCCGATAGTGATCACGGCTACTTCCTGTCGCCGACGAAGGGGAATCCCGCGGGGCAGCCTGCCTTGAAGGCGGCGGTCAACAGCAGGCCCCCGAAAGTCCTGGCCTGTGAAACTGACGGGGATGGTTGACACCTGGGTCTCTTGATCATTAGGAGACTCGTCTGTGAGTGATCCCCTCCAGGACCGCCAGGTGCGTCGTCGCCTGGCGGTCCTGCGCCACGCCGAGGAAGTGACCGGCAACGTCGCGATGACCTGCCGCTACTACGGCATCAGCCGCCAGTGCTACTACACCTGGCTCCGCCGGTTCGACGCCGAAGGCCCCGAAGGACTGCGCGACCGCTCCCACCGGCCCCACCACAGCCCCAACGCCACCGAGGCCGAGGTCGTGGAGAAGATCGTGCACCTGCGCCGGCACTACCACTTCGGCCCGGCGAAGATCGTCATGTACCTGGCCCGCTACCACGACGTCACGATCAGCGTGTCCGGCGTGTGGCGCATCCTCAAGCGCCTCGGCCTCAACCGGCTGCCTGCCTCCCAGCGCTACCAACGCCACGACCGCCGCTGGAAGCGCTACGAGAAGGCCCAGCCCGGGCACCGCGTCCAGATCGACGTCAAGTTCATCGAGGCCCTCCCCGGAACCGACGCGAAGCCGGGGAAGGAGGCGGCTGCAGCGCCCGCGTCGGCGTCGAGCTCGGAGCACATCGTGGAGACCACCGGGCTGACCGCGCGCCGCCGGCGCCGCTACTACCAGTTCACCGCGATCGACGACTGCACCCGGCTGCGTGTGCTCAAGGTCTACCCGCGCGCGGACCAGAAGACCGCGGTCGCGTTCCTCGACCACGTGCTGTCCCGGCTGCCGTTCAAGGTCGACGTCATCCAGACCGACAACGGCGCGGAGTTCCAGTCCGCGTTCCACTGGCACGCCCTCGACCAGGGCCTGCAGCACGTCTACATCAAGCCACGCACACCCAGGCTCAACGGGAAGGTGGAGCGCTCACACCGCATCGACGCCGAGGAGTTCTACCGGCTCCTCGAGGGCGTCGTCATCGACGAAAGCACGTCCTTCGACGACAAGCTGCGCGAGTGGGAGGACTACTACAACTACCACCGCCCACACGGCGGGCTCGGCGGCCAAACCCCCTATGAGAGGCTCCTCCAGAAGACCACCAAGCCCACCGCCCAGGCGTAACCAGCCTCTGTCAGTTGCACAGCGACACCTGCAGCCGAGCCGCCGTTCTGATAGCCCAGCGGGTGGTCGCCTCGGCGGCCCACCTGCTAAACGTCACCGAGCACACGCGGGAGCCAGAGTTGGGCGTGGCAACGCGCCGCCGGCGCCGCGCGGTCGAGTACTCGACGGAGGCCGAGGCTTGACCGCGCACGAGAGGAGGCCCGGAGCGACGTCGCACTGACAGCAAAGTGGTAGCCAGACCTGTAGCCAAGGATGGCTGAGACGCGGCGAACGGGGTGATACTTCGCGTGCGGGATCAGATCCCAAGAGAGCGTCTTCCCAGCTCAGAGGCTCCCTGACGAGATGCAGTGAAACCCCCTGTACGGGCCGCGCGTTGTTCACACCGAAGAGGTCACTGGTTCGATCCCAGTATCGCCCACTCGCCGAAGGCCCTGGTCAGGGCTCCGAAACGGAGTCCTGAGACCAGGGCCTTCGTCGTGGTCGGAGGTGCCCCGGCCCGTCCGGATCCGGCGCGCCCTCAGGGCAGGTCGGGGGCCGCCGGTAGCCCCAGCGCGACGACCCGCTGTGCCAGCGCCATCGTGGCGTCGACGAGCGGCAGCACCCTGCCGGCCTCCTGGGCGACCAGCGGGATCTCGGTGCATCCGGCGATCGCCGCCTCCGCACCGAGGTCCCCCAACGCCCGGGTCGCCCTGGCGACCAGTGATCCGGCGAGGCCGAGATCGCGGCCGCCCTTGACCATCGCGATGGCCGCGTCGACGTACTCGCCCTGATGGGGGTCGGGCAGGTGGACGACCTCGATCCCGTGGGTCGCCGCCGCCCGGTCGTAGAGGCCGGACCGGTGGGTGCCACGCGTGGCCAGGACGCCGATCCGGGTCACGGTCGGGGCGATCCTCCGTACGCGTGCCACGGCGAGATCGACCATGTCGAGAACAGGGGTGCCGCTCACCGCGCGGAGATCGGCCAGGTAGGCGTGTGCGGTGTTGCACGGGATGGCGATGACCCGCGCACCGCACGCCTCGAGTGCCCTCAGCCCGCGGACGAGCGCGGGGACCGGAGACGCACCGCCGCCCAGCAGCGCGGTGGTGCGGTCCGGTGTCGTCGGGTCGGCCCAGATCGCCAGTCGGACGTGGTCCTGGTCGCGTCTCGCGGCGGTCAGGTCGATGACCTTGCGGTAGAAGTCGGCCGTCGCGGAGGGGCCCATGCCCCCCAGTACCCCCACGAGGGGCCGCTCGCCGAGCGCCACGGTGCTCAGCTCCGGGCGATCTGTCCCCGGGCCGCCATGGCGGCCCGTACCCGGTCCTGCGCCATCTCCTGCGCCGTCTCGTGCGGGGGCAGGCCGCGGGCGAGGCTCCGGCGGACGACCTCGGCCGCGTTGGCGCGCATCTTCGCGGACACCATCGCCGTCACGGTCGCGGGATCGACGGTGAAGGGGGAGTGCCGTGCGTCCATCGAGTGCGCCGCCGCGACGATCCCGCCGGCGTTGGCGATGAAGTCCGGGACGAGCGCGACGCCGCGGGCGAAGAGGATCTTCCGGGCGGCCGGGGTCGTCGGGAGGTTGGCCCCCTCCACCACCAGCCGAGCTGTCGTGCCGGTCGCGACGTCGGCGTCGACGACGTCCTCGCGCGCGGCCGGGACCAGGATGTCGGTGTCCACGGTGAGGACGACCGACGGATCGAGGTGCCCCCCGTAGTGGACGACGCACTCGTCGCCGTGCGCGGCCCGGAGCCGGGCGAGCCGGGCGATGTCGAGCCCGTCCGGGTCCACCACGGCCCCGCACACCGTCGAGACCGCCGTGACGACCGCGCCGAGCTCGCCGAGCCGTTCGACCGCGGCCTGGCCGACCGCGCCGAAGCCCTGGACGGCGACCCGCGCCCCGGACAGGTCGAGGCCGATCTCGTGCGCGGCGGCCTCGGTCGCCTCGGCGACCCCGAACCCGGTGACGCCCAGCTGGTCGTAGGGCAGACCGCCGAGGCTCGCCGGCAGCCCGACCGCGGCGCCCCGGTCGCCGAGCTCGTCGACGAGGATGGCGGCGTCGAGCTCGCCGAGACCCATGTCGAGGCCGAAGACGTACTCCGACGGGACCTCGTTGGACAGGGCCCGCGCGAACGCCCGGAGGACGGACTCCTTGGCCGGCGAGCGGGGGTCGCCGAGGATGCCGGCCTTCGCCCCGCCGTGGTACAGGTCGCAGGCCGCCCATTTCCAGGTCATCGTCCGGGCGAGCCGCGCGACCTCCTGGACGTCGAGGGTCGGGCTCATGCGGGTGCCGCCCTTGCCCATCCCCCGAGCGGTGTTGTCGATCACGAGCACCCCCCGCATCCCGCTGCGGCGGTCGGAGACGCACACGACCTTCTCGGGTCCCCACTCGTCCATCAGCTCGAAGGTGTCCACGGTGATCAGGGGTTCTCGCTCGACGGATCCACCTGCCCAGCTTGGGCCGTCCGGAAGGGACGGTCGACCACGAGAGGTCGAGGATCTGTCGCCGTAGCCGTAGGAGATCTGTCGCTCGGCACCGGCCGCCCGCGGCACCGGTCCGCGCGGCCGGGGGCCTTCAGAGCCGGGGAGGGTCGCCACTGCCGCGGTTGTAGCGGGAACTACAGCAGTAGAGTTCGTCGTGGAGATTGTCGCCGACGTGACAGGGGGCCGGGTGGCCGACACCGACGAGCCGCATCGTGCCGGCGGCCGCAGGGCACGCCCCCCGGTGCTGCCGTCGGTCGCGGACCAGGTCCGCGACCGGCTCAGTGAGCTTCGCGGAGCGGAGCTCAAGGTCGCGCGCGCGTTGCTCGCCGAGTACCCCGGGGCCGGCCTGGAGCCCGCGACGGAGCTCGCGGCGAAGGCGGGCGTCAGCGCTCCGACGGTGCTGCGCTTCGCGGGCCGGATCGGCTACCCGAGCTACCCGCTGCTCCAGCAGGCGATCATCCGCGAGGTGCAGGAGCAGCTGGGATCCCCGCTCCGGCAGATCGCGCGCCCGGACCGGACGAGCCCGGACCACGACGTCGCCGAGGGTGCCAGCGCGGCGTTCAGCGCGATCGTCGCCACGACCCTGGACCGCCTGCCCCGCGCCGAGCTCGAGCGTGCCGTCGAGCTCATCGCCGATCCGAAGCTGTCGGTGCACACCGTCGGCGGGAGGTTCAGCCGCACCCTGGCCACCTACCTGGCCACCCACCTCGTCCTCCTCCGCCAGAAGGTCGGCCAGTTCCCGGACGCCGAGCTCGAACGCAAGGCCGCGCGCCTCGACCTCGGCCGCCGCGACGTCCTGGTCGTCTTCGACTTCCGGCGCTACGACGCCGACATCATCGAGCTGGCCCGGGACGCCCACGCCCGCGGTGCGCAGGTCGTCCTCTTCACCGACATCTGGATGTCACCGGTCGCCGACGTCGCCAGGGTCGTGCTCCCGGCCCAGGTGGAGGTCCCCAGCCCCTTCGACTCCCTCGTCGCGGCGGCCGCGCTCGTCGAGCTGGTGGTCGAGGCCGTCGTCCAGAACCTCGGCACCCGGGTGCCGCGCCGGCTCTCCGAGATCGAGTCCATCGACCCACGGTGAGCCCGGGTCCGGCGGCACCGCCGGTCGGGGTCACCATCCCTGGTAGCGCCCGACCGTCTCGTCGGAGACGGCACCGGCCTCGACGTCGGCGAGCGCCTGGTCGAGCAGCGCCAGTGCCTCCTCGACCTCGGCGGGGGAGATGACGAGCGGCGGCGTGATCTCGAGGACGTCCGAGTCCGGGCCCACCGGGTAGAGCACCAGCCCGAGCTCCCAGGCGCGGTAGCAGACCTTGGCCGCGGTGGACGTCGCGCCGAGCTGGACGCCCAGCGAGAGCCCGCGGCCCCGGACGTCCACGACGGCCGGATGCCGGCTCCTGAGCTGCTCGAGTCCGGCGCGGAGCTGGTCGCCGCGCGCCGCCGCCGCGCCCGCGAGGTCCTCCTCGACGATCGTCCGCAGAACGGCGCCGGCGGCGGCCGCGGCGACCGGGTTCCCCGCGGTGCCCAGCATCGTGAAGGCCTCGGCGGTGTCGAAGACGTGCGCCGGGCCCACCGCCGCCGAGATCGGCAGGCCACCGCCGAGCGCCTTCCCGAAGGTCACGACGTCCGGGGTGATGCCCTCGTGCTGGAAGGCGTGCAGCAGGCCCGTCCGGCCGAGACCGACCTTGACCTCGTCGCACACGAGCAGCACACCCGCCGACGTCAACCGCTCGTGCACGGCGGCGAGGAAGCCCGGCGGTGGGACGAGGACGCCCCCGTCCGACACGATCGGTTCGCAGAGCAGCGCCGCGATCGTGTCGCCGCGCTGCTCGAGGAGAGCGTCGAGCTGCGTCAGCGTCGCCTGCGCGTCCTCGGCCGCCGAGGGGCCGCTGGGGTAGGGGAGCAGCGACAGGTCACCGTCGGCCTGCTCGCCCGCGTCCACCATGAGCCCGGAGAACTGGCTGGATCCCGCGAGACCGCCGTGGTAGGAGCCGTGGAAGGCGAGGACCCCGGGCCGGCCGGTGGCGCGCCGGATCGTGCGGACGGTGGCCTCGTTGGCGTCGGAACCGCTGTGCCCGAGGTAGACGCGGCGTTCACCGGTGCCGGGCGTGCAGGCGAGCAGGGCCTCGGCGAGCTGCACGGCCTCGACGTTGCACGTCGACACCAGGCCGACGCCGGCCATCGCGGACATCGCGCGCGACACCGCGTCCCGCACCGCCGGATGCCCGTAGCCGAGCGACGCGATGGCCCAGGACGCGGACAGGTCCAGGACCCGGCGCCCGCCTTCCTCCACGAGCCGGCAGCCCTCGCCGGCGACCACCGCGAGGGGGAAGAAGCGCAGTCGTTGCGTCGCGGCCAGGACGGCCTGCTCGCGCCGGTAGAGCGCCGGCGCGTCCTGGACGAGCTGCGGATCCGGCACCGCCTAGGCCCCGAGCGCCAGGACCGCGTTGATCTCCACGAGCTGCCCCGGGAACGCGAGCGCGACCACTCCGCAGATCGTGCTGGCCGGCCGGTGGTCGCCGTAGTACGCCACGTGCAGGGCGGAGAACTCGCCGAACCAGGTCGGCAGGTCGACGACGACGGTGAAGTCCTGCACGATCTGCTCCCGCCCCGCCCCGTAGTGCGCGAGGACGCGGTCGATGTTCGCGAAGGTGCGCTCGACCTGGTCGGCGAACGTGCCCTCCACGAAGTTCCCGTCGGCGTCCCACGCCAGCTGGCCCGACACGTGGACCGTGTCGCCGACGCGGTAGCTCTGGCTGTAGCCGTAGGTCTTCTCGGCCTCGAAGCCGAACGAGTGGGCACTGACGATGGCCATGGCTGTCTCCCGGAACCTGTCGGCGGCGGTGGGCTGACGAGGGGCTGACGAGGCGTCGTGGTCGGGGTGCGGCCTGCGGCGAACCGTGGACCACGTCTGTACTTTACGTTACACTAGTCGGGCGTCACTCGTCAGATGTAATTCAAAATTTGTCCCCGCCGCTCATTCTCGAGGTGCTCGATGGGTACTGCTGTCAGCTCGACACCGACCTCGACCTGGGAGCGCGCGCGTCGCGTCATGCCGGGTGGGGCGTCCTCCGGCCATCGTGTCGGTTGGGACCAGGTCTTCGTCAGGTCCTCGGGCGCGCGACTGTGGGACGAGGACGGCCGCGAGTACCTCGACTTCCTGTGCGCCTGGGGTCCGATCGTCCTGGGACACGCGGACCGCCGGGTCAACGAGGCGGTGCTCGCGGCGACCAGCACCTGCGACCTCACCGGGGTGGGGCCGCAGCTGGGCGAGGTCCAGCTGGCCGAGATGGTGTGCGACCTGGTGCCGTCCGCGCAGAAGGTGGCCTTCTGCACCTCCGGGACGGACGCCGCGATGCATGCCGCGCACGTGGCCCGGGCGTTGACCGGCCGCCGCAAGCTGCTCAAGTTCCACGGCTCGTACCACGGGTGGAGCGATCATCTGGCCGTCGGGTGCGCGCGCAACGGCGTCACCGTCGACAGCCCGCTCGACAGCCCGAACGGGGGCGGCCTGCATCCGGGCCTGCTGGCGGACGTCGTCGTCGTGGAGTGGAACGACGTCGCGGGCCTCGAGCGCGCGTTCACCGACCACGGTGACGAGCTGGCCGCGGCGTTCGCGGAGGGCTACGTCCACAGCTTCGGCTGCGTCCCGCCGGCGCCGGGGTTCCTCGAGCTCCTCCGCGCCCTCTGCGACCGTCACGGAACCGTGTTCGTCATGGACGAGGTGAAGACGGGGTTCCGCGCGGCCCTGGGCGGCTACCAGTCGATCTGCGGCGTGACCCCCGACCTGACGATCTTCGGCAAGTCGATCGCCAACGGCTACTCCCTGGCCGGCATGGCCGGTACGGACGAGGCGATGAGGTACGTCGGGGCCTACGACACGGAGCGGGCCACGGTCGACGGCACCTACAACGCGTCGCCGTACGCGATCGCGGCCGCCAACACGACCCTCGAGATCATGCGTACCGAGGGCGTCGTCGACCGGCTGTACGCCCTCGGGGACCGGCTGCGGTCGGCGATCCGGGCCGCCGTCGACGACACCGGCGCCCGGGCGGTGGTCACCGGGCTCGGCTCCCAGTGGGCCGTGTACTTCCTGGACGAGGAGCCGCGGAACTTCCGTCAGGCGTTGCGCACCGACACCGGCAGGTACTCCGCCTACCAGCGCACCCTGCTGGCCGGCGGCGTCCTGGAGACGGTGGCCCCGACGTCCGACCGCCGCCTGTGCGCGGCGACCACGGAGGAGGACATCGACCGCGCCGCCGAGGTCTACCACGCCGCGCTGGCCGCGACGGTCTCCTGACCGTCGGAAGGCACGTTCCGTTCGATCGCACTTCAGACGCCGAGGGAGCATCGGATGAAAGCAGGCTCACCGAAAGAACAGCAGCAGGGACTCCGGCGCAACCTGCCGGTATGGGCCGCACTCGGGCTCTCGGTCGCGATGCTGGGCCCGAGCATGGCCGTGAACATCAACCCGCAGGCCCCGGCGGGCCACGTGGGCCCGGCGATCCCGCTCGTGTTCGTCCTCGCGATGGCCGGGGTCCTGCTCGTCGCCCACGCGTTCGCGCGGCTCTCGCAGCACGTCGCCCACGCCGGTTCGGTGTACGGGTTCATCGGCGCGACGATCGGGCCGCGCAGCGGCTTCGTCGGCGGCTGGCTCCTGCTGGGGACCTACCTGGCGTTCGCCGTCTGCACCGCGGCGGGCGCCGCCCTCTTCCTCGGCGAGTTCCTGACGACGGCGTTCGGCGTCGCCGTCCCGTGGGAGGCCGTGATCGTCGTCGTCGTGCTGGCCGTCGGCTTCCTCGCGCTGCGACCGGCACGCGCGGCGACGGCCGTCCTGCTGACCGTCGAGCTCGTGACGGTCGGCCTCATCCTGGTCGTCGCCGTCGTCGTGGTGGTGAAGGTCGTCAGCGGGGCGGGCCCCACCGGCGGGGCCGACTTCGGCGCCCTGTTCTCACTCCCGGAGGGCGCGGGTGGATCCGCGCTCTTCGTCGCGCTGACCTTCGGGTTCCTGTCCTTCGCCGGCTTCGAGGCCGGCTCCACCCTGGGTGAGGAGACCCGGAACCCGAAGCGGGCCATCCCCGTCGCGGTCCTGGGCACGGTGGTCCTCGCCGGACTGTTCTTCGTGGTCGTCACGAGCGCGGAGGTCCTGGGGTTCGGCACCGACGCCGGCGGGGTCGCGGCCTTCATCGCGTCGCCCTCGCTCGTCGGCGAGCTGGCCGACCGGTACATCGGCGGTCCCGTGGGCAGCCTGGTGGCCCTCGGAGCCGGCCTGAGCGCGTTCGGCTCGTCGCTCGCCTGCACCGTCGGGGCGTCCCGGCTGCTGTTCGCCATGGGACGGGACGGCTTCATCAGCGAGCGACTGGGGCGGACCACCGGATCGGGGGTGCCGCGGACCGCCGTGGGCAGCGTCCTCGGCGTCGTCGTGCTGGCGCTGCTCGGCCTGCGGCTCCTCGCCACCACCGAGGTGGTCGACGTGTTCTTCTGGAGCGCCACCATCGGGGCCCTGTCGCTCTTCCTGGCGTACCTCCTGTGCCTGACGGGCGCCGCCGCCTTCATCGCCAGGCGGACCTCCGCCTCGGTCTCGCGAGCGGAGATCGTGATCCCGGTCGTCGGGATCGTCCTCATCGGGTACGTGACCTACTCGAACGTCTGGCCCGTTCCGGACCCGCCGTACAACACGTTCCCCTACATCGTGGTGGGCTGGTTGGTCATCGGGGTCGTGGCCGTCGTGGCGGTTCCCGGCCTGGCCGAGCGCATCGGCCGGCGCCTGGCCGCCGAGGGCTGACCCACGAGGGCCGGGTCACGGCGTGGCGGTGGCGGCGACCAGCGCGTGCATCATGGTCTCCGCCACCGCGCGGACGTCCGCGTCGGTGGGCAGGAAGGTCGGCGCGTGCAGGCTCGACCGTGCCTCGGTGCCCAGGAACAGCATGGACGACGGCAACGACTCGGTGTAGAGCGCGAAGTCGTCGGAGCCGACCGACCGGAACCGGCCCGTGGTCGCGATCCCGTTGTCCCGCAGGTGCCCGGCGATCGTCGCGGTCAGGTTCTCGTCGTTGACGAGTACGGGATCGCCGCGATGGATCTGGACGTCGGCCTCGCAGCCGTGCGCGTGCGCGATGTCGACCGAGATCTCGCGCAGCCGTTCGAGGACCGCCTCGCGGACCGTGGGGGAGAGGGCCCGAACCGTCCCGCGCGCCTCGGCGGTGCCCGGGATCGTGTTGGCGGCGTGACCGGCCTGCAGCATGGACACGCCCAGTACCACCGGTTCCATCGGATCGACGGATCGCGAGGCGACGGACTGCAGCGCCATCACGATGTTCGCGAGGGTCACGACGGGGTCGTGGGTGCGGTGCGGGTACGCGGAGTGCCCCGACGTGCCGGTCACCGTGATGGCGAACTCGTCGGAGGAGGCGTTGACCGGTCCCGGCACGCACGCCACGACCCCCGGTTCGACGACCGGCTGGACATGCACGCCGATCATGCGGGAACACTCGAGCCGGCCGAGCAGGCCCGAGGCGAGGACGTCGCCTGCACCGGACGGGTAGGTCTCCTCGCGGGGCTGGAACACCGCCAGCAGCGGCGGTCCCGACGGCGTCGCGGCGACCGCCCGGAGCACGGCCCACAGCGCGGCGGCGTGGACGTCGTGCCCGCATGCGTGCATCACGCCTTCGCGCTGGGACGCCCACGGGCTGCCGGTCACCTCCTGGACCGGCAGGGCGTCGAGCTCCGCGCGGATGCCGACCGGTGCCGCGGGGCCGCCGACCCGGACCAGGATGCCGGTCTCCGCGACGGGGTGGATCTCGCTCCGGTCGGGCAGCATGCTCGTGATCAGCTTCGTCGTCGGGTGCTCCTCGCCCGCCACCCGCGGATCGAGGTGGATCTGGCGCCGCAGCTCCAACGCCCTGGGCAGCTCGGCGGCGAGCGCCGCGAACAGCGCCTCCCCGGTGGCGTTCACGACCGGATCCCGTAGACGCGCAGGGCGTTCTCGCGTCCGATCATCGTCGCGACGCGCAGCGCGTCGGCCGCCGACCAGTCGCCGTCGTCGACCCACGCGCCCAGGACCTTCCCCATGCCCCGCCGCCAGAGGTGCGCGCCCAGCAGGTGCAGCTCGGCGGGCCCCCAGGCGTCGGAGGAGAACAGGGTCTTCGCGAACGGGGCGAGCTCGAGGCTCTCCGCGATCACGGCCTCGGACCGGACGCCCGTGTAGTTGATCCCCAGCCCGACGTCGAAGTACACGTGCGGGAACACCTGGGCGAGATAGCCCGCGTTGCGGTGGAAGGGATAGCAGTGCAGCAGCATGACGGGCGTGCCGCTGCGCTCGACGAGCTTGAGCCACGCGGTCAGCAGCAGCGGGTCGCAGCGGGCCAGGTCGACGTCGGGGTCGCCGTAGCCGACGTGCAGCTGCAGCGGCAGCCCCCGGTCCACCCCCTCCCACAGGAGGAACCGGAGCAGGACGGGCGAGTCGACCCGGGGGACGCCCCCGCGGTCGATCTGCGCGAGCCAGGCCTCCGCGGCCCGGGTGACCTCGGCCGGCCCGGGCCGCTCCGGGTCGAACGCGAAGCCGTGCCGGTAGGCGATGATGCTCTTCGTCCCGACGGCGTCGGCGGTGCTCGCGGCCAGCTCCTCACGGAACGCCGCGATGATCTCCCCGGCGGACGGCCGCCGGGCGGCGACCGTCTCCAGGACCGACTCGAGCCGGACGATCTCGCGGGCGTCCGCGCCGGACGCGGCGGCCATCCCGGCGACGTCGAGGATGGCGTCCGCGCGGAAACCGGTGTCCAGCAGGTACGTGCCGACGCCGCTGGCCCCCAGCAGCAGGCGGTTGACCTCCGCCTCGCCGAGCTCCGCGCGCCGGGCGAAGTAGTCCGCAGGTGCCGCGTGGGGCGGCAGGCCCAGCAGCGGGGCGCAGTGCCGGCGGATCGCGAAGCCCACCTGGGAGTCCATCTGCGTCATGAAGTCCGGGATCGGCCGGTCGGACTCGGTGATGAGCTCCTCGAACGCACCTCTGTCGACAGTGGAGGCGAGCGCGCCGTGGACGTGGTGGTCGACGAGCCGGACGGCCGCGATCCCGGCCGAGAGATCCTCAGTGGACATCGGCCACCCGCCGGCACAGGGCCTCGGCATCGAGATCGGCGACCTGCGCGAGCTCGGACCGTTTGACCGCCAGGTAGGTGCGCAGCAGGACCGGATCGAGCCAGCCGGACGCCGTGACGTCGGCCTCCAGCGCTTTGAGGGCCTCGGCGAGCGAGCCGGGCAGCGCGGGGATGAGGGCGAGGTCGGAGGCGGACGGCTCCGCCGACCAGACGCGGGCCGGTGGCTCCTGCTCGATCCCGCGCAGACCCGCGAGGACCAGCATCCCGAGCACGAGGTGGGGGTTGGCCGTGGCGTCCGCGGCCCGGAACTCCAGGTTGAACGCCGCCGCGGCCCGCTCCGGATCGGTGGCGTCGACCGGGCAGATGCGCACGAACGCCTCGCGGTTGCGCTCCCCGAGGAAGATCCCGCCGGCGCTCCAGTGGTGGGGCCCCAGCCGTTCGAAGGAGACCGGGCTGGGCGCGGAGATCGCCGTGATCGCCGGCGCGTGGGACAGGATCCCCGCCGCGAACCGGGCGCCGACCTCCGACAGGAGACCGGGCCGCGCGGGGTCGAACAGCACCGGTGCCCCGGAGGCGACGTCGACCAGGCTCAGGTGGACGTGCACCCCGTTGCCGATCCCCCCGGGCTCGCTCATCGGCGAGAACGTCACCCGGCGGCCGTGGCGGGTGGCCAGGTCGCGGACGGCGGCGCGGAGCAGCACCGCCCGGTCGGCGGCCGCCGTGCCGAGGCCGGGGGCCACGGTGATCTCGTACTGGCCGCCACCGAACTCGGCCAGCCAGGTCTCCGGTTCGAGGCCGTTGGCCTCCAGCGTCGTGACGAGTGCCGATCCGAACGGCTCGGCGTCGCGGAACGCGGCCAGGGAGAACGGCGGTCGATCGGGGCTGTCGAAGAGGTGGAACTCGTGCTCGAACGACGCGACGATCCGCAGCCCGGCCCGGCTCTCCAGCCGGTCGAGGGCCGACCGCAGGAAGGTGCGCGGGCAGCACTCCCAGGCCGAGCCGTCGGGGTGCGTCTGGTCGGCCAGGTGGACGACCGTGCCCGGGACGCCCGCGACCGCCGGCAGCTCCAGCCGGGCGTCCTCGACGGGCATCAGCCGCAGGTCCCCGCTCGCGCCGAAGTCGTTGGGCTCGACGAGGTGCCCGAAGCCGTCGATCGCGAGGTTGGCGGGCACCCAGCCGACACCACCGGCCATGACCGCGTCCCGCGCGGTGAAGGGCACGGAGCGCCCGCGCAGGTGACCCGCGAGGTCGCACGTCGCGACGAAGAGGGTCGCCGGGGTGTCACCAGTGGCTGTCATGGGTCACCAACCTGCGAGTCGAAGTGGAGTCGTCACCCACCCGACGACCTGGTCAGCCGGCCGGGACCGGGGCCCTCCGGTCGCATCGTGACAGGAGAAACATACTATTCAGCATTGAGATTCTCAACTGATCTGAAACATTCGCTTCACGGGAGGGAGATGTCCCCGGTCAGCTCGTCGGCCTGTCGGATGCGGGTGGCCGCGGACGTGCCGAGCTTCGCGTGCAGGCCGGCCACCAGGACCTCGACGAGGGCCGTGGCCGAGACCAGGCTGTCGAACGGGCTGGGCCCCTGGACGCGGGCGGGCAGGACGACGTTCGCGACCTCCGCGACGGGGGACAGCCAGGGATCGGTGACGAGCAGGATCTGTGCGCCCTTGTCGTGCAGGGCCCGGGCCAGGTCGACCACGTCACGCTGGTACCGCCGGAAGTCGAAGACGACGAACACGTCGCGCCGCGACGCGTCGAGCACGAGGGGTCCGTCGCGATGGGGCGACATCGGGTGCGTGCGGGTGTCGGGCCGCATGACGCGCAGGTGGAGATCGAGGTACTCGGCCAGCAGGTAGGAGAAGCGCCCGCCGATGCCCGTGATGCGGTGCTGCTTGGCCGCCAGGAGGTCGACCGCGGCGCCGAGCTCGCTGAGCGGGAGCGCGGCGAGGGTGTTGGAGATCTCGTGCTCGAACACCTCGATGCTCACGGCCTGCAGGTCGCTGCTGGGCGACTCGACGTCGAGCCTGGGCAGCTGGGTCAGCGGCGAGGCCCGGCGCTGCTGGACCTCCTCGCGCAGGAGCTGCTGGAAGTCGCGGTAGCCCCCGACCCCGAGGCGGGCGATGAACCGGACCACCGTCGGCGGGCTGGCTCCGGCGCGCTCGGCGAGGGCCGCGGTCGACTCGAGTCCCGCGGTCGGGTACTTCGAGAGCAGCGCTCGCGCCACCCGCCGCTCGGCGGGCGAGACCTCGCCCATCACGGCGCGGATCCGGTCGGCCACGGCGACACTCGCCACGGTGCCGGGTCGGGGTTCCTCGGCGACGGTGCTGTCCTCGTGGGGCACGGCGATGGCTCTTTCCGCAGTGGATGGGTGCTCGGCAGTCTAGTCCCGGCGCCGAAACGAATGTTTCGGCATCGCCGGGTCCCGGCCGGGCTGGAACGGACGCGCGCCGCCGGGCCCACCCCGGCGACCTGCCCCGGCCGGGGCGTTTCGGCTGGGTAACGTTCTGAAACGGTATTGCCAAACTCGCCCGAAGGTCTACTCTACGAAACACATGTTTCTTGTCGTCGCCAGCGATGGCCATCCCGGGAGGGCAGCGCAGTGACCGCCGACCACCAGCCGGACATCGCCCTCGCCGGGGTCTGCAGGACCTACGGGTCGACCCGGGCACTGATCGACGTCGACCTCCCGCTGCACCGCGGGCGCATCGCCGCCCTGCTCGGCGAGAACGGGGCCGGCAAGTCGACCGCGGCCAAGATCCTGTGCGGGTTGGAGACCCCGGACGCCGGACAGGTGCTCATCGACGGGCGACCGGTGACCATCGCGGGGCCGCGCGGTGCCCACGCCCTCGGCATCTACCTGATCCCGCAGGAGCTCGCCTTCGTCCCCGACCTCACCGTCGCCGAGAACATCACGCTCGGCTGGGCACCGCACCGGCGCGGCTTCACCTCGCGGCGATCGATGGTCGCGGCGGCACAGGACCAGGCCGACCGATTCGGCTTCGACCTGTCCATGCGGCAGAAGATGAAGGACCTCGCCCTGGCCGACGTCCAGATGGTCGAGATCCTCAAGGCACTGCGGGTCGGGGCGCGGGCGATCGTCCTCGACGAGCCGACCTCCTCGCTGACCGAGGACGAGAGCGCCCGGCTCTTCGCGGCGGTGCGGCGGCTCGCCGCGGAGGGCACGTCGGTCACGTTCGTCTCGCACCGCCTCGACGAGGTGCTCGACGGCAGCGACCAGGTGCACGTCTTCCGGGACGGGCGGATCGTCGAGACCGTCGAGACCGCGGGGACGACCCGCGACGCGCTCCTCGAGTCGATGCTCGGCAAGCCCTTCCGGGTGAGCGCCCGGCCGCACCGCGCGGACGCCGACCGGCCGAGCGGGCTCGGCATCGGGGGCTGGCGATCCGACGTTCCCCTCCTCGAGGACACCACGGTGGACTTCAGGGCCGGCGAGGTCACGGTGCTCTACGGCCTGCGCGGCAGCGGCAGCGACCTGCTCGTGGAGGGGCTGGCGGGCGCCCGGCCGTTCCGGCACGGCTCGATGAGCGTCGACGGCCGAGCGGTCACCCGCCCGCGCAGGCCCGGACAGGCGCGCCGGGCAGGTATCGCCCACGTCCCGCCGGACCGGCGGCGCCAGGGGCTGATGATGAACCTCTCCGTGGAGGAGAACCTCGTGCTGCACATCCGCGGGCGCACGTCGGGGCGGGTGTGGCGCAGCCCGCGCGGCGAGTCCCGGCTGGCGCGCGACGCGATCGCGGCCTACCGGGTCCGGGTGGCCTCCCCGCGCCAGCTCGTGTCCGAGCTGAGCGGCGGCAACCAGCAGAAGGTCCTCCTCGCCGGACGCCTCGGCCAGCAGCCCCGGGTGCTGGTCCTGCAGGAGCCGACCCGGGGCGTCGACATCGGCGCCCGCGACGAGATCCACCGGATCCTGCGCGACTACGCCCTTCAGGGCGCGACCGCCGTCGTGTCTACCTCGGACTTCGAGGAGGCGCTCCAGCTCGCCGACCGGATGCTCGTGTTCCGGCACGGGCGGGTGGTCGGCGATCTCCGGGGCGATGCCATGACGACCGCGCTCGACCTCGCGAAAGGAAGTTCGACATGAGCGACGGAGCGGGCTCCGCACCCGGCGCCCTGGGCACACTCGGTCGCGTCCTGACCGAGCGGGCCAGACCCTCGCCGGTGATCGTCGGCGCCGGATCGCTGTGCGTCCTGCTGGTGGTCGCCTTCGCGGTGAGCACCGACCGGTTCCTGACCGCGGACAACGCCGGGGTCGTCGCGACCCAGGTCGCCGTCCTCGGACTCGTCACGCTCGGACAGATGATCGTGCTGCTGGCCGGCGGCTTCGACATCTCGATCAGCGGGGTCGTGCCGCTGTCGGCGGTCCTGTACGTGACCCTGTCCAACGCCGGGATGCCGACGGTCGTCGTGCTCGTCGTGGTGCTCCTGGCCGGCGCGCTCATCGGCACGGTGAACGGCCTGATCGTCACCAAGCTCAAGGTGAACCCCCTGATCGCGACGCTCGGCACGATGTCGGTCTGCCAGGGCTTCGCCTTCGTGGTCACGGACGGTCGCACCGTGCCGCTCGAGTCGGCCGGCGCCGGCTTCCTGGCCGACCGCACACCGTTCGGGGTCCCGGTCTTCGTGCTCGTGTTCATCGGCATCGCCGCGGCCCTGTTCGTCTACCTGAAATGGACCATTCCCGGGCGCGCGCTGTACGCCGTCGGCGGCGGTCCCGAAGCCGCGCGGCTGGCGGGCATGCGTGCCGACCTCACCAAGACCAGCGCGTTCGCGATCTCCGCGACGCTGGCCGCCCTCGCGGGCATCGTCCTGTCGAGCCAGCTGCTGGCCGGGGCGCCGTCGGTCGGCGCCGACATGACGCTGACCTCGATCACGGCCGCGGTGCTCGGTGGGGCGTCGCTGCACGGCGGGATCGGCGGCGTACCCGGCACGCTGCTCGGCATCGTCATCATCGGCACGCTCCGCGACGGCCTGGCGCTGCTCGAGGTCTCGGCGTTCTACCAGCTCGTCGCGACCGGGTTCGTCCTGCTGATCGCCGTCTCGATGGCACAGCTGAAGCTCCCCGCCAGGCGGCGGAGATCCCGGCCGGCACCAGAGAACCACGTTCCGGACAAGACCTACGAGAGGACGGCACGATGAGCGGATTCGGACGGCGCTGGGGGCTCGCGACGGCGTCGGTCGTCGTGCTGGTCACGGCGAGCGCCTGCGGCAGTGCGGGTGGCGGTGCGGGGGGCACCGCCGCCCCGGCGAGCGGCACCGCGAAGAAGGACATCAAGATCGCCTACGCGAACTACGCCGACAACTCCCCGCTCTTCGCCCCCATCACCACGGCGGTCAAGACGTCGGCCGCGGCGGCGGGGATGAACGCGAAGGTGTACGACAACAAGGGCACCGCGGAGACCACCCTGCAGAACGCCCAGCTGATGGTCCAGGACAAGCCCGACGTCGTGATCGAGTACAGCCCCGACAGCGCGATCGGCAAGTCGCTCTTCACGGTGTTCGACCGTGCCGGATCGAAGTGCATCGCGCTGAACGTCCCGGTCGAGGGCTGCCCCTGGCTCAACGTCATCAACAAGAACCTCGGTACGGCGGCCGGGCAGATGGCGTCCGACTACGCGAACAAGAACGGCTGGACCGGCGCCAACACGACCGTCCTGCTGGCCAACTCCGCGCGCGGAGGGGTCGAGGTGAACGACACCGTCCGGTACACGTACCTGACGGTCGCCGACAAGGTCCCCGGTTTCACGAAGATCACGCCCGAGCAGTTCACCGAGAGCACGACCCGCATCGCCGCGAACGCGATCGTCGTCGACGGTGGCAACACCCTGGACAGCTCGTTCGCCGCGGTGCAGGCGGCGCTGCAGAACATCCCGAACGACCAGAACATCATCTACTCGTCGGTCAACGACGACACCGCGAGCGGTGGATGGCGTGCGATCGCGGAGGCCGGCCGCGAGAAGACCTCGGTCGTCATCGGCGAGGGCGGCAGCGAGACGGCCCTCAAGCAGCTGCGCGACAACCCGCAGTGGATCGGTGAGGTCGACGCGCTGGTGTCGGTGTGGGGCTACTACGCCGTCGCGATGGCGGACGCCCTGGCCGCCGGGGTCAAGCCCCCGGCGCTGACCGAGCTGCCGTTCGTCGCCCTCACCAAGGACACCATCAACGACTACTACACCGACGACCTGACGTCGCCGAAGGCGCTGCCGAAGCCCGTGGACTCGAACAAGTACCTGTTCGGCCGGGGCATCCTCGAGTCGTACCGCAAGTAGCGACACCGCTTCCACCGAACCGGGAGGACCGACGTGAACGACGTAGTACTGAGGAACGCCTCCATCGCGGACGGCACGGGCTGCTCCTCCTTCCGCGGTCACCTCGCGATCAAGGACGGCCGCATCAGCGAGGTGTCGCTCGACGTCGGGCGGGTGCCGTCGGGCACCGAGGTCGTCGACGTCGACGGGCTGACGGTCTGCCCGGGCTTCATCGACATGCACCCACACTCGGACATGGCGGTCGTGCAGCCCGGCGACCACTCCGCGAAGCTCGCCCAGGGCGTGACGACCGAGCTCGCGGGCCAGGACGGCCTGAGCCTGGCGCCCATGCGACGCACGGGCCGGTTCCGGCTCCCGCTGATGGTCGAGTCGATCTACGGGCCGGTCGACGACACCAACAGCTCCTGGGAGACGGTCGGCGAGTACCTCGACGTCGTCGACCGCGGGGTGCAGGCGAACCAGGCCTACGTCGTGCCGCTGAGCAACGTGCGGTGCCACGTCATGGGCTACGACCAGCGACCGCCGACCCCCGACGAGCTGCAGGCCATGCGGGACCTGGTGCGCACCGGGATGCTGGAGGGCGCCGTGGGCGTCTCGACGGGGCTCACCTATCCGCCCGGCTCGTTCGCCGACAAGGCCGAGCTCATCGAGATCTGCACGGTCGTCGCGGAGCTCGGCGGGTTCCACGACACCCATCAGCGCAGCTACGGCCACCGCGCGTACGAGGCGTACGAGGAGGTCGTCGAGATCTCCGAGGCCAGCGGCTGCGCGCTGCACCTCGCCCACGCCGAGATCGACTTCCCCGAGAACTTCGGCCGCGACCGCGACCTCATCCGGCTGATCGACGACGCGGGGCGGCGCGGCGTCGAGATCTCCTTCGACATCCTGCCCTACGACCAGGCCAACACGATGCTGGCCGCGATGCTGCCCAGCTGGGTCCACGCCGGCGGCCCCGAGGAGACCCTGCGGCTCCTGCGCGACCCCGACGCACGGCGCAAGATCGCGCACGAGATGGAGGTCATCGGCTCCGACGGCGCCTACGGCGTGCCGATGGGCTGGAACCTGTTCGAGATCAGCTCGAGCGGCTCGGGGGAGCAGTGGGTCGGCATGCGGGTCGACGAGGCGGCGGCCGCGGCCGGCAGACCGACCGCGGAGTTCTACTTCGACCTGCTGATCGCCGACGAGCTCGACACCATGACCCTGATCCACATGGGCTACGAGCAGCACGTCGCCAACATGATGCAGCACGCGGCGTTCACGGCCGGTTCGGACGGCAACCTGCGGGGCCAGAAGCCCCATCCCCGCGGCTGGGGGACGTTCCCGCGCTACCTGGGCCGGTACGTGCGCGAGAGCGGCCACCTCCGGCTCGAGGAGTGCATCGCCCACATGACCTCGGTGCCGGCGCGGGTGCTCAAGCTCAGGGACCGGGGGCTCGTCGCCGAGGGCTACGCGGCCGACCTCGTCGCCTTCGACGCCGACACCGTCCTCGACACCGCCACCTACGACGACCCCCGCACGGCACCGATCGGCATCCCGCACGTGCTGGTCAACGGGGTCTTCACCGTGCGCGACGGCGTCACGTCGGAGGTTCGCGCCGGTCACGCGCTGCGGCGCGGCCGCGACACCTACCACCGGCCCGCCTGAGGCCCATCCCTGCGCACCACCCCGGACCGCCCGCGACCGCGGGCGACCCGGGCGCACTCGAGGAGACAGTTCGTGGAACGCATCATCACCAAGGTCGCCCTGTTCGGGCTCGGCAAGGTCGGGGCGCTCGTCGCCGTCATGCTCGGCGAGGCGGGGTTCACGGTCGTCGGCTACGACACCTCGCCCCGGACCGATCTCGGCTTCGACGTCGAGCCCCTCGACGTGCGCGACGGCGACGGCCTGCGGGAGTCGCTGAGCGGAGTCGACGCCGTGGTCTCCTGCCTGCCCTTCCACCTCAACATCGACGTGGCCGAGGCCGCGCACGACGCGAAGGTCCACTACTTCGACCTGACCGAGGACGTCCCGACGACCAACCGGGTCATCGAGCTGGCCGCGGGCAACCCCGCGGCCGCCTTCGCGCCCCAGTGCGGGCTGGCCCCCGGGCTGATCGGGATCGTCGGCGCCTCGATCGCGAAGACGTTCGACGAGGTCCGGTCCATCGAGCTCAAGGTCGGCGCGCTGCCGCAGAACCCGACCGGACTGCTCGGCTACGCCATCAACTGGTCGCCCGAGGGCGTCGTCAACGAGTACCTCAACGACTGCGAGGTCGTCCGGTCGGGCCACCGGCAGATGGTGCCGGCCATGACGGAGAAGGAGCGGGTCCTGATCGGCGGCATCGAGTTCGAGGCCGCGCTGACCTCGGGGGGTCTCGGCACGATGTGCGCGACGTACGAGGGCTCGGTGCGCCGGCTCGACTACAAGACCCTGCGCTACCCCGGGCACTTCGACCAGATGCACTTCCTGTTCGATGAGCTCAACCTGCGCGACCAGCGGGAGGTGGTGGGCCGCATGATGATCGACGCCAAGCCGCCGGTCGACGACGACGTCGTCTACGTCCACGCGGCGGTCGAGGGCATGAAGCACGGGGCCCCGCTGCGGGAGAACTTCGTCCGCGGCTACAAGCCGCTCACGATCTCCGGTCGTGCCTGGCGGGCGATCTCCTGGACCACCGCCGCGTCGGTCGTCGGTGTCGTGGAGCTGGTCGCCGACGGCGTCCTGCCGCAGACCGGTTTCATCCGGCAGGAGGACATCGGGCTCGACCAGCTGCTGTCCACCCGGACGGGGCGCCACTTCGCCGAGCAGGGGCACCTGGCATGAGCGACGTCGCGACGCAGGCCGGGGAGATCCTCGACCGCCTCGGGGTGGCCGATCCCTTCGTCGGTGACGGCGACCTGGTCGCCCGCTCGCCGATCGACGGCAGCGAGATCGGCCGGCTCCGCTCGCACACGCCCGAGGAGGCGGCCCACGCGATCGGCCGCGCCCACGCGGCGTTCGAGCGGTGGCGCACCGTGCCCGCGCCGGTGCGCGGGCAGTTCGTCCGCGAGCTCGGCGAGCTGCTGCGCGAGCACAAGGAGGATCTCGGCGCGCTGGTCTCGATCGAGGCGGGCAAGATCGTCTCGGAGGGCCTCGGCGAGGTCCAGGAGATGATCGACATCTGCGATCTCGCGATCGGGCTGTCCCGCCAGCTGCACGGGCTGTCGATCGCGAGCGAGCGCCCCGGCCACCGGATGATGGAGCAGTGGCACCCGCTGGGCGTCGTCGGCGTCATCTCCGCCTTCAACTTCCCGGTCGCGGTCTGGTCGTGGAACGCCGCCCTGGCGTTCGTGTGCGGCGACGCCGTGGTGTGGAAGCCGTCGGAGAAGACGGTCCTGACGGCCCTCGGCTGCCAGGCCCTGGTGCTCGAGGCCGGGCGGCGGGCCGGGGTGCCCGACGGCCTGTCGGCGGTGCTGGTCGGTGACCGCACGGTCGGCGAGGTGCTGGTCGACGACCCGCGGGTCCCGCTCGTCTCGGCGACCGGATCGACCCGCATGGGCAGGCAGATCGCGCCCCGCGTGGCCGCGCGCCTCGGGCGCACGCTGCTCGAGCTCGGCGGCAACAACGCCGCGGTCGTCGCGCCGTCGGCCGATCTCGATCTCACGGTGCGCGGCGTCGTGTTCTCCGCGGTCGGCACGGCCGGCCAGCGGTGCACCTCACTGCGCCGCGTCATCGTCCACGAGTCCGTGAAGGACGAGCTGGTGTCCCGGCTCGCCGCGGCCTACGCGACGCTGCCGATCGGCTCCCCCCTGGAGCCCTCGACCCTCGTCGGCCCGCTGATCGACGAGGCCGCGTTCCGGGCGTTCGACGAGGCCCTGGCCCGGGCCCGCGCCGACGGCGGCGAGCTCGTGACCGGTGGCACGCGGGCCGCCGTCGACGGGGGCGGGTTCTACGTCCGCCCCGCGATCGTTGACATGCCCGCCCAGACCGAGATCGTCAGGGCCGAGACGTTCGCCCCGCTGCTCTACGTCCTGACCTACGGCGACCTCGACGAGGCGCTCGCCCTGCACAACGAGGTCGCGCAGGGCCTGTCGTCGTCCATCTTCACCCTCGACGTCCGCGAGGCGGAGACCTTCCTGTCCGTCGTCGGCTCGGACTGCGGCATCGCCAACGTCAACATCGGCCCCTCGGGCGCCGAGATCGGCGGGGCGTTCGGGGGCGAGAAGGAGACCGGCGGTGGCCGCGAGTCCGGCTCCGACGCGTGGCGGGCCTACATGCGCCGGGCGACGAACACCGTCAACTACTCCAGGGAGCTGCCGCTCGCGCAGGGCGTCGAGTTCGGCTGAGGGCCGAGGTGGCGGCCTACCGCTCCTCGGTGCTCGGGTCGAACAGCACCAGCGGGATCACGCGGTCGGTCCGCGCGCCGTAGTCGTCGTACTGCGGCCAGACCGCCGTGGCGTGCGGCCACCAGTCGGCCCGCTCCTCGGGCGTCGCCGTCCGGGCGCGCAGCGCCATGACCTTCGGCCCGTCCTGCAGGAGCACCTCGGGCTCGGCGACCAGGTTCAGGTACCACTGCGGGTGCTTCGGGCCGCCCCCGGTCGAGGCGACCACGGCGTACCGGCCCTCCCGCTCGATGCGGACCACCGGGGTCTTCCGCAGCTTGCCGGACCTCCGGCCGCGCGTGGTGAGGATGACGCACGGCTGCCCGTCGAAGGGCCCGCTGTACGGGTCGCCCGTCTCCTCGTACCGCCGCACGTGGTCCTCCACGAACTGCGCGGGGCTCGGCTCGTAGTCACCGGTGAGAGCCATCGGTCGTGCCTTCCTGTGGGGTGTGCCGCCCGGGGGTGACGTCTCGGTCAACTTCGGACCACCGTCCGGGTGCGTAGAACGGGGATGAGCGCGGTGTAGACAAGGGCGAGTGCCAGCGAGGCGCAGCCCATGACGGTGAAGAAGGGGCCCCGGTTCCCGACGGAGAAGAAGTCGGCGCCGAGGGTGCCGCCGAGCGCGCTGCCGACCGAGACCGCGAGGTACAGGACCGCGACCATCTGCGCAGCGAAGGCGGCCGGAGCCAGGGTGGTCGCCGCGGAGAGCCCCATCGGGTAGAGCAGGAAGATCCCCAGGCCGGCCCCGACGACGTAAGGGACCAGGGAGAGGAGGGGAACGGTGCCCGGCGCCATACCGGCGAACGGGAGGAAGCTGAACAGGGCGAGGGCGATCGCGGTGAAACCGATCGGTGCCTTGACCGTCGGCGGGATCGTGAGCTTGTTCCTCGACCACAGGGCGGCGAAGACGATCGACAGCACCACCTCGGCCAGCGGGAGGGCGGACTTGACCCAGGGCGTCGGCACCGTGAAGTTGCCGATGCGGCGTTGTGCGAGGACGTCCGCGTAGACGACCAGGATGGTGTTGGCCGCGAGGGCGAAGGCGGCGGCGCACGCGAACCAGATCGGAATGAACGCGATCACCCGGGATCGCTCGCGCGACACCCGCGTGCTCGTGAGCATCATGACGAAGTATCCGACCGCGGCGAGCGCGCTCAGGACTGTGAGGACCGTGGACAGGTTGCCGCCGTCGACCAGGCCGGTCAGAGCGACCACGACCACCGCGACGACGGTGGCCGCCGTGGCTGCCGCGGCCCGCACGCGGCCGGACCGTGGCAGCGGGTTGCGGGGGTCGCCCGTGGGCAGACGCTGGCGCATCGCCACGTAGTAGGCGAGCCCCAGGGCCATGCCGACCGCGGCGGCGCCGAAGCCGTAGTGGAAGCCCTTCGTGGACTGCAGCCAGCCGACAGCGATCGGACCGGCCACCGCCCCGACCGTGATCCCGGCGTAGAAGACCGAGAAGCCGGCGTCCTTGCGGGGGTCCTCGTCGGCGTACAGCTCGCCCACGATGGCCGACGACGTGGCTTTGACGCCGCCCGCTCCCAGCGCGACGCAGACGCAGCCGACGAGCACGCCGGCCCGGCCGGGCAGGAGGGCCAGCCCCGCGTGCCCGACCATCACGACGACCGCGCTGCCGAAGAGGACTCGTTCGTACCCGAACAGCCGGTCGGCGAGCCAGGCACCGATGATCGTCGAGAAGTAGACCGCCCCGACGTAGGCGCCGGTGATGCTCAACGCCGTGGGCGTCGGGTAGCCGAGACCGCCGTCGGTGACGGAGGTATAGAGGTAGATCGTCAGGAGGGACTGCATCCCGTAGAAGGAGAACCGCTCCCAGGTCTCGATGGAGACGAGGTTGGTGAGCGCGAGGGGATGGCCGAGGACCTCCCTCCCGGCCCGCCGGGCGACCTCACTCATGCGCGTTGTCCGGCAACGGGTGCGCCGGTCAGCGCACGCAGTCCGGCCCGCACCTCGTCGACGAAGAGCGCTGGCTGCTCCATCGCGGCGAAGTGCCCGCCGGGCGACGGCTCGGTGAAGTAGCGCAGGTCGGGGAAGCGGGTCCGGGCCCAGCGTTCGGAGGCGACGAGCGCGTCCTTCTGGAACGCCGAGTAGGCGGTCGGGATCTCGACCGGCGTGAAGTCGGCGAAGTCGTTCTCGTAGCTCTCCCAGTACAGGCGGCCCGCGGACGTGGCACACGCGTTGAACCAGAAGACGCTGATGTTGTCCAGGAGGTGGTCTCGGCTCACGGCGTTCTCCGGGTGGCCCCCGCAGTCGGTCCACACCCGGAACTTCTCGAGTATCCAGGCGCACTGACCGGCGGGGGAGTCGGTCAGCCCGTAGCCGAGCGTCTGCGGGCGGGTGGCCTGCTGGACCGAGTAGCCGCTCTCCCACTTCCGGTAGGTGTCGATGAGCCCGAGCTGCGCCTGCTCCTGCTCGGTCGGCTCGCCGAGGGCCAGGAGCGCACCCGGGTCGCAGATCGCCAGGTTCAGGTGGATGCCCTGCACGGCGTGGGACTGCCGGATGCCCAGGCTCATCGTGATGCGCGAGCCCCAGTCGCCGCCCTGCGCGACGAACCTGTCGTAGCCGAGCCGCGCCATCAGCTCGACCCACACCTCGGCGATCTTGTCCACGCCCCACCCGGTGCGCGTCGGCTTGCCGCTGAACCCGTAGCCGGGCACGGACGGCACGACGACGTGGTAGGCGTCCGACGCGTCCCCGCCGTGGTTCGTCGGGTCCCGCAGCGGCTCGATGACGTCCAGGTACTCCGCGACCGAGCCCGGCCACCCGTGCGTGATGATCAGCGGTGTGGCGTCCGGGTGCGGGGACGGGGCGTGGACGAAGTGGATGTCCACACCGTCGATCGTGGTGAGCCCCTGGGGAAACCGGTTGATCCGGGCCTCGAAGCGCCGCCAGTCGTACTCCGTCCGCCAGTACTCGCAGACCTCCTGCAGGTAGCCGAGCGGGATTCCCTGCGACCAGTCGTCGACCGTCTCCCGGTCGGGCCACCGCGTCCGGGAGAGGCGCTCGCGGAGGTCGGCGATGTCGCTCTCGGGGACGGAGACCTCGAAGGGCGAGACGAGAGGGGAAGTGGTGGACATGACGGGACCGGCTCCTCTGCGCTGAGTGGGTCGACCTCTGGCGGTCGGGTTAGAGCGAACCGCCGGCGTCGACGAGCTGCGTCGAGCCGGTGATGTAGCGGCCGCCGTCGGAGACGAGCAGCATGACGACCTCGGTGACGTCCTCGACCTCGATGGCCGGCACGTCCATGCGGTTCATGGCCCGCGCGGCGACCTCGAAGTCCGCGCGGTCCGGGTTCTCCAGCTCGGGCCGGAACAGGCGGAAGACGGAGTCGTTGAGCACCATCTCCGTGGCGACCGTCGTCGGGTGCACCGTGTTGACCCGGATCCCCTGCGGGGCGAGCTCCTTGGCCAGCACGCGCATCAGGCCGACGAGCCCGGCCTTGGCGGCGGAGTAGTGCGCGGTGTTCTCGGTCGCGCGCACCGCGGCCAGCGAGCTCGTGAGGACGACCGACCCGCCCCGGCCCCCCTTCTCGATGTGGGGGACACCGGCCCGCAGCGTCTTCCAGACCCCGGTCAGGTTGACGTCGATCATGTCCTGCCAGACCTGCTCGGACATCTCCAGCGTGGGCGCGGGGCCCGAGATGCCGGCGTTGGCGATGACGATGTCGAGGCGGCCGAAGCGGGCGACGCCCTCGTCGGTCACGCTCTGCAGACCCGCCAGGTCCCGGACGTCGACGGACCGGGCGAGGATCCGGCCGCCCACGGCCTCGACGGCCTTCACCGTCTCCTCCAGGTCCTCCTTCGACGCCAGGGGATAGGGGACGGTGGCGATGGACTCCGCGGTGTCCACGCCGATGATGTCCACACCGGCCTCGGCGAGGCGGAGGGCGTGGCTGCGGCCCTGGCCCCTCGCGACACCGGTGATGAACGCGACCTTGCCGGCCAGTCCTGTCACGATCTCTCCTTGCGACGGTGGAAGGGTGGTGCTCGCCGACGCCGGTCGCGGCGCGCAGGAGGCGCGGAGGCGGTGGGCGAGAGCGACGGCGCCCCGGACACGGGCCGCATGCTCCCTGTCCCGAAGTCCGGGCGAGGAGACGGTATATCGTACTACTCTGGTACGCAACTAGCTGTCGCCGGAGTGCCGGAGCCGGTGCGGGGGAGCTCCCCGTGTCGCGGCGCGGGCCGGCGCGCCTGAGGAGGGCACGTGCAGATCGGGATCACCGCGACCGACGTCGACCGCGTGATCGAGGACGCCCGCACCGCCGAACGGCTCGGGTTCGACCTCGTGGGCTGCGGGGAGCACCTGTTCTTCGGGTCGCCGACCCCGAACCCGTTCGTCGAACTGGCCGCCGCGGCTGCGGTGACCTCGCGGGTACGCCTGGTCTCCACGGTCGCGCTGCTGCCGCTCTACCCCGCGGCGCTGGTGGCGAAGATGTCCGCCTCGCTCGACCGCGTCTCGGGTGGACGTTTCGAGCTCGGGGTCGGCGCGGGTGGGGAGTTCCCGCCCGAGTTCGCGGCCGCGGGCGTCGATCCCGCGTCCCGGTTCCGCCGGCTCGACGAGGGGTTGCGGCTGCTCAGGGGCCTGTTCGACGGGGGACCGACCACGTTCGCGGGCGAGTTCGCCTCGGTCGACGGGCTCGCGCTCGACCCGCCGCCGGTGCAGCCCGGCGGGCCGCCGATCTGGCTCGGTGGGCGCCGGTCGGGCGCCATGCGCAGGGCGGGCCGCTACGCCGACGTGTGGATGCCGTACATGGTCGACCCGGCGGCGATGCGGAGGACGCTCACGGAGGTCCGCGAGCACGCGGTCGCGGCCGGCCGTCCCGAGACCTCGGTGACCGGCGCCCTCTTCGTGTGGGCGGGTGTGGACGCCGACGGCGACCGCGCCCGGCGCGTCGGGACGGAGACCGTGAGCAAGGGGTACCGGCAGGACTTCGCCGGCCTCGCGGACCGCTACCTGGCGCTCGGCACGCCGCAGGAGGTGGCCGCCCGGTTCCTGGAGTTCGCCGAGGCGGGGGCGACCAGGGTGCTCGTGCAGCCGGCGTGCCCGCCGCAGGAGCGGGACGCCATGGTCGAGGCCCTGGCCGACGCCGTCCTGCCGCTGGTGCGGTCGGCGGTCGGGTGAGCGGCCCGCCCCGGCCGTGTGGACCACGGCCGGGGCGGGAGCGTCAGGCCTGCACCGCGACACGGTCCGCCGCGGGCTCGCCCCGGTAGCCGCTCGAGGCGTCGATCAGCCCGTCCTGGATCGCCGCGATGCGCAGTGCCAGAACCTGCGAGTAGATCCGGGCCGCCTGGAGCTGCCCGACCATGAACCACAGGCCGTCTTGCCCCGAGTGCCGCCACACGCTGCTCATCTCCCCGTCCGGGGCCACGCCGTAGACCGGGAGGCACCGGTCCGCGATCGGTCCGAGCAGGTCCCGGCTCGAGTCCAGGACGCCGTGGTACCCCGTCGCCAGGACGACGAGGTCGGCGGGCAGCGCCGTGCTGTCCGTGAGGACGATCCCGTCCGGGGTGAACCGCTCGACCCCGGCCCCCTGCTGCACGGCGATCTTGCCGTCGGCGATCAGCCCGGACGCGCCGACGTCGATGTAGTAGCCCTCGATCCCCAGCAGGTGCTTGGCCATGAGGCCCTGGCCGTCCGGCCCGAAGTCGAGCGCGAACCCGGCGCGGCGGAGCCCCTCGTGCAGCTCCCGGTCGGCCTCCGCGGCGATCCGGGTCGGCTCGACGGCCAGCGACGGCGAGATCCCGAACGGCGCCGAGGCGGCCAGGAGGTCGGCATCGGCGGTCGACGGGCCGCCCTCCAGGTAGAACGGCAGGAAGGTCGAGTACCAGGTGTCCGACCGCACGACGTAGGTGCTGGAGCGCTGGACGAGCGTCACCTCGGCGCCCTGCTCGTACAGGTTCTGCGCGACGTCGTGCCCGCTGACGCCCGCCCCGACGACGACGGCGCGCCTACCCTGCCAGGCCGCGCCGCCCCCGAACGCGGAGGAATGGACGACCTGGCCCGCGAACTCCGCGCGGCCGGGGAGCTCGGGGATCGCGGGTGCCCCGTTCAGGCCTCCGGCCAGGACGACGTGCCGCGGTCGCAGGACCCGCTCGGAGCCGTCCGCGCGCCGCACGGTGACCGACCAGCTGCCGTCCGCCTCGTCCCGGGTGAGCTGCGCGAGGGTGGACGAGGTCCAGACGTTGAGCTCCATGGCCTCGGCGTAGTACTCGAGCCAGCCCGCGAACTTGTCCTTCGGGGTGAACTGCGGCCAGCTCTCGGGGAAGGGCAGGTATGGCAGGTGGTCCATGCCGACCGGGTCGTGCAGGGTCAGGCTGGGGTACCGGGAGCGCCAGTTGTCGCCGATGCGGGCGTTGCGCTCGACCACCAGGGTGCTCACGCCGAGCCGGCCGAGCCGGGCCGCGACGGCGAGCCCGCACTGGCCGCCGCCGACGACGAGGACCTCCGGGTCGGTCGTGGCGAAGTCGGTCTCCGCGCGGCGCCGGTCGGTCCAGGTGATCCGGCCCGGGACCTCGCGGTGCTGGGTCCCCAGCGGCCTCCGCGACCCCACCGCCTCCTCCCGGCCCCGCAGCTCCTGCAGGGAGGTGAGGACGCCGAGGGCGCGCCAGGGCCCGTCCGCGCCCTCGGAGGACCCGCTCGTCGGGGTCCGACCCTCGGAGCCGGGCAGGAGGCGCACGAATCCGCGGCCCGAACCCGCCGCGGTGGCGAAGTCGAACCAGGCGACGATCTGCGCGGGATCTCCCGCGACGACCTGGACCACCGATCTGGGGGAGAGGTCGAACGCGGTCGCCGCGGTCTGCAGTGTGTGGTCCTCGACGGCGGCCCGGACGGCCTCGGTGCCGACGAAGCTCCTGATGTCCCAGGTGAAGGCGAGGAGATCCCGCCACCAGCCGCCGGGCTGCAGGAGGGTGTCGACGAGCTCCGGCGCCCCCGCGACCGCACGCCCGAAGCGCGCCACCCATTCCCTGGCGATCTCCTCGGCCTGCTCTGGACTCGTCATCTGATCTCCTTCGATCTGCGTGACACGTCGCCCCGACCGACGACGCCGGAACGATAGCGGACGGATCTGGTACGTAATAGGGCGTTCAGGTCGGGAGCGACGCGCCGCCGGTGGGGCCGGTAGCCTGGCGTCGCTCCGGTGGTCGGAGCGTGCTGGGGCCGGGGAGGGCACGATCTCGGAAGCCGTGAGCAGCGGGACCGGTCGGAGGGCTCGCCGCAAGGGCGTGTCCGTCGAGCGGATCGTCGACGTGGCGATCGAGGTCCTCGCCCAGGGCTCGGTGGACTCCCTGACCACCCGCGAGGTCGCCCGCCGGCTCTCGATCTCCCAGCCCACGCTCTACAGCCACGTCAGCGGCCTCGACGAGATCCGCACCCTCGCCGCGATCAGGGGCGTGACCGAGCTCAGCGGGCGGGTCCGGGCGGCGGTGCGAGGGCTGTCGGGCGACGTCGCGCTGGTGGCGATGGCGCGGGCCTACCGGGGCTACGTGCGGGAACACCCCGCGCTCTACATGCTCCAGCAGCGCGCGCCCTGGCCGCCCGAGTTCCAGGAGCAGGGGCTGGCGGCAGCCGAGCCGGTTCGGGAGGTCCTCCGCACCTACGGGCTCACGGAGGCTCAGGTCGTCCACGTCCACCTGGTCTTCCGCACCTCCATCCACGGGTTCGTCGACCAGGAGATCAACGACGCGATCTCGGACGTCTCGGACCCGGACACGAGCTTCGAGTACTTCCTCGCGATCCTGGCCGCCGGCATCCGTTCCCTGGTGAGCGGTCCCGATCATGGTTGACCGGGACCGGGGCCTCGCGGCCTGACCTCGACCGGGCTGCGCTCGGACGGAGGCTTGACGACCCCGGCGGGAATGCTACTGTCCTATCAGCGATAGCAAAAGGGTCTCCGCTGGTCCCGCTCTCACGTCTGCCGCGCCGATCGTCACCTCCGTCGGAGGTGCCCGGCTGCATCCGTACCCCGCAGTATCCGTACCCCGCAGTGAACGCCGTTGTTCCGAAGGGAATCCCGACATGACACCTGTCTGCGGACGAACCGTCCCCGTGGCCCACCCCTGCTCGCGTCGCCAGGTGCGACCGTGAGCGCGCCGGAGGCGGTACCGGTGGACAGTGCCCGGCTCGATCGCCGGGTCGCGCTGAAGATCATCCCCTTCGTCTTCCTGCTGTTCTTCGTGGCGTACACGGACCGGATCGCCCTGTCCTACGCCGGGCCGGCGGGCATGAACTCCGACCTCGCGCTGACCTCGACGGCGTTCGGGTTCGCGGCGGGGATCTTCTTCCTCGGCTATCTCCTGGTGGAGATCCCCAGCAACATCATCATGCAGCGGGTCGGGGCGCGCCGGTGGCTGGCCCGGATCATCCTCAGCTGGGGCATCGTCCAGGTGGCGATGGCGTTCGCGCCCAACGCCGAGATCCTGTACGTGCTGCGCTTCCTCCTCGGCGTCGCCGAGGGCGGGTTCGCGCCGGGCGTCATCCTCTACCTGACGCTCTGGTTCTCCAGCGCCTACCGCGGCCGGGCGCTCAGCCGGTTCCTCGTCGCCCCGGTCACCGCGTCCATCGTCGGTGCCCCGCTCGCGATCGGGCTGATCGCGGCCGGGAACTCGGCCCAGCTGTTCGGGCTGAGCGGCTGGCGCTTCCTGATCCTCGTCACGGGTGTGCCCGCGGTCGTCCTCGGCGTCGTGACCTGGTTCTATCTCGCCGACGGCCCGGAGAAGGCGCGCTGGCTCTCGCGGGCCGAGCGCGACGACATCGCGACGCGGCTCGCGGACACCCAGGGCCACGAGGTGAACACCGGCGGCGTCAAGGCGGCGCTGCGGGACCGCCGGGTCTGGCTCCTGGGCCTGTGCAACTTCAGCTTCGTGTACGGCGGCTACACGCTCACGTTCTTCCTGCCGACGATCGTCTCCGGCTTCCAGGCCCAGTTCAACGTGTCCTTCACGCAGATCCAGGGGGCGCTGCTGATCGCGGTGCCGTTCGCCGTCGGCGGCGCCGCGCAGCTGTGGTTCGGCCGACACACCGACCGGCGCGGCCACATCGGCGCCCACATCGCCGCCGCGTGCGCCTTCGGCCTGGTCGGCGGGCTCGGTGCCACGCTCGCCCGCGACCCGTACACCCTGATCGCCTTCATCTGCCTGATGGCCGTCGGCATCTACGCCGGTGGCACGCTCGCGCTGATCCTCGTGTCGAACCTCTACGTCGGGCCGGGCTCGGCCACCGCCATCGCGCTGGTCAACTCGATCGGCGTCCCGGCCGGCTTCGCGGGCCCGTACCTGACCGGCTGGCTCCGCGACCTGACCGGCGCGGAGAGCATCGGGCTCATCCTCGTCACGGTGCTGCTGGTGATCTCCGGAGTCATCGGCATCGTCTTCGACCGCCGTCGCCGCACCCCGTCCGCCCCGGCGCCACACCAGGAGGCCGTGTGACCGCATCCACCGACGCCCCGCCCTGGGAGCGCTACCCCCACCAGCCGATGGACGAGGACGACGTCGCCCTCTACGAGGGCTGGCTGGTCCGGGAGCTGCGGCTGCCCCGGTGCGGGCGGTGCCGCCGCTGGCACACCCCGCCCCGGTCGCTGTGCCCCTTCTGCTGGTCGGACGAGCTGGCGTTCACGCCGCTGAGCGGCCGGGGCATCGTCCACCTGGCGATGGTGCTGCACGTGGGTCCGCCCGCGCCCGGCGTCGAGTACCCCTACCCGCTCGTCACCGTGGAGCTGGCGGAGCAGCCCGGCCTGCGGTTCACCAGCACGGTGGTCGACGGCGACGCCGACCCCGCGGTGATCGGCTCGGCCGTCGAGCTGGTGTGGATCGACCGCGCGGGTGCACCCTTCCCGGCCTTCCGCACGACCAGTGGGGGAAACGCTTGACGCACAACGACATCCAGGACGTCGTCGCGATAGCCGGGGTGGGCTCCACCGGATACACGCGGCGGACCGGCCGGACGGCCCGCGCGCTCGCCGCCGAGGCCGCGGTGGCCGCGATCACCGACGCCGGTCTGGCCCGGGAGGACATCGACGGCGTCATCTCGTCGGCGGGCATGGGCAGCTGGCTGCTGTGCCCACCGGGAGCGGCGGAGATGGTCGCGATGCTGCGCCTGCCGGGGGTGACCTGGTTCGCCGACGGCGCCCCGGTCATGGTCAGCCCGATCATCGACGCCATGAACGCCATCCACTCCGGCGTCTGCGACACGGTCCTGGTGTACCACTACAACTACCGGTCGCCGTTCAACTCCCGGGCCCTGGCGGAGGACCCGTTCCGGCGCTCCGTGCGCGCCTACGACGACCTGCCGCCCGAGAGTCCGCGCAACGCCGCGGCGTACGCGGCGTGGGCCGGCCGGTTCCTGCAGGAGAACCACGTCGAGCGGACCCAGCTCGGGCGGATCGCGGTCAACAGCCGTACCAACGCCGCTGACAACCCGCTCGCCGCGATGCGGACGCCGCTGACGATGGAGCAGTACCTCGACGCCCGCCTGGTCCGGGAACCACTGGGCATGTTCGACATGGACCTGCCCGTGGACGGCGCGGAGGCGTTCGTGCTGACCCGGGTGGACCGCGCACGGGACCTGCCGCGTCCGCCGGTGCTGGTCCACGCCGCGGTGCAGGGGCTGGTGGAGACCGCCGGGGACGAGGAGCAACTGCCGTCGCTGGCGCGGCACGGGCAGGACGTCGTGACCGAGCAGCTGTGGAAGCGCAGCGCGCGCGGGCTCGCCGACGTCGACCTCGCCTACGTCTACGACGGGTTCACGGTCATCACGCTGTCCTGGTTCCAGAAGCTCGGCTGGTGCGGGCCCGGCGAGGTGTCGGGCTTCCTCGACCGGCACTGGGTCCCCGACCAGGGCCGGCTGCTGATCGACGGGCGGGTCCCGGTGAACCGCCAGGGCGGGATGCTCTCCGAGGGGGGTTCCCAGGGGGCGGGCTTCGTGCGGGACGCGGTGCACCAGCTGCGGGGGACCGCCGGGTCGCGGCAGGTGGCGGGGGCACGGACCGCCCTGTGCGCGATCGGTGGGTTCTTCTACAACTCCCAGGCCATGGTCCTGGTGAACGACGAAGGGACGCGGTGATGACCGCATTGTCCGCAGATTCCGGAGACTCCTTCCTGAGCGGGATTCGGGTGCTCGAGATCGCCGACGAGCTGGGGGAGTACTGCGGCAAGCTGCTCGCCGGTCTGGGCGCCGACGTGGTCAAGGTCGAGCCGCCCGGTGGCGAGGTCACCCGCGGGTACGGACCGTTCCGGGGCGACGTCGAGGACGTCGAGGACAGCCTGCACTTCTGGCACTACAACCACGGCAAGCGCAGCGTCGTGCTGGACCTCGACACCGACGGGGGCCGGCGGCGGTTCGGCGAGCTGGCCGCGGTCGCGGACGTCGTCCTGGACACCCGCAGGCGCGGTTACCTGGAGGAGCGGGGGCTCGGGGCCGACCGGCTGCGGGCCGCGCGGCCGGAGCTGGTCACCGTCCGGATCAGCCCGTTCGGGGACACCGGGCCGTGGGCCGACCGCGAGGCCGGTGACCTCGTCCACCTCGCCCTGGGCGGGGTCGTGATGAACTGCGGCTACGACCCCGGCCCGGCCGGCGAGTACGACACCCCGCCGATCGCCCCGCAGATGTGGCAGTCGTACCACATCACCGGCGAGATGGCCGTCATGGCGATCCTGGGCGCGCTGACCCATCGCCTCGACAGCGGAGCGGGCCAGCATCTCGACGTCAGCGTGCACCAGGCCGTCAGCGCGAACACCGAGACGGACATCCCGGACTGGGTGATGCTGCGCCAGGAGCACCACCGGCTCACCGGACGACACTCGATGCCCGCCTCGTCGGTGCCGTCGTTGGCGCTCACCAAGGACGGCCGGTACGTCATGCCCTACCGGACCTACCTGAAGAGCTTCGCCGCGAACTGGGAGGCGCAGCTGCGGGTGCTGCGCAAGTTCGGCATGCAGGCGGACCTCGACGCCCCCGAGTTCCAGGACGAGGACTACCGCTACGTCCCGCGCAACGCCGCCCGGATCAACCAGGTGCTCGACGAGTTCGTCGGCCGGATGCTGTTCGACGCCGACATCTGGCGGGACGCCCAGGCCGAGGGGCTGCCCTGGGCCCCCGTGCGCCGGCCGGAGGAGAACGCCGACGACGAGCACTGGCGCGCGCGGGGCACCTTCGTCGACGTGCGGCACCCGGAGCTCGACGAGACCTACACGTACGTGGGATCGAGGTGGTACTGCCCCGACGTCCCCTGGGTGGTCGGGACGAGGCCGCCGCGCCTCGGCGAGCACGCCGACGAGGTGGCGGCCGAGTGGGCCGCGCCCCGCGCCGCGGTGGAGCCGGCCGAGCGTCCGGCGCGCACGACCGCCCGCACGACCAGCGCCACGGGTGCGCCGTTCGCGCTGGCCGGGGTCCGGGTCCTGGACCTCAGCTGGATGCTGGCGAGCGCGGGCTCGGGGCGTTTCCTCGCCGCGCTCGGCGCCGAGGTGATCAAGGTCGAGCACGAGTCCCGGTGGGACGCGGTGCGGTTCGGGCAGGGCATGGCCCCGCCCGGCGGCCGGGCCCAGCGCGACGCGGCCACCGAGGCGATTCCGACCCCCGAGCCGACGGGGCCGGACTGCAACGGCATGTTCATGGAGGTCAACTCGGGCAAGCTCGGGATGTCGCTCGACCTCAAGCACCCGCGGTCGCGCGCCGTGCTCGAGGACCTCGTCCGGGCGTCCGACGTCCTGGTCGAGGGCTTCTCGCCCGGCACGATGGAGCGGATGGGCCTCGGCTACGCGCGGCTCGCGGAGCTCAACCCGCGCATCGTCTACGTGCAGCAGTCCGGGTTCGGCCAGTACGGCACGTACGGGCAGGCCCGCGCGTTCGGGCCCACCGCGCAGGCGTTCTCCGGTCTCACCGAGATGTCCGGGCTGCCGGAGCCCTTCCCCCCGGCCGGGATCGGGTACTCCTATCTGGACTGGTTCGGTGCCTACAACATGGCCAACGCCGTCCTGGCCGGGATCTACCGCCAGCGGCGCACCGGGGAGGGGTGCTACATCGATGCCTCGCAGACCGAGATGGGCATCTACCTGGCCGGCACGGCGATCCTGGACCACTCGGTGAACGGGCGGCGGTGGCAGCGCCACGGAAACACCTCGCCCTACAAGGCGGCCGCCCCGCACGGCGTCTTCCGGACCCGGGGCACCGACCGCTGGATCGCGCTGTCGGTCTTCACCCCGGAGCAGTGGGCCGGACTGGTCGAGGTCCTCGGCGAGCCGGCCCTGGCGGACGAGCGCTTCGCCACCCCCGCCGGACGGCTCGCCGCCGCCGAGGAGCTCGACGGCCTGGTCGCCGCCGCCGTCCGGAACCACGAGGGCCGGGCGTTGATGGACGTCCTGCAGGAGCGGGGTGTCCCCGCCGGGGTCTGCCAGACCGTCGAGGACCGCTACGACCTCGATCCGCAGCTGCGGCACCTGCAGTGGACGGTGGAGCTGCCGCAGCCCGCGATCGGCACCTGGCCGATCCGGCAGCTGCCCGTCGCGCTCGGCGCCACGCCGGCCGACGCCGGCGGGCCCTACGGGCGGTCCGGCCCGAGCTACGGGCAGGACACCGACCACGTCCTGCGGGAGGTCCTCGGGTACGAGGCCGCCCGGATCAGTGAGCTGCGCGCCGACGGCGCCGTCTGAGCGGCGAGAAGGAGAAGGAGGACGCAATGTCGCGACTCGAGTGGAAGTTCGGTGACGTCCGGGTGGCCCAGGTGACGGAGAACGTCATCCCGATGCCCGTCGAGGCCATCTTCCCCGGCCACACGGTCGAGCAGGTGCTGGCGCACAAGGACTGGCTGTACCCGCACTTCATCGACGCCGAGGGGCAGCTGCTGCTGCACATCCAGTCGCTGCTGGTGGAGTCGGCGGGCACGAGGATCGTGGTGGACACCTGCTTCGGCCCGGAGCCGCCGGAGGACTTCGCCATCGGCGCCGTGCCCGGCACGAAGTTCCTGGACGACATCGCCGCGGCGGGTTTCGAGCGCCACGACGTCGACCTCGTGGTCTGCACCCACCTGCACGTGGACCACGTCGGGTGGCACTCGATGCGCGAGGGCGACCGGTGGGTCCCGACCTTCCCGAACGCGCGCTACATCGTCAGCGCGCCCGCCCTCGAGGTCTGGAAGGCCCACGATCCCGAGGAGACCGCGTCCCACGGCCGGCGGGAGGCACTGGACACGGTGCTCGACGCGGGCCTGGTGGACGCGGTCCCCGTCGACCACCGGCTCACCCCGGAGGTCCGCCTGCTCTCCACGCCCGGGCACACGACCGGGCACGTGGCCGTGCTGATCGAGTCCGGGGGCGAGCGCGCCCTCGTGACCGGCGACCTCAGCCACCATCCGGTGCAGTGGGCCGAGCGGGACTGGGGACAGGCGGCCGACCACGACGTCGCCGAGGCGATCCGCACCCGCGAGTGGCTCATGGACGAGTACGGGGACACGGACCTGACGGTGATCGGCTCGCACTACACGGGACCGGTCCTCGGCCGTCTGTCCACGAAGGAGGGCGGGCGGTTCGTCGCGGTGTGACGTGCTCGCAGCGGAACGGGCCCGGGGTGGACGTCCACCCCGGGCCCGTTCCGCGTCCTCAGGGTCGCGCGGGCCGGCGGACGCCGAGCGAGGGGAGGGTCTCCGGCTCGCGGTAGGCGTCCCGCAGCACGCGCTTGTAGAGCTTGCCGGTCTCCTGCCGGGGCAGCTGGTCCATGAAGTCCACGGTGCGCGGGACCTTGTACGCCGCCAGTGTCTCCCGGGCGAACCGGGTGAGCTCCTGCGCCAGCGCGGCCTCGTCCGCCCCGGCCGCCGGCTGCACCACCGCCTGCACACGCTCGCCCATCTCGTCGTCCGGCACGCCGAAGACCGCGACGTCCGCCACGGCCGGATGCCGGATGAACGTGTCCTCGATCTCCTGGGGGTAGATGTTCACCCCGCCGGAGATGATGGTGAAGGAGAGCCGGTCGAGCAGGTAGACGTAGCCGTCCTCGTCGAGGTGGCCGATGTCCCCGCTCTGCGTCCACAGTGGATGCTCCGGATGCCGCGTCGCCTCCGTGCGCTCGGGGTTGTTGTGGTACCGGAACGGCATGTGGTCCCGCTCGAAGTAGATCAGGCCCGCCTCGCCGCGGGGCAGCTCGCGCCCGTCGGCCGGATCGCAGATGTGGGGGACGCCCAGGATCGGGCGGCCGACGGTGCCGGGGTGGGCGAGCCACTCCTCGCTCGTGCAGCACGTCAGGCCGGTGAACTCGGTGCCGCCGTAGTACTCGACGAGCACCGGGCCCCACCACTCGATCATGGCCCGTTTGACGCTCGGCGCCACGGGACCGGCGCCGTGGACGGCCGTGCGCTGCGAGGAGAGGTCGTACCTCGACCGCACCCCCGCGGGAAGCTTGAGCATCCGGACGAACATCGACGGCACCCACTGGCCGGTCGTCACGCCGAGCTCCTCGACGAGAGCAAGCGCGCGCTCCGCGTCGAACTTCCTCATCAGCACGGCGGTGCCCCCCAACGAGTGGGTGGCGCTGGTGTAGCAGAGGGGCGCCGAGTGGTAGAGCGGCGCCGGGGTGAGGAAGACGCTGGTCCGGTCCAGGCCGTAGATCGCCTGTGCGGACGCGTCCACGGCGAGAGGGGAGTCGAAGGGGGCGTCCGGGAGGGGGCGGCGGATCCCGAGCGGGCGGCCGGTGGTGCCGGACGAGTAGAGCATCCAGTCGCCCATGCGCTCGTCGTCGGACACCGGCCGGGCGGGTTGGGCGGCGAGGGCGGCGTCGAAGTCCTCGACACCGGCCACGGGTGCGCCGGCGGCGAGGAGCATCCGCAGCGGCGGCGGTGCCTGCGCCAGCCCGAGCGCGACGGCGATGGAGGACGAGACGACCAGTCCCTGCGCCCCGCTGTCGGCGAGCAGGTAGGCCAGCTCGTCGGACGTGGAGTACTTGTTGATCGGGACGAGGTACATCCCGCTGCGCAGCACCCCCCAGACGACCTGGTGATAGCGCAGGTCGGTCTCCATCAGGACCGCGACGGTGTCGCCCGCGCCCAGCCCCGCCGCGTGCAGCACCTGCGCGAAGCGCATCGACGCGTCGTCGAGCTCGCGGTAGGTGATCCGCTCGCCGGTGTCCCCGATGATCGTCGCCGGCTTGTCGGGCGTGCGGGCGACGCTCTCACAGAAGGTCATGTCCGAGTGCTCCTCGACGGCGGTGTCGGCAACGGCTCCGCATTCATGATCCGCTCCCGGACCGGCTCCACGTGTCCTCGCTCCATGCCCCCACCTCGTCCCACGCCAGTGTCGCGGCCTCGAGGCGGGGGGCGAAGGCGTGCCAGACGTGCACGACGTCCGGCCACCTGCGCTCGGTCACCTCGACACCCTGTGCGCGCAGCGCGCCGGCCAGTGCCGCGGCGTCGGGAGCGAGTGTCTCCGCGTCGCCGTACTGCAGGAGTACCGGCGGCAGGCCGCGCAGGTCGAGCCCCGCGGGCGAGACCTCGGCGGCCGGCCGGCCGGCCCGGTACAGCTCGACCATCTCGACCAGCTGCCAGGCCATGATCATCGGATCGAGGTCGGAGTCCGCCGGCGGCGAGCCGGCCACCGACCCGAGATCGGACCAGGGCGAGAGCAGGACCGCTCCCGCGGGCATCGGCAGACCGGCGTCCCGGGCCCCGGCGAGGGCCGCCAGCACCAGCCCGGCGCCGGCCGAGTCGCCGCTGACCAGGACCCGGTGCGGTGCGCACCGCGCCACGACGCGCCGGTACACCGCCACGAGGTCGTCGACCGCCGCGGGGAAGGGGTGCTCGGGGGCTAGCCGGTAGCGCGCCGCCAGGACCTCGGCGCGGCAGGCGCGGGCCAGCCCGGCCGTGACCGACCGCGCGGTCGCCGGGGAGCCCATGACGAAACCGCCCCCGTGCACGTGCAGGACGAGCCGGTCGGCCCGCGGCTCGTCGGGGACGATCCGCTCCCCGTCGGGGTCGGGGGCGATCCGGACACCCGGCTGTTCCGCGCCGACGGACGCCTCCAGCGACGCCCGGCGGTCGGCCAGTGGCGACCCGGGCCCGGGACGCCCGCGGAGCAGCGCGGCGCGGAGCCGGCCGATCGGCGTCGTCGCCGTGTCCATCAGGCGGTCCCGGCGAGGGCGGCGAGCGCGGCGTCGTCCCGGTCCAGGCGAGCGGTCCGGCTGCGCAGCAGGTCGACGGTGGCGTGCAGGGCCACCGCCGGCCGGGTCTCGACGACGGGGAGCCGGCCGAGCGCGCGGGCGGCCCGCGAGGAGTACGGCGCGGCGACCTCGTCGGGGGACCCGACGGTGAGCGATCCCGTGCCCGTCCAGATGCGCTGGTACTCGGTGCGGGCGTGCATGGCGACGGGGTAGTCGGCGTCCGGCTCGTCGCCGACGCCGGGGATGTACTTCCAGTGCAGCCGCACCATGTCCCGGCCCGCGGCGGCGATCCGGTCGAAGGTGCGCTCGGCGGCCGGTGTCATGGCCGAGCAGGAGCCCGACAGCAGCGGGGAGCCGTACTCCGCCACCGAGAACCCGAAGCTCTCGCGGGAGACGTCCGCGTCGGGGATCTGGCCGTGGATCTTGGGGGTGCCGAGGAACTCGCGCCCGACGATGATCGGCGCGCAGTCGGACTCCCAGATGACCAGCCCGAGCGGTGCGGCGACGGCGTGCCCGGCGCGGCGGTAGATCGCGGACGCGTAGACGGAGACGAGGTTGTACCCGCGCCCGCCCATCCAGGTCATGTTGCGGCACTGCTGGTAGTTCACGGTCACGACCGGCCGGTCGGGGACCTCGAGGCCCGGCGGGACCAGCGGTTCGAGCGCCTCGCGTTCGGTCACGAAGCCCAGGGCCGCACCGTGGACGGTGTAGCCGAGCTCGTCGTCGCGGGCCGGCGAGGGGCCGAACGCCACCGGCATGTCGTAGCGCACCCCGGTGTGCAGGCGGTAGCTCACGGCCGGGTCCCTCCGGCGGCCAGCAGCGCGCGGCCGAGCGCCTCGGACAGCTCGGTCTCGTCCCCGTACCAGCTGCGCAGCGCGAGCGACCGCATGTAGTAGCGGTGCAGCGGCAGCTCCTTGGTGAACCCGATGCCGCCGTGCAGCTGGATCGCGTCCTCGCAGACCGAGGGCCCGAACTCCGAGCAGTACGCCTTCGCGGCCATCGCCGCGGCCGAGAACTCCTCCAGGGGCAGCCCGGCGGCGTCCTCCGCGGCGGCGCGGCACACGTTCTCCGCGACGACGGTGCGGGCCGTGGCGGTGGCGGCGATGTGCTTGACGGCCTGGAAGGTGCCCACCGGCTTGCCGAACTGCTTGCGCACCTTGACGTACGCCACGGCGTCGTCGACGGCCCGCCGGGCGAGGCCCGCGAGCTCGGCGGCCAGCAGCAGCCGCGTCCACGCCCTGATCCGCACGATCAGCCGCCGCGCGGCCTCGCCCTCGGCGAGCGGGAGGAGCGTGGTGCCGGGGGCGACGGTCACGGCGGCGAAGCGGGAGCCGTTGGGCTGGATCTCGATCGGGTCCACGCGCAGGCCGGGCGCCGGCGCCTCGACCAGGGCGACCGCGGGCTCGGGACCGTCCGCGACGAGGACGAGGACGTCGGCCTCACCCGCGGACCGCGCCATCCCGACCGTGCCCTCGATCCCCGAGGGGCCGGTCTCGAGGCCCTGCAGCAGGTCACGCCACTCCAGCGACGCCCCGCCGTCGGCCAGGGCCACGCGCCGCTCACCGACCACGGCGTCGCGCAGCAGCGCGCCGGCACGCGGGTCGAGTCCGTCCGGGAGCTGCTCGAGCAGCAGCCCGGGCAGCAGGCACTGCTCCAGGACCGGCCCGGTCACGAGCCGTTCGCCGAACAGCGTGAAGAGCGGCACGAGGGCGGCCGGGCCGAGCCCGAGCCCGTCGGCGGACTCCGGCGCGCAGACCGCGAACGCGCCCAGGTCCGCCAATCCCTGCACGAGGTCGGCGGAGTCGGCCGGGTCGGCGGAGTCGAACCTCCTCGCCTGGTCGTCGTCGGTCGCGTGCTTGTCGAGGAACTGCCGGACGGCGTCGCGCAGCTCGAGTGCGACGGCGGTGGTCTCGTGCTCAGCCACGGGGGAGCCCCAGCATTCGTTCGGCGATGATGGTCCGCTGGATCTGCGAGGTCCCGCCGTAGATGCTGGCGGCCCGCGAGTAGTAGTGCTCCTTGGTCCAGCGGGAGGTGTCCAACCCGCGCACCGCGGTCGTGGTCGTCCGACCCGGCCCGACGAGGTCGACCAGCGAGGCGAAGATCCGCTGCTCGAGCTCGTTGACGGTCAGCTTGTCCACGGAGTCCATCGGGTTCGGCCCGGGGGAGGTGACGAGGCGGTCGATCGTCCGCCGCGTCTGGGCCTCCAGGGCCCGTGCGGCGACGGCGGCACGGCCCAGCCCCGCCGCGACCCGCGCGGAGGGGGAGGCGCCCGCCTGCTCGTAGTGCCCGCACAGCTCGGCGGCCGCGTCCTGGACGCCCACGGAGAACTCGATCTGCCGGCGCAGGGTGTACCAGCCCCGCTCGGTGCTCAGCGTGTCCTGCGCGATCGGCCACCCGCCGTCGACCTCGCCGACGAGGTTCGCGCGGGGCACCCGCACCGAGTCGAAGAAGACCTCGCCGAACTCCGTGTCGCCGGTCATCTGCACCAGGGGCCGGACGCTGATCCCCGGCGAGCTCATGTCCACGAGGAGGTAGCTGATCCCGCGGTGGCGGGACCCGGTGTCGCCGGTGCGCACGAGGAGCGCGCACCACTGCGCATAGGGCGCCCAGCTCGTCCACACCTTCTGGCCGTCGACGACGAAGTCGTCACCGTCGGGCACCGCACGGGTGGACAGCGACGCCAGGTCCGAGCCGGCGTCCGGCTCGGAGAAGCCCTGGCACCAGATGTCCGCTCCGGAGAGCAGCCGGGGCAGCAGTGTCCGGCGCTGCTGGTCGGTGCCGAACTTGTCGATGCTGGGCCCGACGACGTCGAGCCCGATCAGGCCGATCGGCTGCGGGGCGCCCGCGCGCGTGAGCTCCTCGGAGAACGCGAGCTGGTGCCAGGGGCTGAGCGCCTGCCCGCCGGCGTCGCGCGACCAGGTGATGCCGACCCACCCGGCCTCGTGGAGCGTGCGCTGCCAGTCGCGCAGCACCCGGAACCTGCCGTCGAGGTCCAGCGGCACCGTCGGGATGGTGGCCCTGCGGAGCCAGTCCCGGGCTCGCTCCCGGTACTCGCCGAGGTCGGGAGAGTGCACCGAGTTCGACATCGAGGTCTCCACTGTGCTCAGACGTCCGCGTAGCGCGGCGGACGCCGCTCGAGGAAGGAGTTGACGGCCTCCTTCGAGTCGGGGTGGCCGGACAGCTCCGCGGTGAGGGACTGCTCGTACTCGTAGCCCTCCTTCAGCGGCAGCGACTCGATCCGGTTGAGGCTGCGCTTGGCCAGCTTGACGGCCACCCGGCTGTGCCGGGTGATCCGGCCCGCGAACTCGCGGGCGGCCTCCATCAGCTCCTCCCGCGGTACGACGCGGGCGATGCCGCCGTACCGGGCGAGGTCGGCCGCCGGGACCCGGTCCGCGGTGAGGTGCATGCTCCGCACGACGGGGAAGGGGACCAGCCGGGCGAGGTGGCGGGCCCCGCCCATCGCCCCCGCGCCGATCTCGGGGAGGCTGAACACCGCGTCCTCGGCGGCGATGATCGCGTCGGCGGACGCGGCGAGCGCGAGCCCGGTGCCCACCGCGGAGCCCCCGACCGCGGCGATCACCGGGATCGGGCAGTCGCTGATGGCGAAGAACGCCGACCGCACCTCGAACATCCGCTCCCCGGTGTTCACCGGGTTCATGGTCCGGAACTCGGAGAGCTCGTTGCCGCCGCAGAAGTGCTTCCCGGCCCCGGTGAGGATGGCGGCCTTCGCCTTCGGGGCCAGGGACTCGATGCCGAGGAAGACCTGCTGGATCTCGCGGTACAGGGCGATGTCGACCGCGTTGACCGGAGCCCGGTCGAGGGTCACGGTCACGAGGTCGCCCTCCACGTCGACGTGGAGGCTGGTGAAGTCGGGCATTGCGGGTGGTTCCTTCCGTCGGGCGGCTCGCCCGGTCGTGTCGGAGCAAGGGGAGGGATGCCGGGGTCAGGGCCGGAACTCAGCGCCAGAACTCCCAGTCGATCATCGTGCGGAGCGGCCCGGCGAACAGCGGTCGCACCGCGCCCGAGGCCCACCGCTGCTCGACGAGCGGGCGCAACGCCGCGGTCGTCGCCAGCGGGTCCTCGTCCAGGTAGACGACCGTCGTGTACTGCGGACCACCGGCCACCTGCGGGCCCTGTTCCCAGGACCCGGACGAGCCGTACATCCACGCTCCCGCCGTACCCGGCCGGGCCAGCAGCGCCGGGTGGTGCTCACGGTGCAGCCACTGCAGCCACGAGGCGACCTCCGCCTCGTCGCCGACCGGCTCCTCCACGATGACGAGGACCCCGCGGTGCGGCCGCCACGGCACGACCTCGGCCGAGACGATCGCCGCCGGGGACGCGTGCCACGACAGGAGGGCGGGCATCCGCAGCTGGATCAGGTCGAGACGGTGGGAGTACCGGCCCTTCTCGGCCAGGCGGGTGCCCAGCTCGAGGAAGTCGTCGTGGGTCTGCTGGACCGGGTCGCCGACGAGGTAGTTGGTCACGTCCCCGACGCTCGCGAGCGGGCCCTCGGTGACGAGCCGGCCGTCCGGGTAGGCGCCGTCGGCGATGTAGCGCATCGCCAGCTGGATCCCGGGCAGCTGGTACTGCTCCGGCTGGTGGTCGAGCAGGTGCCACCGGAGGTAGTCCGGGCCGGCGTGCGGGGGTGCGGTGAAGCTGAAGAAGGCAGCCTTCACTCGGATCATGGCGGGCTCGCTTCCGGTGCGGTCGTCACGCCGTCTCGAAGTCGTCCAGGTCGGCGGATCTGGTCATGGTCCAGAAGTCGACGACGCGCCACGGCGAGTTCACGACGACGCGCCCGCGGGCGTTGCGGTAGTACGTGGTCATCCCGGGGTGCGCCCAGACCATCCCCGCGTGCGCCTCGTCGACACGTTCGTTGTACTCGTCGAAGACGTCCTTGCGGACCTCGATCCGCTGCAGGTTCTCCTCGAACATCTGCCGGAGCAGGTCGACGACGTAGGTCAGCTGGGCCTCCACGGCGAACATCAGGCTGCCACCGTGGCCCGCCTGCGTGTTCGGGCCGTAGAGGATGAAGAGGTTCGGGAAACCGCTGACCGACGTGCCCAGGTAGGCGCGGGCGTCGTCGTCGTCCCACGCCTCGCGCAGGGAGGTGCCGGACCGCCCGACGATCTCCACCGAGGCCAGGAACCGCACGACGTCGAAGCCGGTGGCGAAGACGATGACGTCGGCGGGATGGGGGCCGTCAGCGGTCACGACGGCGTCGGCGTCGATGCGCTCGATCGGGTCGGTCCGCAGTGTCACGTCGTCCCGGGTGATCGTCGAGTACCAGCCGTGGTCGAGCAGCATGCGTTTGCCGAACGGCGGGTAGTCCGGGACCACCCGGTCGAGCATCGCGCTCTCACCGAGGGAGGTGCGGACGTGGCGCTCCAGGTAGCGGCGCATCCGGGCGCTCTCCGCGTTGAGCGAGTGGTCGGGATCGGGCCAGTCGGGATCGATCTGCAGGGTGGGATAGGCCTTGTCGTTGAAGATCCACGCCTCGCGGATGCGCAGCCAGGCGCGGAACAGCGGCACGGCCTCCAGCAGGCGACGGACCGGAGGGGGGATCTCGGCGGCGAACCCGGGCTCGATCGGCGACGTCCACTGCGGCGATCGCTGGTACACGTCGACGTGGGCGGCGACACCGGCGATCGCCGGCACCAGCTGCATGGCGCTCGCGCCGTTCCCGATCACCGCGACCCGCCTGCCCTCGAGCGCGATGTCCTCTGGCCAGCGCGCCGTGTGCGCGATCCGCCCCTCGAATCCGTCACGGCCGGGGATGTCCGGGACGACCGGGGTGCCGAACGCCCCGACGGCGCTGACGAGGACCGTGCAGATCTCGTCGGTGGTCGAGCCGTCGGGATGGCGGACCGTGACCGTCCAGGTGCCCGCCACGTCGTCCCAGACCGCGCGCTCCACGGAGGTCTGCAGGGCGATGCGGTCGTGCAGGCCGAAGTCGTCGACGACGCGCTCGAGGTAGGCGAGGACCTCGTCGCGGTGCGCGAAGTAGCGCGACCAGTCGGCGGGGGCGAAGCTGTAGGAGTAGAGGTGGCTCGGGGTGTCCACCCCGCACCCCGGGTACCTGTTGACCAGCCAGGTACCGCCGACCCCGGCGTCGCGCTCGTAGATCCGGTAGTCGATCCCGAGCGCGTCCAGCTGCACGCCCGCGGCGATGCCCGACACGCCCGCACCGATGACGATCGCGCGGAAACCGGGCGGCGGCGTCGGTGGTGCCGCCTCGGCGGGGCCGGAGGTCCGTCCGGTGGCGTCGACGAGCATGCTCGCGCTCAGCGCCGTGCACTCGGGCGGCACGTCCTCGCCGAGCGACACGCTCAGCATCCGGGTCATCAGCTCGGCGGACGGCTCGGGGAGCGCGGGCGGCGTGCCGGTGAACCACGCCGCGAGGGCGGCCTTCGCCGCCTCGCGCACCTCCCGCTGCACCTCGTCGGGCAGGCCGCCGGTGTCGTCGATGCTGAGCCCGGGCGGCCGGCGGGGCCGGAACGGCGCGTCGAGCCAGCGCAGGTCGCCGGTCAGCTGCACGAGCACCATCAGGAGCGTCGGCACGTTGGCGACATCGACGGCGTCGAGCACTGCTCGTGGCGCGGCCCGTGGGGTCGGGTCGGGGCTCGGGGTCATGGGGTCCTCTTCTGGCCGAGGTGCGGCGCGTCCGGCCGGGTCGCCGGCACCGGGCGCCGGCGGTCGAACCACCCGGCGCGACGATCGTCGGACGGGATCGGGCATGGCGATCAGGCTCAGTGGACCTTATATCGTACTAATCTGGTACGCAATGCCGGTGCCCGTGTGACGACACCGGTGGGCCGCCCGACCCGGTGGCTACCGCGAGGTCGCCTTCGGCGCCGCGGCCCGCCGCCTGCGGGGTGCGCCCTTGCGGGTCTCGGTGAGGTCCATGCCGGCGCCCGCCACCGCGAGGTCGACGAGGGGACGGATGAACGCCTCCTGGGCGGCCTTGTCCTGCAGCAGTTCGGGATTGGACATCGCACGGGTGTAGACGGCGCCGTTGATGACCTCGAGCAGCAGGCTCCCGTTGACCGACTCCGCCACCTCGCCGCGCGCCACCGCACGTCGCACGATGCGCAGGGCCGCCCCGGAGAGGGGGCGGGCGACGCGCTCCCGGTAGAGGACGTCGAGCTCCGGATAGAACTGCGCCTCGACCTGTAGGCGTGCGTAGGTCACGCCGACGTCCGACGCCCACCACGCGAACAGCGTCCGGGCCCAGGAGTCGAGGTCCTCCCGGAAGCTCCCGTGGTCCGACGCCACGAACTCCTGGCTCAGCCGCTCGACGGAGGCCGCGAAGAGCTCCTCCTTCGAGCTCCAGCGCAGGTAGACGGCCGGTTTGCCGACCTCTGCCTGCCGGGCGACGGACTCGAAGCTGAAGGCGGCCCAGCCGTCCCTCGCGTAGCAGGCGAGGGCCGCGTGCATCAGCCGGCCGTCGATCGTGGCATCGCGCTTGCGGCCGGGCCGCCGGGCCCGTGCGGCGGGGGCGTCGGTGCGGCTCTCTGGGGTCACGGTCTCGCTCTCGCCTGTACGTGCCGGTTGCGGCTCGGTTCCACCCTGCGCTCGAGTCTGGCGGCCAGTGTACGGCGGGCCGGGTCGGCGACCGCTCCGATATCGGCCCCGGGCGCTACGTGATCATGACTCCCGTGGCGTGGGGAGAAGGTCGGGAGCGGCGGCCGTCGAACCTCCTCACGAGAGCGTCCGCTCGGCGAAGAGCGTGGTGCTCCGGCCCGGGGTCTCCGGAGCGGTGTCGGACCGCGCGGCAGGGCTCCCGGCGGTGTCCCCGGCGAGCGGGGCGAAGAACTCGGTGATCCTCGCGGCGGCGAGCTCCGGCTGCTCCTCGGCGATGAAGTGCCCGCACCGTTCGAAGATCCCGCCCTCGACCTGCTCGGCCACCGGCTCCCACGCCCAGCGGATGTCCCCCAGGCAGTGGGACGCGCCCCAGGCGCTCACCGGCACCGTGAGCCGGTGGTCCAGGCCGGCCAGGTTGTCGGCGTCCTGCCGCAGGGTTGCGGCGTACCACTGGCAGGCGGCGCGGACCGACCCCGGGATCGAGTACGACCGCACGTACTCCGCGATCTCGCTCTCGGTGAAGACGTCGGGTCGGTAGTTCAGGTCGAGGCCGGTCAGGAACCTGCGGAGGTACTCCCCGATGTCGCGCGAGACCATCGCGGCCGCCTGGTCGGGACGACCGCCCAGGAAGAGCATGTGGTGGAGGGCGAGCGCGTACTCGTGGGCGATCGGCTCGCCGGTGCGGAAGGCGTTCGGGAAGACGTCGAGGATCATCAGCCGCGCGACGAGACCGGGGTTGTCGTGGGCGAGGTAGAAGGCCACGGCGCCGCCCAGGTCGTGGCCGACCGCACCGACCTCCGCCAGTCCCAGGTGCCGGACCAGGGCCGCCACGTCGCCGGCGATCGTCCTCTTGTCGTAGGGCCCGACCGGCTTCTCGGAGTCGCCGAGGCCGCGCAGGTCGGGCGCGATGACGAAGTACCTCTCGGCCAGGAGCGGCATCACCTTCCGCCAGGCGTAGGAGCTCTGGGGGAAGCCGTGGGTGAGGACGAGCGGGAACCCGATCCCGCGGTCACGTAGTGCATGCGCAACCCGTTGACCGTTGCCTGGTGGTGGTCGAGCTCGAGAGCCACGGTGATTCTCCGTTCCTGGTGGAGCGATGCGGGTGACCTGCACCACAGCAGGAAGCTATATGAGACGGAGTCCGTACGCAATGAGGAGGCAGCCTGCGAGCTATTGCGTACGCTTCTAGTTCGTTATAGCTTCCCTCACGGCGCCGTCGGTGAGGACGGGTCGCCGGGCTGGCCCGAGGGCGGGAGGAGCTGCAGATGACGTCGACGATTCCTGTCGAGGTGGACCGTCCTGTGGACGGGGGTGCGGAGCTCGCGACCTGGCTGCAGCGGTTCGCCCTCGGGGTGCACCGGGGCGTTGCGAGCGCCTCCGCTGCGGAGTCGCTGTTCGTCGAGGCCGGCTGGTGGCGGGACCTGCTGACGCTGTGCTGGGACCTGCGGACGTTCGCCGGACGCGACGCCGTCGCGACGGCCCTGGACAGCTTCGACACGAGCGGCTGGACCGCGTTCGCCGTCGACACGGGTTCCGACGTGACCGTCGCCGAGGAGGGCGGGACGACGGTCGTCTCCGGCTTCTTCACCTTCGGTACGTCCGAGATCGACGGTCGCGGCTTCGTGCGCCTCCTCGACGACGGCTCCGGGACGTGGAAGGCATGGACCCTGCTCACCCAGGTCGACGGCCTCCGCGGCGTCGACGAGCCGGTCGGCGCACGCCGACCGCTCGGGCTGGAACCGGTCGCCGTGGACGGTCGGGAGCGCTGGTGGGACGCGCACCGGCACGCGGAGATCGAGTTCGCCGACTCGGATCCGGAGGTCGTCGTCGTCGGGGCCGGTCAGGCGGGGTTGGCGGTGGCCGCCCAGCTCACCGTGCTGGGCGTCCCGACCCTGGTGCTCGAGTCCCACGACCGCATCGGGGACGGCTGGCGCCGGCGCTACCCCAGCCTCACCCTGCACGACCCCATCTGGGCGAACCGGCTGCCCTTCCTCGACTACCCGCAGACCTGGCCCGTCTTCATGCCGCGCAGCAAGTTCGCGGCCTGGCTGGAGGCCTACGCCGAGAGCCTCGACCTGAACGTGTGGACCGGCTGCGCGGACACGGAGATCTCCCGGTCCGGCGCGGGGGAGTGGACCGTGAGGACCACCCGCGACGGTCTCGAACGCGTTCTGCGTCCTCGCGACGTCGTGGTCGCCACCGGTCTCAACGGGACACCGACCATCCCGGAGATCGACGGGATGGCCGGGTTCGGTGGATCCGTCACGCACTCGTCGACGTTCGCCGGTGGCCAGGAGTGGAAGGGCAGGCGGGCCGTCGTGGTGGGCGCCGGGACCAGCGCCCACGACATCGCCCAGGACCTGTGCGAGCAGGGCGCCGAGGTGACGCTGGTCCAGCGGTCGGGCACGCTGCCGGTGAGCCGCGACTTCGCCGCCATGGCCTATGTGGGCAAGTTCGACGAGGCCGGCCCGCCCCTCGCCGACGCCGACATGGCGTGGAACTCGATGCCCTGGAACCTGCTCATCCAGCTGACGTCGGACCAGACGGTGTGGCGCGAGGCCCACGCCGAGCTCCTCGACGCCTTGGCGCGCACGGACTACGAGGTGGAGTACGGGGGCGGCATCATGGCCCGCTACCTCACCGGCGTGAACGGCTACTACCTCGACGTCGGGGCACTGGGGCTCATCGCCGACGGCCGGATCCGGGTCAAGCAGGGCGTGCCGATCGAGTCGGCCGGCGCCGACTCCCTCACCTTCGCCGACGGCGACACGGTCCCCGCCGACCTGGTGGTCTTCGCCACCGGATACGGCTCCATGCGGGATGCGGTGCGGGACGTGGTCGGTGAGGCCGCGGAGGGGATCGGGTCCATCCACGAGCTGGACGACGAGGGCGAGCTCACCTCCGTCTGGCGCCCGACCGGGGTGCCGGGGCTGTGGATCATGCTCGGCAACATCCAGATGGTGCGGTACTACTCGCGCGTCCTGGCGCTCCAGATCAAGGCGAGACAGCTCGGCCTCGTGTAGGCGGGCGAGGCCGGTTCTCCGGCCCGGCGTCCGCGCCCCCGCCCACGAACCCCCGCGCACGCGACACCGCGCGGCCCGACCCGAAGGGAGGCGACGTGCCTCGAACAGGGCTCCGCTTCGACATGCGATGGACCGGAGGGGGATCCAACGCCGACCGGTACCGGGCGGCGCTGGACATCTGCGAGTGGGCCGACGAGCACGGATTCGACTACGTCCGGCTCAACGAGCACCACGGCTCGGCCGACGGCTACCTGCCCTCCCCGCTGGTCATGGCGGGCGCGGTCGGAGCCCGGACCCGTCGGCTCCAGGTCCGGGTGACGGTGCTGGTGCTGCCGCTCCACGATCCCCTGCGGGTCGCCGAGGACGTCGCGGTGGCGGACCTGATCTGCGGCGGACGCCTCGAGGTGGTGCTGGGAGCCGGGTACTCGGCGCCCGAGTTCGCGATGTTCGGCAAGGAGCTCGGCGACCGGGTCGGGGATCTCGAGGCCGGGATCGAGGTGCTCGGCCGCGCGTGGACCGGCGAGCCGTTCGAGGTCGACGGGCGACGGGCCCGGGTGACGCCGCGTCCGGCCCAGGCCGGGATGAAGATCCTGCTGGGCGGTACCACTGCTGCGGGTGCCCGCCGGGCGGCGCGCCTCGGGAACGGTTTCGAGCCGACCACCGAGTCCCTCGCGGAGGTGTACGAGCTCGAGCGGCACCGGCTCGGCAGGGAGGACGTGACGGAGCCGGCCCGACCGGTCTCGGTCGGCGGGGTGCGGTTCCTGCACATCGCCGAGGACGTCGAGAAGGCCTGGGAGCAGATCGGGCCGCACGCCCTGCACGAGTCCAACTCCTACGCCCAGTGGGTCGACGAGTCCCGCCGCGGGATCTCGGCGTACCGGGAGCGGGCCTCGATCGCCGAGGTCCGCGCGTCGGGCACCTACAAGATCGTGGATCCGGCGGGGGCCGTCGACCACGTGGCGTCGCTCGGCGAGGACGACGTCCTGGAGTTCCACCCCATGATGGGCGGCCTCGACCCGCGGATCGGCTGGGACGGCCTGCGCCTGTTCGCCGACCGGGTGCAGCCGCACCTGCGGACCGCGGCGGCACGGTCGTGACCGGCCCGGACGCCGTGAGCGTCCTCGCCGGGTTCTACGACAGCTACCGCAGCCGAAACTGGTCCGAGCTGGCCGAGCGGACCGGCCCGGACGCGGTGTGGCGCCAGGCCGCGTCCCTGCCCTGGGCCGGTGAGTGGAAGGGCGCCGACGGGTTCGCCGCGATGATGGCGCGGATCGCGGAGTGCGCCACGCTCACGGTCACCGGGAACCGGTCGACCGCCCTGGGCGCCGACGGCGTGCTGGTCGAGGTGGACGCCACGTTCACGGCGCGGACGTCCGGGCGCTCCCTGGACACGAGGGTCCTCGAGCTGTACCGGGTGCGGGACGGTCTCGTCGACGGCGCGGACGCGTTCTACCTCGACACCCACGCCCTCGCGGGGCTTCTCGCGGAATCAGCGGGCCCGCGGTGACGGCCCGGCTGTGGAGCGACGTCGAGGTGGGCGAGGAGCTGCCCGAGCTGCGGTTCCCCCTCACGCTCAAGACGCTCGTGATGGCGGCCATGGGGACCCGCGACCTCATGCCCTACCACCACGACGACCAGTTCGTGCGGTCGATCGGGATGCGCGGCGCGTTCGTCAACACCATGTTCCACCAGGGTCTCTTCGGCCGCTTCGCCACCGACTGGGCCGGCCCGACCGCCCGGTTCCGCTCGGCGTCGCTGCGGATGACCGACCAGCTCGTCGCGGGGGACGTGGCCGTCGTGAGCGGCACGGTCGTCGACCGGTGGACCGCCGACGACGGCGACGCGCTCGTCCGCCTGGAGCTGCGGACGTCGAACGACCTGGGCACCACGGCGATCTCCAGGACGGTGCTGGCGCTCCCGACCGTGGCCGGTGAGCACGCGGGGTTCCGGGCGCTCGGCGAGCCCGAGCCCACCGTCCTGTCCGACGCCATGCCGACGGAGGCCCGCGAACAGATCGGGGTCACGTCGCCGCGGCCCGGGCCCTATCCCGTGAGCGAGGCGCAGATCGGCTACTTCGCCGAGGCGGTCCGGGACGCCAACCCGCTCTACACCGACCCGGGCTACGCCGACGCGTCGCCCGCCGGGGGGATCATCGCGCCCCCGCCCTCGCTGATCGTCTGGGTCATGGACCGCGGGAGCCAGGTCGGGATCGACCTCGACCGTCCCGACATCCACCTGCCCGAGCAGCCGCCGTGGCCGGTCCCCGCGCACAAGCGCGCCTCGCTGCGGCTGCTGCCCGGCATGACCGACGTCGTGGTCCAGGAGGTGCTGCTCGAGTTCGGCGTCCCGCTGCGCCCCGGCGACCGGGTCACCTCGGTCAACGAGCTGGTCAACTGTTCGGGCGCGAAGCAGACCCGCGTCGGCCCGGGGCACTTCCTCACCGCGAGGGACACCTTCGTGAACCAGCGCGACGAGGCGGTGGGCCGTTCCACGATGACGTTGCTGCAGTTCCGGGCACAGGCCTGAGCCACCGTCGCCGCTCCACGAGAGGACGCAAGCAACCATGGGATCGTTGAGCAACGAGGCCGCGATCGTCGGCATCGGGGCCACCGAGTTCTCCAAGGACTCGGGCCGCAGCGAGCTCCGGCTGGCCGCCGAGGCGATCACGGCGGCGCTGGACGACGCCGGGATCGCCCCGCACGAGGTCGACGGCCTGTCGACCTTCGCGATGGACAACAACTCGCAGACCGCGGTGGCCCGCGCCCTGGGCATCCCGCGCCTGACCTTCATGCCGCTGACACCCGCGGGGGGCGGGGGCGGCTGCGCGACGGTCGCGCTGGCGGCCGCCGCCGTGACGACCGGGCTGGCCGAGGTCGTGGTCTGCTACCGCGCGATGAACGAACGCTCCCAGCAGCGGTTCGGGCAGCCGAAGCGGGCCGGCTGGGGCGGCGGCCTGGCCACGAGCCACGAGCTCGACCAGTCGTGGGTGCTGCCGTACGGCCTCGCGACCGCGGCCGGCTGGATGGCGCTGGTGGCCCGGCGCTACATGGTCGAGTACGGGCTCACGTCCGAGGACTTCGGCCGGGTCACGGTCCGGTCCCGCGAGTACGCGGCGACGAACCCGAAGGCCTGGTTCCACGAGCGCCCGATCACGCTGGCGGACCACCAGGCGTCCCGCCTCGTGACCGACCCGCTGCGGCTCCTCGACTGCTGCCAGGAGAGCGACGGCGCCGTCGCGCTGGTGGTGACCTCGGCCGAGCGGGCCGGGGACCTCCGCCGGGCGCCCGTCCTCGTCGCGGCCGCGGCGCAGGGCATCGGCGCCGACCAGGTGGGCATGGCGACGCCCTACCGGGCGGACCTGGCCTCCGCGCCGGAGACGGCGATCGTCGGTGACCAGCTCTGGGCGCAGTCGGGGCTGAAGCCGGCCGACGTCGACCTGGGCATCATCTACGACCACTTCAGCTTCGCCGTCCTCATGCAGCTGGAGGCCCTGGGCTTCTGCACGCCGGGCGAGGCGGCGGCCTTCGTCGCCGCCGGCGAGACGGCCCTGCGCGGCTCCCTGCCGGTCAACACCAACGGCGGCCAGGTCGGCGAGGCGTACATCCACGGTTTCAACGGGATCGCCGAGGCGGTCCGCCAGCTGCGCGGCACGGCGGTCAACCAGGTGTCGGACCCCCACGTGGCCGTGGTGACCTCCGGCTCGCACGTCCCCACCAGCGGCCTCGTCCTCACCAGCACGGAGGTGTCGGGATCATGACCACGGACTGGGGCCACGCCCCCACGCGGGGCCGGCTGCGCCCCGGGCAGAGCCCTGACACCGCCTTCTTCTGGAAGGGCTGCGACGAGCACCGGCTCCTCATCCAGCGGTGCGCCGGCTGCGGGGTGCTGCGCCACCCACCGGGGCCGGCCTGCCCGGCCTGCCACGGCTTCGACGCCGACCACGTGGTGGCGACGGGCCACGGCACCGTCCACAGCTACGCGGTCCACCACTACCCGCCCGTGCAGGGTTTCCCCGGGCCCGCCGTCATCGGCCTGGTCGAGCTCGACGAGGGCGTGCGCATCGTGTCCAACATCGTCGGCCGGGATCCGGCGGACCTGCGCGTGGGCGACCGGGTCGAGGTCTTCTTCCTCGACCAGGAGGAGGGCTGGAGCCTGCCGCAGTTCACCGTCGTCGACCGCCCGGACGTCGGGTAGACCCCGCCGAGAGGAGCGCCGAGAGAAGCATGGCCGTGAACAGGGACAAGGCCGGACGGAGGCCGCTGGACGGCATCCGGATCGTCGAGGTGGGGGTGTGGCACGCGGGACCGGGCGCCGCGGCGATCCTGGCGGACCTGGGTGCCGAGGTGATCAAGGTCGAGACGCTCGAGGGGGAGCCGGAGCGCTACCACGGCAACTTCGGGACGTTCGACAACGGGGGACCGGACCTCGACAACTGGACCGCGCTCTACGAGCTCTCGAACCGCAACAAGCGGGGCATGTGCCTCGACATCACCACCGTCGAGGGCCGGCAGATCCTCGCGGAGCTGGTGCGTGAGGCGGACGTGTTCAGCAGCAACCTCCGGGAGCCCAGCAAGAGGAAGCTGGGCATCGACTACGCCACGATCCGCGCGATCGACGAGCGGGTGGTCTACCTCAACGTGTCGGGCTTCGGCCCGAACGGGCCCATGGCGGGGTCCGGCGGCTTCGACCCGCTCGGCCAGGCCGTCTCCGGCATGCTCTACCTGTCGGGCAAGGACCAGGAGCCACGGCTGCCGCAGCGGATCATCCTGGACCAGCTCACGGCGATCTCGGCGGCCTTCGCCACCACGACCGCCCTGCTCTGCCGGGAGCGCGACGGTGTCGGCCAGGAGGTCCACGTGTCGCTGTACGGCTCGGCGATCTGGCTGACCCACATGAACCTGCTGTCGGCGAGCATCGCCGGTTTCGAGCTGGACAACAACTGGGAGCGGACGACGCAGCCGCCGCTGCGCACGACGTACGAATGCGCCGACGGCGAGTGGCTCATGGGGACCAACCATCCCGAGACCAGGTTCTGGACGCAGTTCTGCGAGGCCCTCGGGCGGCCGGACCTCCTCGAGGTTCCCGAGTTCGCCACGCGCGAGACGCGGATCGAGAACCTCTCGGCGCTGTTCGAGGTCCTCGACGCCGAGCTCCGCACGAAACCCCGCGACGAGTGGCTGGCCGTCTTCGCCGCCCACGGCCTGCTGTTCACGCCCGTCAACCACACCCTCGACGTGCTGGACGAGGAACAGGCCCTCGCCAACGGCTACATCGTCGACACGGAGCACCGTGACCTGGGCTCGCTGCGGGTCCCGGGGTTCCCGATCCACTTCGGCGAGTACGCCGCCGGCCGGTACGACCCGGCCCCGCGCCTCGGCGAGCACACCGACGAGATCCTCGAGGGGCTCGGTCGCGACGCCGCGGAGATCGCGACGCTGCGGTCCGCCGGAGTGATCCGGTAGCCGCGCCCACGGGCCCGGGGCCGGGGGGAAACCGCCGGTCCGGACCTATTGCGTACGCTCGGCGTTCGCTATACGGTCCAGCTCGTGGCGCTCGTCACACATCCAAACGTGGTGGGGCCGATCGGGGGCGTCCGCGCACCACCAGTAACGACACCGGAGAGGTCAATGAGGATTCTTCACCGACGTCTGGCCGCGGGAGCCGCGCTCCTGATCGCCGCGGGCATGGTGGCGGCCTGCGGGCAGCCCGCCCCGAAGCCGCAGGACAACAAGCCCTCCACGTCCCGGTTCGCCGAGACCATGTCGTGGACGAAGGTGACGGGGGCCAAGGCGACCCCGGAGCTCGCCGGCGACACGTACACACTGGACCTCGGGAACGGGAAGAAGGCCACGTGGAAGAAGGGGGACAAGCTCCGCGTGGCCGCGTTCCTGCAGGGCAACTCGAACGAGTACCTGACCGCCTTCTCGGGCGGGATCAAGCAGGCGGCCGACGACGCCGGTGCGGAGGTCACGTTCTTCGACGCCGCGTTCGACCCGAACAAGCAGCTGCAGCAGATGCAGAACGCCGCGACGAGCGGCAGGTACAACGCGGCGATCATCTGGCCGATCATCTCGGACGGCACCTGCAAGGCGATCACGCAGGATCTCCCGGCCGCGGGCATGCCGGTCGTCGTGGCCGACGCCGCGACCTGTGGTCGTGAGTTCGCGGGCACCGGCAACGACCTCTGGGCGGCCGGTTCGGTCGCCCAGGTCGCCCTCGACATCAAGGGCAAGGGCCAGGCGTTCTTCGACGCCGTCGGGAAGGACCTCACCGCACCCACGAAGGCCGTCCTCATCAACGGCCCCGACGCGATCTCGACCTCGAAGTTCATCAGCGAGGCCGCCGCCTCGGCCGACAAGAAGTACGACAACCTCGAGGTCGTCGCCGACATCCCGACCGATCTCACGGACGCGGGCGCCCTCACCGCCGTGCAGAACGCCCTGCAGGCTCATCCCGACGTCACGCTGGTCCTGCTCAACTACGGCGGCCAGATCGAGGGGGTGGCGCAGGCCCTCAAGCGGGCCAACCTGCAGGACAAGGTGAAGGTCGCCACCCAGGGCGGCTCCCCCCAGGAGGTCCGGTACGTCCAGAGCGGCCTGATCGTCAAGGACGTCCCGTACTTCCCGGCGACCGAGGGCTACTGCCCGATGGACATGCTGGCGAACGTGTGGGCGGGAAAGCCGGTCCCGCGTCTGGTCCTGAACCAGTGCCGCACGACGAGCGGATCGCCCGATGTGACCAGCATCGACATCCTCACGTCGGCCAACGTCGGTCAGTACCGACCCGAGTACTGAGACCGGACGGAGAACCGTCGGGGTCCGACCCCCGATCGGGAAGGCCGTTCCGGGAGGGAGCAGAGCAGGTGAACCGAGACTCGGATGGTCACCGGGCCGAGCGCGGGTTCGTGTCCCTGCGCGGCGTGAGCAAGAGCTTCGGGCATGTCGAGGCGCTCAGGTCCGTGGATCTCGACCTCGCCGCCGGGCAGATCCACGCGCTGATGGGCCAGAACGGCGCCGGCAAGAGCACCTGCCTGGGCGTCGTCGCGGGCAGGCTGGCGGCGTCGACGGGCAGCCTGACCGTCGCCGGCGAGGAGTGGGGGGACGACCACGACGCGCGGCGGGCCCGCCGGGCCGGCATCCGGGCGATCTACCAGGAGCGCTCGCTCGTCCCCACCATGAGCGCGGTGGACAACGTCTTCCTGGGCGAGCTGCCGTCGCGCGGCGGGTTCACCCACCGCGGCGCGATGCGCACGAGGTTCGACGAGCTGTCCCGGCGGCTCGGCGTGCGCATCCCGCCCGGTGCCCGCGCCGACTCGTTGTCGGGTGCCGACCAGCAGATCGTCGAGATCATGGGGGCGCTGGCCTCCGAGAGCCGGCTGCTCCTGCTCGACGAGCCGACGGCGGTGCTCGCGCCGCCCGAGCGGGAGCGCCTGTTCGCCCTCATGCGCGACCTGCGCGACCGGGGGCTGACCATGATCCTCGTGAGCCACTACATCGACGAGGTGCTCGCCATCGCCGACACGGTGACGGTCTTCCGCAACGGGGCGAAGGTCGCCCACGGACCCGTCGCCGAGTGGACCGAGAAGCGGCTGGTCGAGCAGATGCTCGGCCACGAGATGGCGGTGCTGAGCAGGCTGGAGGAGTCCTCTTCGGATGCCGCGGAGTCCTCGGGCTCGTCGGGCGGGGTGGAGCCCGGGGGCTCGGCCCCGGTCCTGCAGGTGTCCGGCCTCCACAGCGGCGACGGGCTGCGCGGGGTCGACCTGGAGGTGCGGGCCGGCGAGGTCGTCGGCCTGGCCGGGTTGGTGGGGTCGAAGCGGTCCACCCTGCTGCGGACCCTCGCGGGCCTCGGCACCGGCGCCACGGGCCGGCTCATGGTGGGAGGGCGCGAGGTGGGGGTGCCGCGATCGCCGCGCGAGGCGCTCCGGCACGGCATCGCGCTGATCCCGGAGGACCGCAAGGCGGACGGGCTCGTGCTGTCGATGGGCTCGCGGGACAACGTGATGATCAGCGATCTCGGCCGGTGCTCCCGGCGGGGCTTCGTCAGCCGCACCCGCCTGAGAGCGCAGACCAGTGCCCACGGTCTCGCGTACGGGATCACCGAGCGCATGCTGGACCAGCCGGCGGGCGAGCTGTCCGGCGGCAACCAGCAGAAGCTCCTGCTGGCGCGGTGGGCGAACCGGGTGCCGCGCGTCCTGCTGGCCGACGAGGCCACGCGCGGCATCGACATCGGGGGCAAGGAGCAGATCCTCACGGCCCTGCGCGCACTCGCCGACGACGGCCTGGCCGTCGTGTTCGTCTCGTCGGACCTGGAGGAGGTCGCGGCCGTGTGCGACCGCGTCTATGTCCTGCGGGACGGCGCGACGGCCGGCGAGCTCACGCGCCGCCACGGAGGCATCACCCAGGCCCGGATCCTGGACATCGCATTCGCCAACCGGAGAGACGGTCAGGAGAGCCCGGCATGAGCACCCAGAGATCCACCGCGGGCGTCGCCACGGCGCCGATGCGGTCCGTCGGGAGCCGCCTCAGGCCCTGGCTCATCGACTACGCGATGGTCATCGTCCTGGTGGCCGTCGTCGCGGCCGCCCAGCTGACCTACTCGCGGTTCCTCACGATCGACAACCTGCGCAACCTGCTCACGCAGAACGCCCAGGTCGGGATCGTCGCGGCCGTCATGACCCTGGTCCTGATCGCCGGCGGCTTCGACCTCTCGGTGTCCGGCACGTTCAGCCTCGGCTCGGTGCTGTTCGCCGGCCTGTGCGCCACCAGCGGGCTGCCGGTCGGCGTGGCCCTGGTGCTCGTGGTGCTCGCGGGGCTGGGGCTCGGCCTGGTGAACGGGCTCGTGATCACCAAGCTGGGCGTCAACGCGTTCGTGGCGACGTTGGGGACCGCGGCCGCGTACGAGGCGTTGGCGTCGATGTACTCCGGCTCGAAGCCGATCAGCGCGCTGGACGTCCCGGGCTTCGACTACTTCGGCACGGCCGAGATCGCGGGGCTGCCGGTGTCGGTCTGGTTCCTGATCGCCCTGTACGCCGTCGCGTCGCTCGTGCTGACGACCACGACGTTCGGCCGGCGGCTCGTCGCGACGGGCGGGAACGGCACCGCCGCACGCCTGTCCGGTGTCCGGGTGGACGCGATCAGGATCGGCGCGTTCATGATCTGCGGGGCGGGGGCCGCCGTCGCGGGGTCGCTCCTGGCGTCCTCGCTGTCGGTCGGTCAGACCGGCCAGATGCCGCTGATCGCCCTGGACGCCATCGCCGCCGTCGTGATCGGTGGGACCAGCCTGTTCGGCGGTGAGGGCGCCATGTGGAAGACGGCGGTCGGGGTGCTGATCCTGGCCACGATGAACAACCTGTTCTCGTCGCTGGCCATCGAGACGCCGGTGCAGAACGTGGTCAAGGGCGCGGTGATCGTCGCCGCGGTGGCGTTCGACGGCTACGCCAGGCGCACCCGTGCCTGAGCCGGGCCGGTCCTGCGGCCCGGTCGGCGGAGCACGTCCCGCCCCTCACGCGTGATCCGCGACGGCGCCCCGGGTCAGGGGGTGGCGAAACGCGGCTCGACCGCCTCCAGGCGCGGGACCGCGATGCCCAGCCGACGCGCCTCCGCGAGGACGTCGCGGCAGATCTCGCGCGGCTCCCGGGCGTCGGGATCGGAGTGTGCCTCGAAGCCGGCGCGCGCGAGCGGGACGTGCGTGATCAGCAGGGACAGCGCATGCGCCACGAGCCGGCTGGGGGCGCGGAACAGCACCAGACCGCCGCGGTGCCGGCGCAGGTCCACCCCCCGTGCCTCGAGCAGCGGCAGGAGCTCACGACCGGTCAGCAGGCCCTCCCGCAGATCGGCGGGCGACCCGATGAGGTCCGCGAGGGACCCCCGTCGCAGGCCCTGGGAGAGCAGGCCGGCGTCCGACACGAAGTGGACCGACAGCCAGCCGCGGAGGTCGGGCTGCTCCCGGATGCCGAACCCCGCCCCGCGGAACACCTGGCGCACGGACCGTTCGCGTTCGGTGGGCGGCGTGCCGAAGGTGCCGAGGACGACCGAGCGCAGCAGCGCGCCGCGCAGCGCGCCGTCGTCGCCGAAACCACCCCCTGCCTGGGGGAAGCCCCACGCCAGCCGGTCGGCCGGGAGGTCGCCGACCGCGGCCGGGGGCTCGGCCCAGACATTGCCGAACACCAGCACGGTCGCCTTCCCGATCCGTGGGGCCAGGAACGCCGCCGCCTCGGACAGGCGATGGTGCGCAACGCTCAGCACGATCAGGTCGAAGTCGTGGTCGGGCGGCAGCTCCTCGCGGTAGCGCACCGGCCACCTCTCGACGACGCGCCGCCCCCACGGGCGCTGTCGGGCGTCGAGCAGGTCGAGGTCCACCGTCTCGCCGTACTCCGCCGCCCGACCGGGCCGGACGTAGAACTCGACGTCGTGTCCGGCCTTCTCCAGGGCCCAGCCGTAGATGGTGGCGATCACGCCACGTCCGAACAGGAGGATTCTCACGCAGCGCCCCGGGGCTAGATGATCTGGAGGTCGTCTCCACTCCACGATATGGAGACTATCTCCAATTGTCAAAGGTCCGCTGCGCGAGGAGCAGTGCGCCGATGCCGGCTCACTCCCCGATCAAGGCTGCTCCGTGGCTGGTCATGATCCGGTCGAGGACGGTGGTGCCCAGGTGCGGGGCGACGCGCTCGTACCAGCTCGTCAGGCCCTCGCGGTAGGCAGGGAACGACGTGTGGCCGAGGTCGCTGCCGAGCACGAGCAGCGAGGTGGGGTAGGCGTCCGCCAGCGCGACAGTGGGGCTGTCGCCGGGTTCCACCTCGAGATCGGCGACGCACCCGACCTCGAGGCGGACGTCGAGTCGGCGCAGGGGATCGAGCAGGTCGTCGGTCCAGTGCATGAAGTCGAAGGTCGGGTGGTTGACGAGGAACCGGCGGGCCCCGCGGGCGTGGGCGGCCCGGAAGATCCGCAGCGCGTCGGCGACGGGGACGTGTCCCGAGGCGAGGACGAGATCGTGGGCGGCGACGAGATCGAGGACCTCGTCGAGCGCCGCGGTCGGCGCCCCGCCCTCCTCCAGGACCGGCACCTGCCGGAACCGGACCTCCCGGTGGACCGCGAGCCGGGCGGAGCCTGCCGCCGCCTGGTGGGAGGCCGAGGACACCGTCGGCAGCCAGACCACCCGCCCACCGAGCCGCGCACAGACCTCCACGGCATCCGCGTTGCAGCCCCCGACGGGCGAGTTCAGGACGATCCCGCCCGACACGCCGTCCCCGGCCAGGGCGGCCCGCTCGGCGGTGGAGCCCTCGTGGGCCTTCAGGACCAGCCGGGCGACGCCCGTGTCCCGGGCCTCGGCGACGGCCTTCGGGTCGTCGTGCCGGCGGGGCAGGATGCTGGGCCCGGCGTGGACGTGGAGGTCGACGATCCCGTCGATCACAGCTCGACGACCTCCAGCGCGGTGGCCACGTCGAGCTGCCGGCGGCGGGTCTTCCCCACCGTGGTGTCCCGGGGGAGCGTCCCGACCCGGGCGACGGCGGACGGCCGCATGAACGCGGGCAGCTCGGACCGGCGGCGGCGAATGGCGTCGACGGGGATCACGTCGGCCTCGACGAACAGGACGAGCTCCTCGTCGACGAGGGCGCTCGGACGCTTCCACAGGGCGAGGTCGGTGATCGCGTCGATGTCCCGGAAGGTGTTCTCGACGAAGCCCAGCGGGACGAACTCGCCCTTGACCCGCACGGAGTCCGACGCCCGGGCGACGTAGACCAGGCCTCCACGCTCGTCGGTGTAGCCGAGGTCGCCGCTGGCGAACCAGCCGTCGGTCACCAGGGGTTCCACGACCCGCCCCGGGCGGACGTACCCCTCGGCCAGGATGCCGGGCTCGTCGGCCCGGACCTGGATCTCCCCGTCGACGATCCGGTGGGCGATCCCGGGCCGGTGCGGCCCGCCGTAGTGCACGGCGCCCTCGGGCGGCACCTCGGTGTCGTCCCGGCGCCAGAGGTGCATGTGGGAGAGCCCGCCGACCTCGGTGGAGCCGTAGACCGAGACCCCGAGCGGGACGTCGAAGGCGGAGAGGAACTCGGGATCGGCGTAGAACACCACCCGCAGTGCGTGCCCGGCGGCGTCGGCGGAGGTGGTGCGGCGCTTGAGGATCTCGAGCGGCGGACCGTGCAGGATCGCGGCGGTGGCGCCGATGTCCCTGACCTGCGCCCAGAAAGTGCTGGCCGAGAACCGCGGGAGGGCGATGCAGCTCGCGCGGGCGGTCAGCGATCCCAGTACGGCGTAGCCGAGCGGGTTGACGTGGAAGAGCGGCAACGGGGTCAGCACCGTGTCCCGTTCGGTCAGCCCGAGCGCGTCGGCGACGTAGCGGCCGAGGGACACGAAGTAGCGCTGCGACTGGGCGACCAGCTTCGGTGGCCCGCTCGTCCCCGACGTCAGCATGAACCCGCTCAGGTCGGAGCCCGCCGCCCCCGGACCGGGCAGGCCGTCGAGATCACGGGGCCCGTCGACGTCCTCGGCGAGCTCCCGGACGTCGAGCCACCGCGAGACGGTCGGCACCGGCGGCCGGGAGTCCGTGGACAGCACCGCCTGCGGGGCGAGCGGGGCCAGGACCTCGGTGACCAGCTCGTCGGGGAAGGTCGGGTTGACCAGCGCGGTGGGCAGCGCGGCGAGCTGGCAGGCCATCCAGGTGAGCAGCCAGTCGTTCGAGTTCTCGCCGACGAGGGCCACGGGCTCACCCGGCACGAGGCCCGCGGCCAGCAGCGCGCGCGCCCGCACGGCCGCCCGGTCGACCGCCCCGCCGACGGTCATCGGTGCTCCGGCGAGCCCGAGCAGTGCGGTCGGGGAGTCGGCCCTGCGCGCCGCCAACAGCCGGGAGACGTTCTCGGCGGTCATGCCAGCCCCTCGAGCGAGTCCGAACGCAGGATCCGGCGGGCGACGTAGTTGCGCATGACCTCCACCGAGCCGCCGCCGATCCGGTAGACCTTCACGTCCTGCATCAGCTGCCCGAAGTCCGTGTCGGTGTAGCAGCCGTGCGAGCCGACGAGGGCGAACGCGTCGGAGGTGGCCCGCTCGGCGGCATGGACGGCGACCATCTTCGCGAGGCTCGTCGCGAGGGCGGGGTCTTCGCCCGAGTCGGCGAGGGTGGCGGCGTGGTCGCGGGCCAGCGAGCTCGTGTAGAGCTCGGCGTAGGCGTCGGCCAGCGTCCACTGGATGCCCTGGAAGTCGGTGACCTTGTGCTCGCCCACGTCCCGGCCCCGGGCGTACCCGGTGGCCTCCGCCAGCGCACGCCTGCCGTAGCCGATGAGCTCGGAGGCGTTGCCGAGACGGCTGATGTTGAACGTGGTCAGGAAGGTCTCCAGGCCGGCGCCGACGCCTCCCAGCACGGCCGTCGCCGGCACCCGGACCTCGTCGAACGTCATGTCGGCCGTCGGGAGCATCCGCAGCCCGATCGGGGTGGTCTGCACGCTGCCGACCCCGGGCAGGTCGGTGTCGACCAGGAACGCGGTGAGGCCCTCCTCGGTCGCCGCGTAGACGAGCGTGACGTCGCTCTGGTGCCCCAGGTTCACGTGCGTCTTGCGTCCGCTGAGGACCCAGCCCGTGCCGTCCCGCCGGGCGGTGGTCCGGATCGCCTTCAGAGAGGATGCCGCCCCCGGCTCGGAGATCGACTCGGAGAAGACGATCCGGCCGCGGGCGATCCCGCCGAGGTAGCGGGCCCGCTGCTCGGCGGTGCCGAACGCGAGCAGCCACTGCTGCCCCTGGATGGCGATCTGCGGCGACACCAGGCCGAGCCGGGCGACCTCCTCGCACACGAAGCAGTACTCGGCGATGCCGCCGCCGAGCCCGCCCGCGGCCGTGGGTGTGGTCGGTCCGACCCAGCCCCGGTCGCCCATCGCCTGGTAGACCTCGCGGGGGAACCGTCCCTCCGCGTCGGCCTTCTCCAGCTCGGCGCGGTGCTCGTCGGCGAACTCGCGCAGGCTCTCGCCGAGCTCCTCCGCCCAGCCGGGTCCCTCGCGGAAGCGAAGAGTGACGTACATCGGATCGGGCTCCTAGTCGGGGTTCGGTGAGGTGCCGGCGATCTCGTCGAGGCTGCGGTTGCGGGTCCGCATGCCGAAGATCGCGAGGTTCAGGCCGCCGAGCAGCAGCGCGGCACCGGTGGTGACGAACACGGCCGTGAAGCCGAGTCCGGTGGAGACGGCGGCGATCAGGAAGCTGCCCAGCACGACGGCGAGCCGGCCGGCGCCGTTCGCGATACCCGCGCCGAGACCGCGCAGGCTCGTCGGGAAGATCTCCGCGAGGTAGGCGTACTGCACCGCCACGTTGGTCTGCAGCAACAGGGTCACGAAGAACCCGGCGACCACGAGCACGACCGGGCTGCTGGTCACCCCGAAGACCACCATGGCCACGGCGATCAGCGCGCACAGCACGAGCGAGACGTACTTGCGCTCCCACCGGTCGGTGATCGGCAGCGCGGCGAGGGCCCCGATGAAGGGGGAGACGGCGAGGATCGTGGTGATCGTCAGCGCCTGCGCGGTGGTGTAGCCGTGCTGGACGAGCAGGGTCGGCACCCAGGTGCTGAACCCGTAGTAGCCCAGGTTGCCCAGCGCGAGCGTCACCGAGATGGCGACGACCCGGCCCAGGTAGCGCGAGCTGCGCAGGTCGGCCAGCCCCCGGACCGGTTCGGGCGCCCGGTCGACGGGCTTCGGCAGCGGACCGTCGATCTGTCCCTCGAGCTTCGCGACGAGCGCCGCGGTCGCCGCGCCGACGCGGCCGCGGACCTCCTGCCACCGCACCGACTCCGGGAGCAGGAAGATCGCGAGGACGGCGGGGATGATGCCGAAGCCGCCCACGACGAAGACCCAGCGCCATGCCCCGGGCCCCAGGGGCACGATGAGCCGCGCCGCGCCGGCCATGACCGGCAGTCCCAGCAGCCCCACCGAGAGCATGATCGACTGCAGGCGTCCGCGGTAGCGTCCCGGGAACATCTCCGCGACGTAGATGATGAGCACCCCGGTCACCGCCTGCAGGCCGAGGCCGGTGAAGAACCGCAGCACGGACAGCGTCGCGAAGTTGGGTGCGGCGGCACAGGCGATGCACGCCAGCGCGTAGAAGAACGTCGCCGCGATCAGCGTGGGTCGGCGGCCGATCCGGTCGGCGAGGCGCCCGCCACCGACCGCGCCGAGCAGCATGCCGAGGAAGGTCCAGGAGGTGAGGGCCCCGACCTGCGTGGCCGAGAGGCCCCACTCCGTGCGGATCGCGGGCAGTGCGTACGACAGCGAGTTGATGTCCGCGACGTCGCACAGGAACAGGACGCCCAGCAGGACTATCCATCCGATGTGGGTGCGGGTCAGGTGCGGCAGGCGCTCCAGCCGCGCCGTCAGCGAGGCGGCGCTGTCGTGCGAGGCGCTGTCGCGAGAGGTGTTGTCGTGCAAGGTCGCGCCGTCGGGCGCGTGCTCGCCGCCCTTGTCGATGACCGGTTCCATGGTTCTCCTTTGACCGATGGTCGGGCCGTGCTCGTGGTCGTACTGGGGAAGGCGGGTGCCTTCCGGGCTATCTCCCGGTGAGCACCACGACGCGGACGTCGTCGTCCTGCCGCCGGGCGGCGCAGGCGTCCGCCCGGGCGTGCAGCATCGGGATCGTGCAGGTGTTCCTGCGGGCGGGGTGGTCGGTCCGGACCCGGCCGACGTGATCGACGACCGGGACCTCGGGCTCGGTGGCGCCCATCAGTACCCCGAACCGAGCGGGTGGATCGGATCGGCGGCCCGGAGGGTCTGGGTGATCTCGCCCAGCTGGTCCACCGCCAGCCGGACCTGGTCGCCCGGGGCGAGCCACTTCCGGAACCGCGCGGAGCCGAGCTTGTGGTGCTCGTACAGACACCCCCGTGGGACCGTCCCCGAGCCGATGACGTCACCGGTTCGCAGCGTCGTGCCGCGCGAGGTGTACGCGATCAGGTCGGCGAACGTCCAGTCGATCGCGTCCCAGCTGCCGTCGGTGACGGGCTCGCCGTTGACCTCGGCGGTCATCGCGAGCGCGAAGCCCTTCTTGCTGCGGAAGGGCTCCAGTACGTCCGGGGTGACGAGCGCGGGCCCGATGGTGGTCGCGGTGTCCTTGCCCTTGGTGGGGCCCAGGCCGAGCGGCCGCTCGCGCAGCTGGAGGTCCCGGGCGCTCCAGTCGACCAGGACGGAGTACCCGGCGATGTGCGCCTCCGCGTCCTCGGGGGCGATGTTGTGGCCCGGCCGCCCGATCAAGGCGCACACCTCGAGCTCGAAGTCGAACATCGTGCTCCCGGGCGCCACGGGGACCTCGGCGTGGGGCCCGATCACGGCGGCCGGGTTGCTGAAGTAGAAGACGGGGAACTGCGAGTGCCGGGGATCGAGCTCGGCGTTCGGGTCCCCGGTGCAGTTGCGCAGGTGCTGGAGGAACGCCGAGCAGTCGCGTACCGAGCGGGGCTGCAGCGGGGCCGACACCGTGACCTCGTCGAGCCGGCAGGTCTCGTGGGGCGAGGCGAGGGCCGCACGGCCGGCGGCCGTGAGCTCGTCGCGGTCGAGCAGGTCCAGCACGGTCGCCCCCGGAGCCAGCCCGAAGACCGTGTCGCCCTCGACGACCCCGACGCGGTCCGTACCGGCCGGTGAGAGGTAGGTGACGATGCGCATCAGCGGACCTGCTCCGGGACCGGGAAGCCCTCCAGCGCGCCCATCCGGTTCAGCACCGCCAGCCGGTCGAGCGGGGGCAGGTCGGCGCCGAGCCGGGCGTAGACGTTGATCACGTTCTGGGCCAGCCGTCCGCTCTCGGGTGCGGACGCCCACCGCCCCAGGTCGATCGTGGCGATCGCCTCGTCCACGTCGAGTCCGTCGTCGAACCGCTTGCGTGCCTCGGTGTCGACGAAGGTCAGGTAGTCCCGCGACGCCCGGACCGTGTCCTTGTCGGCCAGCGGACCGTGCCCGGGAACGATGGTCGAGACGTCCATGTCGAGGATCATGTCCAGCGCACGGATCCACCGGTCGATCGGACCCGCCCACACCACCGGCGTCCCACCGGAGAACAGGATGTCCCCGGTGTAGATCACCTTCGAATCGGGGACGTGGACCAGCGTGTCGCCCTGGGTGTGCGCCGGACCGACCTCGATCAGCCTGACCTCGCGACCACCGACGTCGAGTGTCAGCTCGCCCCGGAAGGTGCGGTGCGGCGGGGTCACGGTCACCTCGTCGATCCGGAAGGAACCGAAGATGTGCCGGACGAAGTCGCCCTCGCTACCGGGGGAGCGGAGGATGTCGACGACCTCGTCGACCGCGTCCTGGGTCATCCGTTCCGCGGCCGCCGCCGACGCGATGATCTCCGCGCCGCGGGCCGCCAGGAGCTCGTTGCCGAAGATGTGGTCGCCGTCGGAGTGGGTGTTCACCACGGTCCCGATCGGGCGGTCCTCGGTGACGGAGGCGATCCCGTCGAGCATCTCCCCGGCCAGCCGCAGATCGAACAGGGTGTCGACCAGCAGGCTCGTCCCCGAGCCGACGATCAGCCCGGCGTTGCTCAGGCCCCAGCCGCCGTCCGGCTGCATCCAGGCGTAGCAGTCCGATCCGAGGGCGGTCAGCCCCTTGTCGTATGTGTCCGTCATGCGGTCCTTCTGTCGTCGGAGATCGCTGGGGTCAGGTGGAGGCGTCGAGCGCGGTGCCGGCCAGTACGGGGATCCGGCTGTCCACCATCCGTGCGAGGAAGTCGCGGCCGTACGGCAGCGACTCGAGGCCGTCGATCATCTCGATCCAGGCCGCGTACTGGCAGGTACCGGCCAGTGACACGGCCTCCAGCCGGAGGTCGAGGTGCCGGGCGACCGCCCCGCGGTCCTGCTGCACCGCGAGGTAGGCGGCCAGCCGCTCCCACACCAGGTGCGGCCCGGTGCCCGCCTTGCGGTGCGCGGCCGCGTACCGCTCGAAGAGGGCCCGGTCCGACAGGGCCGAACCCGACATCGGCAGGCTGGCGCGGTAGTAGTCGCGGGTCGCCTCGGCGAGGATGAGCAGTCCCGCACGCAGGTCCGGTGCCGCCCGGGCCCGGCCGGCCGCCTCGACCAGGGCCTGCCCTTCCGGCAGGCCGTAGCTCAGGACGGCGGCCAGCAGCGCGCCCTTGTCCTCGAAGTGGGTGAAGATCGATCCCTCGGAGCAGCCCGCCAGCGCGGCGATCCGCTTGGTGCGGACGGCGGCGATCCCGTCCTCACGGATGATCCGCGCTGTCGCGTCGAGGATCCGCTCCCGCATCGGCACGGGTTGCTCCCTTCGTTCTCGCCGCCGGCTGAGTGTGCACTCAGTCCGTCGGCGGGTCAGGTATAGCAGCGAGCGGGTACGAGCGTCAACGAATCTCCGGCGAACCCGGTCCCAGGTCGATCGATTGACGTCAGGGCGCGGGCCGTCGATACTCCGGTCGAACTGAGTGCACACTCATTGCGCTCGACTCGTCGACGACGACAGGAGGTCATGTCATGGCGGACATGCCCCGACCGGGGACGGAGCGGGAGCACGGGCGCGGCTCGGCTCCCCGGATCTCCGGCGACCGCTTCGTCCGCGGCGAGGTCCGCTACCTCGACGACGAGGTGCCGGCCGGTTGTCTGCACGCGGCCTTCGTCCGCAGCACGGTCGCCCACGCGGAGATCGCGGGAGTCGGCACCGGTGCGGCGATGCGGACACCCGGTGTCCGAGCGGTCCTCACCGGCGCCGAGGCGGCCCGGCTGATCGAGGACCTGGTGGTGCTGCCGCCGGGCGTCGGGGCCGGGGCCGAGGGCGCCGTGACGGTCCCGTGCCTGGCCGTCGACCGGGTCCGCTTCGTCGGTGAGCCCCTGGCCGTCGTCCTCGCCGACAGCGAGCGGACCGCGGCGACGGCCGCCGACCTGGTCGACGTGTCCTACCGGCCGCTCCCGGTCCTGCTCGACCTCGACGAGGCGCTCGCCGCCGGCGCCGTGCGCCTCCACCCGCAGCTCCCGACGAACACCCTGATGGGCGGCGTGGTCGAGGAGGGCGACGCCGGCGCGGCTCTCGCCGGCGCGCCCCACACCGCGGCGGGGCAGGTGCACATGGGCCGGGGCAGCGCGGTGCCGCTGGAGCCCCGGGGGTGCATCGCCCGCTGGGACACCTCGGAGCGCCGGCTGCTGGTGCGCGCCGCCCTGCAGAACCCGCACGCGTTCCGGGCGGGGCTGGCCCGCCAGCTCGGCCTGCCGGAGAGCGACATCCAGGTGGTCGCGCCGCCGCTCGGCGGCGGGTTCGGTTTCAAGTTCATCGGCATGCCGGAGGAGCCGATCGTCTGCCTGCTGGCCCTGCGGCACCGGTGCGCGGTGCGCTGGGTCGAGTCGCGCGCCGAGTCGTTGCTGGTCGGGGCGCGCGAGTACCACGCCGACTATCGCGTCGGGTTCGACCACGAGGCCCGGATGCAGGGGCTCGAGGTCACCCTCGACGCGAACGTCGGAGCCCTCGCCGCCACCCCCGGCATCGGGATGCCGGGGGTGGCCGCGGCGTCCTTCCCGGGTGCCTACGGCATCACGGACTACCGCGTGCGGTGGCAGGCGGTCCTCACGAACAAGGGCCCATGGAACGGTGCGCGGGGCTACGGCAAGGAGATCACGACGCTCGTCCTGGAGTCGGCGGCGGACGCGATCGCCCACGAGCTCGGGATCGATCCGGCCGAGGTGCGCCGCCGCAACCTGCTGCACCGCGACCAGCTCCCGTACCGCACCGCGACGATGACCCTCGACTCCGGCGACTACGGGCGCGTCCTGGACATGGCGCTGCGCCTCGCCGACTACGACGACACCCGCCGGCGACAGCAGCGGGAGCCGAACCCGGGCACCCGCCTCGGCCTCGGCCTGGCCTTCGAGCTCACCCCCGAGGGCCGCGATCCCGTCGGCGGACCGTCCCGCGGCTCGGAGACCGCGACCGTCCGGCTCGACACCACCGGCCGCGCCACCGTGCTCACCGGGGTGACCAGCCCCGGGACCGGGAGCGAGACCGCCATCGGCCAGCTCGTCGCCGAACGCCTCGGCATCGCCCTCGAGGACGTCCGCGTGGTCCAGGGGGACACCGACCGCACGCCGTACGGCGGTGGCAGCTTCTCCAGCCGCGCGGTGCTCGCCGGCGGCAGCGCGGCCTGGCAGGCGGCCGACCGTCTCCGCGGGGTCCTCGTGCGGGCGGCCGCGGCCCGGTTCGGGGTGGCGGAGGCGGACGTCGAGATCCGCGACGGCTGCTACCTCGCCGGGGAGCACTCCGTCACGGTCGCCGCACTGGCGCACCAGGTCAGGGCGTTCGGATCGAGCCTCGCCGGTCTCGACTCGGAACAGCTCGAGGAGACGGCCACCTACATGCCGGGCAACCTGCAGTCCCTCCCGGACGAGTCCGGCCGTGTCCAGCAGTACCCGACCTACTCCTACGGCGTGTACGTCGCGGAGGTGGTGGTCGACCTCGACACCGGCGTCGTGTCGGTGCGGCGCGTGACGGCCGTGCACGACTGCGGGACCGTGATCAACCCGAGGATGGTCGACGCCCAGATCAACGGGGCGATCGCCATGGGCCTGGGCATCGCGCTCACGGAGGAGGAGCTGTACTCGGCCACGGGCGAGCCGTCGAGCCTGAGCTTCAAGCACTACATGCTGCCCCGCCTGCCGGACATGCCCGACATCCGGCTCGACCACATCGAGTCGCCCTCGCCGTTCACCCTGCTCGGCACCAAGGGGGCGGGGGAGTCGGGGGTCGGTGGCACGACGGCGGCCGTGGTCGCGGCCGTGCGCGACGCGATCCGCGGCGACACCACCCACCGAGCCGTCGTCACGCCGCTGACCCCACCCCGGGTGCTGGACCTCGTCGACTCCGCGGCCGGGGCCGAGGTCGTTGCGATGGCCGGGGCCGTCTCCCCGGGGCGCGCATGATCCCGCACCTGGTCCGGCCCCGCAGCGTCGAGGAGCTCGTGTCGACGCTCGCCGGCGCGGACGACCCGATGGTCGTCGCCGGAGGCACGATGCTCATGCCCCGCCTCGCGCAGCGGACCTGCAGCCCGGCCACCCTCGTCGCCCTCGACCGGCTCCCGGCCGCGGCGGAGATCGCGGTGGGCGCGGACGGGGCGGCGGTCGTCGGGCCGCTCGCGACGTACTCCACCCTGCTTCGCGATCCCGCGGCGTCGCCCCTGCTCGCCCGGATCGCCCGGGGCATCACCGGCGGGCCGCAGATCCGCAACCAGGGAACCGTCGTCGGTGCCGCCTGCTTCGCGAACCCGGCGTCGGACATGCCGGCCGGGCTCGTGGCGGTGGGGGCCACGATGCACGTGGCCGGCCCGGACGGGGTGCGGGACGTCCCTGCCGCCGAGTTCGTCGTCGGTCCTTTCCGGACTGCCCTCGGCCCCCGCGACGCGCTGCTCTCGGTGACGGTGCCGCAGGCCCGGCCCGGGGGCTACTGCAAGATCAAGCGCTCGGAGAGCAGCTGGCCGTTGGCCACGGCGGCGGCTCTGCGACGACCCGACGGCAGCGTCCGTGTGGCCGTCGGGGGCGCCCTGGAGCGGCCCGTCGCCCTCGAGATCCCGGCGGGCCGTCCGGTCGACGGCGTCGTGGCGCGGGAGCTGCTCGAGGCGGCGCGCGAGCGGGAGGGCGTCGCGTGGTGGGCCGATGAGCTCGCGGACGACCGCTACCGGCGGCGCATCGCTCCGGTCGCGGTCCTGCGGTCGGTGTCGTCCCTGGAGGAGAGGGCGTGAACGACAGCCTGAACGACAGCGTGAACGGCGGGGCCACGCGGGCCGGGGAGATGGACGTCGACGGACGGACCGTGCCGGTGCCCGCCGATCCGACGGAGTCGCTCGCCCGGGCCCTGCGCCGGGCCGGCCGGACGGGCACCCACATCGGCTGCGCGAACGGGGACTGCGGCGCCTGCACCGTCCTGATCGACGGCGAGGCCTTCAAGTCCTGCATCGTCCCGGCGTGGCGGGCCGAGCAGCGATCCGTCCGCACCATCCAGGGGCTGGCGCCCGTGGACGGTGACCTCAACCGCGTCCAGCAGGCATTCCGGTCGGAGGACGGATTCCAGTGCGGGTTCTGTCTCGCCGGTCCGGTCATGTGCCTGCAGGAGCTGGTCGACGGGGATCCGGAGCCCTCCGACGACGCCGTCCGGTCGGCCCTCGCCGGGAACCTGTGCCGCTGCACCGGCTACCAGCAGATCCTGCGAGCAGCCCGGGCGGCGGTCTCCACCGGTCCACGGCCGACGGATCGGGCGCCCGCCGGCCGGGCCGACGTCGCCCCGGGCTGAGCGGTTGGGGTCGCCGGCGGTGGCTCAGTCCACGACGGAGAGCGCCCGGGACGGGCACAGGTCGACCGCGATGCGGGCCCGGGCCACCGCGGCCTCGTCGTCGAGCTGGTCGGTGACCAGGACGACGACGCCGTCGTCGTCCTGGTCGAACACACCGGGTCCGGTCAGGACACACTGGCCCGCGCCGACGCAGACGTCGGTGTTCGCCGAGATTCGCACCGGCTCGCTCCTCACCAGGTGACCGGGAGCTCGTAGACGCCGTAGATCCCGGCATCGGTCCGGAAGACCACGTCGTCCATCGGCACGGCCAGCCGCAGCGTGGGGATGCGCCGGAACAGCGTCTCCAGCACGATCTCGAGCTCCAGGCGCGCCAGGTTCTGGCCGAGGCACTGGTGGGGGCCGTAGCCGAACGCGATGTGGTGGCGGGCGCCGCGCTCGATGTCGAGCTCCTCGGGATTCTCGAACACGTCGGGGTCCCAGTCCGCGGACAGCCCGGAGACCACGATGCCGTCGTGCGCCCGGATGGTGACACCGGAGATCTCGACGTCCTCGGTCGCCACCCGCGAGGTCGCGGTCTCGACGACGGTGAAGTACCGCAGCAGCTCCTCGACCGCCAGGGGGATCCTGGTGGGGTCGGCCCGCAGGGAGGCCAGCTGGTCGGGTTTCTCCAGCAGCCCGATCACGCTCAGGGAGATCATGTTCGCGGTGGTCTCGTGACCCGCCAGGAGCAGCAGGAACGCCATGCTGACCAGACTCACCTCGTCGAACGTGCCGTCGTCGCGCCGGCGGGTGATCTGGCGGCTGAACAGGTCGTCGGTCGGCTCGGCGACCTTGCGCCGGATCAGGTCGGCCAGGTAGCCCCGGAGCTCGTCCATGTACCGCTCCCGGTCCTGTGGCGCGGTCGTCCGGCGGAGCAACGCGGTGGTGCGGTCCTGGAAGAACTCGTGGTCGGCGTACGGCACGCCGAGCATCTCGCAGATCACCAGGGACGGCACGGGCAGCGACAGGGCCTTGACCAGGTCCACCGGACGCTGGTCGGCGGCCAGCATGCCGTCGATGAACTCGTCGACGATGGCCTGGATCCGCGGCTGCAGCGCGGTCAGGCGCCTGACGGTGAACTCGCCGATCAGCGCTCGGCGCTCGGCGGAGTGCGCGGCCCCGTCCAGCCCGATCATCGACGGCGGCTGCCTGCGGGCCCGCGCCCGGAAGGTCGGGCCACCGTTGGGCATCGGGAAGTTGTCGTGCCGTCGGTCGGAGGAGAACCGGCGGTCGACCAGGATCGTCCGGGCCTCCTCGTACCCGGAGACCCACCAGACCTCGCCGCCGCCGACGAGGTTGACCTTGCTGATCGGTGCCCGGTCACGCAGCTGCCCGTACTCCGCCGGCGCCGCGAACGGACACGTCCTGCCGATCGGGAACTCGGTGTCGGCCAGGTCGGGTGCCGTGGTGTCCGTCATGTTCAGTCACCTTCGGTAGGGGCGAGCGACAGTGCTCTGCACGGCAAGCCTAGGATACGGACGAAAATCTTCCACATCCGCCGATCGGGTTGTGCCGGTCCGTCGCCACCGGTGACCGGTGCCGGTCCGTTGTATCCCCGATGTTGTATCCCCGACGTGCGAGGATGCCCGTCGGGTCAGGATCGGTACGACGACGTCGGGCAGGTACGAGTGCAGGATGATCAGAAGTCGGCCCCGCTGCGTGCTGATGCACGACGCAACCGCGAACAGATCATCGACGCGGCCCGCACGCTGTTCGTCCGCGTGGGCGCGGACGTCCCGATGGAGCAGATCGCCCGCGCGGCCGGGGTCGGCGTCGGCACGCTGTACCGGCGTTTCCCCGACCGCGACGAGCTCATCTCGGCGGTGTTGCTCGACAACTACGCCCGTCTCGTCGAGCTGGCCCGCGCGGCCGAGGAGGACCGGACGGACCCGATGGCGGCGTTGTTCACCTTCCTGCGCTCGGCGCGCGGTCTGAGGGTGAGCAGCATGTTGACCGCCCTCTCGGCCATCGACGGCAGGACCGGTGAGCTGCCGGGCGTCGCCGAACAGCGCGTCGAGGTGACCGCCGTGGTCAGCACGCTGCTGCGCCGGGCCCAGGAGCAGGGCAGCATGCGTGCCGACATCGGCATCGGGGACGTCGTGCTGGCGTTCGGCGCGGTGTCCCGTCTGGTGCCGCCCATCGGCGACGACCTCGGTGAGATGGTGTTCGACCGGCTGTTCACCCTGATGACCGAAGGCCTCCGCACCCCGGGTGGCCCGTTGCCGGGCCACCCGGTGGAGCCCTCCGACGTCGAGGAGCTCCGCAGCCGCGGCGGCGTCGCCGGTCTCGGGAAGCCCGGCCCGTCGGACCGGATACGCTGACCGCCGAGCTCAGTGCTGGTGCGTGACGACGCCGCGGATGTTCTTGCCGTCGATCATGTCCGTGTAGCCCTGGTTGATCTCCTCCAGCGGATAGGTCGCCGAGACCAGCTCGTCGAGCTTCAGGTGTCCGGACCCGTAGAGGCGGATCAGCCGGGGGATGTCCGCCCGCGGGTTGCAGCCGCCGTAGATGGTGCCGCGCAGCTGCTTCTGCCAGAGCGTGAACGTCCTGAGCGGGAGCTTCACGTCCGACTCGTGCCCGATGCCGGTGAGCACGCCGACACCGTTCTTGGAGATCAGGTCCAGGAACGGGGCGATCATCGTGCCCTCGACCACACCGGCGGTGAGGATGCCGACGTCCGCCATCACCCCCCAGGTGAGCTTCGAGACCAGGGCGACGGCCTCCTCCATCGATGCGGCGGTGTGGGTGGCCCCGAACGACGGCGCGGCGTCCTGCTTGGTCGGCGCGGGGTCGACGACGATGATGTACTCGGCTCCGGCGAGGCGGGCTCCCTGCACGGCGTTCATCCCGATGCCGCCGGCGCCGACGACCACGACGGTGTCACCGGCCTTCACCTGTCCGATGTAGACGGCCGAGCCCCAGCCGGTGGGGACGCCGCAGGCCAGCAGTGCGGCCTGGGGGAAGGGCAGGTACTCGGGCACCTTCACCAGGGAGGCCTCGTGGGCCACCGAGTAGTTCGCGAAGGTGCCGATCAGGGCCAGCGCGCCGACGCCCTGCCCGCGGGCCTGTGCCCGGGGGCCTCGTTCGGTGGCCCCCTTCATCAGGAAGGCGCCGATGTCGCAGAGGTTCTGGTGCCCGGTCGAGCACCACCGGCACTGGCCGCAGGAGGGGATGTAGGAGTAGACGACGTGGTCGCCGGGCGCGAAGCCCCGGACCGCCGAGCCGACCTCCTCGACCACGCCCGCGCCCTCGTGGCCGCCGATGAGCGGTAGCGTCGCCGGGCTGTCCCCCACCTGGACGTGGTGGTCCGAGTGACACAGTCCGCTCGCCTCGTTGCGCACCAGGACCTCGTACTCGCCCGGCCGGGCCAGCTCGACCTCCTCGACGCTCCACGGCTTGCCGGTCTCCCACAGGACTGCCGCTTGTGCCTTCACGAAGGCTCCCTTCTCAGTACTCGTCGACGGTTCAGTAGCCCTGCGGGGTGCCCTCGAGGATCACGGTCTTGCTCTCCAGATAGGGGAACAGGCCCTCCTTGCCGCCTTCGCGGCCGATCCCGGACTGCTTGAACCCGCCGAAGCCGATGGAGAAGTCCGTGCGGAAGTTGTTGTGCCCCACCGTGCCGGACCGGATCTTGCGGGCGACGGCCAGAGCCCGGTCCACGTCGTCGGTGAACACCGAGGCGTTGAGCCCGTAGATGGTGTCGTTCGCGATCCGGACCGCGTCCTGTTCGTCCTCGGCCGGGATGACCGACAGGACCGGCCCGAAGATCTCCTCCCGGCTGATGGTGGAGTCGTTGTCCACGTTGCCGAACACCGTGGGCTCCACGAACCAGCCCCGCTCCAGGTGCGCCGGACGGCCCCCACCGGCGGCCAACGTCGCACCCTCGGCCTTGCCCTTCTCGATCAGCCCCAGCACCCGGGTCCGCTGACGCTCCGCGGCCAGCGGCCCCATCTGCGACGACGAGTCGAACGGGTCACCGACCCGGACCTGCCCGAACGTCGACGCCAGGGCCTCCACCAACGCGTCGTGACGCTTGCGGGACACCACGATCCGGGTGAGCGAGGAACACACCTGCCCGTTGAGGTGGCATTCCGCGGCCGCGAGGGTCGCGGCGGTCCTCTCGAGGTCGACGTCGTCGAGCACCACCGCGGCGGACTTCCCGCCCAGCTCCAGGGTGTAGCGGGCGATCCGGTCCCCGCACAGCGACGCGATCCGCCGCCCCGCCGCGGTCGACCCGGTGAAGGAGATCTTGTCCACCCGCGGGTCCCGGACCAGCAGCTCGGACACCTCCCGGTCCGCCGTGACGACGTTGAGCACGCCGGCCGGCAGCCCGATCGACTCCGCGATCTCGGCCATCAGATACGCGCTGCCGGGCGCCTCGGGCGACGCCTTGAGCACCACCGTGCACCCGGCGAGCAGCGCCGGCGCGATCTTGTGCGCGATCTGGCCCATCGGCCCGTTCCACGGGATGATCGCGGCCACGACCCCGACCGGCTCCCGCACCAGCATGGCGAAGGGACGGCGCGGGGCCTCCGGTGCCGGCTCCTCGAAGGGGTACGTGTGCGCCAGGTCCGCGTAGAACTGGTACTCACGTGGCACGGCGGCCAGCATCAGCTGCGCGAGACCGTGGACCACACCGGTCTCCCGCGACCAGATCTGCGCCACGTCGGCGGACCGCGCCCGGACCCCTTCGCCGAGCGCGCTCAGGTACCCGGCCCGCTCGGTGTGGCTCAGCGTGGGCCACGGGCCCTCGTCGAACGCCCGCCGAGCCGCCGTCACGGCCCGGTCGACGTCCGCGGCCTGTGCCTCGGCCACCCGGAAGAACAGCTCCTCGGTCGCCGAGTCGACCACGTCGATCGTCGAGTCCGTCGAGGGCGCCACCCACTCGCCACCGATGTAGAACCTGTCCGTCCGGCGCAACGGCACCTCGGTGCGGGACGTCGTCGTCGCCGCCTGTGTCCCCATCGGAGGACCTACTTTCCCTTGTTCAGGAGGTCGATGAGGTTGACCGTGGTGCCGGTGCTCTCGAAGTGCTTCGTGCTCGCGTTCCACTTGTAGGCCGTGTACTGCGGCTGGAAGAGGCGCGCGAACGCCGGGATCGGCTGGAACGTGGTGTAGTCGATCGGGGAGGGCAGCAGCCCGGGGAAGCTCAGGTTCTTGGTCGTGGTGAACGCGTCGAACACGGACTTCGACGTGATCTGGTCGAGTTTGCCGGCCACCTGCTGGAACGCCCGGACGGCCAACCAGCCCGACAGGGTCGTCGTCCGCAAGGCGCCTTCGGCGGCGTAGGGGCTGTTGCTCGCGGCCTGGTAGGCGCTCATGTCCTTCAGGAACTGGGCGCCGTCGGCGCCGCTCTGGCCCACGATGTCCATCGGCGGCGTGGTGGACATGATCATCCAGCCGTTCGCGATCGGACCGAGCTTGGTCAGCGCGTCGACCGTCAGGGCGTCCGCTCCGCACAGGCCGATCCGGTTGTTGTTGGCCTGGAGCAGGCCGATCGTCTGCGTGACGGAGCCGGCGAAGAGCACGCCGTTCGACTGGCTGTCGAGCATGGTCTGGAAGAGCCCGGCCATGTCGGTCGCCTCGGGCAGGACCTTGACCGTCTTCGTCCAGGCGGTGCCGGGAACGGCCTTGGTCGCCGCCTCGGCGGCCTGGGCGATCACGGCCCCCGACGCCAGGTCGGTGACCATGGCCCCGAGGCGGTTCCGGCCGTCCGCGCCGAGCCCGGCCGGGCACGCCATCGGCGCCGTCGGACCCGTGCTCAGCGGGAAGCTCGCGACACTCTCCCGCAGCGCGTCCGTGGATCCGAAGCCCAGTCCACCGATGCTCGCGATCTTGTTCTCGTTGGTGGTGTCGGTGACCGCGGTGCTCCGGCCCGTTGCCTGGGCGATCACGGCGACGGGCTTCGACGTCACGATCTCCTGGGCGCAGACGGCCTCCTGCGTGGGGTCGCTCTTCGAGTCGCAGGTCTTGATCTCGATGGGCCGGCCCTTGATCCCGCCGGCGGCGTTGATCGCGGCGGCGGCGGCGTTCTCGCCGGCCACGGTCTCGTTGTACTGGCGGCTGCCGGACAGCGGGATCGGGGAGAACAGCACGATCGGGTCGGCCTTCCCCCCGCCGCCCGAGGCGCTCCCGGACGTGGTGGCGCAGCCGCTGACGGCGGCGGCGAGCACCACGGTCATGGCCAGGACAGTCTTGGTTCTCGTTCTCACAGAGGCTCCTCGAGGATGTGGTGGGGCGGTCACGGCTGTCGGGTACAGGTGCGGAACCCGATGTTGGCGGCGGACGAGTCCGGCGTGTTGGACGAACGCGCGGCCACCCGGTAGCGGTTGCAGTAGGAGTCGTGGCAGAGGAACGAGCCGCCGCGCAGGGAGCGGGCCGTTCCCGTGTCCGGGCCGGTCGGGTCGACCGCGGGGGCGCGGCGGTAGTAGGTCGGGTCGTACCAGTCCGAGCACCACTCCCACACGTTGCCGACCGTCTGCCACAGGCCGAACCCGTTGGGGGCGTAGCTGCGGACCGGCGCGGTGGTGAGGTAGCCGTCGTCCAGGTCGTTCGACGCGGGGAAGTCCCCCTGCCAGATGTTGCACGGCCAGCCGTCGGTCTCGGCGAGGTCGTCCCCCCAGGGGAAGCGCAGCCCCTCCTGCCCCCCGCGGGCGGCCCGTTCCCACCGGGCCTCGGTCGGCAGGGCGCGGCCGGCCCAGCGACAGTAGGCGTGCGCGTCGTTCCACGACACGTGGACGACCGGATGCGTCTCCAGGCCGCGAAGGTCCGACCACCGGCCCTGTGGATGCCTCCAGTCGGCGCCACGCACACCCAGCCACCACGGCGTGTGGGGAGGCTGTCCCAGGATGTCCGACTCCGGCGCGCGGAGGGCGAGGTGGAAGACCGCGGAGTAGCCGAACTCCTCGGCCTCCGTGCGGTATCCGGTGGCGTCGACGAACCGGGCGAAGTCGTCGTTGGTCACGGTGGTGGCGTCCATGTCGAACGCCGCCACCGAGACCTCGTGGACCGGGCCCTCCCCGTCGGCCGCCGCGGCGTCGCCATGATGGTCGCCCATCCGGAACGATCCGCCGGGGACCGGGACCTGCGCGATCCGGTGGTCGCCGGGGTCTGCGGGCGACGAGCCCGTGACAGGGCGCGGCGACGCCTCCCCCGACGCCTCGGGGGAGTGGATCGGCCGCGGTGCCGAGCAGCAGGTCATGGTCAGGTCACCACATCGTCACTGGGTCGTCACTGGGTCGCCAGCTCGATGTCCTCGGTGACCTGGTGGGGGGCTTCCACCGGTGGCCCGTCGACGTCGATCCGGACCCACTCGATGTCTCCGGTGAACGCACCGCGTGCGCACCGGTACCCGCCGACCACGGGGCTGCCCAGGTCGCAGCCGACGTCCGTGCTCGTGGCCGTGCCGAAGTAGTGCGGCACGGTCCGTTCGATGCGTGCGGACGCGAGCAGCTCGCCGTCGCAGTGCAGCTCGCCGATCCCGCCCCGGCCGAAGCCCTCACCCTCGTCCGGGACGAACCGGTACGAGACGACGTGCGAGCCGGCGCCGAGCGCGGTCGGTGCCGCGACGACGTAGCGCTCGCGGTCGAGCCAGTTGTGGCAGTACTCGAGGCGCCCGTCCCGCAGGTACAGCACCCAGCCGCCGAAGCGGCCGCCCTGGGACAGGATGACGCCGTCCTCGTCGTCCTCGCGAAGACTGAGCGCGGCGCTGACCTGGTGGGCCTTGTTCCGGACAGTCGGAACCGCGCTCTCGGCGAGCCGCGACATGCCCGGGTACAGCGTCATCGTGGTCCGGCCCGCCAGCGGGTCCGGTCGTCCCACGAGCTCGGTGTCGCGTCGCTCGCTGCGACGGTCGTCCATGGGGTAGACGAAGTTCCGCTCGGCCTCGGCCCGGAAGAGCTCCTGCAGCTCTCGCAGCTTCTCCGGCATGGCGGCCGCGAGATCGTGCGCCTGGCTCCAGTCGCCCGGTGCGTAGAGCACCCAGACGTCGTCCGCGAACGGGATGAGCTTCGACCGCCCGTTCCAGGGATTCGAGTGCTTCGTGCACGCCGACCATCCCTGGTGGAAGACGCCTCGGTTGCCGAAGATCTCGAAGTACTGCGTCGTGTGCTGGTCCTCGGCGGCGGCGTCGTCGAACGAGTAGGCGAAGCTCACCCCGTCGATCGGCTGCTGGTCGAAGCCGTTCACGGTCTTGGGGGCGGGCAGTCCGGCCAGTTCCAGGATGGTGGGGACCACGTCGATGACGTGATGCCACTGGTTCCGGATCTGTCCACCCTCAGGAATGCGGTCGGGATAGTGCGCGATCATTCCGACGCGCGTGCCACCCCAGTGGGAGGCGACGGACTTGGTCCATTGGTACGGCGTGTTCGTCGCGTGCGCCCAGCCGACCGGATAGTGGTTGTACGACTCCGGCCCCCCGATCTTGTCGAGGTGGGCGAGGACGTTCTCCGTCGAGTCGTGCAGTCCGTTGAGGCTGGCCACCTCGTTGGTCGTTCCCGGGATTCCGCCTTCGCCGGAGGCGCCGTTGTCCCCGAGAATGTAGAGGAACAGTGTGTTGTCGAGGGAATCGAGCTCGGTGAGGGCGTCGAGGAGGCGCGAGACCTCGTTGTCCGTGTGCTCGGCGAAGCCGGCGAACGCCTCCATCAGGCGGGCCGCCACGAGCTTCTCGTCCTCGCTGAGGTCGTTCCACGCCGGGATCTCGTCGTGCCGCCGGGTGAGCTCGCAGCCCTCCGGAACGACCCCGAGCGCGACCTGCGAGGCGAGGATCCGCTCGCGCTCGGCGTCCCAGCCCTCGTCGAAACGGCCGCGGTACTTCTCGATCCAGCTCGCCGGCGCGTGGTGCGGGGCGTGGGTGGCCCCGAACGACAGGTAGAGGAAGAAGGGTGAGTCCGGGGCGAGTGTGCGCTGGCTGCGGACCCAGGCGATGGCCTGGTCGGTGAGGTCGGTGCTGAGGTGGTAGTCCGGGTCCGAGGGGGGCTCGACCGGGCTGGTCCCCTCGTACAGGAGCGGCGACCACTGGTCCGCCTCTCCTCCGATGAACCCGTAGAAGCGCTCGAAACCCTCGCCCGTCGGCCAGCGGTCGAACGGGCCGGACGCGCTGGTCTCCCAGATCGGCGTCTGGTGCATCTTCCCGAAGGCCGCGGTCTTGTAGCCGTTGTGCTTGAGGACCTCGGCGATGGTCGCGGCGCTGCGGGGGCGCACCGACGTGTACCCCGGAACGGACGTCGCGAGTCCGGTGATCGCCGCCATGTTCACGGCGTGGTGGTTACGGCCGGTGAGGAGCGACTGGCGCGTCGGCGAGCACAACGCGGTGGTGTGGAACCGCGAGTACTTCAGGCCCCCCTGCGCGAGGCGCTCGGCTGCCGGCATGTGGCAGGGCCCGCCGAACGCGCTCGAGGCACCGAAGCCCATGTCGTCGAGCAGCACGATCACGACGTTGGGTGCGTCCCGAGGGGGCGCCGCCGTCTCGAGCGGCGGATGCACCGAGTTGCGCACGTCGGGCTCGGTGGAGGGGCGGCGCACCTGGTCGGGCAGCGGCAGCTGGAGACGGGGGTCGGTCGACGGAGACGTCACGAGGGTCCCTTCGGATGTGGCACGGCTCGGCTCGGAACAGCGCGGACGGCACGGACGGCCGCCGGGCCCGCGAGGACCCGACGGCCGTCCGTTCAGGTCCGCGGCGTCGCGCCGATCAGGTCGAACCTGATCACGCCGTCGTTCGTGGCCGGCAGCGTGGTGCCGAGCTTCTTGCTGTGCGCGTAGCGCTGGTTGGCCGAGTTGGTGGGAATCATGATCACGTCCCGGGCGGCGATCTGCTGTGCGGTGGCGTAGGCCTGCTTACGGGCCGCGGCGTCGTTCGTCAGGCGCACGCCCTCGAGGACGGCATCCATCTCGGGGTTGCTGTAGTTGGCCTTGTTCTGCTGGCCGCCGGTGTGCAGCAGCGAGTAGAAGTTCGGCTCGGGATCGGCGTAGTTGAGCTGCAGGTTGGCGAAGTCCCAGTTGCGCGTGACGTTCACGGCCTCGATCCGGGCGGCGGTCGTCACCGGCAGTACGGCGGCCTTGACGTTCGTGAACTGCGCGAGCCGCGCCTGGATGGCCTCCGCCACGGCACCCTCGGTGGTCCCGTTCTGCGTGGACATGATGGTGAAGTTCACCGGCTTGCCCTCGGCCGCGAGCTGGTCGAACAGCTGCTGGGCCTTCGCCTTGTCCCCGGTCGCCGGGCGGACGTCGGTGTAGAACGGCGAGCTGGGGTCGAACATGGACTTCGGGGCCGTCGGCTCGGCCGGGGCGATGACGGCGGTCAGCTCGTCGAGGTCGAGCGCCAGCGCGACCGCCTGCCGCGCCCGGACGTCGCTGAACGCGGGCGACTTCACGTTGAACATCCAGCCCCGGAACCCACTCACCGGGAACTCCGAGACGACCAGACCGGAGTTCTTCGCGTCGACCGCCATCTTCGGCGAGGTCTGGACGAGCAGGTCGGACTGTCCGGAGCGGACCGTGTTCAGCGCCTGGTTCAGGTCGGCGAGGACGTTGATCGTCACGGTCGCGACCTTGACCGAGGCGGCATCCACATAGGTCGGACTCTTCTTCAGCACGACCTGGGTGTCCCGGGCCCAGTTCTCGAGGACGTACGGACCGGCACCGACCGGACGGGTCGCGAAGCCCTTGGGGTCCTTGGCGTAGGCGGTGGGGGAGTAGATCATCCCCAGCGGCCCGGCCATGAGCTGGTCGAAGCCGAAGTTGGGCTTGCCCAGGGTGATGACGACCGTCGTCGGGTCCTTCACCGCGGTCGTGACGCCCGCGACGCTCGAGTACTGGTACGAGCCCTGGGCCTTGTCCGTGTGGCGGTCGAAGTTCGCCTTCACGGCGGCGGCGTCGAACACGGTGCCGTCGGAGAACTTGAGGTCCGGCCGGATCGCCAGGGTCCACACGGCCCCGCTCGCGTCCGGGGTGAGCGACGTGGCGAGCCAGGGCAGGATCTTGCCGGTCTCGATGTCCCGGTACACCAGGTTGCCGTAGAGGGCGGTCATGATGTTGCCGTCGTCCTGGACCTTCGCCGGGGTCCGACCCGGGTCCCAGCCGCCCGTGGCGGTGTCGAAGGCGGCGGAGAGGGTGAGGGCGTCGACCGTGGGTGTGGACGTGGCGGCGCCGCCGCCTCCGCACGCGGTGGTCAGTGCAGCCACCACCAGGACGGGCGCGAGCCAGCGGGCTCCGCGCCGGATGAATCCAGACATGGGCTACTTCTCTCCATTGAGATCGGGGATGCCCTCGCCCGTGCGTCGAACGGCACCCAGCCGGACTGCGCCCCTCAGCAGTCGGTCATCGCCGGACTTCCAGGTCACGCGTTGCGGCTACGGTAGGCACCGCCAAATGTCCGGTCAAGCATTACTGGAGGGTAACCTTCCGGCCGGTTCACGTCCGCCACCTGGCACTTTCCGGTACGTCATTCGACGGTTGTGTGGCCCGGCGGACATCGGAGTCGTCGGCATCGCACCCGAACGAGGACGTCGGTCCGCGCTCATCGTGCGACGACGGGTGCGGGGAGCTCCGCGAGGAACTCCAGCAGGGTCGCGGTGACCTCGGCGGGACGTTCCTGGGCGAGCCAGTGGCCCGCGTCCGGCACGATCCGGTCGACCCGCAGGTCGTCGATCAGCGCCCGTTGGGCCTGCCGGCCGTCCGGGTTGATCGACAGCACGATCTCCCGCTCGCCCGCCAGGAAGCCGGCGGGCTGCCGGATCCGGCCGTCGCCGTAGGCCGCGGCCTGGGCGGCGTTGGCCATCCCGTTGCGGTACCAGGAGACCGGGCCGAAGAACCCGCCCGCCCGGTAGGCGGCGGCGAAGCGTTCGAGCACGTCGTCGGGCAGGAAGGACAGCGGGCCCGGCGGTGGCTCGACCAGGCCCTCGCGCAGCCGCGAGGTGGCGGGCCGCGGGGTGAGCCACGCGTCCTGCGGGGCGCCGCCCGACAACGCGAAGAAGATGTGCCGCAGGGAGCCGTGCACGTCGGCCTCGAGCTCGGCCTCCGCGAGGCCGACCTCCTGGAAGTAGCGCACGTAGAAGAAGCCCTCGGTGTCCGTGGCGCTGCTGCGCGGGCGCGTGTCCGAGGGGATGTACGGCACGCCGATGGAGAAGACCCCGCGCACCGCGTCCGGGAACCGCAGGGCGCACCGCCAGGCGACGAAGGCACCCCAGTCGTCCCCGACCGCGACCCAGGTCCGGGCCCCGAGGTGCGCGGCGACGGCCGCCATGTCGTCCGCGAGCGAGTCCAGGTCGTAGGCCCCGACGTCCGCGGGCTTGCCGGAACCGCCGAAACCCCGCATGTCCGGCACGGCGACCGTGTGGCCCGCGGCGGCGAGCGGCGCGACCTGATGCCGCCAGGACAGCCCCAGCTCGGGCCAGCCGTGCATCAGGATCACCAGCGGGCCGGTGCCCGCCACCTGCACGGAGAGGGTCAGATCGCCGGAGGGGACCTCGATCCGGCTCGTGGTCGCGTCCACGTTCACGCCCCGGACCGGGTGTCGGTCGGCTGCGACGTCCGGGCGGCGCAGCCGCGTGCGGTACCGGCGCCGCACGAGATCATGCCCCTGCGCGTCACCGCTGAGCCCCTGGGTGTCACCGCTGACTCTCCTCCCGGATGGCGCGGACCGGCTGCGTCGCCGGGTGAATCGTCCGCGGCCAGGTGCGATGGTGCGTGGGTCACTAATTGGCCAGCCAGCACATTACTGAGGTCGCGTCGGCGGCGTCAACGCTCACGCCCGGTGCATCCGCTCCGGGGGCGGGCCGCGCCGGTGGGGCGCCATCCGTTCCTCGATGCAGAAGAGGCGCGACCCGGACCTGCGGGCGTGCCAGCATCGTGGTCGTGGACGAGGACGTCAGGATCGACAGCGGGATCCTCAGGGGCACCGCACGACCGGATCTCGGGGTCCGCAGCTTCCTGGGAATCCCGTACGCGGCCCCGCCGACGGGCGCGAACCGTTGGCGGCCACCGCGACCCGTCGTGCCCTGGGCCGGTGTCCGGGACGCGACCGAGTTCGGACCGGCGAGCTGGCAGCTCGCACCGCCCTCGGGCTCGCTCTTCTCGGGGCAGGAGTCCGTCTTCGACGAGGACTGCCTGACCCTCGACGTCTGGACGGGGCCGGCGGGTGACCACGACCGTCCGGTGATCGTGTGGGTCCACTTCGGGGCCTTCACCTTCGGCTCGGCGAGCAACCCCCTCTACGACGGCGCCCGCCTGGCGAGCCGGGGGATCACCGTGGTGACCATCCAGTACCGGCTCGGGCGGCTCGGGTTCCTCGCCCACCCGGGGCTCTCGGCCGAGACCGGGTACGGCGGTTCCGGCAACTACGGGCTCATGGACCAGATCGCGGCACTCGAGTGGGTGCAGCGCAACATCGAGGCCTTCGGCGGCGATCCGGGCAACGTCACGCTCGGCGGCGTCTCGGCGGGTGGGGACAGCGCCCAGAAGCTGCGCTGCTCGCCCCTGGCCCGGGGGCTCTTCCACCGGGTCATCGCGCACAGCGGGCCGGGGGTCGCGCCCGCGATCGACGGTCCGGGGAACCCCGCGTACGCCTCGACCCTGCGGGCGGCCGAAGAGGCGGGCGTCGAGCTCTTCGCGTCCCTCGGGATCGGCTCGGTGGCGGACGCGAGGACGCTGGATCCCGAGGTCATCGTGCGCGCCGACCTGCCCCGGGGCCGCGGGGCGTGGGTCTCGGACTCCGCTCCCGGCGGCCTCAGCATGCATCGGTACGACGCCGGCTATCCCGTCGTCGACGGGTACGTGCTCACCGAACCCGTCCAGCGTTCCTTCGAGCAGGGCCGCGCGGCGGACATCCCCGCCCTGGTCGGGAACGTGGACGACGAGCAGGGCGGCGCCCGCTACCTGCCGACCGTGGCCGCGTACCGCGCCTACCTCGCGGAGAAGTTCGGCGACCGCGCCGGGGAGGCGTTCGCGCTCTACCCGGCCGCGGACGACACCGCCGTCAGGCGGGCGAGCTGGTCGCTGGCCGGCGACGAGATCTTCGTGATGCCCTCGTGGAACGCGGCGATCCTGCACAATGAGAACCTCGGGGCGCCCGTCTGGCACTTCCGGTTCGCCCGGCGGCCGCCCGTCCCGCCCGCCCCCGCGGTGCTGGAGGGTGCGGACGTGGGCGCCTTCCACACCGCCGACGTGCTCTACCTCTTCGGGACGTACGCGGATCGCGACTGGGCCTGGACCGACCCGGACCGGGCTCTGGCCGAGCGCATCCAGCGCGCGTGGATCTCCTTCGCCCGGTGCGGGGACCCCACGGACGGCGGGGAGATCGAGTGGCCGGTCTTCGACGGCCGGTCGCCGATCACGAAGGTGTGGGACCTCGAGGACACCGTGGCGGACATCCTCGACCGCCGCCGGCTCGCCTTCTGGCAGGCCTACTGGTCCGGCCCCGGATTCGTCGGCTGAGCGGGCCCCGCAGGCGCGTGCCTGCGGGACCCGCACTCCGGCTAGAGCCAGCGCGGCAGCGCCGGCAGCTCGGATGCGGTGTGCCGCCCGGTGAGCCAGCCCGCGGCCGTGGCCAGGGGCAGGTCGAGCCGGGTGACGGGCGGGTCGCCGGCGAGCTCGTGGTGCGTCCGGGGGGTGGTGAGGACGATCGCCGGTCCGGGACGGGAGCCCCGCCAGCCGGCGACGTCGTCGAGGAGGGCGGCCAGGAAGTCCTCGGGGAGGTCCCCGAACGTGGTCCCGGTCCCGAGGTCGACGGCGTGCACACAGGTCTCGCGGGCACGCATCCAGGTGGTCTCGCTCGCGGGGACCACCCGCCCCTGCGCGGTGACCACCTCGTGGTCCCACGCCTGCTCGGGGAGCTCGTCCATGGCCCGCGAGAGGGCCACGGCAGACTCACGGACCCAGTCGCGGAGATCGGGTCGGGCGGCACCGGCGGCGATGTCGGCGGTGCGCTGGTCGGGCGAGCTGTACATCGGGGTCTCGACCCCGGTCCGGGCCCAGGCCAGCAGCCGTCCGACGGCCTCCGCGTTCGAGGCGACGTGCGCCAGCAGGTGCCGGCGGCTCCACCCCGGCAGCGCGCAGTCGTCGTCGAGGTCGGCCTCGGTCAGCCCGTCGATCCCCTTGAGCAGCAACAGGAAGCCGTCGTCCGCCCACCCGCGGGCGCGGGCCCCGGCCGTCATGCCGGGATCGCCGCGCCGGCCCGCACGGGGTTGTGCTGGCTGCCGAGCAGCTGGATCTCCGTGCCGAGGACGACGCCGTCCCGGAGGTAGCGGGGTGGCTTGCGGGCGTGCCCGACCCCGCCCGGCGTCCCGGTGGCGATGACGTCGCCGGGGTTGAGGGTGAGGATCGTCGAGATGTAGGCGACCAGCGCGACCGGGTCGAAGACGAGATCGGCGGTGTTGGCGGACTGGACGGTCTCGCCGTCGACCGTGCACCGGAGGTCGAGGGCGGGGCGGACGCCACCGGGGAGCTCGTCGGGGGTCACGAGCTCCGGCCCCAACGGCGTGGTCGCCTCGAAGGTCTTGCCCTGCAACCACTGCGTGGTCCGGTACTGCCAGCCACGCATGGTGACGTCGTTGAGCACGGCGAAGCCGGCGATCGCGGCCGCGGCGTCGTCCTCGCCGGCCCTGCGCACGGGCGCCCCGACCACGACGGCCAGCTCGGCCTCCCAGTCGACCGCCTCGGCCTCGGTGTCGAGACGGACCGGGTCGCCCGGCCCGATGAGGGCCTCCGGGAACTTCGCGAAGAGGGTGGGGTGCGCAGGCAGGTCGCGGCCCATCTCGAGGATGTGCGTCCGGTAGTTCAGCCCGACGCACAGTATCTTGCCCGGCCGCGGCACGACCGGGGCGACGTCCGCTCCCGTGAGCTCGTGCCGGATCCCGTCGGCGGCCTCGGCGCGGGCCCGCCAACCGGGGTCGGCGAGCAGGGCCCCGACGTCCGGGGCGTCGATCTCGACCGCGTGCTCGCCCTCGACGCGGGCGGCTCGGGTGCCTGCGGCGGTGCGAAGGGTCATGAGTCTCACGCGTTGTCCTCCAGGGCGTTTCCGGGTCAGCGGGGTTCGGGCGCTGCAGCTGCGCCGACCTGGACGCGGTCGAGGTGCAGGCGCTCGAGGATCGGGGAGTCGGAGAAGCGGAAGAGATCCAGGCCGGTGTCCGCGGTGATCGTCAGCGGCACCCAGGACGGGACCACCACGAGGTCGCCCCGGGTGACACCCCAGTCGCGGTCCCCGACGCGCACCCGGCCGGCACCGTCGAACACCTGCCAGACCGACGAACCGACCTCGCGGCGCACCGCGGTGCGCGCTCCGGCGGCGAGCCGGTGCATCTCCGCCCGCAGGGTGGGCATGACGTCGCCGCCCGTGGCGGGGTTCGAGAACCGGACCGCCGCGTGACCGGGCTCCACGACCCCCGGATGCCCTTCCCGCTCGAGGGCGAGCTGGTCGGCCAGGGCGGCGTCCGTGTGCTCCCAGCGGTACGCGGCCATCGGCGAGCTCGTGGAGGGCCCCGGGGAGGCGACCGGCCTGAGGCCGGGATGGGCCCACAGCCGTTCGGCCCGGGACCGGTCCGGTGCGGAACGGTCGGGGACCTGGTCGGGGCCCGTCTCGAAGAAGGCCGATCCGATGTGGTGGACGAAGGGGATGTCGAGCCCGTCCAGCCAGGCCATGGGCCGGTCGCTCCGGTTGTGGTGGCCGTGGAACTGCCATCCCGGCGTCAGCAGGAAGTCACCGCGTCGCATCGCGACCGGGTCGCCGTCGACCACGGTCCACACCCCCTCGCCCTCGACGACGAACCGGAAGGCGTTCTGGGTGTGCCGGTGGACCGGGGCGTCCTCGCGCGGGTTGAGGTACTGGATCGCCGCCCACAGCGTCGGCGTGGCGAAGGGGGCGCCGCCCAGGCCGGGATTGGCCAGGGCGATCGCCCGGCGCTCACCGCCCCTGCCCACGGGGACCAGGTCGCCGGACCGCTCGGCCAGCCGGAGCAGCCTCTCCCACCGCCACACGTGGGCCTGTGCCGTGGGCCGCGGCGTCGTCGGCATCAGGTCGCCGATCTCCGTCCACAGCGGAACGAGCAGCTCCTCCTCGAACCCGCGGTAGAGAGCGTCGAGCTCCGGCGAGGGATCGGGCTGTCCAGGGCCCACGTCGGCGTGCAGGGAGACCGGGGAGGAGAGGGAGGTCATGCGGGGCGTTCCTTCCGGCGACGGGTTCGGTCGCGACGCGGACGCTACGGACGTCCCACCCGCGGGGCGCCGAGGTTCTGGCTAGCAGAACGTGCTGTTGCGAAGCCGGCTCGGACGGTAGACGGGTTCTAGCCGATGGGAGGACGAATTCCTTTATGCAGAACAAGCCGCGATACAGCATCGAGTCGGTGAACCACGCGCTGGTGCTCGCCACCGCGCTGGCGCAGGAAGGCCCGATGGGCGTCGCCGACGCCGCAGCACGCCTCGGCGTGGCCCGGTCCACCGCTCATCGCCTGCTGGCGATGCTGGTCTACCGGGGATTCGCCGAGCAGGACGACGATCGCCGCTACGTCCCGGGCCCGATGTTGCGCGGCGCGCTCGGCGAGCCGGTGTCGCAGCTGAGACGGGTGGCCCTGCCCCTGCTCCAGGTCCTGATGACCCGCTCCGGCGAGACGGTGCACCTGCTGGTGGTGCAGGGCAGGCGGGCGCGCTTCGTGCTCTCGGTCGAGTGCGACCGGGTGCTGCGCGTCGGTGACCGGGTGGGGCGCGAGCTGCCCGCGCACCTCACCTCCGCCGGCCGGGCCGTCCTGGCGACGTGGCCGGAGGCCCGGGTGGTGGACGCCTACGGCGGGGGCGACCCGCCCGATCCCGGCGGGCCCGACATCGACGGGCTGATGCGGGACCTCCACCGCATCCGCAAGCAGGGCTTCGCCGTGAACGACGGCCTCACCGAGGAGGGCCTCACCGCGATCGGACGTGCCGTGCGGGTGTTCGAGGAGCCACCCGTCGTCGGCATCGCGATCGCGATGCCGACGGCGCGCTACCGGGCCGCCCGCCTCACCGGGTACGTCGACGCCCTGACGGAGACCGCCCAGCTGATCGAGTCGGCGCTCGCCGCACCGGGCTGAGCCGGACGGGACGGCCCCACGTTCTTGCTAGCAGAACTACGAATGGGGCGTGCCAGAACGTGAGTACCGTCCCGGCAATCCAGGTGGAGCTGGCCGGGCCGCTCGCACTACCAGCCGCTGCCCGTGCGCCCAGATCCGTGGTTCCGGCGCAAGCCGAATGAGTTCAACGGAGTTCTCAATGACCAGAGTTCCGACCAACGCCGGTGTCGCCGACCCCTCGGCTCCGCCCGCTGCCCGTCGACGCACGCTCGCGCTGACCGCCGTCGGCAACGTCTTCGAGTGGTACGACTTCACGGTGTACGGGTTCTTCGCACCCGCCATCGCCGCGACGTTCTTCCCCAAGCAGGACTCGCTGGCCGCGCTCCTGTCGACCTTCGTCGTCTTCGTCATCGGGTTCCTCGCCCGACCGGTCGGTGGCCTGATCTTCGGCCGGCTCGTCGACCGCAGGGGCCGTAAGTCGATCATGCTCTTCTCGATGCTGCTGATGGCGGGCGGAGCGCTCCTGATCGCGGTCGCCCCGGGCTACGCCACCGCGGGCGTCCTGGGGACGATCATCGTGGTCCTCGGCCGCATGTGCCAGGGGCTCTCCGCGGGCGGGGAGCAGGGCTCCGCCGGGATGTTCCTCGTCGAGTGGGCGGGGCCGGGCCGGCGGGCGTTCTTCGGCAGCTTCCTCAACTCCGCGGCGACGACCGGCGTCCTGCTGGGTGCGCTGCTGGGCGCGCTGCTGACCTCGACCCTCGGCACGGCGACGGTCAACGCCTGGGCCTGGCGGATCCCGTTCTTCCTCGGTGCCGTCCTGGCCCTGGTGGTCTTCTTCCTCCGCCGGGAGGTCGAGGAGTCGCCCGTCTACCGCGAGATCCGGGCCGCGCACGAGTCCGGCCAGACCGTGGAGGACCCCGCGGCCGTCCGGCGGATGCCCAACGGTGCCATCTTCTTCGTCCTGCTCGCGTTCACCGCGCTGTGGACCACGACGACCTTCATCACGCTCACCTACATGCCCACCTTCGCGTTCGCGATCGTCGGCGTGAACGCCTCCGGCTCGTTGTGGGCCACGGCGCTCGGCGCCGGGCTGACGGCGGCGCTCATCCCGCTCGGCGGGTACGTCTCCGACCGGGTCGGCCGGCGGCCCGTGATCCTCTTCTCCGCGATCGGCTACCTCGTCCTGACCGTGCCCCTCTTCGCGCTCATCACGACGACGAAGGAGTTCTGGGCCGTCCTGCTGCTCGAGTTCGTGCTCGCCTTCTTCTCCGCGCCCATCCTCGGTGTGGGCATCGCCGTGTTCGTCGAGATGTACCACGGGCGCAACCACGGGTTCCTGGTCACCGTCACCCTGGCTGTGGGCGTCACGCTGTTCGGCGGCTTCGGGCCGTACATCTGCACCTGGCTGATCAGCCTGACGGGCCAGCCCCTCTCCGCGTCGTACTGGGTGGTCGCGGTCGCCCTCCTCACGCTCATCTCGACCATCTTCATCCCGAAGGACCTGCACACGCGCCCGCTCTCACGCTGAGGCGCCTCGCGCTCCCGCGCGACGATCGACAAGGAGACTGGAGCCACATGCTGAGCCAGAACACCTTCCAGCTGGGGCTGTTCGCCCTCAACTGCTCCAACGGCATGACCATGACGAAGGCGCCGGAGAGGTGGCAGAACACCTGGGACAACAACGTCCGGGCGGCGCAGCTGGCGGACGAGGCGGGCATCGAGTTCCTGCTCCCCGTCGGGCGCTGGCGAGGGTACGGCGGCGAGACGAACAGCCAGAACAGCAACTTCGAGCCCATCACCTGGGCGACCGGCATCCTCGCGCAGACCAGGAACATCCGCGTGTTCTCCACGACGCACTGCGCGCTGATCCACCCTGTCTTCGCCGCCAAGCAGATGGCGACGGCGGACCACGTCGGTCACGGGCGCTTCGGGCTGAACGTCGTGGCGGGCTGGAACGCCGCCGAGTTCTCGATGTTCGGGCAGGCGCTGAAGGAGCACGACGACCGGTATGCCTACGCGCAGGAGTGGCTGGACATCGTCACGAAGGTCTGGTCCGAGCCGGAGCTGTTCGACCACAAGGGCCGGTTCTTCGATCTGGTGGGTGTGGAGGGCCAGCCGCATCCGGTGGGCCGGCCGGTCGTGATGAGCGCGGGAATCTCCGCCGCCGGGAGCGCCTTCGCCGCCCGCAACGCCGACGCGCTCTTCATGGTGATCAACGACCTCGACAGCATGGGGGAGAAGGTGGCCGAGGTGAAGCGCGTCAACCCCGGCCGCCCGTTCGGCGTCTTCGCCAGCAGCCACCTCGTCTGCCGGCCGACCCGCACGGAGGCCGAGGACTACTACCACTACATCGTGGACGAGATGGGCGACTGGGAGGCCGCGGACAACATGGCCGCCGGGCGCCTGACGGCCCAGTCGTCCTCGGCGGACCAGCTGCAGGCCCACGCGATGAAGCGCCGCAACATCGGCGGTTCCGGCACGTGGCCCGTCGTGGGCAGCTACGACGACGTCGTCGACATGTACGCCAGGCTGAGCGCCGGCGGCCTGCAGGGCGTCGCCGTCGGGCTCATCAACTACATCGACGAGTTCCCCCACCTGCGCGACGAGGTGCTCCCACGGATGGAGCGGCTCGGCCTCCGCCTGCCCGTGGCGCCCGAGGGCCACGAGGACCCGGCGCGGACCAAGGCCTACGCGTAGCCGGCGGGACGACGAGACAGGGAGACCTCGCGAATGAAGGTAGTGGTTGTCGGTGGCGGCATCGGCGGGCTGACGCTCGCCCTGTCGCTCCGGGCGCGCTTCGCGGACGTGGACGTCCACGTCTACGAGGCCGCGCCCGTGTTCAAGCCGCTGGGGCTCGGCATCAACCTGATGCCGCACTGCGTCCGCGTCCTCACCGGGCTCGGGCTGGGGGACGTGCTCGGCGAGGTGGCCGTCGAGGCGCAGGAGTTCGTCTTCGCCACGCACAACGGCCAGATCATCTACCGCGAGCCGACCGGACTGTATGCGGGGCACGCGTACAGGCACTTCTCGATCCACCGGGGTGACCTGCACACGGTGCTCCTCAACGCTGTGATCGAGCGCCTCGGCGAGGACCACGTCCACACCGACCACCGGCTCGTGAGCGTCGCGCAGGACGACTCGACGGTCACGGCGACCTTCGCCGACGCCGCCGGCGCGGTGATCGGGCCGGTCGAGGGCGACATCCTGGTCGGCTGCGACGGGGTGCACTCCGTGGTGCGCAAGACCTTCTACCCGGACGAGGGCGCCCCGGTCTTCCACGGCATCAACATGTGGCGCGGGGTCACGCGGATGCCGCCGTTCCTCAGTGGAGGCAGCGCGACCCGCATCGGCGCGCTCTTCCTCACGGGCAAGCTCGCCGTGTACCCGATCCGCAACGACATCGATGCCGAGGGGAACCAGCTCGTCAACTGGATCGCCGAGATCAACACCGAGGAGCAGGCGCCCGTCGACTGGAGCGCCGCGGGCGACGTCCACGACTTCCTGCACTACTTCGAGGACTGGAAGTTCGACTGGCTCGACTGCGGCGAGCTGCTGCGGGACGGCGAGAACGTGCTCTCCTACCCGATGGTCGACCGGGACCCGGTCGACCGGTGGAGCTTCGGCCGGATCACGCTCCTCGGCGACGCGGCGCACCCGATGTACCCGCGTGGCGGCAACGGTGGCGCCCAGGCCATCCTCGACGCCGAGGCGCTCGCGAAGGCACTCGAGTCCGCGACGGACCCGCGGGACGGGCTGGTCGCGTACCAGGACGAGCGGCTGCCGGTCGTGAACAACCTGGTGCTGACGAACCGGACGACGCCGCCGGACACGATCATCGAGGTCGTGGAGCGGCGGACGAACGGCGAGCCCTTCGAGAACCTCCACGACGTGATCTCGCAGGAGGAGATCGAGGAGATCAGCCACCGGTACCAGCGCGCCGCGGGCTACGACAAGGAGTCCGTCGCGCGCAAGTGAGGCCGCCCCCGGCGAGAACGGAAGAGGGACGCAGCCCCCGGGCCGCGTCCCTCTTCCGTTCCCCCCGGGGTTCAGCTCACGCCGAGCTCCTTCGGCGGGGTCACCAGGACCTCGGCCCCGCCCGGCCGGACGACCATGCTGCCGCCGTACATCAGCCCGACGTCGGAGCGCCAGGACTGGTCGTGGAGGTCGATGTTGTTGCCGAAGTGCATCCCCTCCTCGAGCACGAGGTGGCCGATCCGCGCGCCGTTGAGCGAGTCGGACCCGTACCCCGTGTCGTAGACGACCGTGGGGAACTCGGGGGAGGCCAGGCCCATCGCGTGGAAGCCGAGCTCGATCCAGTTGATCCCGGCCCGTTCCGCCGGCTTGCGGATCTCGCGGATGGCCTCGTCGATGGTCTTGCCCGGGACCAGGGCGGCCCGGCTCGCCTCGAAGCACTCGAGCGCGACGTCGAAGATCCGGTAGAGCGGGTCGGGGACCCGGGACCCGATGTGGCAGCTGTACTCGGTGTGGACGAGGTAGCCGCCCCACTTCGTGTGCCACTCCGCGACGATGAGGTCGCCCTCGCTCAACGGGCGGGTCGTCGGGACCATGGGCTGGTCGGAGCCGTGCAGCAGGTGCCAGAGCTCGCTGTCCGGGTGCTCGGCGGGACCCGAGGCGAACAGGTTGAAGACGTTGGGCTCGCCGCCGTTCGCGATCTGCGTCCGGATCATCTCGGCGTAGACCTCCGCCTCCGTGGCGCCGGCGCCCGCGGCGGACACGAGGGCGTCGAGGGTCTTCTCCGCGACGACCGCCGCGGAGCGGAGCATCCCGATCTCCTCCTCGCTCTTGACCACGCGCAGCCGCTGGAACGCGTAGCCGAAGTCGACCAGCGTGGCGTCGGGGAGGAGCGCGTCCAGGGCCGCCCGGTCCCCGGAGAGGATCGTGGAGGTCGTCTGGATCGTCGAGGAGAAGCCGACCAGGCCCAGCCGGGCCCGGCCGAGCCCGCGGTCCTTCAGCTCGGCCGCGAGCTCGGGGATCCCGTGGCCGATGCGCAGGTCGTCCACCCAGCCGTGCAGCGCCTCCTGGAAGTGGAAGGGCTGGCTCATGTGGGCGACCGCGTTGTAGAGCACCGGGTCCCGGTCCAGGAAGAACAGCGCGCTCGACCCCATCTTCGCGCCGGAGCCCGTGAGGTAGCGGATGTTCGCGATCCCCATGTCCCAGTAGATGTCGTTGCCGAGCAGCACGAGCGCGTCGATGCCGGCCATCAGCATGTCCTTGCGCAGCGCGTCCCAGCGCCGGTCGCGTTCCGCGCGGCTGAGGTGCGGGTGGTGGTCGCCGGGGACCTTCGACGGCCTCGCCCCCCGGGGGACGGGGTGCGGTGGGAACGGGGGGAGGAGGTTCAGCGCTCGGACCTCGGGTCCGAGGTTCGGCGGGATCCCGGTGACGTACTCGAGGTCCGGCGTGTCGTCGTTGCCTGTCGTGGCCATGCGTCCTCGTCCTCCGAATCGACGGCGTACGCCTCATCGTGACCATCGGGGGGCGCACGCACGCCGAACTTCTGCTCGGTGGAACCGGGCCGTGACCCGCGCACTCCTTGTCGGCGGACCACCCATGGGGGAGGATCGACACCTCATTCCGGAGAGGAGGCCGGGGCCATCACGCAGGGCAGCTTCGAGTACCACAAGCCGACGTACGCCGTGAACTCGATCGACAACGCGCTCCGCGCCATCCACATCCTCCGCGACTTCGGTTCCGCGCGGGTCTCGGACGTCGCGAAGGTCCTCGGCGTCGCCGACTCGACCGCGCACCGGATCATGGCGATGCTGGTCTTCCACGGCTTCGCCGTGCAGGACGACGACCGGCGCTACTGCGCGGGGCCCGCCCTGAGCGCCCCCGTCATCTCGTCGGAGCTGGCCCGCGACATCGACGCGCTCGCCCATCCGACCCTCGAGGCCCTGGCCGAGGCGTACCGCGAGACGGTGTGCCTGGCCACCCGCGTCGGCGTGCACACCCGGGTGCTGCACTCCGTCGAGCCGTCGGATCCCGACCACGTCCCCGAGCGGACCGGGAACGTGCTGCCCGCCCACCTCAGCGCCGCCGGGCGCGCGCTCCTCGCGCTGCTGCCCGAGGAGCGGGTGGAGGCCCTCTACCGGGGCGCGGCCGCCGAGGCGCGCGGATGCCTGCTCTCCGACCGCGACTACCGCAACCTGCTCGAGGAGTGCGACCGCACGCGCCGGCGGGGGTTCTCGCGGTGCCTGGAAGGCATCAACCGGGGCATCTCGGCGATCGCGGTCCCGGTCACCACGCCCTACGCCCCACCCGTCGCGGTGGTCGTCAGCACGCCGTCGGAACGCCTCTCCGAGCTCTACCGGACCCCGGAGCGCCGGAGCCTCATCTTCGCCGCCCGGGACGAGCTGGCGGCCACGCTCGCACTGCGGCTGGCACCGGCCGACGCGCAGCCGGGTCGGATCGCCTGACCGGCGGGCGGTGCGTACGTCGGATGACGGCGGCAGGTTACGTCAGCCGACGACATCGACGGATGCACGGCCTCACCGAGGCTGGTCGGACCGTCCTGCCGAGGAGAGCCGATGCCCGCACACGTCGCCGTCGCCGCGTGGCGCCGGTGGTTCAGGACCCACCCGGCCGCCCGTGAGGTGCGGGCGTGAGCGGTCCGACGCCGACAGCCGTCGCCGAGCAGACCGCACGGGCGATCCAGACCGTGCCGGCGCGGTTCATGGTGGCGGCGGAGACCCACTCCCGGGCGGCCGAGCTCGGGTACACCGTCCACCTGTCGTTCCAGGTGTGCGGCCGCGGGGGAGTGCTGGGCGAGGTCGACGCGGACGTGGTCGCGGCCGGGATGGTGTTCATGCACCCCGCCGTCGTCCGGCGGGCCTGGGACGCCGGGGCCGCCGTCCTGCCGCGACCGGACGCGGCCGGCGTCTTCGCCGACTCCGCGCACGTCTGGGCCCGTCGCCACCTGACCGCGGACCCCGCCTGGGACCGGCTGGCCGAGCTCGCGGAACGGGTCGTGCGGGGTGCCCACTGCGCGGCGGCCCCGGTGTTCGCGGGATGGCGCAGCCTGCCGGTTCCCGGGGACGGCCGGGAGGCCGCCGTGCACCACCTCAACGGGCTGCGCGAGCTGAGGGCGGCGCGGCACGCCGTCGGCGTGCTGGCCGCCGGGCTGGTTCCCGGCGAGGCGGTGTGTCACCGTCACCCCGGCATCGCCCCGGACTTCGGGTGGTCGGTGGAGAGCGACCTGGCGGGGATCGACCCGGAGGACTGCGGGAGGCGCTGGGCGGCGGCGGAGGCGACGACCGACGAGCTCTTCGCGCGGGACCTGTCGATCCTGGACGGTCCGGACCTCGAGGAGTTCTCCACCCTCGCGCAGCGCCTCCACTCCGAGCTGAGGGGCCGCAGGTAGCGGCTACCGGTCGACGAGCTCGACGAGGGTCGCGTTCGCCGTACCGCCGCCCTCGCACATCGTCTGCAGGCCGTAGCGGATGTCGTTGTCGCGCATGTGATGGATCATCTTGGTCATCAGGCTCACGCCGGACGCCCCGAGCGGGTGTCCGAGGGCGATTGCGCCGCCGAGCGGGTTCACCAGTGCGGGATCCGCGCCGATCTCCTCCGTCCAGGCCAGCGGCACCGGCGCGAAGGCCTCGTTGACCTCGAACACCCCGATGTCGGACAGGGCCACCCCGCTCCGCTTCAGCAGCCGTTCGGTGGCCGGGATGGGCGCGGTGAGCATGAGGACCGGGTCCGCGCCCGCGACGGCGCCCGAGTGGTAGCGCACCAGCGGGGTCAGGCCGAGGTCGCGGGCCCGCTCGGACGACATCACCAGGAGCGCGGCGGCGCCGTCGGAGATCTGGGAGGAGTTGCCGGGGGTGAGGACCCCGTCCTCGCTGAACGAGGGCTTGAGCCGGGCGAGCGACTCGACGGAGCTCTCCCGGAGGCACTCGTCGACGGCGAAGGTCCCGCCCTCGACGTGGACCGGCTCGATCTGGTCGGCGAAGGCGCCGCTCGCGCGCGCCGCGGCCGCCTTCTCCTGGGACTCCACGGCGAACTCGTCGAGCCGGCGCCGGGACAGGCCCCAGCGCTGGGCGATCAGCTCCGCGCTCACGCCCTGGTTGAACCCGAACCCCTCGTAGCGGGCGCTCATGCGAGGGCCGTAGGGGAACCCGGCGGCCCGGGTCGCGCCCATGGGCACCCGGGTCATCGACTCCACACCGGCCGCGACGACGACCTCGGCCTGGCCCGCCATGACCGCGTGCGCCGCCTGGTCCAGCGCCTGCTGGCTCGATCCGCAGGCCCGGTTCACGGTGACGCCGGGGATGGCGTCGGGCCACCCGGCGGCGAGGACCGCGTAGCGCCCGACGTTGCCGCCCTGGTCCGCGTACTGGGTGACGCATCCGAGGACGACGTCGTCGACGAGCGACGGGGAGATCCCCGCCCTGAGGATCAGGGCGTTCAGCACGTCCGCCGCCAGGTCCACGGGGTGGGCGTCTCGCAACGCGCCGTTGCGCTTCCCGTGCGCTGTGCGGACTGCCTCGACGATGACCGCGTCCGTCATGGGTGATCCTCCGTGCTAATTGGCCGACTGGTGACAAAGTACGTCACGGTCAGCCTGGCACGAAGGCGCCTTGTAATTAACCGGCTAGTTAGGTAGAACTCGCCTATGAACGTGGCACAGGTGCCCCTGGTCGACTACCTCAGGCTGGGGGAGGGCGAGCCGCACCTGGTCGTCCACGAGTGCCAGGGGTGCGGCGCCCGGTACTTCGACCGTCGCAACGCGTGCGCGCGGTGCACGGGGGACGCCTTCGAACGCGCCCCGGTGGCGCGGGAGGGTGTGGTCGTGTCCTTCAGCATCGTGAGCGTCGCCCCGCCCGGGCTCGAGGTGCCGTTCGTCGCGGTGATGGTCGACTGCGGCGGCACCCTGGTGAAGGGCAACCTGCGGGGGACCGCGCCCGAGATCGACAACGTCCGGCTGGGCCTTCCCGTTCGGCTGACCACCTACTCGTTGGGGGTGGACCCGACCGGCGCCGAGGGCGTCGGCTTCGCCTTCGTCCCCGCGGACGCAGGAGAGCGCGATGTCTGAGGACGTCTGGATCGTCGGGATCTCCATGACGAAGTTCGGGAAGCACCCGGACAAGGACACGATCGACCTGGCGTCGGCCGCGACCCGCGACGCGTTGGCGGACTCCGGCCTGACCATGGCCGACGTCGGGGTGATCGGTGCGGGCAACCTGCTCGGCGGACCCCGCTGCTTCGGCCAGGACCTGCAGAAGCAGATCGGCCAGACCGGTGTCCCCGTGTACAACGTCGCCAACGCCTGCGCCACCGGCGCCACCGCGTTGCGCACCGCGGTCATGGCGATCCGGGCCGGTGAGGCGGAGGTGGGCCTCGCGGTCGGCGCGGAGAAGTTGTCCGGTGCCGGCCTGCTCACCGGCGGCCACGCGACGGAGGCCGGCGGTTCGTGGACCCCGTCCGGGCGCGTCGGGGCGATCGCCGACCTGGACGGGCGGGTGGGCACGGAGACCATGCCGGGTGTGTTCGCCCAGATCGGCATGGACTACGGGCACCGCTACGGCGGCGTGACGTTCGAGCTGTTCGCGCGGATCGCGGAGAAGAACCACGCGCACTCGACGCTCAACCCGCTGGCCGCCTACACGAAGCGCATGTCGGTGGACCAGATCATGGGCGACGTCATGATCGCCTACCCCAACACGCGCTCGATGTGCTCGGCCAACTGCGACGGGGCGGCGGCCGCGGTCCTGGTGTCCGACCGCCGGCTGCGGCAGCTCCCGCTCGCGCAGCAGCGCCGGGCGGTCAAGGTGTCGGCCTCGGTGCTGCTGACGGACCCGTACGCCGACGGCTGCCAGGTCCTGCCGGACATCAACACGGTGAGCCGCAACGCCGCGACCGTCGCCTACGAGCAGGCCGGCGTGGGGCCGGACGATCTCGACCTCGTCGAGCTGCACGACTGCTTCGCCACGGCGGAGCTGGTGCACTACGACAACCTGCAGCTCTGCGAGGAGGGCGGCGCCGTCGACTTCTTCCTCTCCGGCGCCACCTGGCGGGACGGGCGCATGCCGGTCAACGTCTCGGGCGGCCTCGAGAGCAAGGGGCACCCGGTCTCGGCGACCGGGATCGCGAACGTCTACGAGATCTGCCAGCACCTCCGCGGCGAGGCGGGCGACCGCCAGATCGAGGGGGCCCGGGTCGGCCTGGCGCACGTCATCGGGCTCGGCTCCGCGTGCGGGGTCCACATCCTGGAGCGGGCCGCCGCCTGAGCGCGGCTCCCGGCCTACCCAGCAGCACCACCATCCGAGGAGCATCGATGGAGTACGTCCCGCTCGGCCGGACCGGCCTGTTCGTGTCCCGGCTCGCCCTGGGGGCCATGACGTTCGGCGAGGGCGGCGGCCCGCTGCAACGCCTCGACGAGCAGGGGGCGGCCGCCTTGGTGGGTGAGGCGCTCGACCGCGGGATCACCTTCTTCAACACGGCGGCGACCTACTCCGGCGGCAGGTCCGAGGAGATCCTCGGGAAGGCGCTGCGCGCGCACCGCGACGAGGTCGTCATCGCCACGAAGGTCTCCGGCAACACGGCGGCCTCGCCGGCCGAGCGCCGCCTGTCCCGGCGCCACATCCACCGCTCCGTGGACGCCAGCCTGCGCCGCCTCGGCACCGACCACATCGACGTGTACCTGGCGCACAACTTCGACCCGGTGACGCCGCTCGAGGAGACCCTCGAGGCGTTCGACTCGATCGTCCGCCAGGGCAAGGTGCAGTACCTGGGCTTCAGCAGCTGGCCCGCCTGGGCGGCGGCCGAGGCGCGGGGCATCCAGGAGCGCAACGGCTGGCACACGTTCTGCGCGTCGGAGAGCTACTACTCCCTGGTCGGTCGCGACCTCGAGCACGAGCTCATCCCGTACTGCGAGCACGCCGGCATCGGTGTCCTGGCCTGGAGCCCGCTGGCGATGGGCTTCCTCGCGGGGCGCTACACCCGGGGCGACATCGGCGAGCAGGCCGGCCGGTTCGCGTCCTACGACGTCGTCCCGCCGTTCGATCTCGAGCACGGGCACGACGTCCTCGACGTCGTCCGCGAGATCGCCGCGCACCACGGCGCCACGCCCGCCCAGGTGTCGCTCGCCTGGATCCTGACGCGGGACGTCGTGAGCAGCATCCTGGTCGGCGCCAGCAGCCTGACGCAGCTCACGGACAACCTCGGTGCCGTCGACCTGGCTCTCACGCCGGCGGAGATCGAGAGCCTGGACAAGATCACCACCCCGCCCCCGATCTACCCGGGGTGGATCAGGCAGGCGATGGCGGAGCGGCGGGTGCGGCAGGGCCAGCCGACCGACTCCGACGTGAAGATCCGGATCTGAGCCCCGGACGACGACGGGAAGGGGGACGGCGCCCGGCGCCGTCCCCCTTCCCGTCGCTCCGTCACCGTCCGGTGAAGCGCGGCGTCCGCCGCTCCTTCCCGGCATCGACCCCCTCGCGGAAGTCGTCGGTCTTGCGCAGCCAGATCTGCTGCTCGCCCTCGTGGAGCGTCGCGTCCCGGAAGGCCTCGGCGAGGCTGCCCCGCATCGTGCGCCGGATCGACTGCACGGCGAGCGGCGCCGACGAGGCGATCTCGGCCGCGTACGTCCGCGCCGCGGGGCGCAGGTCCTCGGCGTTGTCCACGAGGATGTCGCACAGGCCGATCTCCCGGGCCCGGGTCCCGTCGATGCGCCGGCCCGTGTACATGAGGTCCAGCGCTGTCTGGTTGCCCACGATGCGCGGCAACGTCAGGGTGAGCCCGAACCCGTGGTGGAAGCCGAGCTGGGCGAAGTTGGAGGTGAAGCGCGAGGTCGGCGCCGCCACCCGGAAGTCCGCGCTGCAGGCCAGCCCCAGTCCGCCGCCGATCGCCGCGCCCTGGACCGCCGCCACGACGGGCTTGGAGTACCGCATCAGGCGCACGGCCTCGCCGTAGAGCGCGTCGGACCCGCCGGTCGGCGGCGTGTAGCCGCCGGCGAAGTTCGCCCCCGCGCAGAAGTTCTTCCCCTGGGAGCACAGGACCAGGACGCGGCAGGAGTCGTCCGCGTCGAGCGCCTCGTAGGCGTCCGCGATGTCCTTGATCAGCTCCACGTCGAAGAAGTTGTGGGGCGGGCGCTGGATCTCCACGACGGCGACATGGTCGTCCCCCACGGTGACCTCGACATCTCCGAACCGCTCTGTCACGGCTTCTCCACTCCTGCTCGCGGTTGTCTAGTTGCCCTGGTAGCTGCCGGGCCGGCGCTCCCTGAAGCTGGCCACCGCCTCGAGGCGGTCCTTCTGCGCGCGGTCGGCCCGCACGATCGCGGCCGTCTCCAGGCGCAGGGCGTCCTCCAGCAGGGCGTCCGTGCTGCGCTTGAGCACCTGCTTGCTGGCCCGGACGGCGAGCGGCGGCAGGGCCGCGATCCCGGCCGCGAGCTCGAGTGCCGCCGCGACGCACGTGTCCCCGGGGGCCAGCCGGTCGAGCAGGCCCACCCGGTGGGCCTCCTCCGCCCGCATCTCGCGCGCCGTGAGGATCAGGTCCGCGGCGCGCGCGTAGCCGAGGACGCGGGTCAGGGTGTAGGTCATGCCCGCGTCGGGGCTCAGCGCCCGCTCGACGAAGGCGGTCCGGAACCGCGTCCGCTCGTCGCCGACCCGCAGGTCGGCGCTCAGCGCCAGGCTCATGCCCGACCCGGCGGCGATCCCGTTGACCGCGGCGATCACCGGCTTGTCGAGCCGGTCCAGCGCGAGCGCGCGGTCCCCGGCGCTCGCGAACTCGTCGAGCAGGACGTTCTGGGCCGAGACGGGCCCGGCCCCGGTCAGGCCGCCCACGTCGCCGCCCGAGCAGAATCCCCGCCCCGCCCCCGTGACGACGAGGACCCGGACGTCGTCCGTCTCGTGGACGCTGCGCACCAGGTCGTGCAGGTCCCGCCGGAGCTCCTGGTCGATCGCGTTGAGGACGGCGGGCCGGTTCAGGGTCGCCAGCAGGACCGCACCGTGGACCTCCAGCTCGATGGTGCTCAGAGTCAGGTCCTCCGGGGTCGTCATGCGGACACCGTAACCCGACAACAAACTGGACGTCCAATTACCTTGGTTCCGTGCCGCGGGGCGGCCACCGTGGTGTCGGTGGGCGCGGCGGGAACCGGCCGGCTGGTAGCCTTCCCGCCCACGAGCGGATGGTGGGCCGGACCTGGATCGCTGTCCCCGCGGGAGGAGGGTCCACGGTGACCACCAGCAGGAGGCCCGCCGGGCAGCCGAGCAGGCGCGGGCCCGGCCGCCCCCCGGACGCGGACGGCGAGGAGACGCGCCGGGAGATCCAGCGTGTCGCGCGAGGGCTCTTCGCCACCCACGGGTACGCGGGGACGACGACCCGGATGATCGCCGACGAGGTCGGGGTCACCACGGCGGCCCTGCACCACTACTTCGGCCGCAAGACGAACCTGGTCCTCGCCCTGTGGTGGTCGACGACGGACACCGAGTACCTGCGCCTCACCGAGGCGATCGACGCCGTCGACTCGTTCGCCGGGAAGGTGGCGGCGCTGCTGGACGCGACCGTGGCCTCGATCCGCGCGGATCCCGAGTCCACGAGGTTCATCGTCTCCATCCGGGAGGACGCCCGCCGCACGCCGGAGCTCGCCGAGATCGTGGCGGACAACCGGCTCGCCGCGCTGATCAGGGGGCTGGTCGGTCGGGGCGTGGCGGAGGGAGTCGTGGACGAGGCCACCGCGCCGGCGGTGCGGGGGACGCTGGCCGCGCTCCTGCTCGGCATCACGACGATGTCGACCGACCTCAGCGTGGAGCGGATCGACCAGATGACCCGCGGGAGCCGCCGGCTGCTCGACGGCACGCTCTTCCAGCTGCGTCCGGGCGTGACCGCGCACCAGCGCTAAGCGCGCCGCGCCGACACATGACCGTGTTGACCTGCGAATACTTCTCGCGGCTTGTAACTGATTATCCGGCCAGTTAGTATTCGTCCGGTCCACTGATCTTTCGAGGAGCGCAGATGACGACGGACCCCGTCGACACCGAGATCCCGGTCACTCCCTTGTCGGTCCCGGGTAGTCGGTACCCGACCGGTTGGTTCCAGGTGGCGTGGTCGGACGACATCAAGCCGGGCGGGATCAAGCAGGTCTCCTACTTCGGCACGAAGATCGTGCTGTGGCGCGGCAACTCCGGTGAGCTGTTCGCCTCCGACCCGTACTGCCTCCACCTCGGGGGCAACCTGGCGGTCAACGGCGAGGTCTCGGGAGACGAGATCGTCTGCCCGTGGCACCACTGGCACTGGAACGGCGAGGGCCGCAACACCCTCATCCCGTACAGCAAGCAGACCTGCAAGCCGAACCTGAAGCTGCGCACGTGGCACCTGCGCGAGTGGAACGGCATCGTGCTCCTGTGGCACGACGTCGGCCGGTGCGAGCCGACCTGGGAGCCGCCGGTCTACGAGGGGCTGGGGACGGACGACTACTTCCCCTTCACCGAGGATCGGCGCTACCAGTCCCGGATCGTGGCCCATCCGCAGATGATCGTGGAGAACGGTGCCGATCCCGCCCACGTGATGTACATCCACGGTGGCGGCGAGATGCCGGAGTACGACAACATCACCGTGGACGGTCCACTGTGGTCCGCCGACGTGATGATCGCCTACGGTGCCGGCAAGGAGTCGACCTGGCTCACCCCGGACGGCGGGATGCAGGTCAAGGTCGGCTTCCGCAACTACGGCCTCGGTCTGGGCGGCACGCTGTGGCCGAAGGAGTTCATGTCCGCGGTGATGCTGATGTGCAACACCCCGGTCGACGAGACCCACACCGACCAGTTCTTCTGCATCACCGGCAAGAAGAGCTCGCCCGAGGAGACCGAGGCGCCGCGGCGCCTGGTGCGCTTCTTCCAGCACCAGAAGCACACCAACGAGCAGGACTACTTCACGTGGGAGCACATGAAGGTGGTCGGCCGCCCGAACCTCGCCCCGGAGGAGGCGCTGCCGCTCGCCAGCCTGCGCCGGTGGGCCTGGCAGTTCTACCCGCATCTCGAGCAGCCGGCGCCTCGCGTGCCGAGCTCGAACGGCACCGACGGTGCGGGGCACGACGGCACGAACGGCGCGGCCGCGCTGGGTACCCCGGCCAAGGAGCAGGCGTCCCTGTGACGTCCTGACGATCGTGCTCCCCGCGACAGGCACCGGGGTCCCACCAC
>NZ_BAAAQK010000001.1:206739-241266 GCF_039531635.1 Pseudonocardia ailaonensis | reverse complement strand
TGGTGGGACCCCGGTGGTCGTTGCGGCCGACGTCCGCGGGCGCGCCGGCACCGCGCCGACGGCGGCCCGGCGTCTCACGATGTCGGTGACCGCCGCCCCACGGGCCGGCCGGACCTTCCCCGCAGGGGGAGCACCGACGGCGCCGGGCCGCCGGCGCCGCTCACATGTGCCGGCCGCCGCTGACCTGGATCACGGCGCCGGTGAGGAACGCGGACCGGTCCGACAGGAGGTACGACACGGTGTCGGCCACGTCCTCCACCTCGCCGAAGCGCCCGAGCGGGGTGTCGGCGAGGCGTGCCTCGAGGATCTCCGGCTTGAGCTTCTCGATCATGGGCGTGCGGACCAGGCCGGGCTGGACGGCGTTGACCCGGATGCCGAGATGGCCGAGCTCCTTGGCGGCCGCCTTGGTCAGCCCGATCAGACCCGCCTTGGCGGCGCTGTAGTTGGTCTGCCCGGGGTTGCCGGTCTTGGCGCTGGTGGAGGAGATGTTGACGATCGTCCCGCGGCCCTGCTCGCGCATGACCGCGGCCGCGGCCCGGGTGCCGAGCCAGCCGCCGACCAGGTGGACGTCGATCACCGCCCGGAAGTCCTCGAGCGTCATCCGGCGCATGGTCATGTCCCGGGTGAACCCGGCGTTGTTGACCCAGTGGTCCAGGGAGCCACCGTGCTCGACGGCCGCCGCGGCCGCCGCCGCGACGTCCTCCTCGGAGGTGACGTCGCACCGGATGCCGACGGCCTTGCCCGGTCCCTCGAGGGTGAGGGCCCGCGCGGCCTCGTCCGCACCGGCGACGTCGGCGACGACGACCGTGGCTCCCCCGTTGACGAGCGACCGGGCGATGGCGTACCCGATCCCGTTCGCGGCGCCGGTGACCACGCCGACGCGTCCCGTGAATTCTTCCATGGGGGGAGGCTACCCAATATAATTGGCCAAGCGGTAATATTGGCCCGGGATCCCCGAGGAGGGGGTCTCAGCTTGACAGGGTTGTTGCCCCAAGCTAACTTTTCAGTCGGTCAATTAGCCAACTGGTGCTCGCCGAGGAGCAGACATGACAGCGGAACGGGCCTTGATCGTGTCGTCGGACGGCCACGCCACGGCGCGAATGCCCGAGTACGGGCAGTACATCCCCGAGCGTAGCCGGGAGGAGTTCGAGGCCTTCGTCGTGCAGTACGCGAAGTTCGGCTCGAAGAACTTCGAGGCTCGCGCGCTCGCCGCCCGGCTGGACCCCGAGGCCGTCGACGACTGGCAGGCGCGGTTCATCGACACCGGCCGCCTCGACGGCAACTCGGACCCGGCCAAGCGCCTCGAGGAGATGGCCGCCGAGGGCGTCTCCGCCGAGGTGCTCATCCCCGACTTCGGGACGCCGTTCGAGATGCTGAGCCCGACGGCGTCCGGCGCCATGGGCCAGGACGCCGACACCCGGACCCCGCAGCAGATCGCGGACAGCTGCTTCGCCTTCAACCGCTGGCTCGCGGACTTCGTCTCGTACGCCCCGGAGCGGTTCGCGGGCATGGCGAAGATCGACTTCGACGACGTCGAGTTCGCGCTCAAGGAGATCGCCTGGGCGCACGAGGCCGGCCTGCGCGGGATCATGGTCCCGCACATGCGGGACGACTTCCCCGTGTACCACCCGGACTTCGACCCGATCTGGGCGCTCGTCTCGGACCTCGGGATGGTCGTCGACTGCCACAGCGGCATGAGCTCGATCACCCGCCGCCGGCCGGCGATCCCGCGCTCGGCGCCGCACCCGTCGGTGGTGGCCCCGATCCTGACCCGCGAGTTCATGTTCGCGGCGCAGCAGCTGCTCGTCCACTTCATCTGGGGCGGCGTGCTCGAGCGCCACCCCCGGCTGAAGGTCGTCTTCACCGAGATGGGCAGCGCGTGGGCCGCGCCGGCCCTGGCGGGGATGGACTACAGCTTCGAGGGCAGCTACACCCGTCACGACACCCGGGAGGTGCTCACGATGAAGCCGTCGGAGTACTTCACCCGCCAGGTCTGGCTCGGGTCGTCCATCTTCTCCCGCGCCGAGGTCGCCGCGCGCAACGAGCTGGTCGGTCCGGCGAAGATGATGCTCGGGATGGACTTCCCCCACCACGAGGGCACCCTGGCGACGGGGCCCGGCACCCTGGGCTACCTCCGGGCCACGGTCGGCGCCGCCGGCGTGCCGGCGGACGAGGCCCGGCTGATGCTCGGCGAGTCCGCGCTCGACGTCTTCGGTCTCGACCGCGCGGCGCTGTCCGCCGTGGCCGCGGAGGTCGGGCCGGAGCTCGACCTCGTCCTCACCGCCCCCGAGGTCGACGAGTACCCGCGCGGCGACGTGAAGAAGCCGCTCGTCTACGTGTAGTCGCCCAGCCGATCAGCGACGTCCGTCGTCCGCCCCGCCCCGGGTGGACGGCGGGCGGCGCCGATGACGCATGTCGTCGTCCGGCCCGCCCGGGCGCCGACCGACATCCGGGAGGCACCATGGCCATCACGGGAATCGACCACGTCTCGTCGAGTCTGCGGGTGACCGCGCACATGGACGCGACGATGTCCTTCTACCGCGCCCTCGGCTTCGCCGTCCTCCACGAGGACGAGTACCGCAGCGGCACCCTCGACAAGTGCGCGATCACCGTCGGCGAGCACAAGTTCAACATGCGCGGCGCCGAGGGTCACGGCGTCCGCCCGCACGTCGGCTGGGTCTGGGAGGGCGGCATCGACGCCCTCGTCGAGCAGCTGGGGGAGTCGGGCGTCCCGATCCACCGCGGCCCGCTGCCGGTCACGGGCGGACGGGACGGGGGCACGCGGCGCTGCATCGCCGTCGTCGTGACCGATCCCGACGGGGCACCGGTGACGCTGGTGTCGTACGAGCCCGAGGACCTGGCTCGCTACGACGGCGTCACCCACGAGGAGGCGTACCGCGAACGGGCCCGGTCGTCGACCGGCCCGGTCGCCGTGAACGAGAGGGAGCACGCATGAAGTTCTGGGTCGGGTTGCCGCCGCTGCCGGCGGACGAGGGACTGAAGTTCGCGATCCGGGCCGAGCAGGTCGGGTTCGACGGGATCGCGGCCGCGGACCACGCGACGAACCCGCAGGTGATCGACACCCCGTACCCCTACGCGGCGGGGCAGGGCGGGAAGCGCTTCGGGAAGGGCAAGATCCTCAACGCCCCCTTCGTGATGATCGGGGCGATGGCCGCGGCCACCACGACGCTGCGGTTCACGACGGTGGTCCTCGTGGTGCCCCTGCGCCACCCGATCCTGCTCGCCAAGGAGATCGCGACCGCGGCGCGCATCGCCGGGGGCCGCATGGACCTCGGCGTGGGGATCGGCTGGATGCGCGAGGAGTTCGAGGCGCTCGGGATCGACCCGAAGACGCGGGCCCGCCGGATGGAGGAGATGCTCGACATCATGCAGGGCCTCTGGCGGGGCGAGTTCGTGGGATCCGACACCGACCTGTTCGACTTCGCGCCGAACCAGGTCCTCCCCGCCCTCGACGCGCCGCTGCCGATCCTGATGGGCGGCCACCAGGAGGCCCCGCTGCGGCGCACGGCGAAGATGGCCGACGGCTGGGTGAGCGCGCCGTGCGACTACGAGGAGATCACCCGCATCGTCAAGCTCCTCGGCGAGTACCGCCGGGAGGCCGGCCGCGACCACCTGCCGTTCGAGGTGCGGATGATCCTCTCGGGACGCCCGGACCGGGCCGAGCTGGACCGGCTCGAGGAGGCCGGTGTCACCTCCGTGGTGGTCACGCCGTGGATCTACACGGACCAGACCGAGTCGTACACCGGCCTGATGGACGGACTGTCGAGGTTCGGCGACACCATCCAGGAGTGGAAGGCCTGACCGGCTGCCGGTCCCGGTCCCGCGCGGAAGGACGACGCTCCGGGTGAAGTCCTTCGTCATGGTGCAGACCGGCGACCGGCGGCTCGAGGCGGACGAGCTCGAGATCCCCCGCATCCCGGCGGACGGCGGGCTGCTCCGCGTCGAGTCCTGCGGGCTCTGCGGTACCGACGTGGAGCAGTTCCGCGGCTCCTACAGCGAGAACGGCCTCCGCTATCCCGCGGTCCCGGGGCACGAGCCCGTCGGTGTGGTCGAGGAGCTCGGCGCGGAGGCCGCGCAACGCTGGAACCTGCGGGTGGGCGACCGGATCGCGGTCGTGCCGATGCTGTCCTGCGGCCGGTGCGCGCTGTGTCTCGGCGGCGCTCACCACCAGTGCAAGGAGCTCTGGCGCGGGGTCCCCGGCGCCGGCTCCGGCTACGGGTCCATCCCCGCGAACCACGGCCACGGGCTGTGGGGCGGATACAGCCAGTACCTCGTCCTGCACCCCCGCACGCTGTTCTGCCGGGTGCCCGCGGCGGTCGGCCCCCGGCTGGCGAACCTCTACCAGGCACTGGCCTCCGGGATGCACTGGGCGGTGAGCCTGCCGCGGACGGCCTACGGCGAGTCGGTGCTCGTCCTGGGCTCGGGCCAGCGGGGCCTGGCGTCGATCGTCGCGCTGCGGGCCGCCGGGGCCGGCCCGATCATCGTGACCGGGATCGGGCGCGACGCGTACAAGCTCGACCTCGCCCTGCGCCTCGGCGCCACCCACACGATCGTCGCGGACGAGCAGGACACGGTCGCGACCGTCCTGCGGCTCACCGACGGTCGCGGTGTCGACGTCGCCGTCGACACGGTCCCGGTCCGGGGCGACGTCGTGAACGACGCGATCGCCTGCCTGCGGCCGGGCGGGCGGCTCGTCCTGGCCGGGCTCAAGGGCCCGGGGGGCGCCGTCCCGATCGACACGGACCGCCTCATCGCGCGGTCGATCACGGTCCAGGGTGCCTTCGCGCAGCCCTTCGGCGCCTACGAGCAGGGGATGGACCTGCTCGCGGCGAGGATCGCCGACCTCGGCGTGCTGCACACCCACGACTACCCCCTCCGGGCGGCGGTCGAGGCCCTGTCCGTGCTGGCCGGCGAGCGCCCGGGGGAGGAGCCCGTGTCGGTCACGCTGAACCCCTGGACGGCCGGCGCCCCCGGTCGGGCTCCTGGCGTGCCGCGCGGCCTCCCTATATAATTGGCCAGACGGTAAGATTGGGGAGTGCCCGTGTCGGTCGCTGAGGATCTCGACCGGTGGCTCGCGGACCACTGGGACCCGGAGCTCGGGCTGCGCGAGTGGCGTGCCGTCCTCGTCGACTCGGGCTGGGCGCGCCCGGCATGGCCGGGCGAGTGGTGGGGGATGGGTCTCCCGCCGGCCGACGCCGCCGAGGCGCAGCGGGTTCTCGCCGAGGCCGAGGTGGTCGGGCCGCCGTCGACGGTCGCGGTGAACCTGGTGGCACCGACGATCCTGCAGCACGGCTCCGACCTGCTCCGCTCCACCTTCCTGCGGCCGGCGCTCGTCGGCGACCACGCCTGGACCCAGCTCTTCAGCGAGCCGGGCGCCGGATCGGACCTCGCCGGGGTCACCACCCGGGCCGAGCGCCGGGCCGAGCTCCCCGGCGACACGTGGATCGTGAACGGCCACAAGGTCTGGAACTCCGGGGCCCAGGACGCCGACCACGGCCTGCTGCTCGCCCGCACCGACTGGGACGTCCCCAAGCACCGCGGGCTCACCTGCCTCGTCGTGGACATGCGCGCGGCCGGTGTGCACGTGCGGCCGCTGCCGCAGATGAACGGGTACGCCACGTTCTCGGAGGTGGTCCTCACCGACGTCCGGGTGCCCGCGGAGCACGTCCTCGGCGAGGTCGGCGGGGGGTGGGCGGTCGTGAACGCGATGCTGGCGAACGAACGCAGCCTCGGCGCCGGGGCGGGCACCGTCCCCGTGCCGGGGAACGTCGCGGGGCGATGCCGGCGCGAGGCCGCGGAGGAGGCGGCCCGCGCCGCCCGCCACTTCAGCTGGTACCCGCAGCGGTACGGGCGGGCCGACCTCGTCGCCGCCGCCCGCTCCGCGGATCCGCTCGTCCGCCAGCAGATCGCCAGGGTCGTGACCCTGGCGCGGATCGCCGCGTGGAGCGCGGGGCGGGCCAGGGCGAACCTGCGGCTCGGCCGGGTCGCCGGTGCCGAGGGCTCGCTGGCCAAGCTGATGACCAGCGAGCTCGCCCGCGCCGCGGCCGTGGCGCACGCGCAGCTCGCGGGGCCGGACGTGCTGCTCGGCGACACCCTCACCGCCGAGATCTTGCTGTCCGTGCCCGCGGTGTCGATCGCCGGCGGGACGGACGAGATCCAGAAGAACATCGTGGCCGAGCGGGTCCTCGGGCTGCCCAAGGATCCGACGTCGGACGCGCACGTCCCCTTCCGGGACGTCCGGCGCAACGGCCCGGCCGAGCCGTCCGGGGCCGAGCTGTCCGGGGCCGAGCTGTCCGGGGCCGAGCCGTCGGGGGCCGGATCATGACGGACCCGACCGCGGCGGAGCCGGACTTCGCGTTCGACGACGAGCAGCTGGAGTTCGGCCGGGTCGTCCGGCAGTTCCTCGGGCGCCGGTCGGACCAGGCGGAGGTGCGGCGCCTGATGGCCACCGGCACCGGCCACGACCCGGACGTCTGGAAGGCCCTCGCGCTGCAGCTCGGCGTGACCGGGCTGGCCGTCCCGGAGACCTTCGGCGGCACCGGGCGGGGCCCGCTCGAGCTGGTCGTCGTGTTCGAGGAGTTCGGCCGCGCCCTGGCCTGCGCCCCCCTGCTCTCGACGGTCGGGATGGCGGCGTCGCTGCTCACCCGGCTGCCCGCCGATCCGGCGGCCCTCCGGTACCTGCCGGGGATCGTCGACGGCTCCGTGCTGGGCACGGTCGCCCTCGGCGCGGGGAGCGAGGTCGACGTGCCCGCGGCGCAGGCCGAGCGGAGCGGCTCGGGATGGCTGCTCACCGGCGAGGCGACCTTCGTGGTCGACGCCCACGTCGCCGACGTCGTCCTGCTCGGCGCGGCGACCGCCGCCGGGCCCACGCTCTTCCTCGCCGAACGCGGCGCCGCCGGTCTCGGGGCCACGGCGCTCGACACGCTCGACCCCACCCGCAGGCTGGGCCGGCTGCGGCTGCGGGAGACGCCCGCCGCACCGGTGGGGGAGGCGGGCGGTGCCCGGGCACACCTCGCCGCGGTGCGCGACCTCGCCGCCGTCTACCTCGCCGCGGAGCAGGCCGGCGGTGCGGCGTTCATGCTCGAGACCGTCGTCGAGTACGCGAAGCACCGGGTGCAGTTCGGCCGCGCGATCGGCAGCTTCCAGGCGGTGAAGCACCGCTGCGCGGAGATGCTGCTGCTGGTCGAGTCCGCGAGGTCGGCCGCCTACCACGCGGGCCGGGCGGCGGCGGACGGTTCCGCCGAGCTCCCCGCGCTCGCCGCCCTGGCCAAGGCGTACTGCTCCGACGCGTACGTCGAGGTCGCCCGGGCGTCGATCCAGCTCCTCGGGGGCCTCGGGTTCACCTGGGAGCACCCCGCCCATCTCCACCATCGCCGGGCCCTGAGCAGCAGCGCGCTGCTCGGGGACCCGAACCAGCACCGCGAGCGCCTCGTGCGTCTGCTCGACGGATCACACACGGAGGAACGATGATCGCCACGGGCGCGCGTACGCGCGAGCAGGTCCTGGACGCGCAGCGCGTCGCCGACATCGTCGACGGCCTGGGTGTCAGCCCCGACTTCCCGCTCCTGCACTGGGCCGTCGCGGCCCCGGTGCTCGAGCCGGGCACCTCGCTGCGGCTGCGCCTCGTGCACCGGGTGCGGCCCGGCGACGTGCTCGCGGTCAGCGAGACACCCGCCACCGAGAGGGCGGTGGCGCAGCAGGAGATCCGGGTCGGGGGCGTGCTCGCGGTCCGGACCACGACCCACGCGCTGACCGTCGCGCCGGGGGCGGTGCCGCACGATGCGAGCCCGCTGGACCCGGCGGCCGCGCACCGCATCGAGCGATCCCTGGCCGACGCCGAGGATCCCGCCCAGGTCGCGGCCCGGGTGGCCACCGCGCTCGGGCTGAGCCGGGTGGTGACCCGTTCCGCGCCGCCCGTCCTCGGGGTCTACGTCGACGTCCACGGCCGGATCGACGGCGTCGCCGGGCTGCGGTGCGCGACCTCGACCTCGGCGGAGGGCTCCGCCCAGGTCCACATCGCCACTGCCGACGGCGAGCCCGTGCTCGGTGCCCGGGTGTGGTTCGGGTGCGGGCCACGCTGGTGACCCCCGGGTCTGCGGGTGGCGACCACGAGGGCGCCCCCGCAGACCGGTCGATCAGCGTCCCAGGAGCTCCTTCAGGTTCCGCTTGAGCACCTTGCCCGCACCGGACAACGGCATCTCGTCGACGAGCCGGATCTCCCGGATCCGCTTGTATGGCAGGACCTGCGCGTTGACCTCGGCGCGGATCGCCTCGGCGTCCTCCGCGGTGCGGCCCGGCGCCACCACGAACGCCACGGCGAGCTCCCCGACCTCCGGGTCCGGCCGGCCCACGACCGCGGCGCCGACGACCCCCGGCTGACGGAACAGCAGCTCCTCCAGCTCGCGGGGGTACACGTTGTAGCCCTTGTAGATCAGCATGTCCTTCTTGCGGTCCACGATCCGCAGGTAGCCGTCCTCGTCGAGGACGCCGACGTCGCCGGTGTGCAGCCAGCCGTCCCGCAGGGCCGCCGCGGTCTCCTCCGGACGGTCCTTGTAGCCGACCATCACCTGCGGCCCGCGGACCGTGACCTCGCCCTCGGTGCCCGCCGGGACCGGCCTGCCCTCGTCGTCGACGATCCGGACCTCGGTGTCCACGAGCGGTCGCCCGACGGTCCCGGCCTTGCGCACGCCGGAGGCGGCCACCGGGTTCAACGCCACCCCGGACGTGGCCTCGGTGAGCCCGTAGCCCTCGATGACCACGATGTCCGCGCCGAAGCGGCGCTGCAGCTTCTCCAGGAGCTCGACGGGCATCGGCGCCCCGCCCGAGCTCAGCGACTGCACCGCCGAGAGCTCCCGCGTCGCGAGATCCGGATGCCGCAGCAGGGCGGCGAAGAGCGTCGGCGCGCCGCTGATCGACGCGACCCGGAAGCGTTCGGCGTCCGCCAGGTAGCCGGCCGGGTCGAAGCGCTCGTGCAGCACGCTCGTCGTCCCCGAGAGCAGCATGCCGCTCAGCCCGCCGACGGTCCCCATGGCGTGGAACCACGGGGTGATGTTCACGACGGAGGCCGTGCCGAAGCGGACCGGGAACTCCTCCGGTGGGCCCTGGGCGCCGAGCACCAGGCCGCCCTCGGCGTCGAGCTCGCCGGGGGCGCCGGAGTTGAGGTGGGCGAACTGCAGGAGGTTGACGACGACGTTGCGGTGGGTGAGCTGCACACCCTTCGACCGGCCGGTCGTGCCGCCGGTGAAGGCGAGGTGCGCGAGATCGCGGTGGACGTCGAGCTCGACCACGGGCTGCGTGGTCGGCGCGGCGGCGTGGAACTCCTCGAAGTCCTCGGCGCCCTCGATGCTCTCGGGGGCGAGCCGGACGGACGGATCGAGCGCCTGCTCCTTGTCCGTGACGAGTGCGAGCCGCACTCCGGTGCGCTCGCGGACGGCGGCCAGCGTCGGGTAGGACGACGCCCAGCTGAGCGTGGCGACCGCACCCGAGTCGGCGAGCTGCGCGGCGAGGTCCGCCGGCGGCAGCAGCGGGTTCGCCGGGCTGAACGTGCACCCGGCCAGCAGGATCCCGAAGTAGGCGATCGCGTACTGCGGACAGTTCGGCAGGTGGATGGCCACCACGTCGCCGCGGCCGAGCCCGGCGCCGCGCAGCGCGTTCGCGAAGGCGCAGGCCCGTGCGTGCAGCTGGGTGAAGGTCAGCTCGCGGCCGTAGTAGTGCAGCACCACGCGCTCGCCGAAGCGGCGGGCGGAACCGGCGAGGACGGCGCCGACCGGGACCTCGGGGTAGATCACGTCGCGGGGTTCCTCACTCGCTCGGGGCCAGGTAACGGGTCAGCAGCTCGGCCACGCAGGCCGGCCGGTCGGCCCCGTCGACGCTCAGGGTGGCGCGCGTCCGCAGCTGGAAACCGCCGGTGACGGGATCGACCGCGGCGAGGTGCGCCTCGCACCGCACTCGGGACCCGGAGCGGACCGGGCTCGGGAACCGCACCCGGTCCAGGCCGTAGTTGATCGCCATCCCCGCCTCGTCGACGACGAAGAGCTGCGGCAGGAAGTAGCTGCTCAGCGCCAGGGTCAGGTAGCCGTGGGCGATGGTGCCGCCGAAGGGCGAGGCGGCGGCGCGGACCGGGTCGACGTGGATCCACTGGTCGTCCCCGGTGGCGTCGGCGAAGCCGTCGATGCGGGCCTGCTCGACCGTCAGCCAGTCCGTCGGGCCGAGGGTCCGGCCGACGTGGTCGGGCAGCCGGTCGAGCGGGATGTGGAGCGCGCCCGTGGTGGTCGTCGGTTCGGTCATCAGAAGATCTCGAAGAGGCCGGCGGCCCCCATGCCGGTCCCGACGCACATCGTCACGACGCCCCAGCGGGCGCCGCGGCGGCGGCCCTCGAGCAGGATGTGCCCGCTGAGCCGGGCGCCGGTCATGCCGTACGGGTGGCCCAGCGCGATCGAGCCGCCGTCGACGTTCATCCGCTCCTCGGGAATGCCGAGCTTCTGCTGGCAGAACACGGCCTGCGAGGCGAAGGCCTCGTTGAGCTCCCACAGGTCGATGTCGTCGACCGTCAGGCCGTGCCGTTCCAGCAGCTTCGGCACCGCGTACACCGGGCCGATGCCCATCTCGTCCGGCTCGCAGCCGGCGACGGCGACGCCGCGGCAGGCGCCGAGCGGCTCCAGGTTCCGGCGCTGCGCCTCCTCCGCCGACATGAGCAGCAGGGCGGCCGCGCCGTCGGACAGCTGGGAGGCGTTGCCCGCGGTGACGTACCCGCCCTCGGCGATCTGCTGGCCGCCGCGGAAGACCGGTGCGAGCCGCGCCAGGCCCTCGGGGGTGGTGTCCGCGCGGATCCCCTCGTCGTGGAGCAGGGTCACGGTCTCGCGGTGTTCCTCGCCGGTCTGCTTGTCCCGCACCACCTTCTCGACGGTCAGCGGGACGATCTCGGCGTCGAAGGCGCCGGACCCGCGGGCGGCCGCGGCGCGCTCGTGGGACACGGCCGCGAGCCGGTCCTGCTCCTCGCGGCCCACGCCGTAGCGCTTCGCGACGATCTCGGCGGTCTCCAGCATGGACATGTACAGCGCCGGGACCCGCTCGACCAGGTACGGGTCCTCCGTGCGGAAGGCGTTCTGGTGCTCGTTCTGGACGAGGGAGATGGACTCCACGCCGCCCGCGACGACCACGTCGACGCCGTCGGCCACGATGGACTTGCTCGCGGCGGACACCGCCATCAGGCCGGACGAGCACCCGCGGTCGAGCGACATGCCGGGGACCGTGACGGGCAGCCCGGCGCGCAACGCGGCCTGCCGCCCGATCATCAGGCTCTGGCTGCCCTGCTGGATCGCGCAGCCGAGCACCACGTCGTCGATCTCGGCCGGGTCCACGCCCGCCCGGTCGACGACGGCGCGGACGACGTGCCCCGCCAGCTCCTGGGCCTGGGTGTCGTTGAACGCCCCGCGGTAGGCCTTCCCGATGGGCGTCCGGGCCACGGACACCACGACTGCCTCGCGCATGTGGTCCTCTCGGTTCGGTGCTTCGCTGCGCCGCAGGAGGGCGGCTCAGGTCGCCGGTTCGGCGGCGGCCGCCGCGCGCTGCGCGGCGGCCAGGATGTGGGTCAGCTCGTCGGCCGGTCCGGCCGGGACGGTGTAGCCGGTCTCGTCCCGGATCTCCGCCACGTGGGCCGCGACGTCCTCCAGGGTGAGCCGCGGGTTCGTGTAGCCCTGGGTCATCCCGACGAAGAAGCGGGCCACCCGGCCCGCGCCGGCGGTGAACACCTCGCCCGTCACGGGGACGTCCTCGTGGGCCAGCCAGCCGACGACCGGTGCGACGTGGGCCGGGTCGAGGTCGCCGGCGGTGCCGTCGAGGACGTCGGCGGTCATGCTGGTGCGGGCGGACGGGGCGATCGCGTTGACCCGGATCCCGTTCCGCTCGCCCTCGGCGGCGAGCACCCGGGTGAGCCCGACCAGGCCCATCTTGGCGGCGCCGTAGTTGCTCTGCCCGAAGTTGCCGAGGATGCCCGAGCTCGACGAGGTGAAGACGACCCGGCCGTAGCCCTGCTCGCGCATCGCCCGCCACGCGGGCTGCGTCACGAAGAAGGCGCCCCGCAGGTGCACGTCGAGCACCGCGTCGAGCATCTCCCGGGTCAGCTTGTGGAAGACCTTGTCCCGCACGATGCCCGCGTTGTTCACGACGATGTCGACCCGGCCGAGGGTCTCGAGCGCGGTGCCGACGAGGGCCTCACCGCCCTCGGCCGTCGACACGCTGTTGCGGTCCGCCACGGCGGTGCCGCCCGCCCGCCTGATCTCCTCGACGACCGCGTCCGCGGCCGAGGCCCCGTCCGCGGTCGTGCCGATGTCGTTCACGACCACGCCTGCGCCCCGACTCGCGAGGAGGAGCGCGTAGGCGCGCCCCAGACCGCCGCCGGCGCCGGTCACGACGGCCACCCGGCCGTCGAATCGGAGATCCGTCATGCCGGGCACCCTACGCTTGTAACTAATCAGCCGACAAGTTACTGTCGAACGGTCGCGGCGGGACATCGGCCCGATCGCAGAAGAGTCCCCGAAGAGGCGAGAGCGACTGTGACGACGGAACCCCACGACGGTACCGATCCCGGTGCCGATCTGGACGCGGTCCGGCAGCGGTACCGCGCCGAGCGCGACAAGCGGATGCGGAACGACGGGATCGGGCAGTACCGCCGGATGGACGGCCCCTTCGCCGCCTGGCTCGAGGACCCCTACGTCTCGTCCGACGGCAGCCGCGAGCCGGTCACCGCGACGAACGACGTGGTCATCATCGGTGCCGGCATCGGCTCCCTGGTGACGGCCGGGCACCTGAGCGAGGCGGGGATCACCGACATCCGCGTCATCGACACGGCGGGTGACTTCGGCGGGGCGTGGTACTGGAACCGCTATCCCGGCGTGATGTGCGACGTCGAGGCCTACATCTACCTCCCGCTGCTCGAGGAGACGGGCTACACCCCGACCCGCAAGTACACCGACGGCGAGGAGATCCGGCTGCACCTGCAGCGGACCGCCCGCTACCTCGACCTGTACCGGCAGGCCCTCCTGCAGACCACCGTGACCGACGCCCGGTGGGAGGAGACGAGCGGCCGCTGGGTGGTCACGACGGACCGCGGCGACGAGATCAGGGCCCGCTACCTGATCATCCCGACCGGGCAGCTGCTGAAGCCGAAGCTCCCGGGCATCCCCGGCATCGAGACCTTCTCCGGCACGATGTTCCACACCAGCCGGTGGGACTTCGAGTACACCGGCGGCGACATCACCGGCGGGCTGGACCGGCTCGCGGACAAGCGGGTCGGCATCATCGGCACCGGCTCCACGGCGATCCAGGCCATCCCGCACCTCGCGGAGGGCGCGCGCGAGCTGTACGTCTTCCAGCGCACGCCGTCCGCGGTGGACGTCCGCAACAACCGGCCCACGCCACCGGACTTCGGCGCCGACCACGCCCCGGGCTGGCAGCGTCGGCGCCGGCAGAACTTCACCCGGATCGTCTCCGGGCAGGACGTCGACGTCGACCTGGTCGGCGACGGCTGGACCGCGATGTTCACCGCGCTCACCTCGGCGCACCTGCTCAAGGACCGGCCGACCATGACCTCGCGCGAACGGGCGGCGATCCTGGAGCGTTCGGACGTGAACGTCATGGACGCCATCCGGCAGCGGATCGACGACACCGTCGCCGACAAGGCCACCGCGGAGCTGCTCAAGCCCTGGTACGGCCGCTGGTGCAAGCGGCCCTGCTTCCACGACGAGTACCTGCCCGCCTTCAACGTCCCGGGCACGGTCCTGGTCGACACGGACGGGCGCGGGCCGGACGCGATCGAGGGATCGACCGTCGTCGTGGGGGAGCGGCGCTACGAGCTCGACTGCCTGATCTTCGCGACCGGGTTCGAGGTCGGGACCAGCTACGCGGACCGGGTCGGGTTCGACCCGGTCGGCCGCAGCGGCCGCAGCATCAGCGAGAAGTGGGCGCACGGGCCGGAGACGCTGCACGGCGTGCAGTGCCACGACTTCCCCAACGCGTTCTTCACCAACACCAACCACGCCCCCCGCACGGCGAACTACACGCACCTGGCGGACGAGCAGGCCCGGCACATCGCCTTCGTGATCGCGTCGGCCCGCAAGCGCGGCGCGGACATCGTCGAGGTGACGGCGGAGGCCGAGCGGGCCTGGGGCGAGGAGGTCGCCCGCGGCGCGCACCGTGGCGCCCGGTACCGGGCCGAGTGCACCCCGGGTTTCCTCAACGGCGAGGGCAAGATCGAGGAGACCAGCGGCGGCATCTACGCCGGCACCTACACCGACGGTCCGGTCAAGTTCTTCGGCATCCTCGAGCGCTGGCGGGCCGAGAACGACCTCGCGGACCTCGACCTGCGCGCGGCCGAGGCCGACGCGGAGGTCGGCTCGGAGGTCGGCGGATGAGCGCCGAGGTCTCCCGGCCGCTCGAGGGCGTCACCGTCGTCGATCTCGGGCAGATCTACAACGCCCCGTACGCCACCCTGCTGCTGGCGCTGGCCGGCGCGGAGGTGATCAAGGTCGAGCCGCTGGACGGGGAGCTGTCCCGGACCCGGCGCCGGATCAGCCTCGGCTCGGGCATGGCGTTCTACATGCTCAACAGCAACAAGCGCTGCGTCACGCTCAACCTCAAGGACGAGCGCGGCAAGGAGCTGCTGCGCGAGCTCGCCGACCGCGCGGACGTGCTGGTCGAGAACTTCCGGCCCGGCGTGATGGACCGGCTGGGGATCGGCGCCGAGGCCCTGCGCGCCCGCAACCCGCGGCTGATCTACGCGGCGGGCTCCGGCTACGGGCAGACCGGCCGGTACAAGGACCTGCCCGCCATGGACCTGGCGGTCCAGGCGATGTCCGGCGCGATCGCGTCGACCGGGCACCCGGACGAGGGCCCGGTCAAGGCCGGGCCCGCCCTGTCCGACTTCCTGGGCGGGATCCACCTGTACGGCGCGATCGTCACCGCGCTGTTCCAGCAGGCCCGCAGCGGGCGGGGCGCCGTCCTGGACGTCGCCATGCTCGACTCGGTCTACCCCTCCCTGATGTCCAACGCGGGGCCCTTCGTGGGCGCGGCGATCGAGGGCGGCCCGCCGCCGCCGGAGCGCACCGGCAACCGGCAGGGCGGGCTGGCCGAGAGCCCGTACAACGTCTACCCGACGAAGGACGGCCACATCGCCGTCATCTGCGTGACCGACCAGCACTGGGTCGGGCTCACCGAGGCGATGGGCCGCCCCGAGCTGCTCACCGACCCGGTGTACAGCACCAAGCCGGCGCGGATCCGGGCGATGGACGCCGTCGACGAGCTGGTCTCGGCGTGGACGAGCGTGCAGCCCACCGACGAGGTGTTCGACCTGCTGCGGCGGGCCGGCGTGGTGTGCGCGCCCGCGCGCTCGCTGGGCGAGGTGATCGCGGACCCGTACTTCCGGGAGCGCGGCATGATCGTTGACGTCGACGTGCCGGGCGTCGGCCCGGTGCCCCTGATCCACACACCGCTCTACTTCAGCGACCGCGACCGGCTCCCGCTCGATCCCGCCCACGAGCTCGGGCAGGACAACGACGCCGTGTTCGGCGACCTGCTCGGCCACCCGGCCGAGGTCCTCGGGACCTACCGCGCCGCGGGCGTCATCAGTTGAGTACCGGCAGCCGAAGGGAATGTCAGTGAAGACACGCAGTGCCATCGTGCGCGAGGTTCCGGGCAAGTGGGAGGTCGTCGAGCTCGATCTCGACGAGCCGGGCACCGGTGAGGTCCTGGTCCGGACGGTCGCGGCCGGGCTGTGCCACTCCGACGACCACATCACCACGGGCGACCTGCCGGTGAAGACGATGCCGATGTGCGGGGGCCACGAGGGTTCCGGGGTCGTGGAGGCGGTCGGACCCGAGGTGAACGGGATCGCCGTCGGCGACCACGTCGTGTTCACCTACATCCCGATCTGCGGCCGGTGCCGCTGGTGCTCGTCGGGCCTGCAGGCCTTGTGCGACCTGGGATCCGGGACCCTCCACGGTTCCCGGCCCGGTGACCCGACCAGCTTCCGGATGCACCTGGACGGCGCCCCGGTGGGGCAGAACTCGGGCGTCTCGACCTTCTCGGAGTACACGACCGTCGACGCCCGCTCGCTGGTGGTGGTCGACAAGGACCTGCCGCTGGAGGTGGCGGCGCTGGTCGGCTGCGGCGTGCTGACCGGCTGGGGCGCGGCGGTGAACTCCGCCGAGGTCCGGCCGGGCGACGTCGTGGTCGTGATGGGCATCGGCGGCATCGGCATCAACGCCGTGCAGGGTGCGGTGCACGCCGGCGCGGCCGAGGTGATCGCCGTGGATCCCGTGGAGTTCAAGCGGAACACGGCCCTCGCGCTCGGCGCCACGTCGGCCTTCGCCGACATCTCCGAGGCCGTCCAGTACGCGCGGAGCATCACGAACGGCCAGGGCGCGGACTCGGTGATCGTGACCGTCGGGGTGACCGTCGGGGAGCACGTCGCGCAGGGCTTCTCCGCCATCCGCAAGGCCGGCACGCTCGTCGTCGTCGGGCTGGGCCCGAAGTCCGCCCGCGAGCTGCCGATCTCCAGCACGGAGCTGGTGCTCTACCACAAGCGGATCCAGGGCTCGCTCTTCGGCGGGGCGAAGCCGCTCTCGGACATCCCCCGGGCCCTCGACCTGTACCGCAAGGGCATCCTGAAGCTCGACGAGCTGATCACCACGCGGTACCCGCTCGACGACATCGTGCAGGGCTACGACGACATGCACGGCGGTCGCAACATCCGCGGCCTCGTCACGTTCTCGTGACCGCGACGGACCAGGTGGGCACCGACGCGGGTCCCGGCGTGGCGACCGATGCCGCCGCGGCCCGCGCGGTGCTGCGCCACGACCTCGGCCTCGCCGCCGACGACCCGCTGGCCGACGCCCTGGGCGACGACTACGTGCGGCGCTACGCCGCGCTGTCGGCCGCCGCGCACCGGCGCGGCGCGCTCGGCGAGGCCGAACGCGAGCTCGTGCAGATGGCCGTCTGCGCGGCGGTGCAGCTCCACGACGGGACCGCCGTGCACCTGCACGCGCGCCGCGCGATCGCGGCGGGCGCGACGGTCGAGCAGGTGCTGGCCACCCGCGTCGAGACGCTGGGCACGCACACGATGTCGTTCGGGGCCCCGCTCGTGCTGGAGGCGCTCGAGGCCGCCGGCCGCGAGTCCGAGGTCGGGAGCGACCCCGCCGAGGACCGGCGGGTGGAGGAGCGCCTGCGGGAGCTGCGCGGGCACTGGAACGAGGCCTGGCGGCCGATGATGCGCCTGGACCCGGAGTTCCTGGTCGCCACGCACGAGCTGCTCGCGCCGCCGCCCGGGGTGCTCGACCCGAAGCTGCGCGAGCTGATCTACATCGCGCTCGACGTCTCGACCGCGCACCTGTACCCCAACGGCGCGCGCTCGCACCTGCGCAACGCCCTCGCGCTGGGCGCCACGGTCGACGAGATCATGGAGGTCCTCGAACTGACCGCACTGGTGGGCTACCGATCGCTGGTGCCGTTGCTCGGCGCCGTGAGCGGGGGCACCGCATGAGCTCCCTGCTCGCGCACCCCGATCGGCTCTTCATCGGCGGCGTGTGGACCTGGCCGGTGGCGGAGGAGACGGCCGTGGTGATCCGGCCGGACACCGAGGAGCCCTATCTCCGGGTGGCCCTCGCCGGGCGCGGCGACGTCGCCGCGGCCGTCGGGGCCGCCCGGCAGGCCTTCGACGAGGGACCCTGGCCGCGGCTGAGCCCGCAGCGGCGCGGCGAGTACGTCAAGGCGCTCGCCGGGGAGCTGCGCGCCCGCAGCGCCGATCTCGCGACGCTCTGGGCGAGCCAGGTCGGCGTCCTGCACTCGGTGGCCACGGCGGCGATGCCGTCCGTCGCCGACGTGTTCGAGCTCTACGCCGGGCTGCCCGAGCGGTTCCCGCTGGTCGAGCGGCGGCCCACCAAGTTCCCGCGGCGCGTGGGGCTCCTCGCCCGCGAGCCGGTGGGCGTGGTCGCGGCGATCATCCCCTGGAACGGGCCCGCCGACATCATCGCCTACAAGCTGGCCCCGGCCCTGATCGCCGGGTGCACGGTCGTGCTCAAGGCCTCGGTGGAGGCCCCGGGCGAGGCCTACGTGTTCGCGGAGGCCGCGGAGGCCGCGGGCCTGCCCCCGGGCGTGGTCAACGTGGTGACGGCCGATCGCGAGGTCTCCGAGTCGCTGGTCCGCGATCCGCGGGTCGACAAGGTGAGCTTCACCGGCTCGACCGCGGCCGGCCGCCGGATCGCGGCGCTCTGCGCGGACCGCATCGCGCGGGTGACCCTCGAGCTGGGCGGCAAGTCGGCGGCCGTGATCCTCGACGACTACGACCTGGGCACCGCGGCGAAGGCACTGGCCAAGGCCCAGTGCTTCCTGAGCGGCCAGGCCTGTGCCGCGCTCACCCGGATCGTCGTCCCGGCGGGCCGGCACGACGAGTTCGTCGAGGCGCTGGCGGCGGAGTACGGCGGGATGCGGGTCGGGAGCCAGTTCGACCCGGCGAGCCGGATGGGCCCGCTGGCGACCCGGGTGCAGCGCGACCGGGTGGAGCGCTACATCGCCGCGGGCCGCGCCGAGGGTGCCGTCGTCGCGACCGGGGGTGGCCGACCGGCCGACCTGGACACGGGCTTCTTCGTCGAGCCGACGGTGTTCGCCCGCGCCGACAACGCGATGACGGTGGCCCGGGAGGAGATCTTCGGGCCGGTCCTCACGGTCGTCCCGGCCGCCGACGAGGCGGACGCGGTCCGGATCGCGAACGACAGCGACTTCGGGCTCAACGCCGCGGTGTTCACCACCGACGCGGACCGGGCCTACCGCGTGGCCCGCGAGCTGCGGGCAGGCACGGTGGGGCACAACGGGATGCGCGTGGACTACGGCATCGCGTTCGGCGGGTTCAAGCAGTCCGGGATCGGCAGGGAGGGCGGCGTCGAGGGCCTGCTGCCCTACCTGGAGACGAAGACGATCGTCCTGGACGACGATCCGGTGCTGGAGAACCACGGTGCCTGACGATTACTGTCGCGGAGTCGACGAGGACACGGTGAGGGTGTGAGTACTGCTGTGGGAGAAGGAAACTCGTCCGGTGGACGGACGTTGTTCGGCGACGTCATCGACGCCCGTGCGGCCGAGCAGCCGGACAAGACCTTCATGTGGATCGACGAGGGCAGCTGGACCTACCGGGACCTGAAGGACCGGGTCGAGCGCGCGGCGCTCGCGCTGCGGCGCCTCGGGCTCGGTCGGGGCGAGGTGGTCGCCAGCTTCGGCCGGACGTCGTTCGACGCGCTGTCGCTGCTGTTCGCCGCCAGCCGTGTGGGTGGCGTCTACATGCCGGTCAACGTCCAGTACAAGGGCGACTACCTGCTCCACCAGCTGCGCGACGCCGGGGCGACGGTGGTCCTCGCGGACCGCGAGCTGCTCGACCGGATCGAGCCGCTGGTCGGCGAGCTGCCCGCGCTGCGCACCGTGCTGGTGGCCGACGGGGACGTGGAGACCGACCGGAAGATCGGGCACGTCCGGCTGCTGTCGGCCGCGGAGCTGCGGCGCGAGGGCACCGCGGAGGAGCTCGCCGCGCTGCTCACCACCGCGCCCACGCCGTGGAACCAGCCGGCCTGCCTCTTCTACACCTCGGGCACCACGGGCGTGTCGAAGGGCGTGCTGCTCACCCAGCACAACCTGATCACCGCCGCGGGCCTGTTCAACCGCAACTACGGGATCACCGCTGACGACATCCAGTACTCCGCGGTCCCGCTGTTCCACATCAGCGGCGCGTACACGTCGGTGATCACCGTCCTGGTGGGCGGCCGGACCGGCGTGCTCGACACCCGGTTCAGCGTCAGCACCTGCTGGGACCGCATCCGCGAGCTCGGGGCGACCGTCTTCTTCGGCGTCGGCGCCATGGTGCTGATGCTGTGGGGTCTGCCGCCCTCACCGGAGGACCGGACGATCCCGATCCGGCTGATGCTCACCGCGCCCATCCCGGTGGACCTGTGGCGGCCCATCGAGGAGCGCTACGGCTGCGAGATCCTCACCGGGTACGGGCAGAGCGAGGTCGTCATGCTCACGCAGATGATCGCGGGGGAGGACAACATCCCCGGGTCCTGCGGGCGGGTCCTCGACCTCTACGAGCTGCGGATCGTCGACGACGAGGACGAGGACGTCCCGGTCGGCGAGCCGGGTGAGATCGTCATGCGCCCCAAGCAGAACCACGTGATGTTCGAGGGCTACGTCGGCCGGCCCGAGGCGACCCTGGCCCAGATGCGGAACCTGTGGTTCCACACCGGGGACCTCGGCAAGCTGGACGAGAGCGGCACCCTCTACTTCATCGACCGCAAGAAGGACGCCATCCGGCGCCGGGGCGAGAACATCTCGTCGTTCGAGGTGGAGAAGTCGGTGCTCGCGCACGCGCAGGTCGCGGAGTGCGCCGCCTTCGCCGTGCCCAGCTCGCTGGGCGAGGACGAGGTCATGATCGCGGTGGTCGCGCAGGCGGGGGGGACCATCGACGTGGCGGCGCTGGCCGACCACTGCGTGGAGGCGCTGCCGCGGTTCGCCCGGCCCCGCTACATCGAGGTCGTCCCCGCGCTCCCCAAGAGCGTGACGGGAAGGGTCCAGAAGCACGAGCTGCGGGCGATCGGCGTCGGACCGTCGACCTATGACACCGCGGAGCCGAGGAGCTGACATGACGTACAAATTCCTGCAGGTCGAGACGCTCGACGAGGGGCGGATCGTCCGGATCAAGCTCGACCGGCCGAAGACGCGCAACGCCCAGAACCGGGGCATGCTCGTCGAGCTGCACGAGGCGATGCTCGCCGCGGAGGCGGACGACACGGTGCGCGTGGTGATCCTGGGCGGCACCGGCCCGATGTTCTCCTCGGGCCACGACATGGGCTCGCGGGAGGCCATGGAGGAGTGGAGCCCCGGCCCCGGCCAGCACGAGAGCATGGGGATCAACGGCGGCACCCGGGACGGCTCCGAGCGCCGGATGCTGCAGGAGTGGCACTACTTCTTCGAGAACACGCTGCGGTGGCGGAACCTGCGCAAGATCACCATCGCGCAGGTGCACGGCCCGGTGTTCGCGGCCGGCCTGATGCTCGCCTGGGCGTGCGACCTCATCGTCGCGGCCGAGGACACCGTGTTCGCCGACGTCGTGGGGCACCGGCTCGGGATGTGCGGTGTGGAGTACTTCGGCCACCCGTGGGAGTTCGGCCCGCGCAAGGCCAAGGAGCTCCTGCTCACCGGCGACTCCATCGACGCGGACGAGGCGCACCGGCTGGGGATGGTCAGCAAGGTCTTCCCCGACGACGAGCTGGACGAGCGCACCCTGGCCTTCGCCCGGCGCATCGCCTCGCGGCCGACGATGACGTCGCTGCTGGTCAAGGAGTCGGTGAACCAGTCCGTGGACAACATGGGCTTCTACAACGCACTCCAGGCGTGTTTCACGCTGCACCAGCTCAACCACTCGCACTGGACCGTGGTCAACGGCGACGACTACGCGGCGGGCCGGCCCGAACACGGTGTGCCGGACTGGAAGACCGCGCCCCCGACGGTTCCGGCGGTGAAGGACCAGCCGGTCGCCCAGCCCGGCTGACCGCTAGACTGCCCCCACCACCACGATAGTAATTGGTCCACCGAAAAGGTGTACTGTGCGAACAAAGCGGTCGTGAGGGGTCAGATGACGGAGAGTGTTTCCACGTCGCAGCCGGTTCGGCGGGGACCCGGCAGGCCGCCGGACGTGAACGGTGAGGACACGCGGCGCGAGATCAGCCGCGTTGCGCGGTCCCTGTTCGCCACCCACGGCTACGCGGGCACCACGACCAGGATGATCTCGCTCGAGGTCGGGGTCACGCCGGCGGCGCTGCACCACTACTTCGGGCGCAAGCCGAACCTGGCGCTCGCGGTGTGGCACGCCACCACGGACATCGAGTACGCCCGGCTGGAGAGTGCCATGGAGGCCGCCGAGGGGTTCATCGACAAGCTGCACGCGCTGCTCGGCTCGGCGCTGCAGGCCCTCGCCTCGGACCCGGACTCCACCCGGTTCATCTTCTCGATCCGGGAGGACGCGCGGCGCACGCCGGAGCTGGCGGAGATCGTCGAGGACAACCGGCTCGCGGTGCTCGTGCGCAAGCTCGTCGACTTCGGGGTCGAGACGGGGGTCGTGGAGAAGGGCCGCTCGGCCGACGCCCGGGGAGCCATCGGCGCGGTGCTGCTCGGCATCACCGCCATGGGCCCGGACGTCAGCGCGGGCCGGATCGACCAGATGGCCACGGGCTGCCGGCTCCTGGTCGAGGGGGCCCTGTTCCACCCCGACGCCCGCGGCTCCCTGAACTGAGCTGACCGTGCCGGGCCGTCACGGGTATCCGTGTCGGCGCACTAATTGACGAACTGACCATTTACTATTCGCGTTTCGCGACGTCTCGAGAGCGGCGGCTGCTGATGGACCTGCGGTTGACGGACGAGCAGGAGATGCTGCTCAAGGCCTCCACGGAGTTCCTCGCGGCGCGGTACCCGCGCAGCCGCGTGCGGGACCCGCAGGCACGGCCGGATGCGGACTACCGCCGGCAGGCGGCGGAGCTCGGCTGGTACGGGCTGCTGGTCGGGGAGGACCTCGGCGGCGGCAGCCTGTCCGGCGAGCCGGTGGTGGACTGCGCGCTGCTGGCCCGCGCGCTCGGCGCGCAGCTGCAGCCCGGGCCGTTCCTCGGGACCGCCCTGGCGGCGCTGGCCCTGGCGGCCGACGGTTCCCCCGAACAGCACCGCGGCGTGCTCGCCGATCTCCTCGCCGGCCGGTCCGCGGCGGCCTGGGCGGTCGTGGACGCCGGTGGCGACCCGGCGCCGACCGCCGGGGTGAGCGCCCGCCGGGCGGGCGAGGGCGGGTACACCCTGCACGGCGCCAAGACGGCGGTGGAGGGGGCGGGCGACAGCGACCTGCTGCTGGTCACGGGGACGAGCGAGGCCGGCCCCACGCAGTTCCTCGTGCCCCGCGACGCCCCCGGCGTCTCCGTGCAGGAGCTCGAGGGCCTCGACATCACCCGCCGCTTCGCCGAGGTGACCTTCGCGGACGTCGCGGTGGGCCCGGAGGCGCTCGTCGGCGCGGCCGGCGGGGCCGGGGGCCTGGTGGACCGGATGTGGGACATCGCCTGCGTCCTCACGGTCGCCGACATGGTCGGTGCGATGGAACGGGACTTCGCGGCCGCGCTGGAGTACTCCGGGCAGCGCATCGCCTTCGGCCGGCCGATCGGCTCGTTCCAGGCCGTCAAGCACCTCCTCGCCGACACCAGCCTGCTGCTGGAGATGAGCAACGCCCTGCTGTTCGCGGCGGCCCGGGCGGTCGGCTCGGGGGCGTCGGACGGGGCCCGGCTGACCAGCATGGCGAAGTCCTTCGTCTCCGACAGCGGGGTCGACCTCGTGCACAACTGCTTCCAGGTCTTCGGCGGCATCGGCTTCACCTGGGAGCACGACCAGCACCTCTACCTCCGGCGGGTCACCACGGATGCGGCGTTGTTCGGAGACGCGGTCTCGCACCGCGAGCGCATCTGCGTCCTCGCCGGCCTGTGAAGGAGTCTCCCGTGTCCTCTGATCCCACCGGTTCCACGCCGTCCTCCGAACCCGCCGTGTCCGTCCAGGAGTTCCGTACCGCGCTCCGGCGCTGGCTGCAGGACACCCTCGAGCCGGACGACCCGGTCGCCCGCGGCGTGCGCCGCTTCCGCGCGCTGACGCCGGCGGACCTGACCGCCGAGCGCGGGCTCCAGGCCCGGCTGCACGCGGCGGGCTACGCCGGCCTGACCGTCCCGACCGAGTACGGCGGGCGCGGCCTCACCGCCGCCCACCAGCGCGTCTTCGACGAGGAGACGAGCTCGTACCGGCTCCCGGACTTCGGCGTCGCCAGCATGACCACCGCCCTGTGCCTGCGGACGATGCTGGCGCACTCCGCGCCGGACATGCTCCGCAGGCACGTGCCCCGGATCCTTCGGGGGGAGGAGCTCTGGGCCCAGTTCTTCTCCGAGACCGAGGCCGGGTCCGACCTGGCCGGCGTCCGCACCCGGGCGACGCGCCGGGACGACGGATGGGTGCTCGACGGCGGCAAGGTCTGGAGCAGCGGCGCCCAGTACTGCGACTTCGGCATGTGCCTGACCCGCACGAACTGGAAGGTCGCGAAGCATCGCGGCCTCACGTGGTTCGCCGTCCCGCTCGACGCCCCCGGGGTGCGGATCGAACCGATCCACCAGATCGGCGGCGAGGCGGAGTTCTGCCAGGAGTTCTTCGACGGCGTCGTGATCGACGACGGCGAGCGGATCGGCGAGGTCGACGACGGCTGGACCGTGGCCCGGACGGTGCTCGTGCTGGAGCGCGGGTTCGCCGAGGAGGGGGCGACCGTCCCCAGCCTGGCCGGTGAGCACACCGACCTGGTGGCCCTCGTCCGGGCGAGCGGGCGCGCGCAGGATCCCGTCGTGCGCCAGGAGCTGGCCACCGTGCTCACCCACGACTACGCCGTGGCGCACCTGGAGCAGTGGATCGCCGAGTACATGGCGGGCTCCGGTGGCCTGGACGCCGGGGTGGCGGCCTACGCCGCCCTCGCGGCGGGCACGTTCACCCCGGAGCGCGCGAAGGCCGTCATGCGGATCGTCGGCCGGGACGCGGTGCTCTGGCCCGCCGGGGACACCGAGCGGGGTGCTCCCGCGCTGGAGTACCTCAACAGCCGGCGCAAGGCGATCGCGGGCGGGACGAACGAGGTCCAGCGCAACGGCATCGGCGAGCAGGTCCTGGGCCTGCCGCGCGAGCCGTCCTTCGACAGCCGGATGCCGTTCGACGAGGTGCTGCGCGCCGCCCGGAACTGGAGCGGTCGCGTCGGCTGAGGGCCTGCCGCTCGCGCCGGCGGGCCCGTCGCGGTCGGGCGACCGCCGGCTGCGGACGGTCGCTCAGCGGCGGAGCGCGGGCGCGATCTCGGACAGCACCGTGGAGAGCGTGCCGAGGGGAGTCCTCCCCGCGGCCCGGAAGAGCTCGTTCTCGGCCTGGGACACCGCGGCGGCGACCTCCGCGTGTCGCTCCTGACCGCGGACCGTGAGGTACAGCAGGGTGCGTCGCCGGTCCTCGGGGTCGATCCGACGGAAGACCTGGTTGGCGCCCACCATCCGGTCCACGACCTTCGTCAGGCTCGGGTTGGGCATTCCCGCGTACTCGGCGATCTCGTTCATCGGGCGGCCGTCGCGGGTGGCCAGGCAGGACAGCACCCACCACTCCTCGATCGAACAGCCGACGGAGCGCGCCGCGCCGGTGTAGCGGCGGAGGACCTCGGCATGCACGCGGCCCAGGAGCAGGGGAAGACTCAGCTCGGCCTGATCGAGATGCACTGCCATGACCGGATCGTACCCCAGGAAAGTATTTCGCTGGCAAGTGTTACGCCGACGTCACATCGGGCCGTAGGATTCCGTCTACTGTGCGACGACGACGTCGAGCGGATGGACCGGACATGGGTGGCGCGCGGCATCAGGAGTACCGCATCGCGCTCGTCGTGCCGCTCCAGGGCAGCGAGGGGATGTTCGGTCCCTCGTGCGAGCTCTGCGGGCGCCTGGCCGCCCGGCGCGTGAACGACCGGGGCGGGGTGCTGGCCCGCGAGGTGGTGCTGGTCGTGGTGGACGGTGCCCGCCCGCCGTCGGCCGTCGCGGACGAGATCGACCTGCTGCTGCGCGCCGGGGAGATCGACGCGGTGGTCGGCTGGCACATCTCCGCGGTGCGCGAGGCGCTCGCGCCCCGGATCGCGGGCCGGGTCCCGTACGTCTACACGGCGCTCTACGAGGGTGCCGCGCCGCGGCCCGGCGTCTTCTACACGGGGGAGACGCCCGGGGCCCAGGTCGTGCCCGCGCTGAGCTGGATGGCGTCGGAGATGGGCGTGCGTCGCTGGACGGTGGTCGGCAACGACTACATCTGGCCCCGTCGCTCGGCCGCCGCCGGCGGGCGCGGGGCGCGCGCCGTCGGCGCCGAGCTCGTCGACTCGGTGTTCCTGCCGCTGGGCACCACGGACTTCGGGCCGGCCCTGCGCCGGATCGAGGCCGCGAACACCGACGGCGTGCTGATGTTCCTCGTCGGCGCGGACGCCGTCCGGTTCAACCGGCAGTTCGCGGAGGCGGGGCTCGACGCCCGGTGGCGCCGGCTCACCCCGCTGATGGACGAGAACATGCTGATGGCCTCCGGGCCGGACGCGGTGCGCGGCATCTTCACCGCCGCCGGCTACTTCGAGGCCCTCCCCACGCCGGAGAACCTCCAGTTCAGCGGGGAGTTCGCCCGCGCCTACGGCATCGAGGCCCCGGTGCTCAACAGCGCCGGCGAGTCCTGTTTCGAGGGCATCGAGATGCTCGCGACCATCCTGACGGCCGCGGGCACGACGGACATGGCGGCGGTCTGTGCCGCGGCGGAGAGCCTGCGCTACGACGGGCCGCGCGGCAGCGTCGAGGTGCGGGGCGGACACGTCCGCCAGCGCATCTACATGGCCACGCCGACCGATCTCGAGTACGACATCCTCGCCTCCCTCTGACGGTCCGCCGGCGCCCTCGGGTGCTGGGGTGCGGCCCGGGCCGCATCGGACGCGCCCGTTGCCGTCGGGGCGCGAGGGCGCGTCGTGGCTGCTGCCGGACGTTCCTCCTTGCCGTTTCGCACGGTCCTGCGCGGAGCCCTTGACACAATATCCTTCCCTCAGGAACTATTCCTAGCGGAAGTAAGCGCACGGTGCACCGCAGCGAGCGTCCATCCCCGCCCTCTCCGTCACGGAGGTTCCGCCATGCCCACACCCCGCCCGGACGAGAAGACCCTGGCCGCGATCGCGGAGGCCCGCCGGTTCGGCCTCTCCTCCGCCGATGTCGCCGAGTACGCCCCCATCGTCGACGCGATGCTCGGTTCCTTCGACCGCATCGAGGAGCTCTACGCCCAGACCGCCCCCGAGCCGGTCGAGCGCAAGTCCTGGACGCCCTCGGCGCAGGAGAACCCGCTCGGTGCCTGGTACGTGCAGTGCGAGGTGACCGGTTCCGGTGCGGGCCCGCTCGCCGGGCGCACCGTCGCCATCAAGGACAACACGCAGGTCGCGGGCGTGCCGATGATGAACGGCTCGCAGACCCTCGAGGGCTGGGTGCCGGTCCGCGACGCCACGATCGTCACCCGGCTGCTGGCCGCGGGCGCCACGATCACCGGCAAGGCCGTCTGCGAGGACCTCTGCTTCTCCGGCGGCAGCCACACCTCGCGCACGGGCGCGGTGCGCAACCCGTGGGACCCGACCCGCTCCGCCGGGGGGTCCTCCAGCGGCTCCGCGGCGCTCGTCGCGACCGGCGCCGCGGACATGGCCACCGGTGGTGACCAGGGCGGATCCATCCGGATGCCGGCCGCCTACAGCGGCATCGTCGGCCACAAGCCGACACACGGCCTCGTCCCCTACACCGGCGCCTTCCCGATCGAGCAGACCCTCGACCACGTCGGCCCGATGACCCGCACGGTCGCCGACGCCGCCCTGATGCTCGGCGTGATCGCCGGCCGGGACGGCCTCGACCCGCGCCAGCCCGACGTCGTGGACGTGCCGGACTACGTCGCCGGGCTCGAGGGCCCGGTCGCCGGCCTGCGGGTCGGTGTCCTGGCCGAGGGCTTCGGCATCCCCGGTGTCTCCGACCCCGCCGTCGACGAGGCCGTGCGCGGCGCGATCGAGCAGCTGCGCGGCCTCGGCGTCGTCGCCGAGGAGGTGTCGGTCCCGCTGCACCGCGACGGCATCCACCTGTGGAACGTGCTCGCCGGCGAGGGCGCGTCCGCCCAGATGATCGACGGCAACGCCTACGGCGTGAACTGGCAGGGCGAGTACGACCCCGAGCTGATCGAGTACTACGGCCGCCGCTGGCGCGAGCTGCCGCACGAGTTCTCCACCACCGTCCAGGCCGTGCTGCTGGCGACCGGACACACCACCGGCACCCGCTTCGGCGCCCACTACGCGATGGGCCGCAACCTCGCGCTGCGCCTGCGCGCCGCCTACACCGAGGCGCTGAGCCGGTTCGACGTGCTGGTGATGCCGACGGTGCCGCTGCGGGCGACCCCGCTGCCCACCGAGGGCGCCGGCCGCCAGGAGGTCTTCGACCGGGCGCTGGAGCACCTGGGCAACACCGCCCCGTTCGACATCTCCGGCAACCCCGCCATCACCGTCCCCGCGGCGCAGGCCGACGGGCTGCCCACCGGGCTGATGATCGTCGGCAGGCACTTCGACGACGCGACGGTGCTGCGCCTGGCGCACCACTACGAGCAGGCGGTCGGCGGCTTCCCGACACCGACGTCGACCTGGTGAAGCTGTCCGAGTACGCCGAGCACGACGCCGTCGGGCTGGCCGAGCTGGTCGCCCGCGGCGAGGTGAGCCCGGCCGAGCTCGGCGCCACCGCGCTCGAGGCCGTCGCGGCGGTCGACGACCGGACCTGCGCGGTGATCGAGACCTGGGAGCCGGTGGCACCCGCCGCCGGCCCCCTGGCCGGGGTCCCGTTCCTGGTCGAGGACCTGGCCCTGAGCTGCGCCGGACGGCTGTCGGGGTCCGGTTCCCGCCGCGCCGCGGGCTGCCGGGCCGGGGCCACCGAGGTGCTCGCGCAGCGCTTCCTCGACGCCGGCCTGGTGCCGGTGGGCCGGACCGCCACTCCCGAGTGGGCCCGGGACACCGGGACCGGGTCCGCTGCGGCCGGGATCACCCGCAACCCGTGGGACCTCGACCGCACGCCGGGCGGCTCCGGCGGCGGGTCGGCCGCCGCGGTCGCCGCGGGCATCGTCCCGCTGGCCCACGCCACGGACGCGGCGGGCTCGATCCGGATCCCGGCCGCGTGCAGCGGCCTGGTCGGGCTCACGCCCAGCCGCGGACGGGCCGCCCAGCCCGGCCTGAGCCGGACGGTGCGGGACACGGCCGCGCTGCTCGACGCGGTCGCCCGGCCCGCGGGCACCGGCAGCCACCTGGCGGCCGCGGTGAGCGAGCCGACCCACCTGCGGGTCGGGGTGCTGACCGAGCCCTGGGGCGGGAACCGCCCGACGGCCGCCGTCGCGGCCGCCGTGCGGCGCGCCGCGACCCTGTGCGCCGAGCTCGGCCACGAGGTGGTCGAGGCGCGGGTGGATCTGGGGGTGAGCTGGGAGGAGTTCGTCCGGGACAGCGCGGCGCCGTGGTCGGGACCGGACCCGGCCCGGGCGTGGGACACCGGCGCCCGGGTGACCCGCTCGGTCGCCGCGTCGATGGCGGAGCTCGACCTCGTGCTCACCCCGACGCTGCCCGACGTCGCCGCGCCCCTGGGCACGACCACGACCGGGATCGACGGGTCGGGCGGGCACGACCGGACGGCGCGGCTGTTCGCGTACTCGCCGTTCACGCCGTGGGTCAGCACTGCCGGGCTGCCGGCCGCGTCGCTGCCGCTGTACCAGGACGAGGCCACCGGCATGCCGATCGGGATCCAGCTCGTGGCCGCCGCCGGCCGGGAGGACCTCGTGCTCGCCCTGGCCGGGCAGCTCGAGAGGGCCGCACCCTGGTCCCACCGGCGTCCGGCCGTGTGGGCCGGCTGAGGGCGGGGCCACCGCGGGGAAGACCGTGCTGACCCGCTCACCTGCTCGACCGGGCCCGCTCGCGGCCCGGAGCACGTCCGAACGGCACGTCCAGCACGTCACCGCCGCGCGCGCCGCACCTGGAGTGGGCGCGCGCGGCGGACCGAACCCCCACCCCCCGAGAGGACCTACCGTGAACAGCCGAGCTCGTCTCCTCGCGGTGCCCGCGGCGATCGCCGCCGCGGCACTGCTGCTCAGTGGATGTGGTGCGCGCGCCGGGGACGCCTCCGCGCAGGCCGCTCCGTCCTGTGTGGACACCAGCGGGAGCACCGTCAAGGTCGGGGCGGTCAACTCGCTCTCCGGCTCGACCGCCATCAACGAGGTCCCGATCCGGGACGCCATCACCCTGGCCGTCAAGAAGGTCAACGAGTCCGGTGGCGTGCTGGGCAAGCAGCTGCAGCTCATCGCGGAGGACGGGGCGTCCGAGCCGACCGTCTTCGCCGAGAAGGCCCAGAAGCTGGTCACCAGCGACTGCGTCGCCGCGGTGTTCGGCGGCTATACCTCCGCGAGCCGCAAGGCCATGCTGCCGGTCTTCGAGGACAACAACTCCCTGCTCTTCTACGGCACCCTCTACGAGGGACTCGAGGCGTCGAAGAACATCTTCTACACCGGTGCCCCGCCGAACGAGCAGATCATCCCGTCGCTGGAGTACCTCAAGCAGAAGGGCGTGAAGTCGCTGTACCTGGTCGGCAGCGACTACGTCTTCCCGCGGACGTCCAACGCCATCGTCAAGGCGTTCGCCCAGGCCAACGGCATCGCGATCAAGGGCGAGGACTACGTCCCGCTGGGTGGCACCGACTTCTCCACCATCGTCAACAAGATGCGCGCAGCGAATGCCGACGCCGTGTTCAACGTCGTCGTCGGGGACTCGCTGAGCGCCTTCTTCCGGGAGTACAACAGCGCCGGCCTCAAGGCCGCCGACATGCCGGTCATGTCGATGTGCGTGGGGGAGGAGGAGGTCAAGAGCATCGGCGCGCAGAACCTCACCGGGCAGCTGACCTCCTGGAACTACTACCAGACCCTCGACAGCCCGGCGAACAGGGACTTCGTGGCCGCGTTCAGGAGCGCCTACGGCAACGACCGGGTGACCTCCGACCCGATGGAGTCCGCCTACACCGGCGTGATGCTGTGGAAGGCGATGGTGGAGAAGGCGGGGTCGTTCGACACGGCCGCGATCCAGAAGGTGGCGGACGGCACCTCGTTCGACGCGCCGGACGGCCCGGTGGTCGTCGACGGCGAGACCCACCACATCAGCAAGACCGCCCGGATCGGGGAGATCCGGCCCGACGGCCTGATCGACCAGCTGTGGCAGTCCCCGGCCCCGGTGGAGCCGGACCCGTTCCTCAGGACCTACCCCTGGGCCGCCGGCATCTCCGGCTGATCCCGGGTCCTCCCACACCTCACAGAAAGGAGGCAGCCATGGGAGCGATGGTCGGTCAGATCTTCACCGGGCTGAGCATCGGGTCGATCCTGCTGCTCACCGCACTCGGTCTGTCGCTGACGTTCGGACAGATGGGCGTGATCAACATGGCCCACGGCGAGTTCCTGATGGCCGGGTCGTACACGGCGTTCGTGGTCCAGCAGGTGGCGACCGCCGCCGGTGTCTCGCTGCTGTTGTCGCTGGTGGCGGGGTTCGTCGTCGGTGGACTGATGGGTCTGCTGCTCGAGGTCACCCTGATCCGCCGCATGTACCACCGACCGCTCGACACCCTGCTCGTCACCTTCGGGGTGGGACTGGTCCTGCAGCAGCTCGCCCGGGACGTGTTCGGGGCGCCCGCGGTCAACGTCGTCCCGCCGGGCTGGCTCTCGGGCGGGGTCGACATCCTCGGTGCGGTCGTGCCGCGGGCGAGGCTGTTCATCCTCGCACTGGCGGTCGCCTGTGTGGTCGCGCTGTCGCTGGTGCTGCGGCTGACCCCGCTGGGCCGGCGGATCCGGGCCACCGTGCAGAACCGCGATCTCGCCGAGACCGTCGGCATCCGCACGCGCCGCACGGACCGGGTCACCTTCTTCCTGGGCTCCGCCCTCGCCGGCGTGGCGGGGGTGGCGCTGACCCTGATCGGCTCGACGAGCTCGACGATCGGCCAGTCCTACGTGATCGACGCGTTCCTCGTCGTCGTGGTGGGCGGGCTCGGCCAGATCAGGGGGGCGGTGATCGCCGCCGCCGCGCTCGGGCTGCTCAACTCGTTCCTCGAGTTCTCGACGACGGCCTCGGTCGCGAAGGTCGTCGTGTTCGGCCTGATCGTGGTCTTCCTGCAGGTCCGCCCGCAGGGCCTGTTCACGGTGCGCACCCGGAGCCTGACGTGAGCGCCGCGACGGGCCGGCGCCGGTGGTCGTTCTGGATCGGGCTCGCCGTCGCCGCGGTGCTGCTGTTCGCCGTGGCGCCGGCGGTGCTGTCGGACTTCCGGCTGGGGCTGCTCGCCAAGTTCCTCTGCTACGGCATGGTCGCGGTCGGGATCGGGCTCGCCTGGGGCCGCGGCGGCATGCTGACGCTGGGCCAGGGCGTGTTCTTCGGCCTCGGCGCCTACATGATGGCCATGCACCTCAAGCTCGCCGATGCCGAGCTGCGCGGTGACGCGGTGCCGGACTTCATGCAGTTCGCCGGTGTGCGCGTGCTCCCCGCGCTCTGGGCGCCGTTCGCCTCGCCCGTCGTCACCGTGCTGGCGATCCTGGTGGTGCCGGGGCTGCTCGCCCTGGTGCTCGGCCTCGGTGTGTTCCGCCGCCGCGTCAAGGGCGCGTACTTCGCGATCCTCAGCCAGGCGCTGGCGGCCGCGTTCGCGATCCTGCTCATCGGGCAGCAGACCCTCGGGGGCTCCAACGGGCTCAACCGGTTCCGCAGCTTCTTCGCGCTGAGCCTGAACGACCCGGCCAACCGGCTCCTGCTCTTCTTCCTGACCGCGGCGGCGCTGCTGCTCACCGTGCTCGCCACCCGCCAGCTCATGGTCAGCCGGTACGGCGAGCTCCTGGTCGCGGTGCGCGACCAGGAGGAGCGGGTCCGCTTCCTCGGCTACGACCCGGCGACGATCAAGGTCGTCGCCTACGTCTCGGCCGCCTTCTTCGCCGGGATCGGCGGGGCGCTGTTCGTGCCGGTCGTGGGCATCATCTCGCCCAACGACGTGGGCGTCGTCCCCTCGATCGCGTTCCTGGCCGGGGTGGCGATCGGCGGCCGCACGACCCTGCTGGGGCCCGTCCTCGGGGCCGTCGGGGTCGCGTGGACGCAGTCGCTGCTCTCCGAGCAGTTCCCGGCCGGCTGGACCTACCTGCAGGGCGCGCTGTTCATCCTGGTGATCGGGTTCCTGCCGGCCGGGCTCGCCGGGATCGGTCCGCTGCTGCGGCGGTGGAGACGCCGCCGCGTACCGCCGCCGGCCGTCGTCGAGAAGGAAGCGGAGCTCGTCGCATGAGCGCACCGACCGAACCCCGCCTCGGCGGCACCGCCGGGATGTCCGGCGACTATCTCGAGATCCGGGGGCTCACCGTCGAGTTCGACGGCTTCCGGGCCACCACCGACGTCGACCTCACCCTGCTGCAGGGCGACCTGCGCTTCCTGATCGGCCCGAACGGGGCGGGGAAGACCACGCTGATCGACGCCGTCACCGGGCTGGTCCCGGCCACCGGCTCGGTCCGCAAGTCGGGCGTCGAGCTGCTGGGGCGCAAGACCCACCAGATCGCCCGCCTCGGCGTCGGACGCACGTTCCAGACCGCGAGCGTGTTCGAGGAGCTGTCGGTCCTGCAGAACCTCGACATCGCCGTGGGCGCAGGCCGGTCGGCGCTGACGCTGCTGCGCCGCCGGCGCGGCGTCGCCCCCGAGATCGAGGAGGCACTGGAGACCATCGGCCTGACCGCCCTGCGGGACAGCCCCGCCGGGGTCCTCGCGCACGGCCAGAAGCAGTGGCTGGAGATCGGCATGCTGCTGGTGCAGAACGCCGACGTGCTGCTGCTCGACGAGCCGGTCGCGGGGATGAGCCACGACGAGCGGGAGGAGACCGGACAGCTGCTGCGCCGCATCGGCGCGGACCGCACCGTCGTGGTCGTCGAGCACGACATGGAGTTCATGCGCCGGTTCGCCACCTCGGTCACGGTCCTGGCCGCGGGCCGCGTCCTCGCCGAGGGCAGCGTCGCCCAGGTCCAGGCGGACCCGCAGGTGCAGGCGATCTACCTCGGCAGCGCCGCTGCCGGCACCGACACGCGCGAGATCCTGGAGGTCACCGATGCTTGAGCTGGTCGACGTCCGCGCCGGCTACGGGCGGACCGAGGTCGTACACGGGGTGTCGCTGGTGGTGCCGCCGGACGGGGTCACCGCCGTCCTGGGGCACAACGGCGCCGGGAAGACCACGCTGCTGCGCGCGGCCGTCGGGCTGCTGCCGGTGCGGAGCGGGACGGTGCTGCTCGAGGGCGCCGACGTCGGCCGGCTGGCGCCCAGCGAGCGGGTCGCCCGCGGGCTGGCCTACGTCCCGCAGGGCCAGCAGTCCTTCGGCCAGCTCACGACCTGGGAGAACCTGCAGGTCGTCGCCGACGGCCGCCGGGACGGCCGGGCCGCGACGGCGGAGGTGCTCGACCTGTTCCCGGCGTTGCGCGAGCTCTTCTCCCGCCGCGCGGGCCTGCTCTCGGGCGGGCAGCGCCAGCAGCTCGCCATCGCCCGGGCGCTCCTCACCCGCCCGCGGGTGCTCGTGCTCGACGAGCCGACCGAGGGCATCCAGCCGTCGGTCGTCGCCGAGATCGAGGCGACGATCCGCGACCTGGCCGCGGGGAGCGGGCTGTCCGTCCTGCTCGTCGAGCAGCACGTCGGGTTCGCGCTCGGGGCGGCGCAGCAGTACGCCGTCCTCGAGTCCGGGCGGATCGTCCGCCGGGGGGCCGCGGGCGCGGCCGCCGAGTCCGAGGTCGTGGCCAGCATGGCGATCTGACCGTCCGTGGCGCGCACGGTCGCGG
>NZ_BAAAQK010000001.1:0-206731 GCF_039531635.1 Pseudonocardia ailaonensis | reverse complement strand
GTACCAGTTCGGGAAGGCCCCCGGCCCTTCGTCGGGCGCGCCCTGGATCCGGATCGTGCCGAGGTCGGCCAGCTGCTCGGGGCTCAGCGAGACGAACGCCGCCGCGGCGTTCTGCTCGAGGTAGCGCTCGCGGCGGGTTCCCGGGATCGGGACGACGTCGTCGCCCTGGTGCAGCAGCCACGCCAGGGCGACCTGACCGGGTTCCGCCCCGACCTCGGCGGCGACCCGGCGGACGACCTCGAGCGTGGCCCGGTTGGCGTCGAAGTGCTCCTCCGAGAAGTACGGCACCGTCCGGCGGCTGTCGTTCGCGGTGATCTCGTCGCGCGAGGTGATGGTCGCGGTGAGGGCACCGTGTCCGAGCGGGGACCAGGGGACGACGGCGATGCCGAGCTCCCGCGCCGTCGGGAGGACCTCGTCCTCGATGCGGCGCTGCCACAGCGACCACTCGGTCTGCACCGCGGCGATCGGGTGGACGCCGTTCGCCCGGCGCAGCGTGTCAGCGGCCGCCTCGGACAGCCCCAGGTGGCGCACCTTGCCCTCCGCGACCAGCTCCGCCATCCAGCCGACGGTGTCCTCGATGGGGATGTCCGGGTCGATGCGGTGCGCGTAGTAGAGGTCGACGTGGTCGGTCCCGAGGCGGCGCAGCGACCGGTCGAGCTGCTGGCGCATGTACGCCCGCGTGCCGTCGATCCTCCGGGACGCGTTCGGCCCGGTGGTGATCCGGATGCCGAACTTGGTCGCGACGACGAAGTCGTCCCGGTGCCCGTCGAGCGCCCGGCCGAGGATCTCCTCGCTCGGCCCGTAGACGTCCGCGGTGTCGATCATCGTCACCCCGAGCTCGGCGGCCCGGGCCAGTATGGCGCGCGCGCTCTCGTCCTTGTCGTAGCCGCTCTGGCCGTAGAAGTCCCCGAAGCTCATCGCCCCGTACCCGAGGGCGCCGACCGTCAGGCCCTCGGTGCCGAGGGAGCGGGTGGGAATCGATCCGGTCATGGTCGTGCCTTCCGTGTACGGGGCGCGGCGCGGCGACCCGGCGTGGCCGACGGGGACGGTCCGCGGCGCCCTTCCACGGCCGGTTAGCCGATCACGATCCGGCCGCGCGGCCCGCTGCGGCGGGCCGGATCGGGGTGAGGGTGACGGGAACGCCGGTGAGGTGGGCCATTCCGCTGAAGGGCTCGATGGCGTGACCCGGCGGCATGATCCGGTTGACGTTGACGCTGCGGCGGGCGGGGGCGACGGGCCGGCCTTCGCCGACCGAGCCGCCGCCGTGGGTCATCGCGACGACCCCGGCCCGCAGGTCGTCGTCGATCCCGACGGCGGCCACGATCTCCCCGTCGTCCGTCGACAGCCGGACCTCGTCGCCGTCGGTGAGACCGAGCCTGGCGGCGTCCTCGGGCCCGATCCGGACGGGGAGTTCGTCCCCGCCCATCTGCTCGAGGTTGGCGAGCGCACTGTTGAGCGACCGTGACGTGCGGCGGTTGATGAGGAGGAAGTCGTCGCCGGTACGGCACGTGGCGTCGTAGAGCGACTCCACGCGTTCCAGGGCCTCGTCGAGTGCGGGAACGGTGCAGCGCACGCGGCCGTTCGGTGTCGGCAGGCCTCCGGGGACCACCGTGCCCGGCTCGGCGAGCGGCTTGATCAACACTCCGTCCTCGCGCAGCCGGGCCAGCGAGTAGCCGTTCGCCACGAGCTGCGCGTCGAGCACCGACAGCGAGGTCATGGCCGGTACGTCGAGGGAGTTGGGCCGGCCGAGCGCCTGCAGGATCCGGCTGTAGATCCACTCCTCGTTGCGCTGCTCGCCGGCCGGCTCGACGAGGGCGTCCGTCCACTGCATCCACGGCTGGGCCTGCAGGTTCTGCCCGAAGAAGTTGAGGTCCGGGCGTTCGTACATGTCGGTGGCCGGGAGCACGAAGTCGGCCAGGTCACCGGTGGCGTTGCGGTACAGGTCGACGGAGACGAGGAGCTCGAGCGAGGACAGCGCGTCCCGCATGGCGGCCTCGCCGGGCACCGTGAGCACCGGGTTGCCGGCGGTGACGAACATCGCCCGCACCGGACGCTCCGGGTCGGCGATGAACTGGGGGAGCAGCGCCGCCGGCCACATCCCCATCGGGGTGCGGAACCGCGCACCGTGGTGCTCGCGGTACGAGGTCACCTCGCCGACGTCCGGTGCCGCCGGCGACACCGACGTCAGACCCGGCGTGAACAGCGCGCCCCCGCGCCGGTCGAGGTTGCCGGTGACGAGCACCAGCATCTGCTGCAGCCAGTAGGCGACCGAGGGCTGCGGTCCCTGGTTGATGCCGACCGACGAATGGATGGTCGCGCCGTCGGCGGCCGCGAACTCGTCGGCCAGCTGTTCGATCACCTCGGCCGGTACGTCGCACGCCCGCGCGCACCGCTCGGGAGGCCACGCCGCTGCGAACCGGGCGACGTGCTCGAGCCCGTCGGACTGCTCGTACGCCCGTGGGCTGATGCCGTGTCGCTCGATGACCCGGTGCAGCATCCCGGCGAGGAGATAGACGTCGGAGCCGGGCCGCAGCTGGATCGTCTCCCCGATGCGGTCGTCGACGCGTCGCGGGTTGACGAACGTGACCTTCCCGCCGCGGTCGCGAATCCTCATCAGCCTGCGCACCGGATGGACCGTCGACACGAACGACATCTTCGACACCGACGGATACGTACCGATCACCACGAGGTGGTCGGCGTTGTCGAAGTCGGGAAGCGTGTGCAGCTGGGCCGAGCCGTAGACGACCTCGGACACGGCGAACTTGTTGCTGCAGTCCTGGGTTCCCGAGCTGAACGTGAGCTCGCACCCGACCGTCTTGCGGAACACGCCCAACGCCACCGCGGCCTTGGCGTTGAAGGCGATCGGGTTGCCGCCGTACGTCGCCAGGGCCGCGGGGCCGTGCCGCTCCAGGATGCCGCCGAGGCGGTCCCCGATCTCCTCGATGGCCTGGTCCCAGGTGACCCGCTGCCATCCGGACGGCGTCCGGCGGATCGGGTGGGTGAGTCGATCGGGGTCCCGGTGCAGCGTGGGTGTGGCGAGACCCTTGTTGCACGCGAACCCGGCCGTCACGGGATGGTCCCGATCCGGCCGGACGCGCAGCAGGCGGCCGTCCTCGACCGTGGCGATCAGCCCGCACGTCGGGCCGCACAGGCGGCAGAACGTGCGGTGCGTCGTCCGGGTTCCGCCGGGCGACCCACCTGGGTCCCGTTCCACGACTTCCTCCTCGGCTCGGAGCGGCTCAGTAGCTGCGGGGCAGGCCCAGGACGTGGGAACCCAGGTAGTTGAGCACCATCTCCTGGCTGACCGGCGCGATCTTCATCAGCCGGACCTCCCGGAAGTACCGGGCCACGTCGTACTCCTCGGAGTAGCCCATCCCGCCGTGGGTCTGCAGGGCCCGGTCCGCGGCCTGGAAGCCCGCGTCCGCGCACAGGTACTTCGCGGTGTTGGCCTCCCGGCCGCAGGGCAGGCCCTGGTCGTAGAGCCAGGTCGCCTTGCGCAGCATCAGCTCCGCGGCGTCGAGGCGGGCCAGCGAGTCCGCGAGCGGGAACTGCAGCCCCTGGTTCATGCCGATCGGCCGGCCGAAGACCTCGCGCTGGTTGCCGTAGGTGACGGCGCGGTCCAGGGCGACCCGGCCGATGCCCAGCGCCTCGGCCGCGATGAGCATCCGCTCGGGATTGAGCCCGTCGAGGATGTACTTGAAGCCCTGGCCCTCCTCGCCGACCCGGTCCTCGACGGGAACCATCAGGTCGTCGATGAACAGCTCGTTCGAGGTGACGGCGTTGCGGCCCATCTTCGGGATCGGCCGGATGTCGACGTGGGCGCGGTCGAGGTCGGTGAGGAACAGCGTCATGCCGTCCGTCTTGCGCGTGACCTCGTCGTAGCGCTGCGTCCGCGTGAGCAGCAGGATCTTCTCCGACTCCATGGCCTTGGAGATCCACACCTTGCGGCCGTTGACCCGGTAGTGGTCGCCCTCGCGCTTGGCGAACGTGGTGATCCGCGAGGTGTCCAGGCCGGCGCCCGGCTCGGTGACCCCGAAGCAGACGTGCAGCGAGCCGTCGACGATCCGGGGCAGCGTGCGGGCCTTGAGCTCCTCGGAGCCGTGCACGATCACCGGGTGCATGCCGAAGATCGACAGGTGGATCGAGCTTGCGGCGTTCATCCCGCCGCCCGACCGGGCCACCTCCTCGACCAGGAGCGACGCCTCGGTGATCCCGAAGCCGTGCCCGCCGTACTCCGCGGGCATGGTGATGCCCAGCCAGCCGCCGGACGCCAGCGCGTCGTAGAACTCGGTCGGGAACTGCTTGTCCCGGTCGTGCTCCCTCCAGTACCGGTCGTCGAACTTGCCGGCCAGGTCCCGCACCGCGGCCCGGATCGTCTCCTGGTCCTCGTTCAGTGCGAAGTCCACGTCGTCCCTCTCCTCACCGGGCCGACCGGCCGGGCCGGCCGGGGCCGCGGCCCGTCACCGGCTCGGGTGCAGCAGCTCGTAGGCATTGTCGTGCAGGAAGCGCTTCTGGTCGGCCGGGTCGAGGTCCTGGACCCGCTCGGCCAGCTCGATCGGGTCCTTGACGCCCTCGGGGTGCGGGAAGTCCGAGCCCATCGGGACCCGGTCGGACCCGATGACCTTCATCAGCGCCGCGACGTCGTCCTCGGGGTAGGGCGAGACGTAGATGTGCTCGCGGAAGATGTCGCTCGGCCGGCCCTGGACGCGACCGCCGAGCCACTGGCCGTTGCGCCCCATCCCCTTCATCTTGTCCATGACGTTGAGGAGGTAGGGCACCCACGTCGAGCCGTTCTCGACGCTGAGCACGCGCAGCGTCGGGTACCTGCCGAAGAGGTTGTGCATGATGCAGGCGGCGAGGGTGTCCATGATCGGCCGGTCACCGAAGAAGTTCGACCACTGCAGCGCCGACTTCCCGTTGGGCTTCGGCTTGGGGTCCTCGCTGAAGTCCGGCGAGTACAGCTCGTTGTAGCCGGACTCGGCGATGTGGAACCCGACGACGACCCCGGCCTCGGCCACCCGCGACCAGAACGGGTCGAAGATCGGGTGGGCGGGGGAGCGGCCGTAGGCGTGCCCGGTCTTCATGCAGACGACCTTGGCCCCGCGCTCGAGCACCCACTCGAGCTCCTGGACCGCCAGGTCGGGATCGCGCAGCGAGACCAGCGGAGCGCCGTAGACCATCCCGTCCGACCCGTAGCCCCAGTCCTCGTACAGCCAGCGGTTGAACGCGTGCAGGTTGGCGTAGAGCGCCTCGGGGTCCTCCCGCAGGTGGTGCTCCCAGAGCACCCCCAGCGTCGGGTACAGGAAGGTCGCCTCGAGGTTCTGGGCCTCGAGCGCCTTCAGCCGCGCCGGCCGCGACGTCCACTCGGGCGCCAGTGCGGCGTGCACCCCGGCCTCCTCGAACGTGAGGCCCGCCTTGACCGCCTGCATCATCTCCTTGAGCGCACCGGGCTTCAGGACCTTGGTGAAGAACCCGGGCTCGATGATCTCGAGCCGCTCGCCCTTCCACGAGATCGTCTCGAACCCGGCCTCGTCGAGGTCCACCGTGATGGCGCGGTCGCGCATCGAGGGCTCGATGTAGCGGGTGAAGCAGTCGGCCGGCTCGTAGTAGTGCGTGTCGGCGTCGATCAATTGGTAGCCCAGCTCGACAGTCACGCCTGCCCTCCCTGTGCGTTCGCGCGGACGCCGTCGTCGGGCCCGCTTCCCTCAGTTAATCAACCGGATGGCCAATTAGTAAATAGCAACGCGGCCGCCGGGCCGTCAAGCGGTCGCGTCGGCGCCCGCCCCGCGGTGCCGCACGTCGATCCCCGGGAGGGTCGGCTTCGCGGCGGGGGACTTCTTGAAGATGCTGACCCCGCAGATCTTCCCCGTGCCGTCGAGCTCGAAGATGTTGGCCTGGGGGCCGGGTGTCGGCACGCCGTCGACGACGACGTTCTCCGCCATCTCCACGAGATAGCGGTCCGGCCCGATGGCGCTGATCCGCTCGAGCTCCATCTCGTAGCCCGGGATCTGCGGCATGATCTCGCGCAGGAACTCGACGTACTCGTCCTTGCTCTCCAGCGTGTCGATGTAGGGGCCGACGCGGACGAAGCGCTCGTCCGAGATCGCGTCGGCGAACTTCGGCCAGTCGTGTGCGCGTAGGGCGTCGAGGAACTGCCGGATCACGTCGGGACCGTTCATGGTCCTGCCTCCTGCGTCGTACTCGGTCAGGCGTCGAGGAGCAGGGGCTTGCCGCCCAGCCCGGTCACGATCTCGCTCATCAGTGCGGCGAACCCGCTGCCCGTGGTGCGGTCGACCCAGGGCGTCATGTTCAGGAAGGACAGCTCGGTCAGGCCGGCGGCGACGAACGGCTCGAGGCGCCGGACGACCGTCTCGGGGCTGCCGTGGATGATCGTCGCGTCGACGATGCCCTCGGGGACCAGCGCGGGCAGCGACCGGGCGAAGTCGGGGTCCAGCGCCTCGCCGACCTTCATCGTCTTCGGCCAGCTGGCGTTCTCGCCGAAGGGGTGCTCGTGGCCGAGCTCCTTCCACGCCTTCCCGGCCATTGCGCCGTACCCCCACAGGGCGGGCCAGGCGATGGCGGGATGGCGGGTCAGCTCGCGGGCCTCGTCGTCGGTCGGGGCGACGAGGATCATGGCCATCGCGCTGAAGTCGAGGGCGTCGGGATCGCGCTGCGCCGCCGAGGCGTACGCCCTGACGTTGCGGACGGACTCGGCGATGACGGCGGGATCGTTGCGCGCGCCGCCCGGGAGGAACGTCATCCAGCCGTCGCAGAGCTCGCCGGCCAGCTGCTCGACCCGCGGCCCGCCACCCACGGCGCGGATGACCGGCTTGCGGCCCTCGTACAGCGGCAGGGGGAACACCGCGTCCTTGAGGGGCCAGTACTCGGACTCGCGGGAGACCGGGCGGTACGCGTTGTCCCACAGCGTGTTCATGACGTGGACCGCCTCGATCATGCGGTCGACCGGCTTCGTGCGGGTCTCCCCGAAGGGCTCGAACTGCTTCTGCTCACCGCTGCCGATGCACCAGACCGCCCGGCCCCCGGACAGGTGGGTGATCGACATGGCCTCCTGGGCGAACACCGAGGGGCTGCGCCGCAACGGGTCGATGACCGCGCACTGCAGGCCGAGGTTCCGGGTGGACACGGCGGCCGCGGACATCAGCTCGAAGGACCCGTACCACTGGGAGCCGTAGGTGCTGATCAGGGCTTCCGGGTCGTCGGGAGGGGAGACGTCCGCGGGCATCATGCCGTAGGGGTGGGTGCTGCCCATCTGGTCGGGGAAGCGGACGAAGTCCCATCCCTGTGCCTCGATCCGGGGCAGTGCCCGAAGGCCCCGGTCGAACGGCGGGCCGGTCTGTCCGGTGTACCCGAACCGGAGCTGCGTCATGGAGAACCCCTTCGTTCATCGGCAGCTCAAGCTACGCTTGAAACTAATAGGTCGGCAAGTTATGTTTCGCCGCGCCAGAAGTCACAGCGTGGTCGACGGGTGGAGGACGAGGCATGGGATCGGACGAGGAGCGCCTGGCGGCACTACTGCCGAAGCTGCAGGAGGTGGTCGACCGCATGGAGATCGAGAAGTGCATCCTGCGGGTGTCGCGGGGCATGGACCGCCACGACACGGAGCTCGCGAACTCCGGCTTCCACCCCGACGGCCGTGACGACCACGTGCTGTTCGTGGGCCCGGCGAGCGAGGCGATCGACTGGATGGAGACCGCGCACGACACCGACCTGCGCGGTCACCAGCACTACGTCACCAACATGACCATCGAGATCGACGGCGACGAGGCACACGTCGAGTCGTACAACATCATGGCGGGTGTCGGGAAGGACTCGTGGGACCCGGTCGTGGGCGGTGGCCGCTACCTCGACCGCCTGGAGCGCCGCGACGGCGAGTGGAAGATCGTCGACCGGGTGTCCACGGGCGAGTGGTGGAGCCTCCCGAACGTGATGGAGAAGATCGTCGAGAACGTCCACCCGCACTCGGCGGACCGCGACGACATCTCCTACATGCGCCCGCTGAAGGTGCTGCGGCCCTTCCAGCGGGTCTCCCGCTCCGGCGCGCACGACTGAGCGGACGGCGCCCGATGGGTCGGACCACGGTCGAGGTCGGCGTCGTCGGCACGGGCTGGGCCGCCGAGGTCCTGCTGCCCGCGCTGCGCGACACCCCGGACGTCGAGGTCGTGGCGGTGTGCAGCGCCCGGCTCGAGCGCGCCGAGCAGGCGGCGGAGCGCTTCGGGATCGGGATCGCCCTCGACGACGTCGGGGAGCTGATCGGGCTCGCTCCCGACCTGGTGTGCATCGCCACCCCACCGGCGACCCACCACGAGATGGCGCTCGCCGCCGTCGAGGCGGGCCGCAACGTCTTCCTGACCAAACCCCTCGGTGCGACCACGGCCGAGGCCCGGAAGCTGCGGGACCTGGCGCACGAGCGCGGCCTCACGACCGCGATCGACCTGGGCGGCCGCTACCTCCCGGTCTTCCGCTACATCAGGGACCTCGTCGCGCAGGGCCACCTGGGGGAGCTCCGGCTCGTGTCGTGCACGCGCTATGCCGGTGCATCGCTGACGCCGGGCACCGTCGTGCACTACGCGAACTGGGCCTCCCGGGAGCCGCACGGCGGGCTGCTGCGCACGTCGTTCCATCATCTCGTCGACCGGATGCGCTTCCTGTTCGGCGAGATCGACACCGTGTCGGGCGTCGCGACCACCCTGGTGAAGGAGAAACCGGTGCTGGGCGAGGAGCACACCTCGACCTACGGCCTCGACGAGACCGCCCGGATCCTGCGCACGGAGCCGGTGGACGCCGACGACGCGGTCCTGCTGCAGGGCAGCTTCGTGGGCGGTGCGCTGCTGAGCATCGGCTCGACCTGGGCGGTCCCGAACGGCAGCGGGGAGCGCATGGAGGTCTACGGCAGCGCTGGCGCGCTGGTGCTGGACAACGCCGGGGTCCTCCACGGGGCCCTGGCGGGCGGCCCGCTCGAGGTGCTGGCGGTACCCGACACGTACGCACTGGCGACCCCGCCGCCGGAGCCGATGACGCCGGCCGAGCTGCTGTACGGGCGCGGCCGCCGTCATCTCTACGGGACCTACATGCGCGACCTCGCCGACATCGTGCGCGGTGGCGAGGGCACGGGGCTGCATCCCACCTTCGACGACGGGGTCCGCCTGGCGGAGATCCAGGAGACCGTCACCAAGATCGACGCCCGGTAGGGCGCCCACCCCGACCAGGAGGCTGCCCATGTCGGCTGATCCGGTGCCGCCCCCCGTGCTGCCCGTCGTGACCTCGGCCGTGGCGAACCAGAGCGAGCAGGAGTGCACCCTGTGTGCCCGCCTGCGCCGGTTCACTTCGGACGACCTGGTCCACGAGTCCGAGCTCTGGGTCGCGTACACGATGGACGTCTACCCGTGGATGATCACTCTCGCGACCAGGCGGCACAACGCCGGACTGGTGGACCTCACCGCCCGGGAGGCTGCCGAGCTGGGGCCGCTCAGTGTGGCGGTGGGGTCGGCGATGACCGCCGTCTGGACCGATCGCGTGTACCTCGTCGCCTACAACGAGGGCGTCACGCACTTCCACGCCGGCCTGCTCACCTCCTGTCCGGAGGTGTCGAGCGCGGCGCGCGCCGCCATGCGGGAGCGCGCGGAGCGGGACGGCGGCGCCATCGCCGAGGCGCGCGAGGGCGCACGGAAGGTGCGGGACCTCCTGCGGTCCCGGGGCTGAGGCCCGGCCGATCCGGCCGGGCCGCAGGTGGGCGGGGGCATCCTCGCCGAGTTATTGAAATTGTCAGGTCGGCCAGTTAGTATTCCGCCTCGGCCGAGGGCGACACGTCAGCGGTGCGTCACCTGTCGTCACGGGCCCACGGTCCGTCCCACACGAGCCAATGGGGGCTACGTCTGTGCAGCAGGTCATCCAGTACACGTTGTTGGCCGCCGGAAGCGCGGCCATCTACGCCTTGGTTGCCTCCGGCATCATCGTCGTGCAGCGCGGCTCGCGGATCCTGAACTTCGCGCAGGGCACGTACGTCATGTTCGGGGCCTACTTGTTCCACGCGCTCCGTGCCAGCGGCTGGGCCCTGGCCCCGGCCGCCGTCGGCACGGTCGTCGCGATCGGGCTCATCGGCGCCGCCACCTACCTCCTCATCATCCGCCCCCTGCGGAACAACTCGCTGATCTCCAGGATCGTCGGCACCCTCGCCGTCGTCATCATCCTGACCGAGTTCGTGAACCTGGTGTGGAAGACCGCGGGCGAGGTCGTGGAGGGGGTGCTCCCGAGCCGGGCGCTGTCGATCCTCGGCACCGAGGTGGGTCTCGACCGCCTCCTGCTCCTCGCGATCGCCGTCGTCGTCGCCGCCCTGCTGTGGGCCGCGTACCGCTTCACCACGTTCGGCCTGGCCACGTCGGCGACGTCGGAGAACCGGCGGGCCGCCGCGGCGCTGGGCTGGTCGGCGGACACCATCGCGGTGTCGAGCTGGGCGCTGTCCGGGGTCATCTCGGGTGTCGCCGCCATCCTCATCGCGCCCGTCCAGGCGGCGCTGGACCCCACCGCCCTCACCCTGACCATCGTCCCCGCGTTGGCCGTCGCGGTGGTCGCCTCGTTCCGCTCCTTCCCCGTCGCGCTGGTGACGGCGGCGGTCCTGGCGGCGGTCACCTCGTACATCAACGGCGTGGTCGTCGGGAACAACCAGGAGCTCCTGGGCGTCGGGTCCCTCGTCCCGCTGCTGGTGATCATCGTCGTGCTCGCCTTCAAGGGGGACCGCCTCCCGCCGCGCGGGCACGCCACGGAGCGTCGACCGCGTCTCGGGTCCGGGACGGTGCGGCCGGTGGCCGTCGTCGTCGCCCTCGCGGTCGTCCTCCTCGCGGTGTGGACGGTGCTGCCGGCCGACTGGATCAAGGCCGTCAGCTCCCAGGCCGCGTTCGCGATCCTGCTGCTGTCGGTCGTGGTCGTGCTGGGCTACGCCGGGCAGCTCTCGCTGGGCCAGTTCGCACTGGCCGGCGTGGCCGCGCTGGTCTCCGGACGGCTCGTGGCCATCGCCGGACTGCCCTTCTGGCTCGCGGCCGTCGTCGGCGTCGTCGTCGCCACGGTCACCGGCAGCCTCTTCGCGCTCCCCGCGCTCCGCACCCGCAGCGTCGCGCTCGGCATCGTGACCCTGGGCCTCGGCGCCAGCGTCTACGAGCTGTTCTTCCTCCGGATGTACCAGACGCCTCCGCCCGGTGGCGCCTCCTCGGACGCGTTCGGTGTCAACCGCGAGGGCACGGTCATCACCGACCTGCAGCTGTTCGGCATCGACATCGGCCCGAAGGCCCACCCGGAGGCCTACGCGACCCTCTGCCTCCTCGCCTGCACGGTGATCGCCCTCGCCGTCGTGAACCTGCGACGCGGCCGGGCGGGCCGGCGCCTGGTGGCGGTCCGGACCAACGAGCGGGCCGCGGCCGCGCTCGGGGTCAGCGTGCCGACCGCGAAGTTCTACGCCTTCGCGCTGTCCGCCGCCGTCGCCGGGGTCAGCGGCATCCTCATCTCCTTCAGCCAGTCCGTGATCGTCTACAACACGGACTACAACCCGCTGCAGTCGATCTACGCGGTCGCCTTCGGCGTCGTCGGCGGGGTCGGCGCGGCACTCGGCGCCTTCTTCGGTGCCATGCTCTTCCCCGGCACCCTGGGCGCATCGGCCACCCACGACATCGGTGACTGGCTCGCCGACGTCGGCAGCCCGCCCGGCTGGATCAGTGCCGGGATCCTGCTGCTGCTCGTGAGCACGATCGTCCGGCTCGTCCGGCGGAGGACCGAGGTCCCGCGGTGGGTGATGCCCGCCGCCGCCGTCGTCGCGATCGTCGTCGGTGTCCTCTTCCCCGCCGGTGTCGGCTGGGTCCTGGGCCAGATCGACTCGGTCATCGGGCTCGCGCCGTGGCTCGGGGCGCTCGTCGTCGCCCGCCTGGTGACCGTGCTGGCCAAGCTGGTCCCCGCCTACCGCCGCGCGCAGGGCCTGGTGCAGCTGGCCACGTTCGTCGTGGTCGCGGTGGTGGCACGGGTGCTCGTCGCGGAGCAGCTGAACGTGTTCATGACCGAGCTGTCCCGCTTCCTGCCGCTGATCGGCGGCGTGATCCTGGTCGTCATCCTGGTCCGCCACGGAGACGGCCTGGCGCACCACGCGGCGGCGAACGCGCGGAAGATCTTCGTCAAGCCCCACGACGAGACGTTCGTGACCGCCTCCGAGGAGGCCCGGCCGGACGCCGTCCGCGGTGGGCTGCTCACGATCAGCGGGCTCAGCGTCAACTTCGGCGGGGTCAAGGCCCTCGACTCCGTCGACCTCCAGGTGAACCCCGGCGAGGTGCTGGGCGTCATCGGTCCGAACGGGGCGGGCAAGAGCACCCTCGTCGACGCCATCACCGGGTACAACAGCCCGGGAGCCGGCACGATCACCCTGGACGGCCGGTCCCTGAGCGCGGTGCCGGCGCACCTGCGGGCCCGGCTCGGGATCGCGCGGACCTTCCAGCAGCTGGAGCTGTTCGACGACCTCACGGTCCTCGAGAACCTGGCCGCCGCGAGCGACGCCCACGACACCACGGCCTATCTCACCGGCCTGGTCGCACCGGGCAGGCCCGTCCTCTCGCCGATGGCGGCGGACGCGGTCGCGACCTTCGACCTGGGCCCGGCGCTCGGCATGCGGGCGCAGGACCTTCCGCACGGTCGCCGGCGGCTGGTCGCGGTCGCCCGGGCGGTCGCCGCGTCGCCGCGGGTCCTGCTCCTCGACGAGCCCGCCGCCGGGCTCGACGACGACCAGCGCCGCGAGCTCGGGCGGGTCATCCGCGAGCTCGCGACCGCACACGGCCTCAGCGTCGTGGTGATCGAGCACGACATGGGCTTCATCATGTCGCTCTGCGACCGCATCGCCGTCCTCGACTTCGGCCGGAAGATCGCGGACGCCTCGCCTGCGGAGGTCCAGGCGGACCCGGTCGTGGTCGCCGCCTACCTCGGTGCGCAGGTCGACGAGGAGACGGACGGCCACCAGGACGGTCCGCAGGCCGGCGAGCTGGCGTCCGTGTCGGAGAACAACAGGATCGAGGCGTCATGACCGTGCTCTTGCGGGCCGAGGGAGTCTCCGCGAGCTACTCCGGTGTGCCGGCCATCCGGGACATCTCCCTCGAGGTGCGGGCCGGTGAGGTCGTGGCCCTGCTCGGGGCCAACGGTGCCGGCAAGACGACCACCCTGCTGACGCTGGCGGGGGAGGTGCCGGTGGACACCGGCGAGGTCTACTGGCGGGAGGAGGTCTGCCGGCTGCCCCTGCACAAGCGGGCCCGTCAGGGGCTCGGCCTGGTGGCCGACGACCGCTCCGTGTTCATGGAGCTGACGGCGCGGGAGAACCTCCGGGTCGGCAAGGCGGACCTGGCGCGGATCGCGGAGATCGCGCCGGAGCTGACCGACCACCTCGACCGCCGGACCGGCCTGCTCTCCGGCGGGCAGCAACAGATCCTCACCCTGGCTCGGGCGCTGGCACGCAAGCCGGTCGTCCTCCTGGCGGACGAGCTCTCGCTCGGTCTCGCCCCGCTGGTGGTGAACCGCCTGCTGCGCACGATCCGGCAGGCGGCCGACAGCGGCGTCGGCGTCCTCCTGGTGGAGCAGCAGGTACGCAAGGTGCTCGCCGTCGCGGACCGCGTCTACGTCCTGCAGAACGGCAAGATCCATTTCGAGGGAACGGCCGCCGAGGCCAAGCGGGAGGTCGCCCAGATCGAGGCCGCCTACCTCGCGCAGCCGGCCGACGCCTGACATCGGGCCCCGACCCGACCACCACCGAGTACCCGGAGGAATGCTGTGAGAACGAGAGCCAAGGGCCTGATGGCCATGGCCGTGGTGGTCGCCGCCGCGGTGAGCGGCTGTGCCACCGGCGGATCCGGCGGGAGCAGCGGAGGGCAGACCTCGGCCGAGCCGATCGTGCTCTACGCGCCGATCCCGCTGACCGGCAGCCGCCAGTACTACGAGATCGTCGCGGGGGCCAACGCGGCCGCCGCCGCGATCAACAAGGCCGGCGGGGTCAAGGGTCGGCAGATCGAGATCAAGAGCTGCGACACCAAGAGCGATCCCACGCAGGAAGCCGCCTGCGCCCAGGACATCCTCAAGACCAAGGCGACCGCCGTCATCTCGCAGGCCTCCGGCCGGAGCACGGCGATCGCCGACGTCACCAACGAGAACAAGATCGCGAGCATCGGCGGGCTGGGCTTCGGGTCCCTCGACCTGCTCAAGGACAGCGTCGCGGCCTTCAACCTCACGACGGGCCCCACCGCCCCGATGACGTGCCCGGCCGGGCTCGGTGGCGACGGGCGTACCACCTTCGGCGCGATGGTCACCGACCTGGCGTCGGGTGCCCTGATCGCGCAGGCCGCGGAGACCGCGACGAAGGCCGTGCCCGGTACCACCTGGGCGAAGACGATCAAGGTCCTGCCCGAGGCGACGGACGTCGCGGGCCTGTTCCAGACCGCGCTCGACAGCAAGGTGAACGGCCTGGTCCTGGCGGGCTCCACCACCCAGCTGGTCGGGGTGGTCCAGGCGAACAACAATCGGATCGGGCTCTGCGGGCCGGACTCCCTGACGGTGGACGCGCTGACGAAGCTCGGCCCGGCCGGTAACACGTGGATCGGGATGTCCAGCACCCCGCCGGTCGACATCGTGCGCGCGGGTGGCGGCGACGGCGTCCTCTTCGCGGACGACATGGCCGCGTACGGGGCGTCGAGCAACGACAAGCTGGCCGCCGAGCCGGCCTGGCGCTACACGACGCTGACCGGCTGGATGAGCGTCCGCGCGTTCCAGCGGGTGGCGGAGAAGATCGACGGTGACATCAGCCAGAAGTCGGTGTTCGACGCCTTCACCAAGACGACGGACCTGCGCTTCCCGGGTCTGCTGCCCAGCCCGGTCGACTTCACCAAGTTCCAGCCGATCCCGGCCTTCGCGCGGGTCTTCGTGCCGGAGTACACGGCCTACAAGTGGGACGCGACCAAGAAGCACTTCGCCAGCACGGGGACCACGGCCAACCTGATCACCCTCCTCTCCAAGGGACAGTAGTCCCGGAGCCGCACAGCACAGCTGGTCCTCCCACCACGAAGGGACTGCACCGATGACGAGCAGACGCGCGATGATCTTCTCCTCGGACGGCCACGCCACCGCGAAGATGGACGACTGGGCGCCCTACCTGCCCCAGCGCAGCCAGGCCGAGTTCGCCGAGTTCTGCAAGCTCTACAAGGAGGTCGGCTCGAAGAACTTCGAGCCGAAGGCGTTGTCGGTGCGCCTCAAGGCGGAGATCGTCGAGGACTGGAAGAACAACTACATCGAGACGGGACGCCTCGACGGCGATTTCGACCCGCAGAAGCGGCTCGCCGAGCTCGACTCGGAAGGAATCGCCGCCGAGGTCCTGTTCCCGGACTTCGGCCTGCCCTTCGACCTGCTCAGCCCCACCGCGTCGGGCGCGGCGGGCCGGGGTGACCTGCGCACCCCGGAGCAGATCGAGGACGGCAACACGGCCTTCAACCGTTGGCTCGCCGAGTTCGTCTCGGTCGCGCCGCACCGGTGGGCCGGGATGGCCAAGGTCAGCTTCGAGGACGTCGACGCCACGATGGCGGAGATCCGGTGGGCCAAGGAGCACGGCCTGCGCGGGATCATCCTGCCGCACTTCGACGACGACGTGCCGCTCTACGACCCCCTGTACGACCCGATCTGGTCGTTGCTGGAGGAGCTCGACATGGTGGCGAACTGCCACTCGGGCATGAGCTCCACCACGCGACGCCGGCCGAAGATCCCCAAGGCCGCCCACCCGGCCTGCGCCCAGCCGCTGCTGGCCCGCGAGCTGATGTTCGTGACCCAGCAGATCCTGACCCACATGATCTGGGGCGGCGTCCTCGAGAAGCACCCCCGGCTCAAGGTCGTGCTGACCGAGATGGGCACCGGCTGGGTGGCGACCCAGCTCCGCGCCATGGACTACTCGTTCGAGGGCAGCTACCTGCGCCGCGACGTGCGGGACGTGGTGTCGATCAAGCCGTCGGAGTACTTCGCCCGGCAGGTCTTCGTCGGCTCGTCGATCTTCTCCCGGGCCGAGGTCGAGGCCCGGGCCGAGATCGGCCCGGAGAAGATGATGCTGGGGATGGACTTCCCGCACCACGAGGGAACCCTCTACGGCGCCGGCACCAAGGAGTACCTGCGGGCCACCCTCGGTGCGGCCCGGGTGCCGGAGGAGGAGGCCAGGCTCATGCTCGGCACCTCCGCGGCGGACGTGTTCGGCCTCGACCAGGCGAAGCTCGCCGAGGTCGGGGACCGTGTCGGCCCGGAGTACGCCGAGATCCTCACCCCGCCGGAAACCAACAAGTACCCGCTCGGAGACGTGCACAAGCCCCTCGTCGGCGTCTGAGGTGGTTCCCGCGCTGGTCCCCGCGCTCCTCTGGGAGGAAGTATGAAGACCCGTCCGCTCGGCCGGTCCGGTGTCCAGGTCTCGGCCGTCGGTGTCGGCTGCAACCCGTTGTCCGGTTCCTACGGGAGCCGGGACGACGACGAGAGCGTGCGGATGATCCACCGTGCGCTCGACCTCGGCGTCACGCTCTTCGACACCGGCGACGTCTACGGCCACGGTCACAACGAGAAGCTGCTCGGCAGGGCGCTCGCCGGACGCCGTGACGAGGCCCTGATCGCCACGAAGTTCGGGGCGGTGCTGGCCTCCGACGCCACCGAGTCGGACCGTTCCGGGCTGCCGAAACGGTCGTCGATCGACGGGACCCCGGCGTATGTCAAGGCGGCCTGCGAGGCCTCCCTGCGGCGCCTCGGGGTCGACACGATCGACCTGTACCAGCAGCACCGGGTCGATCCCACGACCCCCATCGAGGACACCGTCGGAGCGCTGGCCGAGCTGGTCGCCGAGGGCAAGATCCGCTACATCGGCCTCTGCGAGGCGGGGGAGTCCGACCTGCGTCGCGCCGTCGGCGAGCACCCGGTCGCCACCCTGCAGAGCGAGTACTCGCTGATCGAGCGTGGTCTCGAGGGCGGGATGCTCGGGGTGTGCGAGGAGCTCGGGGTGAGCCTGGTGCCCTTCGCGCCGCTCGGTCGCGGGCTGCTCAGCGGCACGCTCACCGCGGACACCCAGCTCGAGGACGGGGACATCCGGCTGTCCGGTGCCTTCCCCCGCCTCGCGGCCGAGAGCCTCACCGCCAACGCCCGGCTCGCCGACGCGGTCCGGGCCATCGCCGCGTCGTACCACGCGACCCCGGCACAGATCGCGCTGGCCTGGCTGCTCAGCAGGCGGGAATGGATCATCCCGATCCCGGGGATGCCGGACGACCCCCGCCATCTCGAGGAGAACGTGGCATCGGACACCATTCTCCTCGATGCTGCGGACATCGCGTCGCTCGACGCGCTGGGCGAGCAGGTGACCGGTGATCGCTACAAGCCGGAGCTGGCCACCAACGCGGGGGCGAGCACGCCGCCGCGCGGCCGGTCCGACACCGTGGAGGCAGGACGATGACGACCACCCAGGACCGCCCGGCCCCGCCCGGCATCGGCGCGGAGCTCCGGTACGGCACCTACGAGGAGGCACTCACCTACGTCGGCCGCGAGTCCGCGCCGGTCGAGGGCGACGTCGAGGTGAACTGGGCGACCATCCGCCACTACTGCGCGGCGATCCACGACGGCAACCCGAGCTACTGGGATCCCGAGGTGGCGCAGCAGACCTGGGGCGGTCTCGTCGCGCCGCCGGCCATGCTGATGTCGTGGACCATCGAGCTGCCGTGGAAGCCGGGCGACTTCACACCCGCACCCCTGGTGATGGGCGACGTGCCGCTCCCCGGCTCGTCGATCGTCAACGTCTCGAACGACACGACCCACGAGCGTCCGCTGCGGGTCGGCGAGAAGGTGGCGGCGCGGGTCCGCATCGAGTCGGTGAGCCCCCAGAAGACGACGCGGGTCGGCACCGGCCACTTCATCACCACCCTGACCACGTTCACGGTCGAGGACGAGGTCGTCGCGACGCAGGAGAACACGCTGTTCCGCTTCGACCTCGCCGCTTCGGAGAACACCGAGACGAGCACCGCATGAGCATCACGAACGACCTCGCCCCGGAGGCGGGCACCACGCTGCCCGGCTTCCGCGAGGAGATCACCTTCACCACGGTCGCCTCGGCGCCCGTCGCCACCCTCGACTACTTCGCGGTGCACCACGACCCGAACATCGCCCGCTCCCAGGGCCTGCCCGACATCATCCTCAGCACCATCCAGATCATGGGCTTCGTCGACCGGGTCGTCACCGACTGGGCCGGCAGCGGCGCGTTCGTGAAGCGGCGCAGGACCGAGCTGCGGGCGAGCATCCTGCCCGGGGCGGTCGTCCACGGCGCGGGCGTGATCACGGCCGTGGACCTGAGCGGGCCGCACCCGCAGGTCACCGTCGACGTGCGCCTCACGGACGGCGGGAGCACCGTGTTCTGCAAGGCGGAGGTGACGGCCGTCCTGACCACGACCACGACGGCGGCCGGATGACAGGCCCGCTCAGCGGCCTGCGCGTGGTGGAGGCCGGGGGCATCGGCCCCGGGCCCTTCGCCGCGATGATGCTGGCCGACATGGGTGCGGACGTGCTGCGGATCGAGCCGCCCCGGCTGACCCGGGAGACGGACGTCTCGCGCCTGGACTACGACGCCCTCATGCGGGGCCGCCGGTCGGTGGCGGTCGACATCAAGGACCCGGAGGGGCTGGAGTGCCTCCTGCGCCTCGTCGACTCCGCGGACGTGCTCCTCGAGGGGTTCCGCCCGGGTGTGGCCGAACGGCTCGGCTTCGGGCCGGACGTCTGCCTCGCCCGCCGGCCGAGCCTCGTCTACGGCCGCATCACCGGCTGGGGGCAGGACGGCCCGCTCGCGCAGGCGGCCGGGCACGACATCAACTACATCGCGCTGGCGGGCGTGCTCGCCCACCTCGGCCGCCCCGGGCAGCCCCCGGTGCCCCCGCTCAACCTGGTGGGGGACTTCGGCGGCGGCGGCATGCTGATGGCGTTCGGGATCGTGTGCGCGCTCCAGCACGCCCGGACCTCGGGCGTCGGCCAGGTGGTCGACGCGGCGATGGTCGACGGCGCGGCCCTGCTCAGCACCATGTTCCACGGCGAGGTCGCGCAGGGCAGGTGGAGCGACGAGCTGGGCCGCAACAACATCGACGGCGGCGCGCCGCACTACGACGTCTACGAGACGTCGGACGGCAAGCACATCGCCGTCGGCGCGTTCGAGCCGCGGTTCTTCGCCGAGCTGGCCGCGAAGGTCGGGCTCGACGTCCCGCCGGGCGCCAACCACCTCGACCGGAGGAACTGGCCGGAGATCCGCCGTCAGCTCACCGAGATCTTCCGCGGGCGCACCCGGGACGAGTGGTGCGGCGTGCTCGAGGGCACGGACGCCTGCTTCTCGCCGGTCCTGACGATGGGCGAGACCACCGAGCACGCCCACATCCGGGCCCGCGGGACCTTCGTCGACGTGGACGGGGTCACCCTCCCCGCCCCGGCCCCGCGCTTCAGCGCCACGCCCGCGGCGGTCCCGTCCGCCCCGCCGCGGCCCGGGCAGCACACGCTGTCCGCGCTCGAGCAGTGGGGCATCCCGGCCGAGACGGTCGCCGACCTGGCCGAACGAGGAGTCGTCGCGCAAGCGGCGACGTCGTAAGAACCACCCGCCCAGCGAGAGGAATGCCCGGTGACCCAGACAGGGGTGCTGGCCGGTTCGTACCGGATCCTGGACCTGACCGACGACATCGCCGGTGCCTACGGCACCAAGCTCCTGGCCGACGCCGGGGCGGAGGTCGTCCTCGTCGAGTCACCGGAGGGGAGCGCGCTGCGGCGCCGCTCGACGAGCGGTGCCGCGGTCGACCCGGAGTACGGCGGGCCGTTCTTCGGGTACCTCACCTGCGGCAAGCGCAGCGTCGTCGTGACGGACGACGACGCGGGCCGTGCGCTCCTCGCCGGCCTGGTCCGGGGCGCGGACGCGATCGTGTGGTCGAAGACGTCGGCCGTCTGCCACAGCCTCGGGCTGACCCCGGAGCAGCTGCGGGCGGAGGCACCGCACGCCCTCGTCGTCGCGACCTCGGCGTTCGGGCGCGAGGGCGAGTGGGCGGACCGGCCGTCGACGGAGTTCACGCTGCAGGCCCTGACGGGCAACGCCTGGCTGCGCGGCCCCAAGGAGGGCCCGCCGCTGATGCTCGGCGGGTCCGAGGGCGACTATGCGGTGGGCATCGCGCTGGCACTGGCGCTGATGATCGGCCGCGAGGGGCTGCGGCGCGCGGGGACGGGGGATCTGGTCGATCTCGCGGCCATCGACGTCCTGGCCCTGACCCAGACGATGTACCACGTCACCTACAACGACCTCTTCGGCCGGCCGAACCGGGGGAAGCGGGACGAGTCGGTGCCGGGCGTGCACCCGGCGAAGGACGGGTACATCGGGATCTGGGTCACGACCGGCCAGCAGTGGAAGGCCCTGTGCGAGCTCGTCGAGCGGCCGGACTGGCTGGCCGACGAGTCACTGGCCAACATGGACAACCGGGCCGCGCGGGCCGAGGAGATCCTCCCCTCGATCAACGAGTGGAGCAGCAGGCGCACCGTCGCGGAGATCATGGACGCGGCGACCGCGCTGCGCATCCCGGCGGCTCCCGTCCTGAACGGCCGGACGCTGCCCGAGAACGACCACCTCGTCCGGGCCGGGACCTTCACCACCCATCCCCGGACGGGCACCACCCAGCCGGCCGGCCCCTACACGGTCCGGGGCGAGCACGTCCCGGCCGTGCCCGGCCCGTCACCGGCGCTGGGGGAGGCGACGGAGCACTACCGGTCGGCCACCCTGGCACCCCTGACGCCCCGGCCCGACCGGCCGGACCCCGACTTCGATCCCCAGCTCCCGCTCGCGGGGCTGCGCGTCGCGGACCTGACCGCCTACTGGGCCGGGCCGCTCGCCAGCCAGGTCTTCGCCTTCTTCGGCGCCGACGTGATCCACGTCGAGTCGGCCGGCAGGCCGGACGGCATCCGGATGGCCGCGTCGCAGCCGCACCTCGACGAGTGGTGGGAGACCAGCCCGTTCTTCCTGGCCGCCAACACGAACAAGCGCGACCTGGCCGTCGACCTGCGGCAGTCGGCCGGTCGCGACGTGGTGCTGGGCCTGGTCACGCAGTGCGACCTCCTCGTCGAGAACTTCAGCCCCCGCGTCCTCGAGAGCATGCGGCTCGGGTACGGGGACCTGTCGTCGGCCAACCCGGACCTCGTGATGCTGCGGATCTCCGCGTTCGGGACCACCGGGCCCTGGCGGGACCTGGTGGGCTACGCGCCCATCTTCGACTACGCCGGCGGACTCGCCTGGCTGACGGGCGACGCGGACGGCCCGCCGACCATGGCCGCCGCGCCCGCGGACTCCCTCGGCGGGCTGCACGCGGCCTTCGCCGGGCTGATCGGCCTGGAGCAGCGCCGGCTCGACGGCCGGGGATCGCTGGTCGAGAGCCCGCTCATCGGCCCGATGGTGGCCATGAGCGGTGAGCAGGTGGTGGAGTTCTCCGCCACGGGCGTGCTGCTGACCCGGCAGGGCAACCGCTCGGCCACCGCCGTCCCGCAGGGGATCTACCGCGCGCGGGACCGGTTCCGCAGCGACCTGGGCGGGCCGGCGGACGACTGGCTCGCCGTCAGCATCGAGACCCGGGCCCAGTGGGAGGCCCTCTGCCGGGTCATCGGGGCCCCCGACCTGGCCGGGGACCCGGCACTCGCCACGCCGGAGCAGCGCGCGGCACAGCACGATCGGCTCGACGAGCTGATCACGGCGTGGAGCGTCGACCGGACGGCGGCCGAGGCGGCGGACGAGCTGCGGGCGGCGGGGGTCCCCGCCGCGGCCGCCCTCCCGGCGCACGAGCTGGCGGACGACGGCCCGCTGCAGGCTCGGAAGCGGTACGAGACCGTGCAGCACCCGGTGGCCGGGACCTTCCGGATCGTGCGGTTCCCGCTGGACTTCGCCTCGCGCACGATCCCGTGGCACCGGAGCCCGGCGCCGCGGCTGGGGGAGGACAACAAGGACGTCCTCACCGCGCTGGTCGGCATGACGGAGGCCGACGTCGACCGGCTGGCCGAGGAGGGCGTCATCGGGGCGCGCACGAACGCGCGTCTCGGCTGGTGACGGGCCGGACCTCCCCCTGAGGGTCGGGCGTCCGGCCCAGGCCCAGGTCGATGAACGCCCGGGCCGCCGGCGACGAGAGCGGCGAGCGATGGAGGAGCAGGGTCTCGCGGGCGAGCGGAGGATCGAGCTCGCGGACCGACGCGGCGGAACGCTCCGCGCCCTTCACGAGCCCCTCCGGGAGCAGCGCGACCCCGCACCCGTTCAGCACCAGCGGCACGATGGCCTCGGTCGACTCGGTCTCCACGACGATGTGCGGCTCGGCGCCGATGTCGCGCAGGGCGTTCTCGAGCGCGATGCGTGAGGAGCCGCCCGCCGGTCCGCAGACGAACGGCAGGCCGACGAGGTCGTCGTGGCCCAGCGGCCCGTCCGGGAGCGGGACGTCCCGGTGGGCGAGCAGGACGAGGCGCTGGGTGCCGAACCGGAGCCGGGTCAGCTCCGGGTCGTGCACCGGTGCTCCGACGATCCCGAGGTCGCAGGCGCCGCCGGAGACGGCGTCGACGACGCTCTCGGCCCGGACGAGCGCGCGGACGGTGATCCTGACCAGCGGGTAGGCCCGCCGGAACCGGCCCAGGATCGGGGCGAGCGGATCGAGGGTCAGGGACGGGAGCGCGCCCAGCACGAGCTCGCCTCCCCCCAGGCCGGCGACGGCGGCGACGGCGGCCCGGGCGTCGAGGCGCTCCTTGAGGATCCGGCGGGCGGGGCCCACGAGCGCCTCGCCGGCGGAGGTGATGACCATTCCCCGGCCGACGCGCTGGAACAGGACCGCTCCGACCTCCCGTTCGAGGCGGCGCAGGGACTGCGACAGCGACGGCTGGGTGATGTGGAGGTCCCGTGCGGCCGCCGTGACCGAGCCGGTCTCGACGACGGCCAGGAAGAACTCGAGCTGCCGCATCTCCATAGGCCGATCCTATGGAATCCCGTCAGAACTGAGTGTTGCTCCTTCGGATGGTCTGCCCGAGAGTCGTGGTGCCCGACCAGGAGGAACACACGTGAGCCAGCCACCCCACCGGTCCGTCGTCGTCGTCGGGTCGGGGCCCGCCGGCTACACCGCGGCGATCTACGCCGCCCGCGCGGGCCTGGGCCCGCTCGTGATCGAGGGGGCCGAGCTCGGCGGCGCGCTGATGGGCACCGGTGAGGTGCAGAACTTCCCGGGCTTCCCGAAGGGCATCCACGGGCCCGAGCTCATGGCGAACATGCGCGTGCAGGCGCAGGGCCTCGGGGTCGAGCTCGTGCCGGAGGACGCGATCGGGATCGATCTCGACGCCACGGCCCGCCGGGTGCGGACCGCGGGCGCGGAGTGGACGGCGGACGCGGTCGTCCTCGCGATGGGCTCGCAGGCCCGGACCCTGGGGCTGCCGGCCGAGTCCTGGGCCATGGGCAACGGCGTGTCGACCTGTGCGACCTGCGACGGCTTCACCTACCGGGGCCGGCCGGTCGCCGTCGTCGGGGGCGGCGACGCGGCGGTCGAGGAGGCCATCACGCTGGCCCGGCTCGCGTCCGAGGTCACGCTCGTCCACCGTCGCGACACGCTGCGGGCGAGCCGGATCCTCCAGGACGAGCTGGCCCGCACCGACGTCCGGATCATGACCGACGCGGTGGTGACCGACATCCTCGGACGGCCCTCCGTGACCGGTGTGCTCCTCCGGGACCTCCGGTCGGGCGTGGAGTCGCGCCTGGCGGTGGACGGGCTGTTCGTCGCCGTGGGCCAGACTCCGCGCAGCGAGCTCGTGCGCGGTCAGGTCGAGCTCGGCGACGGCGGCCACGTGCTGCTGCCGGGTCCGACGACGATGACCTCGGTCGACGGGGTGTTCGCGTGCGGGGACCTGGTGGACCACCGGTACCGCCAGGCGATCACCGCGGCGGGCTCGGGATGTCAGGCGTCGCTGGACGCCGAACGATGGTTGGTGCACAGCGGCGCAGGCGGGAAGGGGCTCCGATGACCGAGGGTCGGGAGCAGGAGTCGTTCGGGTACACGGACGCGCTGGAGATGCTGCGGCTGGTCGAGCAGGACGACCGGCTGGAGAAGATCGACCTCAGGGTCGGGCGCTTCCGCGTGAAGCTCGACCGGGGCCCGCGCCCCGCCGGGGACCTGCCGCCGGTCCGCGCACAGGCGACCGCGGAGCCCGCCACGGAGGAGGAACCCGCCGCCGTGCCGGGCGAGGAGGTGGCGGCGGGGGAGCTGGTGACGGCCTCCATCGCGGGCGTCTTCTACGTCGCGCCGAGCCCTGGCGCGAGCCCGTTCGTCGAGGTCGGCACCCGGGTCGAGGTGGGGCAGACGGTCGGCATCATCGAGGTGATGAAGCTGATGAACACCGTCACCGCGACGGCGGCCGGCATCGTCGACCGCGTCCTGGTGCAGGACGGGCAGCTGGTCCAGTTCGGCGCTCCGCTCGTCGCGCTGCGCCCGGCCGACCCCCGATGACGACCGCCCGGCGCCCGCTCCACCTCACCGACGAGGGGTTCCGCGACGGCCCGCAGTCGCTGTGGAGCAGCCGCATGAGCACGGACACGATGGTCGACGCGGCCCCGCTCGTCGACCGTGTGGGCTACGAGAAGTCGCTGGTCGTGTCCGGCGCGACCTTCGAGTCGGCCGTGGTGCACCTGCGCGAGGACCCGTGGGCCCGGATCGACGCCGTGACGCGGCTGATGCCCCACACCCCGGCGGCGGCGCAGATCCGCGGCCGGACCCTGTTCGGCTGGCAGCAGTTCCCCGACGACGTCGTCGAGCTGTTCGTCAGGACCCTGGCCCGGCACGGGATCAGGTGGCTGCTGATCTACGACGCGCTCAACGACATGCGGCAGATCGAGCACCACGTCCGGGTCGCGCACAGCTGCGGGATCGAGGTCACGGTACCCGTGTGCCACACGGTCTCCCCGGTCCACACGGACGACGTCCAGCGGGAGGTCGTCCGCCGGGCCGCCGCGCTGGGAGTCTCCCGGGTCAGCCTCCTCGACGCCTCCGGCCTCCTGTCGGCGGAGTCGGCCCGGGCCCTGATCGGGGTGGCTCAGGAGGAGCTCGCCGGGTCGGCGACCCGGCTCGAGATGAACGTCCACGACCTCACCGGGCGTGCCGCCGAGTGCTACGACGTCGCTCTCGCCTGCGGCGTGGACGTGCTCGCCGGCGTCCCGCGCGCGGTGTCGTACGGGCGCTCGATCCCGTCCGTCGAGGACGTCGTCGCCACCGCCGACCGGCACGACCGCCCCCTGGACGTCGACCGCGCCGCGATCGCCGAGGTGGACGCGTACTTCGACTGGGCGGCCCACGTCGAGGGCCGGCCCCGCCCGCGGTCCACCCGGATGACCGACGCGGAGATCGAGGCCTTCACCCGCCACCAGATTCCCGGCGGCATGATGTCGAACCTCGTCGCGCAGCTGACCGCACTCGGCGTGGCGGACCGCCTCGGCGAGATCCTCGAGGAGGCCGCGCGGGTGCGGGCGGAGCTGGGCCATCCGGTCATGGTGACGCCCTGCTCGCAGATGGTCGGCGTGCAGGCGACCCTCAACGTCGTGAGCGGCGAGCGCTACGCGAGCAGCCCGGTCGAGCTGCGGAACTACCTCGCCGGGATGTACGGGCGCCCCGCGGGGAAGATCGCCCCCGACGTCCTCGACAGGGTGCTCGGCGACGATCCGGAGATCGACCCCTACGAGCGGTTCGCCCGGCCGTTCCTCCCGGCGTTCCGCGACGAGCACGGTGCCTTCGACAGCGACGAGGACCTGCTGCTCGCCGTGCTGTACTCCGAGGCCGCCCTCGCCGAGTTCCGCCGGGAGCAGGTGCCGACCCGCACCCGCCCGCGCCGCCCGGAGACGGCGCTCGTCGCCGAGCTGATCACCCGCATGGCGCCCCGGCGGCTGCAGGTGCGGCTCTGATGCGGGTCCTGATCGCCAACCGCGGCGAGATCGCGCTGCGCGTCCTGCGTGCCTGCCGGGAGCTCGGCATGGAGGCCGTGGTCGCGCACTCGGCCGCCGATGCCGGGAGCGCCGCCGTGCGGGCCGCCGACCAGGCCTTCTGCATCGGCCCGGGACCGGCGGCGCAGTCGTACCTGAGCATCGGGGCCCTGATGACGGCGGTGCGGGCCACCGGGGCCGACGCCGTCCACCCGGGATACGGCTTCCTGTCGGAGTCGGCGTCGTTCGCGGACGCCTGCGCCGAGGCCGGTGTGCGGTTCGTCGGCCCCGGCGCCGGGGCGATCCGCCTGATGGGGGACAAGATCTCGGCGCGGCGGGTGGCCGAGGAGGCGTCGGTCCCGGTGGTGCCGGGCAGGGTCCTCGGTGCGGACGCGGGGGAGGCCGCGGCGGTGATCCGCTCGATGGGCGGATCGGTGCTGGTCAAGGCAGCGGCCGGCGGCGGGGGACGGGGGATGCGCCTGGTGGATGCCGACGGCTCCTCCGACGACTCCTCCGACGGCTCCTCCGACGACATAGCCGCCGCCGTCGAGCTCGCCCGCGCCGAGGCGTCGGCGGCGTTCTCCGACGGAACCCTCTACGCCGAGCGCTACGTCGCCCGGGGCCGGCACGTCGAGGTCCAGGTCTTCGGGACCGCCGACGGTGTGGTCGGCCTGGGCGAGCGGGACTGCTCGGTCCAGCGACGCCATCAGAAGCTGATCGAGGAGAGCCCGTGCGGCGTGCTCGACGCCGGGGCGCGCGACGCGATGCGGGCGGCGGCGGTGCGGCTCGCCGAGCGGGTGGGCTACCGCGGCGCCGGGACCGTCGAGTTCCTGTGGGACCTCGACGCGGGGGCGTTCTTCTTCCTCGAGATGAACACCCGGCTCCAGGTCGAGCACGGGGTCACCGAGATGCGCACCGGCGTCGACATCGTGCGGCAGCAGCTCCTGCTCGCGGCCACCGGTTCCTGCGAGCTCGACGCGGCCCGGCCACCGCAGAGCCGGGGCCACGTGATCGAGGCGCGGGTGCTCGCCGAGGACCCGACCCGCGGGTTCCGGCCGACGCCGGGCCGCGTGACCCGCTTCCGCCCGCCGGCGGGACCCGGTGTGCGGGTGGACACCGCCCTCGGGCCGGGCGACGACGTGCCGCCCTACTACGACTCCCTGATCGCAAAGGTGGTCGTCGAGGCGACGACCCGGGAACACGCGATCTCCCGCATGAGGCGCGCCCTCGACGAGTTCGAGATCGAGGGCGTCCACACCACCCTGACCACCCTGGACGAGGTCCTCGGTTCCGAGGCCTTCCGCGCGGACGAGCACACGACGAGCTGGTTCGACCGCGCCCACGGGATCCACTGAGCGAGAGGTTCCACATGGGAGCGATCACGGTCCTCAGCCCGGTCGCCGCCGCGGCGGCGGTGGGCGTCGGGGACGTCGCCAGGCTGGACGGCCTCACCGGGCGTTCGGTCGCGATCGTCGGCAACGGATGGCGGTCCTGGGCCGCGCTCCGCGAGCCGATCCGCGCCGCCCTCGTCGACGAGCACGGCGTCACGGGCGTGGAGCTCTTCGACGTCCCGCTGGGCGAGCCCGCCCCGGAGGAGGTGCTGCGCGACGTCGCGAAGGCCGACGCGGCGGTCGTCGGGCTGGCGAACTGCGGCTCGTGCGCGGTCGCCACCGCGCGCAACGCCCGGTGGCTCGCGGACAACGGCGTCGCCGTCCTCGTCGCGGCCACCCAGCGCTACGCCGGCATGGTCGCCTCGCTGGCGGGTGAGCTCCCCCTGGTGAACCTGCCGGCCGATCTCGAGCAGTTCGACGACGGCAGGCTCGCGACGCTCGCCGCCGAGCTGCCCCGGCAGATCGCCACGCACCTCGGCGGGCGGGCCCGGTGAGCGCGGCCGGGTCCTGCACGCGGGTCGACGTGACCGAGGAGGACTTCGCCGAGTTCGCGTGGCGGGAGGGCTGGACGGACGGGCTCCCCGTCGTCGCCCCGACGCCGGCGCGTGTCGATCGCCTGCTCGCGGAGGTCGACCTCGACCGTGCCCACGTCGTCGGCGTCATCGGGCCGCGCGGGGGCGAGGCGACGGTCGAGCGGATCGCCGTCAACGCCGTCCTCGCCGGGTGCCCGCCCGAGACGTTCCCGGTGGTCGTCGCCGCGGCCGGGCTGCTGGCGGCCCCGGCGATGAACATCGCGGCGGTGCAGGCGACCACCAGCGCGGCGACGCCGGCGATCATCGTCAACGGCCCGATCCGGGCCCGGGCCGGCCTGCACGGCGGCCGCGGTGCCCTCGGACCCGGCTACCGGGCGAACGCGACCATCGGCCGGGCGGTGCGGCTGATGCTGCTCAACATCGGTGGCGGGGTGCCCGACGAGATCGACCGCTCCTCCCACGGCCTGCCCTCGAAGTTCGGCGTCTGCTTCGCCGAGAACGAGGAGGAGTCACCCTGGCCGGGGCTCGCCGCCGTCCGCGGCCACCCGGGCTCGGCGGTCACGATGACGAGCATCATCTCCCTGACCAACGTCCGGCTGCCCGACCCCCGCCCGGGCGCGGTCGACGACGAGATCGCGATCATCGCCGACGCCCTCGCCACGCGGGGCCACAAGCACGTGCAGTCCGGCGCCGGCAACCCGGTCCTGGTGCTGTCGCCGGGGACGGCCGCGATCCTCGACCGGTCCGGCTTCGACCGCGACCGCCTCGCCGAGGCGGTCTTCGAGGTCGCACGGCGCGACGGCTCCGGGTACACCGACCAGCCGTTGACCCGCTACCGCCGCGAGGGCCGCGGCGGCCGGGTCCTCCCGTACGGGTCCCCGGACGACCTGGTCGTGGTCGTGGCGGGCGGGCCGGAGCCCAACCAGGCCCTGATCCTCTCGAGCTTCGTCGACTCGCCCGTCCTCACGGTGCCGATCGCCTGAGCCCCGCGGTGCCGCCCCGACGTACCCGGGGCCGTGCGCCGCTGCCCGGAGGGCGGACGGCGCACGGCCCCGGATCGGCACGGCCGGTTCGAGCGGAGCTACGCGGATCCCTCGGCGACCGTGGTGAGCCGGCCGCGGTCGAGGACGACCCGGTCACCCACCGAGACGACGAACAGCACCTCCTCGTCGCCGTTCTCCCACGCCCGCACGGTGAGGACGTCGCCCGGCCAGACCGGCGACGCGAAGCGGACGGACATCCCCCGGAAGCGGCGGGCGTCACCGCCGAGCACCTGCTCGGTGAGCATCCGGCCCGCGAACCCGTAGGTGCACAGGCCGTGCAGGATCGGTCGGTCGAAGCTGGCCCGTGCGGCGAACGTGGGATCGGAGTGCAGCGGGTTCCGGTCTCCCGTGAGGCGGTACAGCAGCGCCTGCTCGGGCCTGGTGGTGGCGGTCAGCGTGTGGTCGGGCTCCCGGTCCGGGAGCGACCACTGCGCGGACTCACCCCGGTCACCGCCGAACCCGCCCGCGTCCCGCACGTGCAGCATCGAGCGGCCGGTGCCGACGAGCGCATCCGTCTCGGTGTCCCGCAGCTCGGACTCGATCTCGATCAGCGCGTGCTTGCCCTTGTCCAGTATCCGTGAGACCACGGACCCGACCCGGGCCGAGCCGGTGACCGGGATGAGGCCCGGGAGCTCGATCGCCTGCTCGGCGTGCAGGATGCGGTCGTTGCCGAAGTCCCCGAGAGCGGGCATCCCCTCGGTCCGGTTACCGCGGAGGGTGACGAGGAACGTGGGGAGCACGACCTGGTCCACGCCCCTGCTGTTCTCGGTGGTGAACTGCAGCTCGGCGCTCGGGTCGGCGGCACCCGCCCCGACCCCGACCGCGTAGAGCAGGGCGTCCTTGGACCCCCACCGGACGGTGCCGGCGTCCCAGCGGACGCCCAGGGCGGCGAGATTGATGCTCATTCGTGCGCGATTCCTCTCGATTGTGGAGCCGGGGCCGGCGGCGCCGCCGTCAGGTCCGGTGTCGAAGATGGGCGTCGGTGGCCGCGAGGACGTAGTCGACGACGGACTCCGCGAACTGCCGTGAGTCCCGTTGCAGCTCACGCATCGCGTAGCTGGGTGTGGCGAGGAAGCGGTTCATCGTCATGCCGCCTATCGCGTCGAGCATCAGGATCCCGTCCGCCTCGGTCGGGAGCTCGCCGCGGCGCCGCGCGGTGTCGACGATGGTGCGTCCGTTCGCGGTGCGCAGCCGCCGGATCCGGTCCATGGCGGCGCCGAACAGCTCGGGATAGGCCTTCGCCTCCACCATGGCCCGCAGGCGGACGAGCCCGTCGGCCGGCCGCAGGTACTCGGCGAGCTCGCCCTGCACGACCGCGATCAGGTCCTCGCGCAGGGAACCCCGGTCCTGGATCGGCGCCGACACCGTCGAGACGATGGCGTCGGCGATCAGCTCCTCCTTCGAACCCCAGCGCCGGTAGATGGCGGCCTTGCCCACCTTCGCCCGGGTCGCGACGGCGTGGATCGTGAAACCTGCCCACCCCGTCTCGGAGTAGACCTCACGGACGACGGCGAAGACCCGCGCCTCGATGTCCGGGTCCACCGGCCGGCCGACCGCACGTCGGCCCACCGGCTGCGCGTCCTCGGTCACCCGCACTCCCTCGGAAGTAGCTCGACCACCTGTCGTCGGCCCGGGACGTCCCGCGACCGTTCAGCCCTTGCGCAGGTCGCGCCAGGGCGTGTTGCGGTCCACCTGCGGTTCGCGGGGCAGCCGCAGCACCCGGTCGGCGACGATCGTGCGCTGGACCTCCGAGGTGCCGGCCGCGATGGTCTTGCACCGCGCGAACAGGAACGACCTGCTCACGTCCCCGGAGTGGGCCATGTCCTCCGAGGTCTCGGGCCTGCGCATCGCGTAGCTGCCGTACTCGAGCCCCTCGGGGCCGGTCAGGGTCAGGCAGAACGAGTAGACCTGCTGGCTCAGCTCCGACCGCAGCAGCTTGAAGTACGACCATGCCGGGCTGACGATCCCCGGCTCCTCCGAGGCGATCGCGCGGGCCTCCGCCAGCCGCAGTGCCTCGGCGCGTGCCCACAGGCGCGTGTAGCGGTCCCGCAGTTCCGGACGTCCGGCGCCGAACCGCTTCCAGAGGTCGACCGCCTCCGCGATCTCGCCGCCGCCGCGGGGGAGCGGGGTCGAGAAGACGGCCCGTTCGTTCGCCAGCGCCGACACGACGGCGCTCCAGCCGCCCCCCTCCGTCCCGATGAGCGACTCCGCGGGGATCTCGACGTCCTCGAGGAAGACCTCGTTGAAGTCGGCGTCCCCGGTCATCTCGCGGATCGGTCTCGGCGTGATGCCCGCCGAGCTCATGTCCACCAGGAACATGCTCAGCCCGGCGTGTTTCGGCACGTCCGGGTTGGTGCGCGCGATCAGCAGACCCCACGTGGAGACGTGCGCCAGGGTCGTCCAGACCTTCTGGCCGTTGACCACGTAGCCGGTGTCCGTGCGCTGGGCGGTGGTCGCCAGGGCGGCCAGGTCGGATCCCGCACCGGGCTCGCTGAAGAGCTGGCAGCAGATCTCCTCGCCGGTGAACAGCGGACGGAGATGGCGCCGGCGCTGCTCCTCGGTCCCGTGGGAGACGAGCAGCGGGGCCGTGAGGCTCACGCCGATGCCGTTCGCCGTGGACGACTCCCGGATCCCCGCCGCCCGCAGCCGCGCGGTGACGAGCGCCCGCAGACCCCGACCGACGCCCATCCCGCCGAACCCCACGGGGAAGTCGACCCAGGCGAGACCGGCGTCGAACTGGCGGGCCCAGATCTCGCGCTTGTCCGCGGGGCGGGCGGCGACGTCGGCCAGGAACTCCGTGATCCGCTCGGAGACCGCCTGCTCGTCGGCCGCCGTGTCGTCCTCGGACCTGCTCTCCGTCGTGGTCATCGTGCCGCCTCCAGGATGTGGGTGTAGCAGACGGACCCCGCGCCGATGATGTGCGCCAGGCCGTGGCGGGGATCGGCGACCTGCCGCCCGCCGGCACGGCCGCGCAGCTGTTCGGTGAGCTCCCAGATCTGGGCGAGCCCCGTCGGACCCGCCGGATGCCCGCGGCCGATGAACCCGCCGTCGGTCGACACGGGGTGCTTGCCGGTGAGCTCGGTCGTCCCGTCGTGCACGAGCCGGTCGCCCTCACCGGGGCCGCAGAGCCCGATCTCCTCGTAGTACAGGAGCTCCTCGATCGCGTACGCGTCGTGGAAGGCGATGACGTTGAGCTCGTCGGGGCCGATGCCGGCCTCCTCGTAGGCGGCGTGTGCGCCGCGGCGCGCCATCTCCGGCGGTCCGACGATCGCCCCCTTGAACAGGTGACCGGGGTCGTAGCGTTCGGACACCGCCTGGGCGGCCACGACCCGGACCGCGTCCGACACCCCCAGCGACCGGACGACGTCGCCCGAGACGACGATCGCCGCGGCGGCCCCCCCGCCCTGCGGGGCCGCCATTCGCGCCGTGTGCGGGTAGGCCAGCATCCGGGAGGCGAGGACCTGCTCCACGGTGACCGGCTCGGGAGCCTGACGCTCCGCGAACGGGTTGTGCCGGGCGTTGTTCCAGTTCTTCGCCGCGATCTTCGCCAGCGTCTCGATGGTGGTCCCGCGTTCCGCCATCCGGCGGACGGCCCACATCGAGAAGAACGTCATCGGCCCGACGGCGCCGAGCAGGCCGCGGGACTCCGCACTCCTGTTGTTGAAGCCCACCCCGACGGCCTTCGGGTCGTCGAAGCCCAGGGCCATCGAGACCTCGACCCGGCCGCCCGCCACCGCGTGCACGGCCTCGAAGAAGGCGGCCGCCCCGGTCGCGGAGGCGTTCTCGATGCGGACCACCGGGATCCCGGTGAGGCCGAAGTCCTTGACGACGTCGACGCCGAAGGTGGGGGGCATCAGGGCCGAGCCCAGGTAGAGCGACTCGACGCGGTCGTACCCCAGGCCGGCGTCGGCGAGGGCCGCCCGTCCCGACGTGATCATCTTCTGGGCCAGGGTCTGGGGCGGGCCGCCGAAGCGGCTCATGCCGACCCCCAGCACGTACACGTCCCGGTTCATCCTCACGACGCGATCCCGGTGGTCTCGAAGGCCAGGATCGCACCCTGCTGGTCCGCCAGCTCGCGGAACGGCAGCGGGACCGCGCGGACCGGGGTGCCGACCGCGATCGCCTCACGATCGCCGATCAGCACGCCGATCACCCTGGGCCCGTCGGCGAGGTCGACGAGTCCGGCGGTGTACCCCTCGTCGGTCCCGTTGGGGGACACGAGGCCGGGCCAGGGCGCGTGGACGAAGGTCCAGGACCAGACCGTGCCCGTGGTGGCCAGGTCGACGTCGGTCACGGTCCCACCCGTCCTCGGGCAGCGCAGCCGCGGCGGCCAGAACCGGTCGCCGGTCTCGTCGCTCTGCGAGCCGGGGATGATGACCTCGCCCTCGGGTCCGAACGTGTACAGGGTGGGATCGACGGAGGCGAACGGCGCGGGTGCGGCGGTGTCCGCGGCCCCGGCCCCCTCGGTGTCGCCGGTGGTCATGCGGAGGCCTCCTGGAGGGCGTCGAACAGCTCGGCGCGGCTGCGCTCGGCTCCGCCGAGGAGCAGCTCGGTCGCCTTGGCGCGCTTGAGGTACATGTGTGCGGGGTGCTCCCAGGTGAATCCGATGCCGCCGTGCAGCTGGACCGTCTGTTCGGCGACCGTCGTGAAGGTGTCGATGACCATGCCGACCGCGGTGGCGACCGTGATGTCGGCATCGGTGGTGGCCAGTTCGGAGTCCGGGATCGCCGCGGCCGCCTCGGCGGCCTCCGACGCGATCTCCACCTCGGCGAGCAGGTCGGCGAGGCGGTGCCGGACGGCCTGGAAGGAGCCGATCAGCCGGCCGAACTGGACCCGGGTCTGGGCGTAGGCGACCGTGATCTCGAGTGCCGCGCGAGCCGCGCCGGCGCTCTCGCTGGTCAGCGCCGAGCGGGCCAGGTTGCGGACGGCGTGCACGAGGTCGGTGTCCGGGCCCTCGACCAGCGGGACGGCGGGCGCCGCGGCGAACCGGACGTGCGCGAGCGGGCGGGTCAGGTCGAGCACGCTCACCGGCTCCACGGAGACCGCGGGCCCGCGCTCGACCGCCGTCAGGACCGGACCCTCGGGACCGTGGCCGACCAGGACGAACAGGTCGGCGTCGATCCCCCCGATCACATAGGCGGCACGACCGTCGACGGTGGCGCCGGCGCCGGTGCCGGTCAGGCGGACGTCCTCCGCCGAGCCCGGGAGGACGAGCGCCGCCGAGAGCGTGCCCTCGGCGATCGCGGGCAGCCACCGGGCCGCGGTCGTGCTCCCGGCCGCGGCGGCGAGGCGCAGTGCCCCGCCGGCCAGTACGGCGCCGGGGACGAGGGGGCCGGGGTACAGGACCCGGCCGAGCTCCTCGAGGACGATCCCCTCCTCGACCCGGCCGAAGCCCTGGCCGTCGTACTCCTGGGGGACGGTGAGCGCGGGCAGGCCGACCTCGTCGGCGAGCCGTCGCCAGCCGGCCTCGTCCCAGGGCCGGTCGGCCTCCATCAGCTTCAGGGTGGTCTCGACGGGGGCGACCGCGAGCAACGCTCGGCGAACGGTGTCGCGCAGCTCCCTGCGATCCTGCTCGTCCGGGGCATGGCTGGACGTCTCTTGGGCGAGTGCCGACACTGGTGACTCCTCCTGGACGGGTTGCGTCGGTTATACGACCTGAGGGACTTTCGGTCAATGATCGTCTCTAATTAGCGAGCCCGGTGAGGTTCGCCCCCTGTGTCAGGGCCCACCGGTCCACCTCGACCGAGTCCGGCCTGATTGGTCGTTGACGGTTCGTTCGGGCCGTGCCAGAGTGCCGGTATTGCGGACAATCTTGGTCTGTAACTCGAAGGGGAGTGCGGGAATGTCGATCGACCTGGACGGCGACGTCGTCGTCGTGACCGGTGCCGCCGGGGGCCTCGGATCCGCCTACGTGCGGTCCCTGGCCTCGCGCGGAGCGCGCGTGGTCGTCAACGACACCGGTGGGGTGGTGGCGGGCGGTGGCGGCGACCCGGAACGCGCCGCCGACCTGGCGAAGCAGATCGTCGCCGAAGGCGGGACGGCGACGCCGGACAACCACGACGGTGCCACCGTCGAGGGGGCCGCGGCGATCATCGAGACCGCACTGCGGGAGTACGGCCGCGTCGACGCCGTGATCGCCAACGCCGGGATCCTGCGGGACCGGACGTTCGCGAAGGTCAGCGACGAGGACTTCTTCGCCGTGGTCGACGTGCACCTGGCCGGGACGGCGCGGGTCTTCCACGCGGCCTTCCCGCACATGAAGGCGCAGGGCTACGGCCGCCTCGTGGCGACCTCCTCGGCGGCCGGCCTGTTCGGCAACGTCGGGCAGTCCAGCTACGGGGCCGCCAAGATGGGCATCGTCGGCCTGACCCGGATCCTGGCGCTCGAGGGGCGCAAGGACGGGATCTGCGCCAACGTGATCGCGCCGATGGCCGTCACGCGGATGACGGAGCACCTGATGCCGGCGTCCATGCATTCCGCGGCCTCGCAGGAGATGGTCGCCCCGTTGGTCACCTACCTGGCCTCGCGGCAGAGCACCGTGTCCGGGAACATCTACAGCGTCGGCATGGGGCGGGTCGCGCGGGTGCAGGTCGGGGTGACCCGGGGCATGCGCACCACCGACATGACGCCCGAGTGGGTGGCGGACAACATCGAGGCGATCGACGGCGACGAGGGCTACGTCTTCCCGCAGCACATCGGCGAGGAGCTGAAGCTCACCTCATGAGTGCACCCGCCGCCACGACCGGGGCCGGCGCGCGCCTGCCGGTCGTCGACTACCTCGTCCTGGGCGAGGATCCGCACCTGCGGGCCCACGAGTGCGTGTCCTGCGCCGCCCGCTTCTTCGACCGGCGCGTCGCCTGCGCGAGCTGCGGCGCACGGGAGTTCACCGAGGTCCGGGTCCCGTCGCAGGGGACCGTGCGCTCCTTCACGATCGTCCACGTCGCGATGCCGGGTGTCCGGACGCCGTTCGTGTCCGCGATCGTCGACTGCGAGGGCACGAGCGTGCGCGCCACCCTCGTGAACGTGCCGCCGGACCCCGAGCACGTCCGGCTGGGCATGGCGGTCCGGCTCGTCACCTCCCCCATTGGCACGGACGAGAAGGGGACCGAGGCCGTGGGCTTCGGGTTCGAGCCCGCCCTCCGGCCGGAAAGCAGCAGGAAGCCGTGAGCGACGCAGTGTGGATCGTCGGCATCTCGATGACGCCGTTCGGGAAGCGCCCCGAGGACGAGGTGGACCTGGCGGCCGAGGCGGCGCTGGACGCGCTCGACGACGCCGGCCTGACCATGCGGGACGCCCAGGTCCTGGCGGCGGGCAACCTGATGCGGGCCGCCGAGGGGATCGGGCAGCGACTGCAGAAGCAGATCGGGCAGACCGGCATCCCGGTCTTCAACGTCGCGAACGCCTGCGCCACCGGGGCCACGGCGCTGCGGGTGGCCATGATGTCGATCAGGTCGGGCGAGTCGGACGTCGCGCTCGCGGTCGGGACGGAGAAGCTCTCCGGGGTCGGCCTGCTGGGTGGGCCTGCGGCCCCGGCGGCGTCGAACACGTGGACCCGCAGCGGCCGGTTCGGCGCGGTCGCGCCGCTCGAGGGGCTCGTCGGCACGGACACGATGCCGGGCGTCTTCGCCCAGGTGGGCATGGAGTACGCCCATGCCCACGAGGGTGCGACCTTCGAGCTCTTCGCGCGGATCTCGGAGAAGAACCACGCCCACTCCACGCTGAACCCGAAGGCCGCGTACCAGCGTCGGTTCACCCTCGAGCAGATCATGAACGACGTCATGATCGCGTACCCGAACACCCGTCCGATGTGCTCGGCGAACACCGACGGGGCGGCCGCGGCCGTCCTGGTGAGCGATGCCAAGCTGCGCACGCTCGACCCCACCCAGCAGCGCCGTGCGGTGAAGATCAGCGCGTCCGTCCTCACGAGCGACCCCTGGCAGGAGGCGTGCCAGGTGCTGCCCGACGTCAACACGCTGACGAGGCAGGCGGCCGACGCGGCCTACGCGCAGGCCGGCATCGGCCCGGAGGACCTGGACCTCGTCGAGCTGCACGACTGCTTCGCCACCGCCGAGCTCGTCCACTACGAGAACCTGCGGCTCTGCGATCCCGGTGGGGCCGTGGACCTGTTCGAGTCCGGCGCGACCTGGCGCGACGGGCGGCTGCCGGTCAACGTCAGCGGCGGCCTGGAGTCGAAGGGGCATCCGATCTCGGCGACCGGGATCGCGAACATCTACGAGATCGCGACGCACCTTCGGGAGGAGGCCGGTCCGCGTCAGATCGAGGGCGCCCGCGTCGGCCTCGCGCACGTCATCGGGCTGGGCAGCTCCTGCGGCGTGCACATCCTCGAGAAGCGGGCGGCCTGAGGGCATGGAGACCAGGAACCACATCGAGGACAAGGTCGTCCTCATCACCGGCGCGGGTGGTGGGTTCGGGCGGATCCTGGCGGAGATGACCGCGGCGAAGGGCGCCCGGGTGGTGGTGACCGACGTCGACGGTGACGCGGCGACCGCGGTCGCCGACGCGATCGGCGCGGCCGGTGGTGAGGCCGTCGGAGCCCGCGTCGACGTCGCGAAGCGGGCCGAGCTCGACGCCGTGGTGGCGCTCGCCGTCGAGCGGTGGGGCGGCGTCGACGTGCTCGTCAACAACGCCGGGATCATGCCGCTCGCGTTCTTCGCCGATCACGCGCTCGCCGCCGACGCCTGGGACCGGGCGATCGACATCAACCTCAAGGGCGTGGTCAACGGCATCTGCGCCGTCCACGACCAGATGATCGCGCAGGGCCGCGGGCACGTGGTGAACATCTCCTCGATCTACGGCAACGCCGGCACGGCCGGGGCGGGGGTCTACGCGGCGACGAAGGCCGCGGTGCGCGTGCTCAGCGACTCCCTGCGGGTGGAGTCGCAGGGCAAGATCAAGGTGACGGTCGTGCGACCGACGGGGGTGGCGGGGACCGGTCTCGGTGCCGGCGTCGTGAACCCGCGGGCGGTCGTCGGGATCCTCGGGCAGAACCTCGAGCGCTGGGGTGGGCGGATCCAGCGGCTCACCACCGGCGGCGCCCTCCCTCCGGAGGAGACCGACCCGGACGACATCCGCTACTGGGCGATCACGCCCGAGGATCTCGTCCGGCAGATCGTGTTCGTCATCGACCAGCCGTGGGGCGTCACCATCAACGACATCACCGTCCGCGCGAGCGGCGAGGACTTCGTCCTGTGACCTCGACCGGGGCATCCGGGTCCTCGTCGCGCTCGTAGGAGCAAGGGTTTCCGGCAACAGCGTGACCAGGAGGGTGGCATCGTGGCCGCTGAGCGCACCATCGACGTGGATGGCGTCGACCTGTTCGTCGTGGAGGAGGGCACCGGACCGCCGGTGATCCTCGCTCACGGGTTCCCGGAGCTCGGCTACTCGTGGCGGCACCAGATCCCCGCCCTCGCGGCGGCCGGCCACCACGTGATCGCACCCGACCAGCGCGGGTACGGGCGCTCGTCGCGTCCGGCGGCGATCGAGGACTACGACATCACCCACCTCACCGGCGACCTCGTCGGTCTGCTCGACGCGCTCGGCGAGGAGAAGGCCGTCTTCGTCGGCCACGACTGGGGAGCGACCGTGGTGTGGCAGCTCGCCCTCCTGCACCCGGAGCGCGTCGCCGGGGTGTGTGGGATGAGCGTGCCGTTCGTCCCGCGGACTGCCGAACCACCGACCCGGGTGTGGCGCAAGGCCTTCGGGGACAAGTTCTTCTACATGCTGTACTTCCAGGAGCCCGGGCCCGCGGACGCCGAGCTCGACCGGGACCCCGCCCGGACGATGCGCACGCTGCTCTGCGGCCCGCGGAAGGCCGGGGCGGAGACGGCGGTCTCCTGGGCGGACGACGGCCGCGGGTTCGTGGAACGGTTCCCGGACCCGACCGAGCTGCCGGACTGGCTGTCGCAGGAGGAGCTCGACCGGTACTCCTCGGAGTTCGGGCGGACGGGCTTCACCGGCGGGATCAACTGGTACCGCAACATGGACCGCAACTGGGAGCTCACCGCCCGGCTCGCCGAGGCCAAGGTCGAGGCCCCGAGCCTGTTCGTCTGCGGCGCAGACGATCCCGTCCTCTCCATCCGTCCGCCCGCCGCGCAGGAGGGGTGGCTCTCCGACCACCGCGGCTCCGTGCTGGTCGAGGGTGCGGGGCACTGGGTGCAGCAGGAGAAGCCGGACGAGGTCAACGCCGCGCTGCTCGGCTTCCTGGCGACGATCACCTGGGGGCACGGATGACCGCGCCACCGACGGCGAAACGCAAGGAGCTCGTCGACGGGGCGGGGGAGGCGATCGTGAGGTCCGTCGGGTCCCACGCCGCCGAGGGCGCGCTCGCCGGGTCGGCCACGGGGCGGGCCGTCTGATGCGGGCGGCGGTCCTGCGGAAGGGCGAGATCCTCGTCCGCGACGACCTCCCGGAGCCCGTCCCGGGTCCCGGACAGGTCCTGGCGCAGGTCAAGGCCTGCGGGATCTGCGGGTCGGACCTGCACTTCGCGAAGCACGGCGCCCGGATGCAGGCCCTCGGCGCGCAGATGGAGGGGCTGCCGCCCGGCGGGAGCCCACCGGTCGACCTGGACCGGGACGTCTTCATGGGACACGAGTTCGCCGCGGAGGTGCTCGAGCTCGGTCCGGGCACGGACACGTCGATCGCGCCCGGTGCGCTGGTCACCTCCGTGCCGATCCTGCCCGGCGCCGACGGCTTCGACCGGCTCGTCTACTCGAACACCGTGATGTGCGGCTACGGCGAGCGGATCCTGCTCGCCGCGCCGCTGCTGCTCGAGGTGCCGAACGGCCTGCCGGCCCAGCACGCCGCCCTGACCGAGCCGATGGCCGTCGGCCTGCACGCGGTGAACATGGCGGGTCTCGAACCGGGCGACGGTGCCGTCGTCCTGGGGTGCGGGCCCGTCGGGCTCGCGGTGATCGCGGCGCTGAGGGTGCGGGGCGTCGAGACGATCGTCGCGGCGGACCTCTCGCCCTTGCGGCGCCGGCTCGCCGCGACGATGGGCGCCGCGATCACCGTGGACCCCCGGGAGGAGTCGAGCTGGGCCGCGTGGGCCGGCACCGGGTCGCCCCGGCCGCCGGTGGTGTTCGAGGCGATCGGTGTCCCGGGGATCCTCAACGACATCCTGCGCCGCGCGCCGATGCGCTCGCGGGTCGTCGTCGTCGGGGTCTGCATGGGCGACGACGTGGTGAACCCGCTCTTCGGCGTCAGCAAGGAGCTGAGCATCCGGTTCGTCGTCGGCTACGAGCCCGCCGAGTTCGCGGCGTCGCTGCGCTCGCTCGCCGAGGGCGAGATCGATGTGGCACCGCTGGTCACCGACCGCGTGGGTCTGGACCAGGTCCCGTGGGCGTTCGGTGCCCTGGGGGACCCCGAGGGCCACTGCAAGATCATCGTGGACCCGGCGACCTGACGGTGCTTTTCACCCCGGTCCGTCCCGGTGGCGGGAATAGGCAGGGCAACGGACCGGGGCGCGCCCGTTCGTTGCTCCTGACAATGATTCGGTCCGGTGCCCGACCGAACTGTGCGGCAGACGGTGTTCCGAGCGCTTTACCTGAGTTACCGTGAGGTCGGCATCCGCGCGGGTGGGGGCTCACGAGGGTGCGGCCATTCGGCCCCGAACCTGGTGTTCCGCCGAGTGTCCTGCACCGTCAGCGTGCGTGATGTCGTCGAGTGACGTACGTCAGAGCGTCAGATGACGTACCGAAAATGCTCGCTCACGACATTTTTCCGAGCGCCTTGACCGGGCTATTTCCGGGCACCTACGGTATCGGCGACACGCGGCCCGATAGCCCGGTGAAGATCGTGCGACGAAGGTGAGTCCGTAGCCGTTCGATTCGCTGCGATTGGGCAAGCGACATCCCTGTCTCAATGGAGAGAAGTAGACACATGTCAGGACCCTTACGACGTCGCGCCCGCTGGTTGGTCCCCGCGCTGCTGGTGGCGGCGATGACGGCCGCCTGTGGTGGCGGTGGCTCGGCCGGGACGGCGACGGCGGTCGACTCCGTCACCCTCGTCTCGGCCTTCGACTCCGCGACCGGCGGTTGGGACCCGGGTAGGACCCCGGCCATCGCCCAGAACGACGGCAACATCATGACCGCCCTCTACGGCAACCTCGTGTACCGGGACATCGACAGCGGCAAGGTCGTCCCCTGGCTCGCGAAGTCGCTCACCCCGGACGCGGCCGGCACCAACTGGACGCTCACGCTGCGGCCGGACCTCAAGTTCTCCGACGGCACCGTGTTCGACGCCGCCGCGGTGAAGGCCAACTTCGACCGGCACACCGACAAGGCGCAGGGCTCCTACCAGTACCCGAGCGTCGTGGGGGTGACGACGCAGGTCAAGGACCCGACCACCCTCGTCATCACGCTGCCCACGCCGAACCTCAACTTCGACCAGATCATGTCCGGACCGCTCGGCCAGATCTACTCGCCCACGGCCTACGCCAAGGACCCCAAGGGCTACGCCGTGGCGCCGGTCGGCGCCGGGCCGTACGTGCTCGAGTCGTGGGCCCGGGACTCCCGGGTCGTGCTGAAGAAGAGCCCGACCTACGTCGACGCCGCGTCGGTCAAGGTCGCGACCCTGACGGTCAACGTCCTGCCCGACCTGAACCAGGCCCTCAACACGGTCCGCTCGGGCCAGGCCGACATCATGGTCCAGACCTCGCCGAAGTTCGCGGACGACGCGAAGTCCTCCGGGCTCGCGGTCTCCGAGTACCCGCTGAGCGGCATCCGGGGCTGGATGATGAACCTGCGGTCCCCGGCGTTCAGCGACGTCCGGGCCCGCCAGGCCGTCGCCTACGCGGTCAACCTCGACGAGCTCACCGCGGTGATCGCGCCGTCGGAGAAGACGGCACCCAAGTCCCTGTTCGCGGCCAACTCGCCGTTCTTCACCGACGTGCGGCCGGCCACCGACGACAAGGCGAAGGCGCAGCAGCTGTTCGACACGCTCGCCGCCGAGGGCAAGCCGGTCAACTTCACGATCATGTCGACGCAGAGCGGCTCCGCCGAGGGCGCCGTGGCCGAGGCGATCCAGGCCCGGCTCTCGCAGTTCAAGAACGTCACGGTCGCCGTGCGGCCGGTGACCACCGCGGCGTACACCGACGCCGTCAACAACACCCACAGCTGGGACATGACCAGCTTCCAGCTCAGCTACCCGGACCCCGAGCCGCAGTTCTACTCGATGCTCCACACCGGGACCCGGCAGAACAAGTTCGGGTACAGCAGCCCCGAGATGGACGCCGCGCTCGACGCCGGACGGCAGACCGCGGACCCGGCGAAGCGCGCGCAGGCGTACGCCACGGCACAGCAGCTGGCCGCGCGTGAGGTGATCATGCTCGGGACCAACTCGGCGGCCCAGCGCTACGCGCACAGCAAGCGGCTCGGCACGAAGCTGCCGGCCGAGAACGACGGTGTGATCAGGTTCGACCTGATCGGCACGCAACCGGCGGCCTGAGCATGAGCGTGGCTGCGACCGGGGACGCGCCCGGCACGGCGGACACCGGGCCGGACGCGGTGCTCCGCGTCGAGAACCTGACCTGCACCATCGACACCCCGGTGGGGACCGCGCGGATCCTGCGCGGGATCGACCTGGAGCTCGCGCCGGGGGAGTCCCTCGGGCTCGTCGGCGAGTCGGGTTCCGGGAAGACGATGCTGGTCAAGTGCCTGATGGGGCTCGCTCCGGCCGCGGCCACGGTCTCCGGGCGCGCGGTCCTCGGCGGCCGGGACCTGCTGTCCCTGCCGCCGGGTGACCGCCGCCGGGTGCTCGGCAAGGACATCGCGATGGTCTTCCAGGACCCGATGAGCTCGCTCAATCCCGTCGTGCGGATCGGGCGCCAGCTCACCGAGGGCATGCGGTTCCACCTGAAGATCTCCAAGGCCGAGGCGTACGCCCGGGCCGAGGAGCTGCTCGCGGTCGCCGGGATCCCGGACCCGAAGGCGCGCCTGCGGATGTACCCGCACGAGCTCTCCGGGGGCATGCGGCAGCGCGTGATGATCGCGATCGCGCTGTCCTGCGATCCGGCCGTCCTCATCGCCGACGAGGCGACGACGGCGCTCGACGTCACGGTGCAGAAGCAGATCCTCGACCTCCTGCAGGAGCTGCAGCGGGAGCGGGGCATGTCGCTGATCCTGGTCAGCCACGACCTCGGGGTCGTGGCCGGCCGGACGGACCGGGTGGCGGTGATGTACGCCGGGGGCGTCGTCGAGGTGGCCGCGACGCGGGACCTGTTCCGGCGCAGCCGGCACCGCTACTCCCGCGCGCTGCTCGGCGCGATCCCGGTGATGGGCGGGCTGGGCCGCAGGCTCACCACCATCCCGGGCCGGATGCCCAGCGCCACCAGCCCGCAGCCGGGGTGCGGGTTCGCCCCCCGGTGCGGATCGGCCGTCGACCGGTGCCGGGCGGAGCCCCCGCCGCCGGTGCTGGAGGCGGACGGCCACGAGTACCGCTGCGTGGTCCCCGCGCCACTCGGCGCGACCGGAGCCACGACGGGAGGGTCGTCATGACCACCGCGAACACCGCGGACACGGCGGAGGGATCGGATGCATCGGAGGCAGCGGACACCGTGACGACCGTCCCCGTCCTGGAGGTCGAGGACGTCCGGGTGGACTACGGCACCCGCGGGTCCCGGTTCACCGCGGTCAGCGGCGTGAGCTTCGCGCTCCACGCCGGCGAGACCCTCGGCGTCGTCGGGGAGTCCGGGTGCGGGAAGTCCTCGCTCGGCCGGGCGGTGCTGCAGCTGACCCCGCCGACCTCGGGTTCGGTCCGGCTCGGCGGCCGTGAGCTCACCGGCCTCGGCCGGCGCGGCATGCGCCCGGTCCGCCGCCGGATGCAGGTCGTCCTGCAGGACCCCGTGTCCTCGCTGAACCCGCGGCGCCGGATCATCGACATCGTCGGGGAGGGCCTCGTGGTGGGGGGCGCCTCGAAGGGCGAGGCCCGCAGGCGCGCCGCCGAGGTGCTCCGCGAGGTCGGGATGGATCCGGACGCGGTCGGCCACCGGCACCCGCACGAGTTCTCCGGCGGCCAGTGCCAGCGCGTCGCCATCGCGCGCGCGATGGCGATGCGCCCGCAGGTGCTCGTCTGCGACGAGCCGGTGGCGTCGCTCGACGTCTCCGTGCAGGCCCAGGTGCTCAACCTGCTCGCCGACATGAAGGCGGAGCACCACCTCGCCATGCTCTTCATCTCGCACGACCTGTCCGTGGTGACCACCATCTGCGACCGGGTCGCCGTGATGTACCTCGGCACGGTCGTGGAGATCGGCCCGACGGAGGAGATCCACCGCCGGCCGGCCCACCCCTACACGCGGATCCTGCTGGACTCGGTGCCCGTGCCGGACCCGGAGACCGTCGACGACCGGCCGGGCATCCAGGGCGAGCTGCCCTCGCCCGGCAACCCGCCCAGCGGCTGCCGCTTCCGGACCCGGTGCCCACGGGCCCAACAGCTCTGCGCCGACGTCGTGCCCCCGCTGGCGGCGCCCGCCGGGCGCACCGCGGTGGCCTGTCACTTCCCGCTCGAGCCGGGGGAGACGCTCGGATGAAACGCTTCCTGACCCGCCGCGTCCCGCACGTGCTCGCGGTGCTCGTCATCGTCACCTTCGCCACGTCCGCGTTGATCGACCTGCTGCCGGGGTCGGCCGCGTCGGCGGTGCTGGGCGAGAACGCCACCGCGGCGCAGATCGCCGAGTTCAACGCGCGCTTCGGCCTGGACGCGCCGCTCATCCCGCGCTACCTGGCGTGGATCGGGCACGCGCTGCAGGGCGATCTCGGGCTCTCGATCCGCCTGGGCACCCCGGTGAGCGGGCTCGTGGCCGAACGGATCCCCGTCACGGGGGAGATCGCGCTGCTGGCGATCCTGGTCACCGTCATCGTGGCGGTGCCGCTGGCCGCGCGGGCGGCCGACCGCGAGTCCGGGATCGTCGACCGGATCGCGAACGGGCTGAGCTCCGCGCTGGTCGCGGTGCCGGCCTTCGTCATGGCGGTCCTGCTGGTCTACGTGCTCTCCCTGGAGCTGGGCCTGTTGCCGGTCGCCGGCTGGTCGCCGCTCGACGCCGGGCTCGGCGAGAACCTGCGTTTCCTGATCATGCCGGTGCTCACCCTCGCCCTGGTCGAGATCCCCGTGATGTACCGGGTCCTGCGCGCGGACCTGCTGACCAACCTGCGGGAGGACTTCGTCCTCGCCGCACGGGCCCGGGGCATGTCGCGCAGCTACGTGATGCTGCGCCACGTCCTGCGCCCGTCGTCGTTCTCCCTGATCACGATGATCGGCCTGACGGTCGGGCGGCTGCTGGGCGGCACGGTGATCGTGGAGCAGATCTACGGCCTGCCCGGGCTGGGCAGCCTCGTCATCTCCTCGATCAGCAGCAAGGACATCACCGTCGTCCAGGGCGTGGTGGTCGTCGTCGCCGTGATCTACGTGTTCCTCAACCTGGTGGTCGATCTCTGCTACACGCTGCTCGACCCGCGAGTGAAGGTGGCCCGGTGAGCGAGCTCGCGAGCGAACCGTCAACACAGGCGGTCGGGCTGGTCCCGACCGAACCGCAGGAGCAGGTGGAGGCGGCCGGGACGGCGCCGCGGCGCCGCGGATGGGGCCCGATCTTCTGGGTGTGCGTGGCGTGGCTCGCCGTGGTCATCGTGCTCGCCCTGTTCGGCGGTGCCCTCGGCCTGGCGGACTACGGGGCCAAGGTCGGGCCGCCCCGCGCCGCGCCGTCGACGGACAGCCTGTCGACGCTGCTGGGCACGGACAGCGTCGGGCGCAGCGTGCTCTCCCGGATCGCCGCCGGCGGGCGGGTCTCCCTGGTCGTCGGTCTGGTGGCCACGGCCATCGGGCTCACCATCGGGGTGCTGCTCGGGATGCTCGCCGCGTACTTCCGGGGCTGGGTCGAGGCCGTGATCGCGGTGCTCACGGACAGCGTCCTGGCCTTCCCTCCCCTGATCCTGCTGCTGGCGGTGGCGGCGGTCGTGAAGCCGAGCCTCACGACCCTCATCCTGAGCCTGGGTGGCCTGGTGATACCGGGTTTCGTCCGGCTCATGAAGGCCAACGCGCTGCAGGTGCTGGGCCGCGAGTACATCACCGCCGCCCACGCGATCGGGGCGTCCACCGGCCGGGTGCTGTTCCGGGACGTCCTGCCGAACGCGTTCTTCCCGCTGCTGTCCTACAGCCTGCTCGTCGTGGCCACGATGATGGTGGCCGAGGGCTCGCTGAGCTTCCTGGGGCTGGGCATCCCGCCGCCCTACCCCAGCTGGGGCGGCATGGTCTCGGCGGGCCGCGGTGACATCGCCGACGCACCGCTGACCGTGCTGGCGCCGGCCGTCGTCCTGTTCCTCACCGTGTTCTCGCTGAACACGCTCGGGGACAGGCTGCGGAAGCGGTTCGCGCTGCGGTGAGCGGGCCCGGTGCCGGCAGGCGCGGTCAGCCCGGGAGGAGGACGGGCTTGACCGTCCTGCCGGCCGCCGAGTCCGCCTCCGCCTCGTTGATCTGCGCGAGCGGGTACGTCCGGATCAGCCGGTCGAAGGGGAAGCGGCCCTGGCGCCACAGCTCGAGGAGCCGGGGGATGAAGATGTGGGGTTCCACGTTGCCCTCGAGCAGGTACGAAAGGGACCGGCCGCCGCCGAGGGCCTGGGGGCTCAGCACGATGTCCTCCCGGCCGATGCCGACCAGCCCGCAGAAGCCCCGGATCTGCAGGCTCGCCACGGCGGCCCGGATGACCGCGGGTGCCCCGGTCGTCTCGAACGAGTACAGGACCCCGCCGCCGGTGAGGTCGCGGATGCGGGCGGCGACGTCCGGGTCGGCGCCGTCGAGGGTGTGCGTGGCGCCCAGCTCCATGGCCAGGTCCCGGCGGTGGGCGTGCAGGTCGACCGCGATGATCGTGGTGGCGCCGGCCAGCCGGGCGGCCATCACCGCGGACAGGCCGACGGCCCCCGCGCCGAAGATCGCCACCGTCTCCCCGGGCCGCACACCCATCGCGACCAGGATCGACCCCGCGCCGGTCTGCACCCCGCAGCCCAACGGGCCCAGCATCTCCAGCGGCAGGTCGACATCGTCGATCTTCACCGCGTTGCGTTCGGTGGCGAGCGCGTACGTGGCGAACGAGGACTGGCCGAACCACCGGCTCCGCACCGCGTCGCCATCGAGCCGGTGTGCCCCCGGCGTGCCGTCCGTCCGGGTGCCGCCGTTGTTGAGCGGGGCGAACAGGTGGCAGTACGCCGGTTCGCCGATCCGGCAGCGGGGGCAGGTGCCGCAGGAGTCGAAGGTCAGCACGACCCGGTCGCCCGGGCGCAGAGAGCTCACGCCGCGCCCGACGGCCTCGACGACGCCGGAGCCCTCGTGACCGAAGACCATCGGCAGCCCCCAGCTCACGCCCGGGGCGAGGCGCGTCACCATGTCGGTGTGGCACATGCCGGTGCCGGCGACGCGGACCAGTACCTCGCCGTCGCGGGGTGCGTCGAGCTCGATCTCCTCGAGGGTGAACGGGCCGGTCGGCTCGGCCAGCACTGCGGCCCGAACGCGCATGGGAGGTCGCCTTTCGTCGCGGGGGGAGGAGCAGACCGGGTGTCCGGACGGGAGCGGGACGCGCCGCGGCCTCTCGGTCGGTCGACCCCCGTGGCCACCACCGTCTACTGTAGACGGCGCGGCGCGCGCGGGATGTCGATCGACGACCGCGCGGACGTTATCCACGCGGCGGCAATCGGGCAGCCGTCATTTGACGGCCCTTTCCGATCGTCATGTCACAACGATGGCCGTCATCGGCGGCTGGACTCGGCGAAACCGCTCTGCTTCAATCCGAAAAAGCCGAATCGCCTGCCGCATCGCCACGGTCGAAGCGAGGCGCCGACGTTCGATGTCGCCGCTGCCGGCCGAATTCGCATCGATTCCGACTTGCTGATCCGACGCTGCCGACCCGAGGGAACGACGATGACGTGTGACCTTGCCCAGCAACCCGCGATGCCGACGGGGGCATCGGCGTGAGCCCCGTCGGGACGGCACCCCTGCACGGCCTCCAGGTGCTCGACCTGACCACCGGTGTCGCCGGGCCGATCGTGGGGCAGTTCCTGGCGGACTTCGGCGCCGAGGTCGTGAAGGTCGAGCCGCCGTCGGGTGACCCGGCGCGGGCGCTGCCCGGGTTCGCCGTGTGGAACCGCGGCAAGAGGTCGATCGTCGAGCCGTCGGGGCCGACGTCGGAGCGGCTGCGCGCGCTGGTGGCCGGAGCGGACGTCCTGCTCGTCACCACCCGCGACCAGCTCGACCGGGTCGGTCTGGACCGGGAGGCGCTGCTGCGCGAGCACCCGACGCTGCTCCTCACGGAGGTCCCGCCCTACGCCGGTGACGCCCCGTGGCACGGGGGGCACGAGTCGAACGGGCTGCTCGCCGCGGCGGCCGGTGTCGCGTGGCGGCAGTCCTCCTTCGACGGTGGTCCCGTCGAGCAGGTCAGCCCGCACCTGCTCTACGTCCACGGCCTGTGGGCGACGGTCTGCACCGTCGCCGCCCTCACCGAACGCGAACGGTCCGGCTTCGGGCAGGTCGTGTCCGTCAACGCCGTCAACGGCGTGCAGGTGCCCGCCTTCGGCTCGATGACCGTCGATCCCGCCGAGGACGACCCGCCCACCGACATCGGCCCGGGCGGGCGGCACCCCACCTACACCCGCCACCAGGCGGGGGACGGGCTGTGGCTGGCCTCGGGTGCGCTCGGCGGCAAGTTCGAGCTGGCGCTGCTCGGGATGCTCGGGCTGAGCCACCTGCTCGAGGACGACCGGATGGGCGGTCGGATCGAGAACCTCATCCTGCCGGCGAACTACACCTGGCTGGCCAAGGAGATCCGGACCGCGTTCCTGTCCCGGCCCCGCGACGAGTGGCTGGCGATGATGCCCGGGCTGGGCATCCCGTGCGGCCCCGTCGAGCAGCCGGGCGGCTGGCTCGACCACGAGCAGATCAAGGCCATCGGCATGCGGGCCGAGGTCGACGACGCCGAGCGCGGCCGCGTGGTCATGCCCGGCATCCCGCTCGTCCTCACCGGCTCGCCGGGCCGGGTCACCGACGGTGCGCCCACGCTCGGGGCGCACGACGGCGAGGACCTCGCCCGTGCCCCGCGCCCGGTGCCGGCCGGCAAGCCGCCGATGTCGGCCGGGCCGCTGCGCGGCTACCGGATCGTCGACATGGGCACCTTCGTCGCCGGGCCCTACGCGGGCTCGCTGCTCGCCGAGCTCGGTGCGGACGTCGTCAAGCTCGAACCCGCGGCCGGGGACCCGTTCCGCAGCTCGGGTTTCGTGGTCAACCGCGGGATGCGGAGCGTGGCCATCGACCTGCGGACGCCGGCGGGCCTCGCGGCGTTCCGGGAGCTGGCGGCGGTGAGCGACGTCGTGCTCGACTCGCTCCGACCGGGCGTGACGGCGAAGCTGGGCATCGACCACGACTCGCTGGCCGAGGTCCGCCCGGACATCGTCACCGTCTCGCTGTCGGCGTTCGGCGCCGCGGGCCCGTTGGCCCACCGGCCCGGTGTGGACATGGTCCTGTCCGCGATGAGCGGCATGATGATCGCCCAGGGCGGCGACGACGAGCCGGTGGTCAACACCATGCCGCTGATCGACGCGACGACCGCCGCGATGCTCGTCCTGACCACCACGCTCTCGCTCTACCACCACGAGCGCACCGGGGAGGGCCAGCACGCCTGGTCGTCGCTGGCCGCGTCGGCGGCGTTCCTGCAGAGCGGGGAGCTGGTGGACTTCGCGGGCCGGCCCCCGGCGCCCGTCGGCGGCCGGGACCTGCGCGGCTTCGGCCCGTTCGACCGCTACTACCGGGTGGCCGACGGGTGGCTGCGGATCCAGACCACCGATCGGCCGAGCGCGGAGGACCTCGCCCGCCACGGCATCGTGGTCCGGGCGACCGAGTACGAGGCGGACCCCGCGGCGGAGCTGGCGGCGGCCCTCGCCGGCCTCGGCGCCGTGCAGGCGCGGGACCGGTTCGCGGCCCTCGGCATCGCGTCCCATCCGGCGCGGCTGGTGTCGGAGGTGGTCCGGGATCCGGACCTCGTCGCCCAGGAGATCGTGCACGTGCGGCAGGCGGCGTCGACCTACGTGAGCACCGGGCGCTACGCCACGTTCGGCCGCACGCCGCGCTTCGGGCCGCTGCACCCGCCGGGCAAGGGCGAGCACACCCGCTCGGTGCTGCGCGGAGCCGGCCTCACGGACGAGCTGATCGACCAGCTCGAGCGGGACGGCGTCGTCGAGACCGGGCCGCCGATGGAGCAGCGGGTGCCCACGGCCTACCGGTGAGCCGGCACCCGGGGCCGCTCAGCTGCCGGCCGACGAGAGCGCGTCCCGGAGGCCGGCCCGGGACTTGATGCCCAGCTTCGGGAAGATCCGGTAGAGCAGCGTGGACACGGTCCGCGGCGACAGGAACAGCTTCTGCCCGATCTCCTTGTTGGTCAGGCCCTGCGCGGCGAGGTTCGCGATCTGCAGCTCCTGGGGGGTCAAGGCCGCACCGAAGCGGGCCGAGCGGCCCGACGTGGCCCGCAGCTCGCCCTTGGCCCGGGCCACCCAGGGGCGGGCACCCATCTCGGAGAACTGTTCGTAGGCGCTCTCGAGCACGTCCCGGGCCCGGCTGGTGGCCTTGCGCCGGCGCAGCCACTCGCCGTAGCAGAGCTGGACCCGCGCGTACTCGAAGCGCCACCGCTCGGCGCCGGGGGCCGCGAGGGCGGCCGCGAACAGGTCCTCGGCCGCCGGGCCCTGCTGGGCCAGGGCGGCCGCCCCACCGACCAGGAGCCCGAGCCGGGACGAGAGCGCGCCGAGCCCGATCTCGTGGGCGGCGGCCACGTGGGCGGTCGCCTCCGCGGTGCGCCCGGTGCGGACCGACGCCTCGACCAGGTCCAGGACGGCCCACATCGCCAGCGGGGAGTGCGGGGCGAAGGTCGCGGGCGGGCTGAGCCGGGACGCGTGCCCGTAGGCCTCCTCGAAGTCGCCGCGCCCGATCGCGGCGAGTGAGCAGGCGTAGGTCGCCATCTGCTCGGGCAGCCGCATCCGGCGGGCGGCGCCCCACCGGTACATCTTCTCGGTCATCGTGTCGAGCAGCGCCTCGTCCCCCTGCCCGGCGGCGAGGAGGGCGCGGTGGAACAGGTTCTGGTAGCGGATGACGTCGTCGCCGAGGGTGTCCCGCAGGTGCAGCGCCTCGTCGTTGAGCTGCTGGCAGGCCGTCCACTCACCGCAGAGGAACGAGTCCAGCGAGAGCATGCCCAGCGCGGGCAGCGAGATCAGCGTCGCCTCGCCCTGCCGGCCCGCCTCCACCAGGCTCCACAGCCGGGGGCGGCAGGCGGCGATCCGGTCGATCCACGTGCCGAGGCCGGCGACGGTCACGACCTGCTCGGGGTCCCGCTCGTTCTCCAGGGCGACGATCGCGCGGTCGAGCTCCTCGACGTGCGCCGTCGGCACGTGCGCCGCGTCCCGCCACATCGTGTCGCGCAGCCGCAGGACCATGGGCGCCGCCGGCCCCAGCCCGGCGACGAGCTCGTGGAAGGGCTCCCAGAGGTCCGCCCGGCCGGCGTTGAAGCCGATGCCCCCGAGCACCCCGAGGGCATCCGCGAGGGTCTTGTCGGTGGGGGACAGCGACGGGGCGTGGCGGGCGATGACCTCGCACAGCACGGCATGGGGGGTGTCGACGTCGCTCTCCCGGTTCAGCAGGAGATGGGCGCCGGCCGCGGCGGCGTACAGCGCGCCGTCGGAGTCCGGGTCGAGCTCGTCGATCCGCCGGACGATGTCGGACCGGTGGCTGCCGTCACCGGTCACCCGGGTCCCGAGGTACGCCGCCTTCGCGAGCCGCCGCCCGCGGTCCGCCGCGGCCGGGCTGAGCTCCGCCGCGCGGGTGAGCGCGGCGCCCGCGCGGGACACGTCGCCGCGGGCCTGGGTGAGGTCCGCCGCGCGTTCGAGCAGCCCTGCCGTCTCCTCGTCGGGCGCGGTGGCCGCGGCGGCGAGGTGCCAGGCCCGGCGGACCGGATCGTTCGTGCGCACCGCGGCCAGCATCCGGTGGGCGTGCCGGCGCTCCGGGGCGGTGGACCGGGCCACCACGGTGGACCGGATCAGCGGATGCCGGAAGGTCACCCGGCCGGACTCCAGCCGGACGAGCTGCGCCTCCTCGGCGGGCCCGAGCTCGGTGAGCCAGTCCCCGGTCTGGGTCTCCGCGGGGGTCTCCCGGTCCGTGTTGCCCCCGTCGAGCGCGGCGATCAGCAGCGACTCCCGGGTCCGCTCCGGCAGGTCGCGGATCTGGCCCGCGAACACTGCCTGGAGGTTGCTGGTGAGCGGCAGCGAGGCCGGCAGGGGCTCCAGCGCGTCCCGCTGGTCCGCGGTCAGGCTCTTCGGCAGCTCGAGCAGCGCGAGCGGGTTGCCGTCGGCCAGTTCCAGGACCCGGCGCCGGACCTCGTCGGCGAGCCGGGGGTGACGGGAGTCGAGCAGGTTGCCCGAGGAGGCCTCGTCGAGGCGGTCGAGCTCGACCCGGGGGAGCCGGGCCCACGTCGAGTCGCCCTCGTCGGCCGCGCGGATGCTGACGAGCAGCCCGGCGCGGGTGCCGGCGAGGCGCCGGGTCAGGAACCCGAGCACGGTCGCGCTGGCCCGGTCCAGCCACTGCACGTCGTCCACGACCACGAGCAGCGGGGCATGGGCCGAGGTCGACCGCACGAGCTCCAGCGCCGCGTTGCACACGACCAGCCGCTCCGGGCGCGGCCCGATCGCCAGCCCGAGGGCGACCAGCAGCGGGGTGCGCAGCTCCGGGGACGGATCGGCCGAGTACGGGGTGAGCTGGTCGTAGACGTGGCCGAGCCCGGCGTAGCTGAGGTCGGCCTCGAACTCGACCCCGCTCGTCCGCACGACCCGCACGCCCCGCGCGCGGGCCGCGTCGGCCGCGACGTCGAGGAGCACGGACTTGCCGGTCCCGGGCGCCCCCGACAGCAGCAGGGGGGCACCGGCCTCGGTGAGCCCGTCCACGAAGTCGAGCACGCGCTCGATCTCGTCCGCCCGCCCGATCAGGCGGGTCGGGTGTTCCGGTGCGGTTCCGGTCTGGTTCGCCCGCGCCTTCTCCGACGTGGTCAGCGTCGCTCATCCTCCTTCGCGCCCTTGCGAGCGCGGAGCCACCGGCACACTCCTCGCGCCCCCCGGGGGGTGTGAGCATGATCGGCCTGCCGCGCGCGGAAAGCCTACGCAGCCCGGTCGGGGGCGACAAGGCCACCGCCGCTCGGACCGTGGCCGGGCCGTACGTCAGATGACGACAGGAAGTTCAGTCAGCCGACGGCATCGCCTCGCCGGAGAGAGGCCGGAAGCTGACCGGGTCGCCCCGGCTTCCGGCCCGGGTGCCTCCGGACGATTTCCGGCCGTTTCCCGTTCCTCGCGCACCGCGCGTCGACAGCGGACGACTCGCCGGTTGAAGGTTCTCGGGAAGGTAACAATGGAGTTCGTGGAAGAGTCCGCACCGAGCGCAACCGAGTCCCGGCGGCTGGTGAAGTTCTCACCGCCGTACCGGGGCGAGAACGTCGCGCAGCCGACGTTCGACCTCATCGACGTCGAGTACGACGGGCCGATCGGGCGCATCGTGCTGAACTCGCCGGAGAAGCGCAATCCGCTGGGCTACGAGCGGCTGCTGCAGATCGAGATGGCCGCGAAGCTCATGGAGCTCAACGACGACGTGCGGGTCATCATCATCAAGGGCCAGGGCAAGGACTTCTGCGCGGGCTTCGACATCACCCCGGTCAAGCCGGGGGAGCCGGTGCGGAACATGCCGGAGAACGGCTACATCCACCCGGACCGCGACAACATCTGGCAGTCCTACGACCTCGAGCACCTGCGCGTCTTCACGACGCTGTTCGAGCTGCAGAAGCCGGTGATCGCCCAGATCCACGGCCACTGCCTCGCGGGCGGCACCGAGCTCGCCGGGTTCTGCGACCTGCGCGTGGTCGCGGAGGACGCGAAGATCGGCTACCCGGTCACCCGGAACTGGTCGTCGGGCAACCTGCAGTACATCCCGTGGCTGGTCGGGATGACCAAGGCCAAGTACTACATGTTCACCGGCGAGCCGATGGACGGCGTGGAGGCGCTGCGCTGCGGCTGGGCCTCGGAGGCCGTGCCCGCGGACGAGCTGGAGGCCCGCACCGAGGAGCTGGCCCGGAAGATCGCGCTGACGCCGACCGACCTGATCATGCTGACCAAGCGGAGCATCAACCGCCAGTTCGAGGTCATGGGCATGCACACCGGGCTGCGCTCCAGCGTCGACATCTGGGCGCTCGCCGTGATGCGGCTGATGGCCAAGAACGACAAGGACAACAGCGGCGACGAGTTCCACCGGATCGCCCACACCGAGGGCCTCAAGGCGGCGCTCAGCTGGCGGGACAAGACGTTCGGGGCGAACTACCGAACCGCGCGCCACGCCGAGGAGAACGGAACGGGTGCCGCGGCCGCCGACGGTGACGGGGCGCCCGCCGAGCACTCACCCGCCTAGTACCCCGCCCCCGCTACCGACACCCTTCTTCACAGACGAGGAAACCATGACGACGACGGAGCAGTTCCGTACCGAGGTGCCGTTGCGCCGGACGGACAGGTTCTACATCGGTGGCGAGTGGGTGGCGCCCTCGACGGACTCGACGATCGACGTGGTCGACTCGGCGACCGAGGAGCTGTTCTTCCGGGTGGCCGAGGCGCAGGCCGCGGACGTCGACCGGGCGGTCACGGCGGCGCGGCGGGCGTTCGACGAGGGGCCCTGGCCCACGCTGAGCCACACCGAGCGGGCCGGGTACCTCAGTGCGCTCGGTGAGGGACTGCGGGCACGGACCGCGGACGCGACCCAGATCTGGCCGCGGGAGTCGGGGGTGGTCCACGGTCTCGCGCAGCTCATGGTGGGTGCCGTGGCCCTCGACTACCAGTCCTATGCGGACCTGGCCGAGACCTACCCGTTCGAGGAGCCGGCGCCGGCGACCCCGCGCCGTCCCTTCGCCATGCTGGTGCGGGAGCCGGTCGGGGTGGTGGCGGCGATCATCCCGTGGAACGGGCCGCTGGGCCTGATCGCGCACAAGATCGCGCCGGCGCTGCTCGCGGGGTGCACGGTGGTGCTCAAGGCGTCGCCGGAGGCGCCCGGCAGCGCGTATCTGATGGCCGAGATCGCGGAGTCGATCGGGCTGCCGGCCGGTGTGCTCAACGTCGTCACGGCGGACCGGGAGGTGTCCGAGCTGCTGGTCCGGGACCCGCGGGTGGACAAGATCTCCTTCACGGGGTCGACGGCGGCGGGGCGGCGGATCGCGTCGCTGTGCGGGGACCGGATCGCCCGCTACACCCTGGAGCTGGGCGGGAAGTCCGCCGCGGTGGTCCTCGACGACGTCGACCTGGGGAAGACCGCCGCGACCCTGGCGGCCGCGGAGTGTGTCATCAGCGGGCAGGTGTGTTCCTCGCTCACCCGGATCGTGGTGTCCCGCAAGCGTCACGACGCGTTGGTGGAGGCCCTGGCGTCGACGTTCGGGCAGGTCCGGGTCGGTGACCCGTTCGACTCGTCGTCGCAGATGGGGCCGCTGGCCGCGGAGCGTCAGCGGACCCGGGTGCTGGGGCTGATCGAGAAGGGCAAGGCCGAGGGTGCGACGTTGGCCGCCGGTGGGGGCCGTCCGGCGCACCTGGAGCGGGGCTGGTTCGTGGAGCCCACGGTGTTCGGCAACGTGGACAACGACTCCACGATCGCCCGGGAGGAGATCTTCGGGCCGGTGCTGACGGTGATCCCGGCCGAGGACGAACAGGACGCGGTGCGGATCGCGAACGACACCATCTACGGGCTCAACGCCTCGGTGTTCACCGACGACGTGGACCGGGCTCTGGCCGTCGCCCGCAAGATCCGGTCCGGCACGGTGGGGCACAACAACTTCCGCACGGACTTCTCCATCGGCTTCGGCGGGTTCAAACAGTCCGGCGTCGGCCGCGAGGGCGGCAAGGAGGGCCTGTTCCCCTATCTGGAGAGCAAGACCGTGATCCTCGAGGGCATCCCGCAGGGCTACGAGTGACCGAGCTCGACGTCGTCACCGCCTGGCTCCGCCGCTTCGGGACCGCCCTGGGCACCGGCGGCGCCGCGGAGCTCTTCCGGGCCGACGGGTGGTGGCGGGACCTGCTCGCCCTCTCCGGTGACCTGCGGACCTTCCAGGGCACCGACCGGATCGACAAGGGACTGGCGACCGCGGCGACGGGCTTCGTGGTCACCGGTGAGCCGGAGGTCGCGCCCGGCCCGGTGCTGCAGGCCACCTTCGCCTTCGAGACCGCCGTCCACCATGGCGACGGCGTGCTGCGGTTGGTCGAGGAGGACGGCGAGTGGCGCGCCTGGACGCTGCTCACCTCGGCCCGGGAGCTGAAGGGGCGCGAGGAGGCGGTCGGTGCGCGCCGGCCCCGCGGCAGCGAGGACCACGTCCCCGGCGGCCCGAGCTGGGGGCGGACCCGTGCGCGGCAACGGGAGTTCCTCGACGGGGATCCCGAGGTCGTCGTGGTCGGCGCGGGCCACTCGGGCCTCGGCCTGGCCGCCCGGCTGGGCCGGCTCGGGGTCCGGACGCTGGTCGTCGACCGCAACCCGAGGGTCGGGGACAACTGGCGCAACCGGTACGAGTCGCTGCGCCTGCACGATCCCGTCTGGTACGACCACCTCCCGTACCTGCCGTTCCCGTCCAGCTGGCCGGTGTTCACCCCCAAGGACAAGCTGGGGGACTGGCTGGAGCACTACGTCGATGCGCTCGACCTCGACGTCTGGACCGGCACGACGCTGACCTCCGGCAGCCACGACGGAACCGCCTGGGACCTCACCCTGCGGCGTGCCGACGGCACCGAACGCCGGCTGCGCCCGCGCGATCTCGTGCTCGCGACCGGGGTCAGCGGGACGGAGGCCCGGTGGCCGACGCTCCCGGGCTCGTTCGACGGCGGGCTGTTCCACTCCAGCACCTTCCCGGGCGGATCCGGGTTCGCGGGTGCCCGGGCGGTGGTCGTCGGCGGTGGGAACAGCGCTCACGACATCGCGCAGGACCTGGCCGTGCACGGTGCCTCGGTGACGATGGTGCAGCGCTCGAGCACCTACGTGGTCAGCGCGGCGGCCACCGCGACGGGCCTGGCCGGGATCTACGACGAGTCCGGTCCGCCCACCGAGCGGGCCGACCTGCTCATGGCCTCGATGCCGTTCCTCGCCGGCTGGGAGGCGAAGCGGGCGATGACCGCGCGGATGGCGGAGATCGACGCCGACCTGCACGCCGCCCTGGACCGCGCCGGTTTCCGGCGCAACAACGGCATCGAGGGCACCGGGGCGTCGATGCTGTTCGTGACCCGGGGCGGGGGCTACTACATCGACGTCGGCTGTTCCGGCCTCATCGCGGACGGCACGATCGCCGTCCGCCCGGGATCGCCGACCGCGTTGACGCCGACCGGCCTCACCCTCGACGACGGCTCGGTGCTCGAAGCCGACGTCGTCGTCCTGGCCACCGGTTACCACGGCATGGTCGAGACGGCCCGCACCCTGCTCGGCGACGAGGTCGCGAACCGTTGCGGGCCGGTCTGGGGCCTCGACGAGGAGGGCGAGCTGCAGGGGATGTGGCGGCGTACCGGGCAGCCGGGGCTGTGGTTCATGGGGGGCAACCTCGCGATGGCCCGCTTCTACGGCCGCGTCCTCGCCCTGCAGCTCACCGGGGGCCACCCGTCCCCGGACGCCGGGGGCGCGGCATGAGCACGTGGCCCCGCCAGGCCGCGCCCTCGGACGGCACCGAGCACCGGCTCGCCGTCGAGCGGCGCGGCCGGGTCCTGCTGATGCGCATGGAACGCACGGACAAGCGCAACGCGATCGACGCCGCCATGACCGCGGCCCTGGACGCCGCGTTGAACCTGCTCGACGACTCGCCCGAGCTGCGCTGCGGTGTCCTCAGCGGCGGCCCGGACGTGTTCTGCGCCGGTACCGACCTCGGCACCGGCCCCGGGGAGCCCACCGCCCGCGGCGGGCCGTACGGGCTGGCGGCGCGGCGCCGGTCGACGCCGCTGATCGCCGCGGTCGAGGGCGTGGCGTACGGGGGCGGCTTCGAGATCGCGTTGTCCTGCGACGTCGTGGTCGCCTCCCGGTCGGCGCGGTTCGGCCTCCCCGAGGTGACGCACGGCGTGGTCGCCAACTGCGGCGCGCTCTTCCGGGCGGACCGCTCCCTGCCCCTCACGGTCGCCAGGCAGCTGCTGCTCACCGGGCTCCCGCTGCCGGCACCGCGGGCGTACGAGCTCGGGCTCGTCGGCGAGCTCGTGGCCGACGGTGGCGCCGAGGCGGCCGCCCTCGCGATGGCCGAGGTCGTCAGCGCCAACTCGCCGGTCGCGGTCACGGCGACGCTCGAGGCGCTGCAGGGCGTCGTCGCCGACGCCGAGGCGCGGGGATGGGAGCTCACCCGGGCGGCGGACGCCGCGATCGCCGGGTCCGAGGACCGGGCCGAGGGCATCGCGTCGTTCCTCGAGAAGCGCAGTCCGCAGTGGACCGGGCGCTGAGACGTGCTCTGCCGTCGGGAACGAGAGCGGGGGACGACGTGCACCGGGTGATCTGTTCCGGGTTCGCGGAGCCCGCGCGCCTGGAGCTGCGGACCGAAGGGACCCCGAGTCCGGGGCCGGGGGAGGTCCTCGTCGCCGTCGAGGCGGCCGGGATCGGCTTCGTCGACAACCTGATCGCGAAGGGGCTCTACCAGGTCCGGCCGCCGCTGCCCTACACCCCGGGCCTCACGGCGGCCGGGCACGTGGCCGCCGTCGGCGCGGGCGTCACCTCACCGGTCGTGGGCGACCGGGTCGCCGTCCTGCTCACCGGCTACGGCGGCTGCGCCTCGCACCTGCTCCGGCCGGCCGGCACCGTGGTGCCGATCCCGGACGAGGTCTCCGCCGACATCGCCGCCACGGCGATCGAGAACTACGGCACCGTGCTGTACGCGGTGACCGAGCGCGTCGTCATCCGGCCCGGCACGGCGGTGGTGGTGCTGGGAGCCGGCGGGGGGATCGGCCTGGCGGCCGTCGACGTGGCCCGCGCCCTCGGGGCCCGGGTGGTCGCCGTGGCCTCCACCGAGGCGAAACGGGCCGCGGCCCTGGCCGCGGGTGCCCACACCGCCCTCGGCTACGAGAACCTCAAGAACGGCATTCGGGAGGCGACGGGCGGCGGCGCCGACGTCGTCGTCGATCCCGTCGGGGGAGAGGCCACGGAGCAGGCGCTGCGCGCGCTGGCGGCCGGCGGCACCCTCTGCGTGATCGGCTTCGCCTCGGGCGGGATCCCGCGCCTGCCCGCCAACGTCGTGCTGCTCCGCAACCGGTCCGTGGTCGGCGTCGACTGGGGCGACTGGTCCCGCGAGGACGAGGGCGCCGCCCGCGAGCTCGTCCGGGACATGCTGTCGCGCATCGCCGGGGGCGAGATCCACCCGCCGGTGCCGGAGCCCGTGGCCTTCGCCGACGCCGCCGCGGCATTCGGGCGGATCGACCGGGGCGAGGTCGTGGGCAAGCTGGTGCTGCGGCCGTGAGCGGCGCGCCGGCACCCGGGACGAACGGAAGGACACACATGAGCGCGGAGCAGGCCGGAGGGTCGTGGTGAGCGGGATGCTGGAGGGTGCCGTCGCCGTCGTCACGGGGGCCGCCTCGGGCATCGGCGAGGCGACGACGCGGCTGCTCGTCGAGCACGGGGCCCGGGTCGCCGCGCTCGACCGGACCGGCCGGGCGAAGGGCCCGGACCTGCTGTCCGTGGCCGCGGACGTCGCCGACGCGGACTCCGTGGAGCGCGCGTTCGCCGAGGTGACGCAGCGGCTGGGCCCGCCGGACGTCGTCGTCCACTCCGCGGGGACGGACGACCGCGAGATCAAGGACCTGGTGGCGCGCCAGCGGGCGGCCGGCGAGCCCGTGCTGAGCCTGCCGGAGATCACCCTGGACCGGTGGCGGCGGATGCAGGCGGTCAACCTCGACGGCAGCTTCCACGTGCTGCGCAGCGCGGCCGCCCGGATGCTCGAGCTCCGCCGGGGGGCGATCGTGCTCGTCGGGTCCGAGAGCGGTGTGCACGGGCTCGGGGGGCTCGCGCACTACAGCGCGTCCAAGGGCGGTGTGCACGCACTGACGCGGAGCGCGGCGGTGGAGCTGGCCCCCTTCGGGATCCGTGTCAACGCCATCGCCCCCGGCGTCATCGACACCCCGATGGCGCGCCGTACGAAGGCCGTCGCGGCCGGCCAGGTGCCCGTACCGCTGGGCCGGATCGGGGACTCGTCGGAGATCGCGAAGGTCGCGCTGTTCCTCGTCTCCGATCTCGCGTCCTACGTCGTCGGCGAGGTCGTGCACGTCGACGGGGGGCGGATGGCGTGCTGACGTGGGGTCCGACCGACAACCATCGTGGGAGAATCATCTGATGGCACTGCAGACCGAGAAGCTGTACCTGTCCGGGGAGTGGGTGGAGAGCACCGGTGCGGAGACGATCCCGGTGGTCGATCCCAGCACGGAGGAGGTCATCGGGGCCGTGCCGGCGGGTACGGCGGAGGACGTGGAGCGCGCGGTCGGGGCCGCGGTGGCGGCCTTCCCCGCGTGGGCGGCGACGAGCCGCGCGGAGCGCGCGGAGTACCTGCGCAGGTTGCAGGAGGGTCTGGCCAAGCGGGCCGAGGAGATCGCGGTGACGATCTCGAAGGACGTGGGCACGCCGGCGCGGATCGCGAGCCGGATCCAGGCGGCGTTGCCGCAGACGGACGTGGCCACCTATGTCGAGCTGCTGGAGGGCGAGGGGCCCGAGGAGCGGGTGGGGAACTCGCTGGTCGTGCGGGAGCCGGTCGGGGTGGTCGCGGCGATCACGCCGTGGAACTACCCGTTGCACCAGATCACGGCGAAGATCGCGCCGGCGCTGGCGGCCGGTTGCACGGTCGTGGTGAAGCCGAGTGAGGTGGCGCCGCTGGTGGTGCGGTTGTTGTTCGAGGCGGTCGAGGAGGCGGGCCTGCCGGCCGGGGTGATCAACCTGGTGCACGGGCACGGTCCGACGATCGGTGAGGCGCTCGTGGGTCATGCCGATGTGGACATGGTGTCGTTCACCGGCTCGGTCCGCGCGGGGGCGCGGGTGGCGGAGGTGGCGGCGCGGACGGTCAAGAAGGTCACCCTGGAGCTGGGTGGCAAGTCCGCGAACGTGCTGCTCGACGACGCGGACTTCGCGTCGGCGGTGAAGATGGGGGTCGCGAACGCGTTCCTCAACGGCGGCCAGACGTGCACGGCGTGGACCCGGCTCGTGGTTCCGGCGGACCGTCAGGCCGAGGTGCTGGAGCTGGCGAGGCAGGCGGCCGAGGGGTTCGTGCCGGGGGATCCGCTGGACCCGAAGACGAAGCTCGGTCCGATGGTGTCGGCGGCGCAGCGGGACCGGGTGCGGGAGTACATCGCGAAGGGTGTCGAGGAGGGCGCACGTCTGGTCACGGGCGGGGCCGAGGCTCCCGAGGGGCGGGCGAAGGGTTTCTTCGTGGCGCCGACGGTGTTCGGTGATGTGGACCCGGACTCGACGATCGCGCAGGAGGAGATCTTCGGGCCGGTCCTGTCGGTGATCCCGTACCGGGACGAGGAGGAGGCCCTGGCGATCGCGAACAACTCCCAGTACGGGCTGCACGGCGCGGTGTGGTCGGCGGACCAGGAGCGGGCGTTGGCGTTCGCGCGGCGGGTGCGGACCGGGCAGATCGACGTCAACGGTGGTGCGTACAACCCGTTGGCGCCCTTCGGCGGGTACAAGCGTTCCGGTGTCGGGCGGGAGATGGGGCGCCCCGGCCTGGAGGAGTACCAGGAGATCAAGTCCATCCAGCTGTGACGTCCGCGCGTCCCGGTCAGATGACGCCGGCGTCGGACAGGGCGGCGAGCTCGGCGCCGGACAGGCCGAGGACGCCACCGTAGACGTCGGCGTTGTGGGCGCCGGGACGCGCCGGCCCCGCCCAGCGGACGGAGCCGGGGGTGCCGTCGAGGACCGGCATCACGCCGGGCCCGAGGATGTCGCGCCCCACCGCGGTGTCGTGGTGGGGGACGAGCATGTCCCGGGCCCGGAACTGCGGGTTGCGGACGACCTCGGCGACCGTGTCCACCGGCCCCACGACGACCCCGGCGGCCTCGAGCAGCGCGGTCAGGTCGTCGGCGTCGTGGCGGGAGGCCCAGTCGGCGACGATCGCGTCGATCTCGTCCTGGTTCTCCCCGCGGGCGAGATGGGTGGCGAACCGCGGGTCGGTGACGAGGTCCTCGCGCCGCATCGCCCCGCACAGCCGGGCGAAGACGGTGTCCTGGTTGGCGGCGATGATCAGCCAGCGACCGTCGGCGCAGCGGTACAGGTTGGACGGGGCGAGCTTGTCCAGGCGGGTGCCGGAGGGCTGGCGCACGTGGCCGGTCGCGTCGTAGTCGGGGATGACGGACTCCAGCATCGCCAGGCAGGCCTCGGCGAGGGCGACGTCGACCACCTGCCCGCGACCTGCGCGCGGACCGCCCGCCTGCCCGCGCGCGAACAGCGCGGTGAGCACGCCCTGCACGGCGAACATGCCCCCCAGCGAGTCGCCGATGGACAGTGCCGCGCGGGGCGGCGGTCCGCCGGGGAACCCGTTGAGGTGGCGCATGCCGCCGACGGCCTCGGCGACCGAGGCGTAGCCCGGGCGCTCGGCCTGCGGCCCGGTCTGCCCGTAGCCGGACACCCGGGCGAGGACCAGGCCCGGGTTGCGCCGGGACAGGACGTCGTAGCCGAGGCCCCACCGTTCGAGGGTGCCCGGGCGGAAGCTCTCCACGACGACGTCGGCGGTGTCGACCAGCCGGAGGAACAGGTCGCGGCCCTCGTCGCGGCGCAGGTCCAGCGTGACGCACCGCTTGTTGCGGGCGTGGACGGTCCAGAAGAAGTGATGGCCGTCCTCCTCGGCCTGGCCCCAGACGCGCAACGGGTCCGGCCGGTCGGGGGCCTCGATCTTGATGACGTCGGCGCCGTGGTCGGCGAGCAGCCGGCCGCAGAACGGCCCGGCGATCAGCGTGCCGAGCTCCAGCACCCGGATCCCGTGCAGCGCCCCCGGGGCGGGGGTATCCGGCGTCTGGGTCGGCAGGTCGGTGGAGGACACCCGCCGACTCTAGGGAACCGGCCGTCGGGCCGGACACCCGCTCGGACGTTGCGGTTCCGGTGCACGATGGCCGGATGACGCAGATGACCCATCGGGACACCGCCGCGGGCGACGGTGCTCCGCTCCGCGTGCGGGCACTCGGCAGCTTCCACATCGGGGGAGAGGAGGTGCACCTGTCCGGGCTCGCGCCCGACGTCCTGCCGATCAGCGGCGGCATCGGGTCGGTGTCGATGGACCCGAACGGCGCCTACGAGGTCGGGCAGATGTACGTGCAGTTCGTGCGGCTGGCCGGCGAGCGGGACCGGGCGCCGGTCCTGCTGATGCACGGCGGCGGGATGACCGGGGCGATGTGGGAGTCCACTCCGGACGGCCGGACCGGCTGGCAGAGCCGGCTGCTCGAGGCGGGCCACGACGTCTACGTCGCCGACTCCGTCGAGCGCGGTCGCGCGTCCTGGGCCCGCTACCCGGACATCTACCCCGCGCCTCCGCTGTTCCGCAGCAAGAAGGACATCTGGGAGGCCTTCCGGATCGGGCCGATGGGCACCTACGAGGCCGATCCCGCGGCGCGGACCCCCTATCCCGCAACGGCTTTCCCGCTCGACGCGTTCGACCAGCTGGCCAAGCAGTGCGTCCCGCGCTGGACCCACACCGACGCGCTCGCCCTGGCGGCGTACCGGCGTTGCCTGGAGCGGATCGGCCCCTGCGCGCTGGTGGCCCACAGCCAGGGGTGCGCGTTCGCCTTCGCGCTCGCCGTGGAGATGCCGTCGCTCGTCGAGGCGGTGGTGGCGATCGAGCCGGGCGGGTTCCCCGGCCCGGACGCCGACCTCGCGTCGCTGGTCGACGTTCCGCTCGCGGTCCTGTGGGGCGACAACGTCGAGGATCATCCCTTCTGGGGGCCGACGCGGTTGCGCAGCAAGGACTTCGTCGACGCCGTGACGGCCGCCGGCGGCCGCGCCGAGCTGGTCGATCTGCCGACGGTCGGCATCGCGGGGAACTCGCACCTCCCGATGGGGGACCTCAACTCGGACGCCGTCGCCGCCCTCGTCACGGGCCGGTTGTCGGGGGCGCCGACCTGAGGGGCCCCACGGCCTCCATGAGCCCCCGCGCCTGGTCCACCAGCCCGGTCGCCGGCACGAGGACCTGGAAGACGAGGTGCTCGACCCCCGCGTCGAGGTACTCCTGCGCGCGCTCGCGGATCGAGCCCACGTCGCCCGCCAGGCAGTACCGCTCGACCGCGTGCTCGGGGAAGTCCTGCCCGTAGCGGCGGGAGAGGTGGTCGCGGGCGATCCGCCGCCCCTCCGTCACCGAGTCCGCCACGCAGCTGGAGACCATGTGCCCCAGGACGACCGTGGCCGGGTCACGACCGACGGCCGCGCAGTGGTCGGCGATCTCGGCGGCCGAGCGCGCGTACCGCTCCGGCGAGCAGAAGCCGCCGAGCCATCCCTGCCCGAACCGGGCGGTGCGCCGCAGGGCCGCCGACGACCGGCCCCCGACCCACACCGGCGTCCGGGTCGCCGGGGTCGGCAGCGGCTCGATCGTGACGTCGTCGAAGTCGAAGTAGGGCCCGTGGTGGCGGGCCCCGGGCCCCGACCACAGCGCCTCCAGCGCGGCCAGGGCGTCGTCCGTCCGCCGCCCGCGTTCGGTGATGTCGACGCCGGACGCCTCGAAGTCCTTGGCGCCCTCGCCCCCGACGCCGACGCCGAGCACCAGCCGCCCGCCCGACAGGGCCTGCAGCGAGTTGGCCTGCTTCGCCACCAGGCTCGGGTGGCGCAGCGGGAGCAGCAGCACGCCCGCCCCGAGCCGTACCCGCCGCGTGCACGCGGCGAAGTAGCTCAGCGCGGTGAAGATCTCCAGCGTCGGGTTGTGGAACGAGAGGTGCTCGCCGACCCAGACCGAGTCGTATCCGAGTGCCTCGGCGCTGCGGGCCGCGTCGCCGTAGTAGCCCACGTCGGGCATGCCGTCGGGGTACTGCCCGCTGATCTGGATCCCCAGCTCCACGGTCATGGTGTCGCTCCGTCCGTCTGCGGCCCGAGGACCGTGACTGCACAAACCACGAGCGACCGTATACGATCCGTCGAGCCATCGGAACCACTGTCCCCGGTACAGCAGGTCGTTCCGCCGGACCTGCCCATCGTCGGTGACAAAGTTGTGTACGAAAGGGGAGACCATGGGTCCACTCGACGGAGTGCGCGTGCTCGACATGGGCAACCTCGCCGCCGGCCCGATCACCACCACACTGCTGGGCGACCTCGGCGCGGAGGTGATCAAGATCGAGCATCCACGGGTCCCGGACTCCGCCCGCGGCTACGGGCCGCAGTACCGGGGCAGGTCCCTGTACTGGCGGTCGATCGGCAGGAACAAGCGCTGCGTGACCCTCGATCTCTCCCAGCCCGAGGGGCGGCCGGTGCTCGACGCCCTCCTCGAGCGGGCGGACATCGTGGTCGAGAACTTCCGGCCGGGAACCCTCGAGAAGTGGGGGATCACCTGGGAGGGCATGCAGGCGGTCAACCCGGGTCTGATCCTGCTGCGGACCAGCGCCTACGGGCAGGAGGGCCCGTACCGCGGGTACCCCGGCTTCGGCTCGATCGCCGAGGCCATGAGCGGCTACGCGTTCATCACCGGCGAGCCGGACGGGCCCCCGCAGCTCCCGCAGTTCCCGCTGGCCGACGGGCTGGCCGCCTACATGGGCGCCGTCGGTGTCCTCGCGGCACTGCAGCACCGCACGGTGACCGGGCGGGGGCAGTGGATCGACAACACCCTCTACGAGCCGATCATGCGCCTGATCGAGATCGTGAACATGGAGTACCGCCACCTCGGCACCGTGCGGCAGCGTTCGGGCAGCCGGCTGGTCGACTCGTCGCCGCGGGGCGCCTACCTCACCGCGACGAAGGACGCCTGGGTCGCGCTCTCGGGATCGAGCAACGCGACCGCCCTGCGGGTCCTGCGGGCGATCGGGCGGGACGACTGGGCCGATGATCCCGACCTCGCGACCAACCCGGGGCGGGTCCGGCGCAGCGACGAGATCCACCGGGCGCTCGCGGACTGGATCGGTGCCCACGAGGTCGAGGACGTGCTCGCGACCTTCCGGGCGGCCGACGCCCCCATCGGCCGGATCTACGACGCCTCGACGGCCACCGAGGATTCGCACTTCCGGGCCCGGGACACGTTCGTCGAGGTGGCGGACGACGACGGCGAGATGATCTCCGTGCAGAACGTGATGCCGCGGTTCTCCGAGACGCCGGGCGCGGTGCGCCGGCTCGGTGCGGCCCACGGCAGCGACACCGACGAGGTCTACGGCGAGCTGCTGGGGATCGCGGCCGAGCGGCTGGCCGCCCTGCGCGCGAGCGGGGTGATCTGATGGCGGCCCCGGTCCGCGGCGACGCGCGGGTCTCCCTGGCGGAGAGCCGCAGCTTCCTGTTCTGCCCGGCCAACGACCCCCGCAAGACCGGGCGCGTGGACGAGTTCGGTGCGGACGCCGTGGTCCTCGACCTCGAGGACGCCGTGCCGCCGCACGAGAAGGTGGGCGCGCGCGAGCCGGCCCGGAGGGCGCTCGCCGGCATCGCGTCCGCCCACGCCGGGGTGCGCAGCAACGGCCTGGACACCGGGCTGGCGCTCGACGACATCGCGGCGGTGGTCACCGAGGGGCTCGACTTCGTCGTCGTGCCGAAGGTGGGCACGCCGGAGGATCTGGCCACGCTCGACCGGCATCTCGGCGAGTGCGAGGAGCGGGCCGGGCTCGCACCGGGGTCCGTGGCGCTCGTGCCGCTGGTCGAGCGGGCAGGCGCGGTCCTGTCCGTCGCCGAGCTGGCCCGGGCGGCGCCGCAACGGGTGCCGCGGTTGGCCTTCGGCCTGGGCGACTTCTCGCTCGAGCTCGGCGTCTCCGTCGCGATGGGCGAGGCGGTCCTGACCGCGAAGTCCATGATCGTCATGGCGTCCGCCGCGGCCGGCCTCGCCCGTCCGGTCGACGGGCCCTACGTGACGCTGCAGGACCCGGACGGGTTGGCCGCCGACTCCGTCCGCAGCCACGCGCTGGGTTTCGGCGGCCGGGTCGTGGTGCATCCGCCCCAGGTCGGCCCCGTCAACGCCGCCTACCCGCTGGTCGACGTCGAGGCGCTGCGGCGTGCCGCCCGGCTGGTCGAGGCCTTCGAGGCCGTGATGGCCACCGGGAAGGCGGCGATGCGCCACGACGGGGAGTTCGTCGACTACCCGGGCTACCTGGCGGCCAAGCGGGTGCTGGCGCGCCGCTGACCGGCCGGGGCGAGGCCCCGGGCTACGGGACGAGGACGAGCTTGCCGCGCAGATGACCGCCGTCGAGCAGCCGGTGTGCGGCGCCGACCTGCTCGAACGGGAACGTCTCCTGCACGTGGACCCGGAGCTTGCGCTGGTCGACGAGGTCGACGAGCCCCCGCAGGGCGACCGGATCCGGGTCGACGGCGATGCCGCTGAACCGCATGCCGGCGGCCTCGAACCTGGCCGCGAGCCCGGCGTCCTCCTCCGCCGCCGCGGTCACGAGATGACCGCCCGGTCGCAGCACCCCGAGCGACCGTTCGACGGTGTCGCCGCCGATCGTGTCGAGCACGACGTCGACGTCGCCGACCACCTCGGCGAAGTCGACCGCGGTGTGGTCGATCACCTCGTCCGCACCGACACCCTCGACGAACTCCCGCTTGTCCGCCGCGGCGGTCGCGATCACGTGGGCACCGAGCGCCTTCGCGATCTGGATCGCGACGTGACCGACACCGCCACCTCCGCCGTGTACGAGCACGCGGTCGCCCTCGCCGACACCACCGAGGTCCACCAGGCCCTGCCACGCCGTCAGCCCGACGACCGGCAGCGCCGCCGCCTCGACGTGGGACAGCGAGTCCGGCTTGCGTGCCAGATGCAGTGCGGGCGCCGACACGATCTCGGCGTACGCGGCGGCCGGCCGCGGGAACAGCGGCATCCCGAACACCTCGTCGCCCGGCCTGAACCGCCACGTCTGCGGCGCGTCCTCGACCACGCCGCTGATGTCCCAACCGAGGACGAACGGCGGCCGGCCGATCAGCGGGAACTCGCCGGCGCGCACCCGCGCGTCCAGCGGGTTCAGCCCGATCGCCCTGGTGCGGACGAGGACCTCGGTCGGCATGGCCCGCGGCTCCGGTGCGTCCACGATGGTGAGCACCTCGGGACCGCCGAGCGTCTGTTGGGTGATGACTCGCATGGGATCTCCTGGTTCGGTACGGGAGATCTCCCAGGCTAGGGCGCCGACAGGAACCCCCGGGTACCCTTCGATGCCATGGGGGAGTTCGGTTCCGGTGGGTCGTTCCTCGCCGACTGCCCGGCGCGTCTGCCGGTCGAGCTGATCGCCGACAAGTGGGCGGTGGTGGTGCTCTCCGGTCTCAGCGAGGGCCCGGTCCGGCACGGCGCGCTGATCGACCTCGTCGGCGGCGGCCTCTCCCGCAAGGTGCTCACCCAGACGCTCCGCCGCCTCGAGGCGAACGGCCTCGTCCGCCGGCAGGTCCACGCCGAGGCGCCACCGCGCGTCGACTACGAGCTCACCCCGCTCGGGGCGACCCTCGGCGATCCGATCCGCGCACTGGCCGACTGGGCGAGACAGAACGGCGACGCGGTCCTCGAGGCGCTCGAGTCCGGTCCCGCGCCGCGTCCTCGCCTCGGCCGCGAGGGCGAGCTCGGGCGTCGCGGCGACACCTCGTCCCCGGGGCGGCCCGGGGCGGGCTACCCGCGCGGCGCGGGATCCTCGTCGCCAGGTTCGGGTGCGGCGACGGGCGAGCCCGGGTAGAACCGCCGCGACCGCAGGATGTTCGACGTCCGGGCGGCTTCGGCCCACCCGGGGTCCCGGGCGCGCACCGCCTCCACGATCTCCCGGTGCTGCAGCACGCTGTAGCGGATGTCGTCGTCGGTGTACCGGTCGAACAGGTGGACGATCCACGCCGTCCTCCCGAGGTGCTCCGCGATGCTCGCCAGCCGGGGGGAGCGGGCCGCGGCCTGCAGGGCGGAGTTGAACTCGCCGCCCAGCCGGGCCGCGTCGGCCCGCGCGCAGTCCGGGCGGGACATCTCGTCCACGATGCGGGTGAGCTCGGCGATGTCGGCGGCATCGGCCCGGGTCGCCGCGAAGCGGGCCGCGGCCCCTTCCAGCAGGGCCCGGATCGTGAGCAGGTCGTCGTACTCCTCGGGCCCCCAGTCCGTGACCACCGCGCCCCGGTGACGCACCAACGTGACCAGGCCCTCGACGCTCAGCGAGTGCAGCGCCTCGCGCACGGGCGTCCGGCTGGTCCCGATCTCCTCGGCGACGACGTCCTCGCCGATCCGGGATCCCGGGGGGTACTTGCCGGTCAGGATGCCGGAACGGATCGCCTCGGCCGCCCGCGCCCGCGCACTCATTGATCACCATCCTCGACGGCCCGCACGGCCTCACTCTAGGCCCGGGCCGGCGCGGGCAGCGGCCGAGGTTCGCGGCGACGGCGGTCGTGGTCCGGCCGCACGACGGCGGGGGCCGGCGTCGCCATTCGAGGGTTGTGAGCCTGGGGGCGGAGCGGTACTTTGAGGATGAATTCAGATTCAGGAGGGCTCCTCATGGTCGAGAAGGCATCCGCGGGCAAGATCCTCAGCAAAGGCATGTCCGGCGCCGTCCGGGCCGGGGACCTGGTGTTCCTCGCCGGTCAGGTCGCGACCGACGAGAACGGTGATGTCGCACTCGGCGACGTGGAGGCCCAGGCGACCCAGTGCTTCCGCAACATCGAGCGGGAGCTCGCGCACTTCGGCGCGACGCTGCACGACCTCGTCGAGGTCACCGCGTTCTGCGCCCATCCGTTCGATCTCGACGCGTACGTGCGCGTCCGCACGCGGGAGTTCTCGCCGGAGAACCCGCCCGCGACCACCACCGTCGTGGCCACCCTCGGCTCGCCGAACTGGCTGGTCGAGGTCAAGGCCGTCGCCGCGCTCGGTCCCTGGGTCTGACCTCCGGGGATCCGGCTCGGTGGTGCGGGTGTCGGGCGTCCGACACCGGCACCGCGCACCATGCGGGCTCGCGTGCCAGCGAGCCGTTGTTCGTGCCGTCACCCTTTCCCCTCACGGTTCCTGGAGCAACGATGCATCAGAAACTTCGTCGGTCCGCGCGACCCCGGCGCGTCGTCGTCGCGGTGTCCGTCCTCGCCCTCGCGGTGCTCAGCGCCTGCGGCTCGGGAGGCGGGAGCGCCGCCCCGAGCGGGGGCGGCGGCGCCCCCGAGGGCGACGCCGCCTGGCAGCAGACCGTCGCCGCCGGCGAGAAGGAGGGCACGGTCGTCTTCTACAGCAGTGCCCCCCAGGGCACGATCGACCGCCTGGAGAAGGCGTTCGAGGCCAAGTACCCGAAGATCGACATGCAGGCGACCCGGGTGACGGGCCTCGAGCTCGCGACCGCGCTGGAGAACGAGCGCAACTCCGGCGGGAGCGGCGCGGACATCGCCCTGCACGACATGATCCCGTTCCAGTACAACAACCTCGGGAACTTCATCCCGCCGACCGGGCCGAACACGCAGCGTCCGGAGTACAAGAAGGACGGCATCACGCTCAAGGGCGTGTCGCAGATGCACAACATCGTGCCGTTCGGCGTCGCCTACAACACCTCGCTGATCCCCAACCCGCCCAAGGACTTCAGCACGCTCCTCGATCCCGCGCTCAAGGGGCAGATCGGGCTGTTCGACGGTGCGTCGCCCGCGGCGTCGGACCTCTACGCGTTCCTGGAGAAGAACTACGGCGGCGAGGACTTCCTGAAGAAGCTGGCGGCCCAGCAGCCGCAGTTCTTCCCGTCGGTGGCGCCGACGCTGCAGGCGCTGACCTCCGGCGAGATCGCGATCACCGACTACGCGAGCAGCGTCGCGGTGCAGGACCTGGTGGACCAGGGAGCGCCGGTCAAGTTCGTGCCGACCAAGCCGCAGTGGGCGATCCAGTTCTACACCTACATCCCGAACTGGGCGAAGCACCCGAACGCGGCCCAGGTGCTCTACGACTTCATGGCGAGCCCGGAGGGCCAGACGGCGATCAACAAGAACGCGATCAGCGTCCTGCCGAACATCCCGGGCACCATCGGCCAGATCGGTGACGTGCAGACGATGACGGTCGAGAAGGTCATCGACGCCAACGTCGTCAACGCCTACAACGCCCGGTGGCGGCAGATCTTCGGGCGCTGATGGCGCCCGCGACGACAGACACCCGGTCCCTCGACCTGACCGGCGCGGTGGCGCTGGTCGTGGGGGCCGAGCGCCGGAACAGCATCGGCCGCTCCGTCGCCCTCGCCCTCGCCTCCCGCGGGGCGGAGGTGGCGGTGACGGGGACGGCCGGCTTCCGCACCGACGACACCGGATGGAGCGGGGTCGAGGCGGTCCGCGCCGATCTCGTGGAGCGCCACGGGACCACGGCGTCGGCCCACCTGGTCGACGTGACCGACGAGGAGCAGGTCGAGCGCCTGGTCTCCGGCGTCGTCGAGCGGCACGGGCGGATCGACGTGCTCGTGTACACCGCGGCGGTGCCGGCCGGGGACGCCGGTCCCGTGACCGGCATCGACCTCGCCGGCTGGCAGCGGACCCTCGCGGTGAACCTGACCGGCGCGATGCTCGTCAGCAGGGAGGTCGTCCGGCGCATGGACGAGGGCGCCGGCGGCCGGATCGTCGCCATCGGGTCGGTGCACGGGCGGGAGGGCGTGGCGCAGCGGGCGGCGTACTCCGCCTCCAAGGCCGGGCTGGCCGGGCTCGTGCAGAGCATGGCCGAGGAGCTCGCGCCCGCGGGGATCACCGTCAACACGGTGTGCCCGGGGGTGGTGTCCACGGACCGGATCGAGGGCGCCGACGACGCGACGATCGGCAAGCTCGTCGAGCGGATCCCGTTGGGGCGCACCGCAAGCCCGGAGGACGTCGCCGAGGTGGTGGCGTTCCTGTGCACCCCGGCCGCCGGCTACGTCACCGGGCAGTCCCTCAACGTCGACGGCGGATGGCAGAGAAGGTGACCGAGCCGATGACCGACACGACGACGGTGCTGGACACCTATCGCGAGACCCCGGGCTGGCCACCGCTGGCGGACGGGGCGACCTTCGCCGGCGACGCCGCCGCGGTGGCGCTCGGCGCCGACGAGCGGCTCTACGTCTTCAACCGCGGCCCGCAGCGGATGGTCGTCCTCGAGCCCGACGGCACGTACGCCGGCGGCTGGGGGACCGCCGCGGACTACGCGCGCCCCCACGGCGTGACCCCGTGCGCGGACGGCGACCTGCTGCTGGTCGACGCGGGCTCGCACGTCGTCGACAAGGTCCGGACCGACGGGACGCGCGTCCTGCGGCTGGGGGAGCACGGCCGTCCGTCCCCGGCGTACTCGGGGGAGCCGTTCAACCAGCCCACGGACGCCGCGGAGCACCCCCTCACCCGGGAGATCTTCGTGTCCGACGGGTACGGCAACTCGCGCATCCACCGCTACGACGCCGACGGGCGGCACATCCTGTCCTGGGGCGAGCCGGGGAGCGGGCCCGCGCAGCTCTCGAACCCGCACGGCCTCTGCCTGCTCGACGACGACCACGTCGCCGTGTGCGACCGGGAGAACTACCGGATCCAGGTCTTCGACCTCGGCGGGACCCTGCAGGACACCTGGCACTGGCACCATCCCAGCACCATCCGCCGCAGCGGCGACCTGCTGTTCGTGGGTGAGCTGGGGGTCCCCGCGTACATGCACGGGTCCATTCCGGACATGGGGTGCTGCGTGAGCGTCGCGACGCTGGACGGAACCCTCGTGGGCCGCCTCGGTGGCCGCTTCCCCGGTGTGCAGGAGGGGCGTTTCCTCTGCCCGCACGGCATGGCGGTGACGGCCGACGGCGTGCTCTACGTCGCGGAGGTCAACGCCGTGTACCTCGAGGCCCTCGGCCTGCCGGTGCCGCCCCACGAGGAGCTGCACTGCCTGCGCCGCTGGAGCCGCTCATGAGCACCGTCTCGTACGGCGACGTGCTGTGGAAGCCCTCCCCGGAGGGCGTCGAGGCGCTCCGGCTGACCCGCTTCGCCCGCCGGGTCGGCGAGACCCGCGGCCTCTACTTCGCCGGGTACCCCGAGCTGTGGGAGTGGTCGGTGCGGGACCTGCCCGGCTTCTGGCAGTCCGTCGTGGACTTCTTCGGGGTGCGGTTCCACGCCCCGCCGACGGAGATCCTCACCGACGACGAGATGCCCTTCACGCGCTGGTTCCCCGGGGCCACCCTCAACTACGCCGAGCACGCGCTGCTGGGGGCGGGGGACAGCCCGGCCGTGCTCGCCCACTCGCAGACGCGGGGACCGCAGAGCCTCACCGCCGACGAGCTGCGCGACCAGGTCGGGCGGGCCGCCGCGGGGCTGCGCCGGCTCGGGGTGACCCGGGGCGACGCGGTGGCCGGGTACCTCCCGAACTGCCCCGAGGCGACCGTGCTGTTCCTCGCGTGCGCCAGCATCGGCGCGGTGTTCTCCTGCTGCGCCGTCGAGTTCGGCACCGGCCTGGTCGTCGACCGCCTCGCCCAGGTCGCGCCGAAGGTGCTCGTCGCCGCGGACGGCTACCGCTACCACGGCAAGGAGATCGACAAGCGGGACACGGTCGACGCGATCGTGGCGGCGCTGCCCTCGCTCGCCGCGACGGTCGTGGTGCCCTACGCGTTTCCCGCACCGGACTTCGGCACCTGGGCCGAGCTGACGAGCCGTCCGGCCCCGCTCACGTTCGAGGCGGTGCCCTTCGACCATCCGCTCTACGTCCTGTACTCGTCGGGGACGACCGGTCCGCCGAAGGCCTTCGTCCACACCCACGGCCGGATCCTCGTCGAGCACCTGAAGACCCTCGGCCTGCATCTCGACCTCGGGCCCGGCGACCGGCTCCTGCAGCCCACGACGACCGGGTGGATGCTCTGGAACTTCGGGGTCTCGGCCCTGCTCCTGGGCGCGGCCGTGGTCTGCTTCGACGGCGACCCGCTCCACCCCGATCCGCTGGAGATCTGGCGGGTGGCGGAGGAGAGCGCGGCCACGGTCCTCAACACCGGTGCCGCGGTCGTCGCCGGGACGATGCGCAGCGGCCGCAGCCCGCGCACGGAGGTGGATCTCGCGGCGCTGCGCACGGTCTCGGTGACCGGGTCCCCGCTGCCGCCGGAGGGCTTCCGCTGGATCTACGACGAGGTCAAGCCGGACGTGTTCGTCACCTCCGGGTCCGGCGGCACGGACGTCTGCACGGGGTTCGTCGGCGGGGTGCCGACGCTGCCGGTCACCGCGGGGGAGCTGACGGCGCCGTACCTGGGCGTGGCACTGGACTCCTTCGACCCCGAGGGCCGGCCGGTCCGCGGCACCGAGGGCGAGCTCGTGATCACCCGGCCGCTGCCGTCCATGCCGGTGGAGTTCCTGCACGATCCCGGCCACGCCCGCTACCTCGCCAGCTACTTCGACCGCTATCCCGGCGTCTGGCGGCACGGGGACTGGATCCGCATCGGCGAGGACGGGCGCAGCGTGATCACCGGCCGTTCCGACGCCACGCTCAAGCGGGGCGGGGTCCGGATCGGTACGAGCGAGCTCTACTCCGCGCTCGACGGCATGGGTGAGCTGGGGGACACCGTCGTCGTCCACCTCGACACGGACGGCCGGGACCTCCTCGTGCTCCTCGCCGCACCCCCGCCGGAGGTCCGGGCCGACGACGAGCTCGCCACCCGGGTGCGGCGCCGGATCCGGGAGGAGCTCTCGCCCCGGCACGTGCCGGACCTCGTCCGGTTCGTCCCGGCGCTGCCGCGGACGATCACCGGCAAGCGGCTCGAGATCCCGGTCAAGCGCATCCTCGGCGGGGAGCGGCCCGCCGACGTCCTGGACCCGGGGACGATCACCGACCCGGGTGCCCTGGCCGCGATCGAGGCCCTCGGCGCCGAGATCCGGACCCCGACCGCGAAGGAGAGCCGGTAGGCATGGAGCAGCCACCACTGCTGAGCGCGGCGGCGTCGATGATCAGCCCGCCCCCGGTCGCCGGGAGCAGCGGGCCGGGATCGATCGTCTTCGGCTCCGGCGTGCCGGACCCGGCGCTCTACCCGCGCGAGTCCCTCGAGCGCGAGATCGTCCGGGTGCTGCGGGACCCGCGGGTCGACCTCGGCTACAGCCGCGGGATCGGCCAGCCGGCGCTGTGCGCCGCGGTCGCGGACCGGCTCAACCTCCGGTCGGGGAGCGCGCTGATCGGCGAGGACGTCGCCGTCACCGGGGGCGCGTCGGGGGCCCTGATCGCCGTCGCGGCCGCCGTGCTCGATCCGGGGGACGTCGTGGTCTGCGAGCGGTACACCTATCCGGCCGCGGTGGAGACCTTCCGGCACCGCGGCGCCGAGGTCGTCGGTGTGCCGACGGACGCCGACGGCCCGGACGTCGCCGCGATCGAGGCCACCCTGGGCGAGCTCGCCGCCCGCGGTGCGCGGGCCAAGGCGCTCTACACGATCGCGCCGTTCCAGAGCCCCACCACGGCGACCCTGAGCACGGAGCGGGCCGCCGCCCTGGTCGCCCTCGCGGAGCGGCACGACCTGCTCGTCCTCGTGGACGACACCTACGGCGAGATCGCCTTCGGCGAGCGGTCGCCGCTCCCCACGGTGCTGATGACCAGCCCGCGCGTGGTCCACCTCGGCTCGTTCAGCAAGACCCTCGCGCCGGCGCTGCGGCTCGGGTGGGTCGCCGGGAACCGGTCCGTGGTCGAGGCGATCGGCGCGATGCGCACCGACCTCGGCGTGGCCCTGATCGTGCAGGAGGCCGTGGCCCGGCTGATCGGGTCCGGGGAGTACGCCACGACGGTCGCGGCCGCGAGCGCGCACTACCTGCGCAAACGGGACGTCCTGATGGAGGTCCTGGACGCGGGCTGCGGCGGTGCGGCCACCTGGCGGGTCCCGGAGGGGTCGTTCTTCCTCTGGCTCGAGACCGAACCGCCGGTCGAGCGGATCGCGGCGGCCGCACAGGACCTCGGGGTCGGCTTCATCCCGGGCGCCGTGTTCGCCGTGGACGGGGCGGACCGCCACCACCTGCGGCTGGCCTTCGGGTTCGTCGGCCTCGGCACCCTCGCCGAGGGTGCCGACCGGATCGCCCGCTCCGTGGTGCACGCCGGGCGGGGTGCCGTGGGGGTGACGCGATGAGGATCGGCGCGGTCCTGCCGACGACGGAGATCGGGGCCGACACCGCTGCCGTGCGGTCCTGGGCCGTGGCCGTCGAGCGGGCCGGTTTCGACGCCGTCGTCGTCTACGACCACGTCGTGGGGGCCGAGCACCGCGACCGCACGCCGCCCATCACCCGCGACTACGACGAGACGACCCCGTTCCGCGAGCCGTTCGTGCTGCTGGGCCATCTCGCCGCGCTGACCAGCACCGTCGAGCTGATGACCGGCGTGCTCGTCCTGCCGCAACGGCAGACGGCCCTGGTCGCGAAGCAGGCCGCCGAGGTCGCGCTGCTCAGCGGCGGCCGGTTCACCCTCGGGGTGGGCATCGGCTGGAACGTCGTGGAGTACGACGCGCTGGGCGTCGGTTTCGCCGAGCGCGGCCGTCGCCTCGACGAGCAGGTCGAGCTCCTGCGCAGGCTGTGGTCCGATGGCCTCGTGAGCGCGGACGGGCGGTTCCACCGGTTCGAGCGGGTGGCGCTGAGCCCGCGCCCTGACGAGCCCGTGCCGCTCGTCTTCGGCGGGGGATCGGAGGCCGCGCTGAGCCGGGCCGTGCGGGCCGGGGACGGCTTCCTGTTCAACGCACCCTCCCCGGCGGCCCTGGCCCTGCACGCGACGCTGCCGGAACAGCTGGCCGGCCGCGACCCGGGCGGGTTCCGGGTGCTCCTGCAGGTGCACGCCTGCCATGGCGCGGAGCAGCTGCGGCGCAGCCTGGACCCGTGGCGCGACCGCAAGGTCGACGACGTGGTCGTCTCGACCATGCGCAACCGCATGATCGGCGCGGACGTCGAGGTGTGCGACGGCGCCGACGAGCACCTGGACCTGCTCGACCGGGCCCGCGCGGTCGTCCGGGAGGTGCTGGGATGAGCGGCGTCTACCGGCTCGACGGCCGGGTCGCCTTCGTGACGGGCGGCGCGTCGGGCATCGGGGCCGCGACGGCGGCCGTGCTGGCCCGCCAGGGTGCCGCGACCGCGCTGCTCGACATCGACGTCGAGGGCGCGGAGAAGCGGGCCGCCGAGCTGCGCGGCGCGGGCCACGAGTCCGTCGCCGTCGGCGTCGACCTCGCCGACAGTGCCGACATCCCGCGGGCCTTCGACGCGGCGGTGGCCGCGCTGGGCGGTCCGGACGTCCTCGTGTGCTCGGCCGGGCTGATCGGCGGTGTGCACGGCGTCCTCGACGTGGCCGAGGAGACGGTGGAGCTGGTCCACCGGGTCAACGTGCACTCCGCCTTCGTGCTGTCCCGGCTGGCGGGGGAGCACATGATCCGGGCCGGGGTGCCCGGCCGGGTCGTGTACCTGAGCTCCAGCTCGGCCTACCGCGCCGAGCTCTCCTATCCGGCCTACTCGACGACGAAGGCGGCGCTCGGGCAGCTCGCCCGCAGCTTCGCCGCCGAGGTCGGCCGGTACGGCATCACCGTGAACGCGGTGGCGCCCGGACCCACCAACACACCGATGAACTCCGGCGGCAAGGCCGCCCTCGACGAGCGCGTCCGGTCCGGGCCGCTCAAGAACCTCGTGGGGTACGCGGCCGAGCCCGAGGACGTCGCCGAGGTCGTCGGCTTCCTCTGTCTGCCCGCTGCCCGCACCGTCACCGGCCAGGTCGTCCAGGCCGGGTACGGCGCCATCGTCTGACGTCCTACCGAGGAGTGCACCGATGAACCCCCAGTCCTATCTCTCCGCGGCGGGACTCAACGACCTGGAGATCTCCGCCGGGTCGCGCCCGCTGCTCGAGGAGGTGCGGTCCTACGTCGCGGACGAGGTCGAGCCCGTCACCGCCACCTACTACGCGCTCGGCGAGGGCCGCGAGGAGCGCTGGTCCCACACGCCGGAGCAGCTGGAGCTGCTCGGCGGCCTGAAGGACAAGGCGAAGGCCCGCGGCCTGTGGAACTTCTTCCTGCCCGACGCGCGCACCGGGCAGGGTCTGTCCAACCTGGACTACGCCTACATCGCCTTCGAGCTCGGCAAGAACCCGCTCGCCCCGGAGTGCCTCAACTGCAACGCCCCCGACACCGGGAACATGGAGGTGCTCGAGCGGGTCGGCACCCCCGAGCAGCGCCGCGACTGGCTCGAACCGCTGCTCGACGGGCGGATCCGCTCGGCCTTCGCGATGACCGAGCCGGACCTGGCCTCCTCGGACGCGCACAACATCGCCTGCTCCGCGGTCCGCGACGGCGACGACTGGGTGATCAACGGCGAGAAGTACTTCATCTCCGGTGCCGGGGACCCGCGCTGCCGGATCATGATCGTGATGGTCCGGACGAACGCGGACGCGGCCCGCAACAAGCAGCACTCGCAGATCCTCGTGCCGCTGCCGCACCCCGGCGTCGAGATCGTCGGGCCGATGCACGTGTTCGGGCGCGACGAGGCCCCGCACGGGCACATGCACATCCGCTTCACCGACGCGCGGGTCCCGGACACGAACATGCTCCTCGGCGAGGGCCGGGGCTTCGAGATCAGCCAGCTCCGGCTGGGCCCCGGGCGCATCCACCACTGCATGCGGTCGGTCGGCGCCGCCGAGCGGGCGCTCGACCTCATGATCGAGCGGGGCCGGCAGCGGACGGCCTTCGGGCGCCCGCTGCTCTCGCTCGGCAAGAACACCGAGCTGGTGAGCCGCACGCGCATCGAGATCGAGGCCATGCGCATGGTCGTGCTGAAGGCGGCGCGCGCGATGGACGTGCTCGGGAACGACCAGGCCCGGGTGTGGGTGTCCGCGGCCAAGGCGATGGTGCCCGAGCGGGCGTGCGAGATCATCGACCGCGCCATCCAGCTGCACGGGGCCACGGGCGTCTCGCAGTGGAGCCCGCTGGCCGACATGTACGTCGCGCAGCGGGTGCTGCGCATCGCCGACGGGCCGGACGAGGTGCACCACATGGTCGTGGGCCGCGCCGAGATCGCCCGCGGGCGGGACCGGTGACGAACCCGGTGGGGGACGAGGGCGAGCCGGCCCCGCGGCGGCGGGTCGAGGAGATGTTCCGGCTGGACGGCAAGGTCGTGGTCGTCACCGGTGCGTCGTCGGGGCTCGGCGTGGCCTTCGCCCGGGCGTGCGCCGAGGCCGGTGCGGACCTGGTGCTGGCCGCCCGGCGCCACGAGCACCTCGTCGCCACGGCGACGCTGGTCGAGGAGGCCGGCCGGCGGGCGGTCGCGGTGCCCGCCGACGTGCGGGACCCGGCCGACTGCGAGGCCGTCGTCGCGGCGGCGGTCGAGGAGTTCGGGGGGGTCGACGTCCTGGTCAACAGTGCCGGCGCGGCCAGCGCCAACCCGGCGACGCGCGAGTCGCCGGAGGACTTCACGCGCGTGGTCGAGGTCAACCTGCACGGCTCCTACTGGATGGCCCAGGCCTGCGGGCGGGTCATGCGCCGCGGCGGCAGCGTCGTGAACATCTCGAGCGTGCTCGCGCTGACCACGGCGGGGCTCCCGCAGGCCGCGTACACGTCGTCCAAGGCGGGGCTGATCGGGCTCACCCGCGATCTCGCCCAGCAGTGGGGCGGGCGCAAGGGGATCCGGGTCAACGCCATCGCGCCGGGGTTCTTCGCGACCGAGATGACCGAGGCCTACGACACGTCCTATGTGGACAATGTGCTGCGGCCGCGGATGCTCCTGGGCCGCCCGGGCGACCCGGACGAGATCGCCGCGACGCTCGTGTGGCTGGTCTCCGACGCCGGGGCCTACGTGACCGGGCAGTGCATCGTGGTGGACGGCGGAATGAGCATCACGTAGGCCGCGGCGACCCTTGAAAGTGAATCTGAACTCAGATACGGTTTGGGAGCGACGATGCCGTCCACGTCAGGGAGCAGGGTCATGGAGCTGCCACTTCGACCGCTCGGCGGTCAGGGCCTGCTCGTCTCGCCGCAGGCGCTCGGCACGCTGTCGATCAGCGAGTTCTACGGCAGCGAGCTGACGGACCCGCCGGACGTCGACGAGGGGATCCGCACCATCCAGCGCGCGGTGGAGCTGGGGATCCAGTTCTTCGACACGGCGGACATCTACGGCAACGGCCACAACGAGGAGCTCCTCGGCAGGGTTCTCGGACCGATCCGGGACCGGGTGGTCATCGCCACCAAGTTCGGGGCCATCCGCGAGCCCGGGGCCACCTCGCACGACTTCGACGGCCGGCCCGAGTACGTGCGCGCCGCCTGCGAGGCCTCGCTGCGGCGGCTGGGCATGGACCACATCGACCTCTACTACCAGCACCGGGCGGACGCACGGGTCCCGATCGAGGAGACGGTCGGGGCGATGGGGGAGCTGGTGGCCGCCGGGAAGGTGCGCTACCTCGGCCTCTCCGAGGCGTCCGCGGACACGCTGCGCCGCGCCCACGCGGTGCACCCGATCTCGGCCCTGCAGAGCGAGTACTCGCTGTTCAGCAGGGACATCGAGGCGCAGGTGCTGCCGGCCTGCCGGGAGCTGGGCATCGGTCTCGTCGCGTACAGCCCGCTGGCCCGCGGGCTGCTCACCGGCGCGATCACCAGCGGGACGACGTTCAGCGAGACGGACTGGCGGCGCACCACCCACCCGCGCTTCAGCGAGGACAACCTCGGCCCGAACCTCGACCGGGTCGCCCGGGTCGTGGAGATCGCCGCCCGCCGCGGAGCCACTCCCGCGCAGGTCGCCCTGGCCTGGCTGCACCACCAGGGCGAGGACGTGGTGCCGGTGCCGGGGACCAAACGCCGCCGGTATCTCGAGGGCAACGTGGCGGCGTGGGGGCTCGCCCTGGACGCGGGGGAGCTCGCGGCCCTCGGCGCCGTGCTGCCGGTCGGGGATCGTTATCCTGACATGTCCGTGGTGAATCGTGAGACGCCCGCCCGGGCCTGAATTTCCCCCAGCCCGGACCTGAAGTCCGTCAGTGAATGCAGGAGTTGTCGAATGAGCCGGTCCGAAAAGGCTGCCGCGGGACACCTGACGGTGTCGGGCGAGATTTCGGACGATGAGCGGAAGGCGCCCGAACGCCGCTCACCGCGGGCCCGGCGGACCCGCGCGAGCCTCGTCGCCGGGGCTCGGACCGTCTTCGAGAGGGATGGTTTCCAGAGTGCCAAGATCACCGACATCGCGGAGGCCGCGGGGGTCGCCATCGGCTCCTTCTACACCCATTTCCGGTCCAAGGAGGAGATCTTCCTCGCCGTGATGGACGAGGTCGAGGAGGAGATGCTGCATCCCCACCGCGACCTCTCCGGCTCGCGGGCCGAAACGCTCTACGACTCCATTCTCGCGGCGAACCGGAGATACCTGGAGGCGTATCGGAAGAACGCCGCCCTGATGGCGGTCCTGGAGGAGTTCGCCACCATCAACGAGGGATTCCGGGCCATCCGGATCCGGCGCGCGGTGGCGTTCAGCGAGCGGAACGCACGCACCATCGAACGTTTCCAGGAGAAGGGGGTCGCGGACGCGGAGCTGGATGCCTATCTCGCCGCGCACTCGCTCTCCGGAATGGTCAGCAGGGCCGCCTACCAGGCGTTCGTGCTGAGGACCTCGACGGACGAGATGGAGATGCTCGTCCGCACCCTGACCCGGCTGTGGCTCAACGCGCTGGGGATAGGCCGCGAGGACTGGGCCGATCCGGTCTGAGCCGCACGCCCGGAGTCCGACGTAGTACCGACGAGACACGCCCGCTGGCCGGGTGAGGCGACCGTGGTGGCCCGGAGCCGCCCGCCGCCCCGGCCCCAACCCGACGAGGAGGTCGGGGTGAACCGGACAGGGTCGACCAGTACCGAGGACGTCCGACACGACGGGATCGACCCGCCGGGAGCCGAGCCGCGCAGCGGGCCGACGACCGGGCCCGCTGCGGCGCGCCCGGTCCGGAGCCGGCGCTCGCGCCGCCGGACCACCGCACTCACCGTGGTGCTGGCGGCCGCGCTCACCTACCTCGTCCTGTTCCCGATCATCCGGCTCGTGCTGCTGGCGCTGGAGGACGGGGGCGCGAACCTCGCGCGGGCGATCGGGACACCGGCGATCGGCCGCACCCTGGTCACGACGCTCCTGCTGGCCGTGATCAGCGTGATCATGGCGGCCGTGCTCGGGACCGTGCTCGCCTGGCTGGCGACGCGCCTGCCCGTGCGCCACCGCTGGGCGGCGGTGCTGCCGCTGCTGCCCATCGTGCTGCCCCCGATCGCGAGCATCAGCGCCTTCGCGTTCCTGCTGGCACCCCGGTCCGGCCTGGTGAACGACCTGCTGCGCAGCCTCCCGTTCTTCTCCGGCTACACGGCCGCGACCGGTGGGCCGCTCAACGTCTACAGCTTCGGCTGGATCGTCGCGATCACCGGGCTCTACCTGACCTCCTTCATGTTCGTGTTCATCCGGGCCGGCCTGGCCCGGGTGGGGCCCGCGGTGGTCGAGGCGGCGCGGTCGAGCGGGGCCTCGCCGACCCGGGCGTTCCTGCGGGTGGTGGTGCCGCTGCTGCGCCCGTCGCTGACCTACGGCGGCGCCATCTGCCTGCTGCTCGGGCTGAGCCAGTTCACCGCGCCGCTGATCCTCGGCGGCAACCAGAACGTCCGCGTCCTCACCACGGACGTCTACTACTACGTCGGCCTGCACGAGTACGGGCTCGCGTCCGCGCTGTCCATGCCGCTGCTGATCCTCGGGACCGCGCTGGTGCTGGCCCAGCGCGGGCTGCTGGCCAACAGTCGCCGCTTCGCCAGCGACGTCGGCAAGGGTGTGCAGGGCGGCAGCCGCGCCTCGCGGTGGGCGCTGCCCGGGCTGGCCCTGTACGGGGTGCTGATGGTGGTCGTCCCGGTCCTCACGCTCGTGGTGGTCTCGTTGTCGCCCTTCTGGACCGGGCACGTCAACCCCGGGGTCTTCACCTTCCGCAACTTCACCGACACCCTCGCCACACCTGCCGCGCAGACCGCCATCCGCACGAGCCTGCTCTCGTCGGTCGCCGGGGTGCTGCTGGCGCTGCCGGTGGGGTACCTCGCCGCGGAGGTGATCTACCGGCGGCGCGGCGGGCGGGTCGTGTCCGCCGTCGTGGACTTCATCGTCGGTCTGCCACTGGGGATCCCGGCCGTGGTGTTCGGGCTCGGGTTCCTCTACTTCTACTCGCAGCCCGGATTCCAGCTGTACGGGACGCCGTGGATCATCATCCTGCTCTACGTCACGCTGATGCTCCCGTACTCGGTCCGGCTGCAGCTCACGGCGCGGCTCTCGCTCGGTGACTCCTACGAGGCCGCGGCCCGCTCGTCGGGCGCCGGGGTGCTGCTGACCCACCTGCGCATCGTCGTGCCGATGATGCGCAGCTCGATCGCCGGGGCGGCCGCGCTGATGTTCGTGCTGCTGAGCCACGAGTTCTCGGCGTCGGTGTTCGTCCGCTCGGTCCGCACGCAGGTGATGGGCACCCAGCTCTACGACTACTGGTCCACCGGGACCGCGCCGAAGGTCGCGGTCATGGGAATCGTGATGTGCGTGATCACCGCGGTGGGCGTGACGCTGGCCTCCCGCGCGGGGTCCGGCACCCTCGAGAAGCTCTGACCGGGGAGGAGAACCCGATGCTGACCGTGAGTGGGCTCGAGAAGACGTTCTCGGCCAAGGGCGACGTCGTCCGTGCGGTCGACGACGTCAGCTTCGACGTCGCCGAGGGGGAGCTGCTGGTCCTGCTCGGACCCAGTGGCTGCGGGAAGACCACCGTGCTGCGGTGCATCGCCGGGCACGAGTCGGCCCAGGCCGGCCGCATCCGGCTCGCCGGCGAGGCGGTCTTCGATCCCGCCGACGGCGTGGACCTGCCGCCGGAGCGCCGCAGGATCGGGATGGTCTTCCAGAACTACGCGCTCTGGCCGCACCTCACCGTGCGGCGCAACCTGGAGTTCCCCCTGCGGGCCCAGAAGCTGAAGGCCGAGCTCGCCGCCGGCGACGCGGTGCAGAACGCCGCCGGCCTGGTCGACTGCCTGCCCTACCTGGAGCGCTTCCCGGGCGAGCTGTCCGGCGGGCAGCAGCAACGGGTCGCGCTGGCCCGCGGGCTGGTCGCCAAGCCGACGTTCATGCTGTTCGACGAGCCGCTGAGCAACCTCGACGCCCTGCTGCGCGCCCAGGTCCGGCACGACCTGCACGAGCTGCACCAGACCGTGGGTTTCAGCGGCATCTACGTGACCCACGACCAGAGCGAGGCCTTCGCGCTCGGCAACCGGCTCGCGATCATGCGCGCCGGCCGGATCGAGCAGATCGGCACCCCGCAGGAGATCTACGGCCGGCCGCTGACCGAGTACGCCGCGAACTTCGTGGGACTGTCCAACCGGCTCGTCCTCGACGCCGCCGGCGCGGGGCGGTGGACCCTGCGGGGCGAGCCCGACCGGGAGATCCCCGTCGCCACCCACGCGGACACGGACTCGTTGACGCTCCGGTTCCGCCCGCACGACGTGGACCTGCTGACCGACGTGGCCACCGGGTACGACGGGCTGGTCCTGGAGGGCAAGGTCGCGGACTCGGTCTACGAGGGGCGGCACTACGACCTGAGCGTCGCCGCCGGCTCCGCCACCCTCAACGTCCACGCGGCGGCGCCCGACGGGGCCCGGTTCGGCCCCGGCGACCCGGTCCGGATCGGGCTGCGCTGGCGCGGCGGATCGTGGTTCGGCGACGGCGCACGGGTGGAGGTCGGTGCCCGCGCGGGCGCCGGATCCGCCTGAACCCGTCCACAGGAGAGGAACGACCATGCGTGACGCAGTGATCGTCTCGACGGCCCGCACCCCGATCGGCCGGGCCTACCGCGGGTCGCTCGCCGACGTCGCGCCCCAGCAGCTCGCGGCCCACGCCCTGGGTGCGGCGCTGGACCGGGCCGGCGTCGACGGGGCCGAGGTCGAGGACGTCGTGTTCGGCTGCGCGATGCCGGAGGGCGCGAGCGGGTTCAACATCGCCCGGCAGGCGGCCCTGCGCGCCGGGCTCCCGACCGCGGTCGCCGGCATGACGATCGACCGGCAGTGCGCCTCGGGCCTGATGGCGGTCGCGACCGCGGCCAAGCAGATCGTGGTCGACGGCATGGCGGTCGCGGTGGGCGGTGGCGTCGAGTCGATCTCGCTCGTCCAGAACGAGCACCACAACTCCCACCGGGCACAGGATCCGTGGCTCGTCGAGCACGGCCACGACCTCTACGTGACGATGCTGGACACGGCCGAGACCGTGGCCCAGCGCTACGGCGTCTCGCGGGAGGCCCAGGACGAGTACGCCCTCGAGTCGCAGCGGCGCACCGCCGCGGCGCAGGAGCGCGGGGTGTTCTCCGACGAGATCGCGGCCTTCGCCGGCACCCGGCCCGTGCCGGGGGCGGATCCCGAGCGACAGGAGTTCACCCTCGGGCTCGACGAGGGGAACCGGCCCTCGACCACCCTCGAGGGGCTCGCCGGCCTGCGCGCGGTGCTGCCGGACCGGGAGGGCCACGCCGCCACCGTGAGCGCCGGCAACGCCTCCCAGCTCTCCGACGGTGCGGCGGCCCTCGTCCTGATGGAGGCCGCCGAGGCCGGCCGGCGCGGGCTCGACGTCCTGGGCACCTACCGGGGGACGGCCGTCGCGGGCTGCGAGCCGGACGAGATGGGCATCGGCCCGGTGTTCGCCGTGCCCCGCCTGCTCGAGCGGCACGGGCTCACGGTCGACGACATCGACCTCTGGGAGCTCAACGAGGCCTTCGCCTCCCAGGCGTTGTACTGCCGGGACCGGCTCGGCATCGATCCCGAGCGGTACAACGTGAACGGGGGCGCGATCGCCATCGGTCACCCCTACGGCATGAGCGGCGCCCGGATGGTCGGCCACGCCCTCCTCGAAGGACGCCGTCGCGGCGCCCGGTACGTCGTGGTGACGATGTGTGTGGGCGGTGGCATGGGCGCGGCGGGGCTCTTCGAGCTCTGAGGGGCACCACCTCGCCGTCGCCGGTCGGACGCGTCCCGGCGGGCCGGGCTCTCACGGCGTGGACCTGGGCGTGGCAGGTCCACGCCGCAGGAACGGCAGGTCCGGGGCTCAGGTGATCTGGGCCCCGTCGGGGATGTCCGTGGTGCGGCTCAGATCGGCCCAACGCTCGATCTCCTCGTCGACCTCCGTTCGGGCGGATCCGACGAGCCGCAGGGCGTCGGATCCGAGGACGAGGTGGACCGGTGCGTCCGGGGCGCCGGCGATCGACAGGACGGCCTCCGCCGCCTTCGCGGGGTCGCCCAGCTGGTTGCCGTCGGCGGCCCGGCGGTTGGCGCGCACCGGGTTCATGAGCTCGTCGTAGTCCGGGAGGGACCGTTCGGTGCGCACCATCGAGCGGCCCGCCCAGTCGGTCCGGAAGGATCCCGGCGCGATCGCGGTGACCGCGATCCCGAGGGCCTTGACCTCCTTGGCGAGCGTCTCGAGGATCGCCTCGAGCGCGAACTTGCTCCCGTGGTAGTACGCCAGGCCCGGGATGGTCATCAGCCCGCCCATCGAGGTGACGCCCATCAGGTGCCCGTGGCGGCGCTCGCGCATGAAGGGCAACGCGGCCTTGAGCGTGGCGACGGCACCGAAGACGTTGACGTCGAACTGCCGGCGCAGCTCGGACATCGGGGACTCCTCGAGGATCCCCTCGTGGCCGTAGCCCGCGTTCGCGATGACCACGTCGATCGGGCCGACGGTCCGCTCGACCTCGGCGACGGTGGCGAACACCGCCTCGTCGTCCGTGACATCGAGCCGCCGCGCGGCGGCGGTGCCAGGGGTGCCGTCGGCGAGCTTCGCGAAGGGCGCCACGTCGTCCGGGTTGCGGACGGTGCCCACGACGGTGTGCCCCTCCTGCAGGAAGCGGGTGGCGAAGGCCTGACCGAAGCCGGAGCTCACGCCGGTGACGAAGAAGATCTTCGGAGTGGTGGGCATGCGACCAGCCTACACGCCGCCGAAAAAAATCGACGCGATGTCGAATTAAGAGGACGGGTCGCACCCGTTGGGCGACGGGCCCGACGGCGCCGCGGCCCTCGTCGCTGCCTGATACGGGGCGCCGATCGCACCATCCATCAGTCCGGGAGGCGGGAGCCCGGCACCGTCGAGGTGCTGATCCGGTCCTGCGGCCGCCGGCCGACCGGCGGATATCCTCCGGTGGTCGCGGTGTGGGCGGGGCGGGGAGCGTGCAGATGGCCGAGGGCGGACAGCTCCCCCCGCTCAATCCCGCGCGAGTGTTCGAGGTGACCGGGCGCCTGCTGAGCGTCAGCCGGGCCGCCGAGGAGCTCGTCGTCACTCCGGCCGCGGTGAGCCGCCAGGTCCGGGCGTTGGAGAAGTTCCTCGGGGTGCCCCTCTTCGAACGAGTGCACGGAGGGCTCGAGCTCACTCCGGCCGGCGCGCGCTACCTCGCCGACCTCACCCCGCTCTTCGCGGGCCTGCGTGACGCCACGGCCGCGGTGCGGTCCGGCCGGCGCCGCGACGGGCAACTGCGGATCGTCACCCCCGCCACCTTCGCCGTCCGGTGGCTGATCCCGCGGCTCGCCGGCTTCCACCGCGCACACCCTGAGGTCAGCGTCCGGCTGACGACCTCGTCGCTGCCGCTGGACCTCGAGAACACCGACGTCGACGCCGGGATCACCCTCGGCGGCGGGAGCCGGCCCGGTGTGCACTGCGAGCGGCTGATGCCCAACGAGCTCAGCCCTGTCGTTGCTCCGGCGCTTGCCGGGGCGTCGAGCATCCCGTGGGCTGAGCGGCTGGCCACGGAGACGTTGCTGCACTCGCTCGCGCGGCCGGACGACTGGTCCGTGTGGCTGCGCGAGGTGGCGGCTGAGGTGCCCCTCGCGGACGTCGACGCGTGGGCGGGCATGACCTACGAGACGTCGCTCCTCGCCTACCAGGCGGCGATCGAGGGCCACGGCGTGGCGATCGCGCAGCGTGCACTGGTGGCCAGGGAGCTGGCGGAGGGCACCCTGGTGGCGCCCTTCCCGCAGGTGGTCGACCGGGGCGACCACACCTACTACCTGGCCTGGTCGACCCGCCGTCCGCCGACGGAGTCGCTGCGGATCTTCCGCGAGTGGCTCGGCTCCTCGGTCCTGGATCCGGCGGAGGGGCGTTGACCTCAGGTCAATGCTGCCCGCAGAAAAGGTCGTTTGCCCGGCCGAACACCCGTTCCTAGGCTCGAAACCGTGACGAGCCGGAGTTCCCTCCGGCCGCTCCCCACTTCGGATCGAGGACGACGAGAAGTATGGTGCAGGAAAGTCTCCGTGGCATTCGCGTGCTGGATTTCACCCATGTCGTCGCAGGTCCCCTGTGCTCGATGATGTTGGGCGACATGGGTGCCGAGGTCACCAAGGTGGAGCCACCGGGCGGCGAACCGGGCCGCCGGATCGGCCCGCCGTGGCAGCACGGGGAAAGCGTCATCCACCTCAGCGTGAACCGGAACAAACGCAGTATTGCCGTCGACCTGAAGTCGGAAAGGGGTCGGGCGGCGGTCCGTCGGATCGCCGGTGAGGTCGACGTGGTCGTGGAGAGCTTCCGCCCCGGTGTGATGGACTCCCTCGGCCTCGGCGCGGCGGATCTGCGTGGCACGCACCCCGATCTCGTCTACTGCTCGATCTCGGCCTTCGGCCAGGTCGGGGCGGCCCGCCGGCGGCCCGGGGTCGACGGCGTCATGCAGGCGGTCACCGGGCTGATGAGCAGCCTCGGCGAGCCGGGCTCCGGGCCGTCGAAGGTGCCGGTCCCGATCGCCGACATGGTCACCGGCCACCTCGCCACGATCGGGATCCTCGGTGCGCTGCACCAGGTCCGCGGCGGCGGCGGCGGTCAGCACCTCGACGTCAGCCTCTACAACGCGACGGTCCTGCTCCAGCAGGTCGGGTTCGCCTCCTTCCTCGCCTCCGGCCGTGACGCCGACAAGCTCGGTAGCGGTGCGCCCTACGCGGCGCCCAACGAGGCGTTCCCGACGGCCGACGGGCACGTCATGGTCGCCGCCTACGATCCTGGCCGCTGGTCTGCGCTGTGCGCGGTGCTCGAGGTGTCGCAACTGCGGACCGATCCCCGGTTCGCCACCAACGACGCTCGGGTCGCTCACCGCGCCGCCCTGCGCGCCGAGCTGAGCCGCTGCTTCCGCCGTCGCCCGACGGGGGAGTGGCTGCCGCTACTGGTGGAGCGCGACATCCTGTGCGCAGAGGTGGCGACCTACTCCGACGTCGTCGCCTCGCCCGAGTACCGGGCCAGCGGCATCGAGACCGAGGTCGAGCACCCGGTCGCCGGGCGGGTACGGATTCCCGGTTTCGCGCTCGGTCCGTCGCACCCCGCGCCCCGGCCGCTGCCCCCGCCGGTGCTCGGCCAGGACTCCGTCGAGGTGCTGACCGGATTCGGGTTCACCGCCGAGGAGCGCGCGGAGCTGATCGGGGCCGGGATCGTCCGGACCGCGGCTCGACAAGCACCGGAACGGTTCCGGGCGGAGGCCGTCTGATGGAGGCGAGCATGAGCACGACCGTCGAGACCCGCGGCCCGGTCGTCGTCGAGTGGACCGGCCGGGTCGCGCTCCTTCGCCTCGCCTCGCCCAATCCGCTCAACCCGCTGTCCGACGAGCTCGTCGGGGCGCTGGGCGAGGTGGTCGGGGAGATCGAGGCGGACCCGGGCATCCACGCGACCGTGCTGACCGGCTCGGAGAAGGCCTTCGCCGCCGGCGCCGACGTGACCGAGATGGCGCCGCTCGACTATGCGGGCGCCTTCGCCGGCGACGTCGTCGGGCGGACCTGGGACGTACTGCGCCGCAGGCGGAAGCCGCTCGTCGCCGCCGTGCGTGGGTACGCCCTGGGCGGTGGGTGCGAGCTGGCCATGCTGTGCGACGTCGTCGTGGCCGGCGAGGACGCCACGTTCGGCCAGCCCGAGATCGTGCTGGGCATCGTGCCCGGCGCGGGCGGGACCCAGCGGCTGCCCCGCGCCGTCGGCAAGTCCCTGGCGATGCAGATGTGCCTGACGGGCGACGCGATCACCGCGGACCAGGCGCTGGCGGCCGGCCTGGTGTCGGCCGTGGTGGCCCCGGCGGAGGTGGTGCCCACCGCGACCGCGCTGGCCGGGCGGATCGCGCGGCACTCGCTGCCGGTGATCCTCGCGGTCAAGGAGTCGGTCGACCGGTCCTTCGAGTCCTCGCTCAGCGAGGGCCTGTTGTTCGAACGGCGCGCCTTCCATTCCGGCTTCGCGCTGGCCGACCAGAAGGAGGGCATCGCCGCGTTCCGTGCGCGGCGCCGCCCCGACTTCACGAACCGATGAGGACCCCCATGACGACTGCCATGACGACCCCCACGACGACGCTTCCCGATCCCCTCCCGGAGACTACCGGCGACCTGGTCCGCACGGAGCGGTCGGCGGGGGTGCTCACGGTGACGCTCGACGCCCCCGAGACGGGCAACGCCCTCGACGTCGCGATGTGCACCGCCCTCGGCGAGGCCCTGGAGTCCGCGGGCCGCGACCCGGAAATCCACTGTGTCCTGATCCGCTCGTCGGGCCGGCACTTCTGCACGGGCGGCAACGTCAAGGACATGCGCAGCGGCGCCGACCTCATGGCGGGCTCGGTCGCCGACGTGCGGGACCGGCTGGCCGCGAGCCTGCACCGGGTCACCCGGGCGCTGCACGAGCTGCCGGTGCCGTCGATCGCCGCGCTCGACGGGTCCGCGATCGGCGCGGGCTGCGATCTCGCACTGATGTGCGACCTGCGGATCGCGGGGGAGAAGGCGGTCCTCGCGGAGAGCTTCCTGCGCCTCGGGCTCGTCTCGGGCATCGGCGGGGCCTGGTTCCTGTCCCGGCTGGTGGGCCCGACCAAGGCGCTGGAGCTGACGCTGACCAGCGAGTTCGTCGACGCGCCGCGGGCGCTCGAGCTCGGCCTGGTCACCCGGGTCGTGCCGAGCGCGCAGCTGGAGAAGGAGGCGTCCGGGCTGGCGGCGGCGATCGCGGCCAGGCCCCCGCGGGCGCTGCGCATGGCCAAGCGGTTGGTCCGGGAGTCCGCCGAGGCGTCCCTCCCGGCGGCACTGGAGATGGCCGGGTCGATGCAGGCGATCCTGCTCGGCGGCGACGAACACAAGGCGGCCGTGAGCGCATTCCTCGAGTCCCGCGCCGCCCGCCGCGCCTGAGCAGCCCATCCGGATCTCGACGAGGAGATGACATGAGGAACACCAGTGCCGGCGGGCCGGCCGACAACAGCCCTGCCGCCGGGCCGGCCGAGGACCCCACCGGGCGGCCGGCGGGCATCCGCTCGATCCTGCTCGGCTCGAGCATCGGCACGATGCTCGAGTACTACGACTTCTTCGTCTACGTCGCCCTGACCGCGACGTTGTCGGCGCTGTTCTTCCCCGCGGGCAACCCCGTCGCGGCGACATTGCTGGGGGCGGCGACCTTCGGGGTCTCCTACCTCGCCCGGCCGGTGGGCACCTTGATCTTCAGCCCGATGGCCGACAGGATCGGCCGGAAGAAGACCTTCGTGGCCACCCTTGCGGTGATGGGTGCCGCCACCACGGCGATCGGGTTGCTGCCCACGTACGCCACGATCGGTGTCGCGGCCCCGGTGCTGCTCGTGGTGCTGCGCATCGTGCAGGGCATCGGGCTCGGCGGCGAGTACAGCGCCGCGGTCGTCTACGTCGTCGAGCAGGCCCCGGCCGCGCGCCGCGGCCGGTACACCAGCGTCCTGCAGGGCACCGCGAGCGTCGGGCTGCTCGTCGCGCTGCTCCTGGTGCTGGTGCTGCGCCTCGCCCTCGGGGACGAGGCCTTCGCGAGCTGGGGCTGGCGGGTGCCGTTCCTGGTCTCGGCGGCCGTGGTCGCCGTGGCGACGGTGGTGCGGCTGCGGATGCGCGAGACGCCGGTGTTCGACGAGATGCGCCGCAGCGGCACGCTGTCGAAGTCGCCGGTCGCCGAGACCTTCACGACCCGCAGCTCCTGGAAGTCGTTGCTGCTGGCCACCTTCGGGGCACAGGGCGGTACCTCGGTCACGCTCTACACGTCGATCATCTACATGCTCTACTTCCTCGGGGACGTGCTGAAGGTCCCAGCGAGCACGGCGAACCTGGTGCTCGGGGCCGGGATTCTGGTCGGGGCACCCTGCTATCCGCTGTTCGGCGCGCTCTCGGACCGGATCGGCCGGGCCCGGGTCATGCTGATCGGCATCGTCGCCTGGATGGTGGTCGTGTACCCGGTGTTCGCGGGCATCCGCGCCGCGGCCACAGGGGAGAGCTGGGTCGTCGTCGCGGCGCTGATCGCGGTACTCGCGGTGCTGACGGCGATGGTGATGGCGCCGCTGCCGGCCTTCATCTCCGAGTGCTTCCCTCCGCGGATCCGCACGACCGGCTTCGGGGCGGCCCAGCAGCTCGGGAACATCCTGTTCGGCGGGTTCCTGCCACTGATCAGCCTGTCGCTGGTCGCCGCCACCGGGAACCAGCTCGCAGGGGTCGGCTACTCCATCGCCTCGCTGCTCCCGTGCGTGCTCGTGACCTGGCTCTGGGCGCTGCGGCGGGAGAGCAGGATGCGCACCGCCGCGGCGCAGCCGGATCCCGCGCGGGCCGTCGGCGTGTAGTCGCGGCCCACTTGGCCCGGCCGGGCCGCCTTGTGTCACTGCACAAGGCGGCCCGGCTTCGTCGTGTCCGGAAACATGGTGCCGGGCTCTCCGCGTCGGTGACCATGCCGTGCAGCGGTGGCGGTCCGGATGGGTCCAGGGCCGGTCCGCACCGCGTCACCACCGCACGGCCGGCGCCTCGCGCCGGAGTTCGTCGTGTCCGCAGAGCGCGCCGTCGCGCGCTCCGTTGCAACGGTGCACTCGAGGGAGACGAGCCCATGAACGCACGACCCGGCCCTGCCGAGGGAACCTTCCCACCGCTGGTGCGGTCCACCACGGACGATCCGCGGGTGGTCGCGGAGGCGGCCACCGAGGACTACTCGCTGCATGTCGTGCCGCACAGCTGGCGGCTCGGCCGGCTGCGGCTGGCGCTGGCGTGGTCCTCCCTACTCACGGCCATGTTCTGGATCGTCGTCGGGGCGACGGTCGCGCTGACGGTCGGGACCCGGGACGCGGTGATCGGGATGCTGCTCGCGATCGTCGTATACGGCGCGGTGAACTACGTGCTGACCGGGATCGCCGGGCGCAGCGGGCTCACGGTCGCGCTGCTGTCGCGGGGCCTGCTGGGCTACCACGGCGCCGCGGTCGCGACCCTGGTCTTCGCCGCCGGTGCGATCTACTTCGCGACCTTCGAGGGATCGGTGCTGGCGGTCGCCTTCCAGGCGCAGTTCGGGGGCCCGATCCAGCTCTGGTACCTGATCACTGTCGCCTACGCCCTCCCGCTGGTGATCGGCGGCGTGCGCCGCTGGCTGGACCGGCTGAACGGGGCGCTGCTGCCGCTGTTCGTGGTCGGTGTCGTGGGGGCGGTGGTCTGGGCGGCCGTCGAGTACGGCGCCTCGGACACCTGGCTGCACCTCGAGCCCGCCGCCGGAAGCGCGATCGCCGGCCCGGGCTGGCTGTTCGTCTTCAGCGTGTTCATGGGCGTGTGGTTGATCATGTTCTACACCGTGGACTTCGCCCGGCTCGGCCGCCCGCGCGACGTGCGGGTCAACGGCACCGTGACCTTCGGCCCGGTGTTCTACCTGGTCACCATCCTCGGCAACGCGCTGGTCGGGATCTTCCTGGTCGGCACCCTGCCCTCGTCCGGGTCGGTGAGCGAGTCCGCGCTGGTGGTCGGGATCGTCCAGCTGATGGGGATCTGGGGGCTGATCTTCATCTTCGCGACCCAGACGAAGATCAACAGCGCGAACCTCTACCTGGCGTCCACCAACCTGGAGAGCTTCTTCTCCCGGGTGTTCGGGGTCCGGCTGCCGCGCTGGGTCTGGGTGCTCGCCGCCGGCCTGGCCTGCTACCTGTTCATGCTCACGAACGTCTTCTCCTTCCTGCTCGCCGCGCTGAACTACCAGGCCGTCGTGGTGGTCGCGTGGATCGCGATCGCGTTGGTGGAGTTCGGGTTCCGCCGAGTCCGGCGCGAGGGCCCGCTGGAGTTCCGGCCCGGCCGGGTGCCCGGGGTGAACGGCCCGGGCCTCACCGCGTGGACCACCGCGAGCGTGATCGGCATCGTGCTGCTGGCCGTGTCGCCGGTCGTCGCCGCGACCTGGGCGCCGCCCCTGACGTTCGTCGTCGCGGCCGCGGTGTACGCGATCCTGCGGGCGGTCCGGGGCAACCCCACGGACCGGCTGGTGCGCCCCGGCGACCCGCGCGACGAGGTCGGCGACGCCTGGGCGGAGCGGGTGCGGTGCTACGCCTGCACCAAGTCCTACACGGCGGTCGAGATGGACCGGGACCCGACCGCCGGTCACGCGGCGATCTGTGCCGCGTGTGCCTCCAGCGCGCCGTTCCTGGCCGCGGCCCGGGACGAGGCGGGCGGGCGGCCGGGAGGCGACCGGCTCCCGGCCGGGCCGGGGGTCCCGGTGCCCTGACGGCCGGGCCCGGCCCTCCCCTCAGGAGGGCCGGGCCACCCCGCCCCGGATCTCGTCGACGACCAGCGCCAGCTGCAGCGTCATCAGGTCCGCCGGGCGCGCGAGGTCCAGCCCGGCCGCACCGGCGGCGCGCTTGAGCCGGTAGCCGACGGTGTTGGGGTGCACGAACAGCCGTTCGGCCGCCTCGCGGTTCGACATGTCCGCCGCGAACCAGGCCCGCAGGGTGGCGACCAGGTCGCTCTGCCGGGTCCGGTCCAGCTCGGCGATCGGGCCGAGGGTCTGCTCGGCGAACCGGACCAGGCGCTCGCTCGTCCCGGACTCGAGGAGCAGGCCGTGCACGCCGAAGTCCGCGAGCCGGACGATCTCCGGCGAGGCCGGGGTGACGAGCTGGGCGGCGTGCAGCGCGACCGTCAGGCCCCTCTCGACGTTCGCCAGCTCCACCCGCACCGCCCCCACGACACAGCGGGCCCCGCCGCCGGTGACCTGACGCGCCCGCTCGACCAGGGACGGCAGCAGCGCTCGGCCCCGGCGCCGGTCCGGCAACGGGTCCGCCGCGGTGTGCAGCAGGGCGACGACGGCGTCGCCCACCGCCCCGACCACCGGCCGCGGGCGGATGTCCCGCGCCGCGTCGAGCAGGGCGGCGGTGAGCCGCCCCGGATCGGCCCGGGAGCCGGGGGACCGGCCGGTGACCTGCACGAACACAGCGAGCTCGTGGCTACCGCGCGGATCGTGCCCGAGCGCGGCGGCCCGGGCCATCACGGAGTCGGCGTGCACCATCGCCGCCGGCGACAGCAGGTCCGCGAGCAGGTCCTTCGTCAGCCGGGCCTCGGCCTCGGCACGGCGCTCCAGGCGGCTCCGCTCCAGCGCGATCAGCAGCGCGCAGCCCTCCATCGCGCGGCGCTCGTCGTCGTCGAAGGGGGCGGCGGGGCGCGAGGGACCGGAGGTGCTGCGGCGCACCCACATCCGTGCCCGTGGGGAGGTCGAGCCCGGGATCGGCACCAGGCAGACCGGGGTGTCCGCGGGGCCGATTTCGGTGGCGCGGCCCGAGTCGAGCACCTCGGTGAGCCGGGCGCCCCCGTCCGGCACGTCACGGTGGACGGCGGCATCCGGGGGAGAGGCGGCGAGCGCGGTGCCGTCCTCGTCGTCGATGGTGATCTCGGCGTCGAGCCGGCGGGCGAGGAAGGCGGCGATGCCGGCCAGGCCGACGTCCGTCAGCAGCAGGCGGGTCAGCTCCTGCTGGAGGTCCCGCAGCCGGGCGACCGTCGCCTGCTGCGCGCGCAGCTCCTCGTTGGCGTCGGACAGCGCGCCGATCGCCGCGCGCTCGCGGTCCCGCCGGCGCGCGGCCACGATCGCGGCCGCGGCGTGGTCGCTGAGCAGGGCGAGCTGGTCGAGGTCGGCGGTGTCGAAGGCGCGCTCGGAGCGTGTGTACCCGGTGAGGGTGCCGATCGGGGACTTGTCCGCGGTGCGCATGGGGGCGGCGACCACGGCCCGCAGCCCCTCCCGGGCCATGTTGGCCCGCCAGCGGTCCAGCCCCGGCTCGTCGAACACGCTCTCCACGAACACCGGGCGCCCGGTGAGCGCGGCCCGGGCGGTGGGCGGGCCGGTCCGCGCGGTCGCCTCGTCGAGCCGCATGGGCTCGACGTTGGTGCGCTCGATGTAGCCGGGCGACAGCCCGTGCGAGCCGTTGATCTGCAGCGTCCCCGACTCGGGGTCGAGCACGTAGACCGCGCACTGCTGCAGGTCGAGCAGCTCGCAGGCCTGGCGGGCGATCATGGCCAGCACCTGGTCGAGGTCGTGCTCGGAGTTGATGGCGCGCAGGCTCTCGGTCATCGCCTCCATCCACCGGGGCAGGCGCGACTCCGGTGGTTCGAGCACGGTCCCGGCCATCCGGTTCGCCTCCTCGTCATCGAGCAGTCGTCGAGTACCCGACCCTGCACCTCCCGGCATTGTGGCGGCCACAAGGTAAACCGGCGCCTGTTGTAGCCCCACACATGGACCGAATCACGGTGCCACCTCCACGATCGACGTGTCGAGGACGACCGCCGCGCGAAGGAGCCTGGCTTGTCAACGCACGTCGAACCCGCTCGGGCCGCCGGCCCGGTGCCCGAGGGCACCGAGCTGCTGGCGGACTACATCTCGCGGTTCAGCAACTGGGGCCGGTGGGGGGCCGACGACGAGATCGGCACCCTGAACTTCGTCGGGCCCGAGCAGGTCCGCGCCGCCGCAGCCCTCGTGCGCAAGGGCGAGGTCGTCCCGCTGTCGCTGCCGTACGACCAGGACGGCTGCCAGGACGGCGGCTTCCGGCAGAACCCACAGCTGCTCGTCAGGTCCTCCGGGACCGACTACGCCGCCGGTGCGCAGGAACAGACCCCGTGGGGCCCCGGCAAGGGCTTCGGCTTCTCCGACGACGTCGTGATGCTCCCGACCCAGGCCGGGACGCAGTGGGACTCGTTGTCCCACATCTTCTACGGCGGCCGGATGTACAACGACCGGCCGGCGTCGCTCTCGACCTCACACGGGTCGAGCAGCAACGGCATCCAGGCCGGGATCACCCGGTACGTCATGCGCAGCGTGCTGCTCGACGTCGCCCGCTGGGTCGGGGTGGACAGCCTCGACCCGGGGTACGCGATCTCCGCTGCCGAGCTCGACGCCGTGGCCGCGGCCCAGCGCGTCGAGGTCCGCCGCGGCGACGCGGTGCTGGTGCGCACCGGGTTCCTGGGTGCGCGCCGGGGAGCCTGGGGCGACTACGCCGGCGGCCCCGCGCCGGGGCTGTCGCTGCACACCGCCCCGTGGCTGTACGAGAACGAGGTCGCCGCGCTGGTGACCGACACGTGGGGCGTCGAGGTGCGCCCCAACGAGATCGCCCAGATCCAGCCCCTGCACACCGTCGCGCTGGTGCACATGGGGCTCGCCCTGGGGGAGATCTTCGACCTGGAGGCCCTCGGCCGGGCGTGCGCGGCCGACGGCGTGTACGAGTTCCAGTTCGTGGCCCCGCCGCTGCCGATCAGCGGGGCCTCGGGATCGCCACTGTCGGGGCTGGCGATCAGGTAGACGGCGCGCAGGTCGGAAGTCCGGATACGACGACGTACCGCAACCGATGGATGGAGACGCACATGGGCACCCGCACCCTCATCAAGGGCGGCCACGTGGTGACGATGGACCCCGCGCTCGGGGTCATCGCGGGAGGGGACGTGCTCCTGCACGGTGACACGATCGAGGCCGTCGGCCGCGACCTGGCGGCCCCCGACGCGACCGTGGTGGACGCGACGGACCGGGTGGTCATCCCCGGTCTCGTGGACACGCACCGGCACACCTGGCAGACGCAGATGCGCGCCATCTGCGCCGACATGAGCATCAGCGGCTACATGAACACGCTGCGCATGGCGATCTCGCCGAACTACACCGCCGACGACGTGTACGTCGGCAACCTCGTCGGGGCGCTGGAGGCGGTCGACGCCGGGATCACCACGCTGCTGGACTTCTCGCACTGCAACAACAGCCCCGGCCACGCGGACGGCGCCATCGGCGGCCTGCTCGACAGCGGCATCCGCGCCGTGTTCGCGTACGGCTTCTTCGACTCCGCGCCGCCGGAGGTGGGCTATGCGGACCACGCGCAGCGGGTGAAGGACTACCACCGGCTCGTCCGCGAGCACTCGAACCAGTCCCTGGTGCGCATCGGCGTCTCGGTCAACGAGCTGGGCTTCGTCCCCTTCGAGCAGACCCGCGCGGAGATCGGCGCCGCCCGCGACGAGGGCGAGATCATCGCCTTCCACACCGCCTGCTTCTTCGGCACGCCGCTCTCCAACGGGATCAAGGACCTGCACGCCGCCGGCCTGCTCGGACCGGACCAGGTGCACATCCACTGCGTGGCGCTCGACGAGCAGGAGTGGGCGCACCTGGGGGAGGCGGGCTGCAAGGTCTCCATCGCCGCGGAGACCGAGATGAACATGGGCATGGGCTGGCCGGCCATGGCCGAGTGCCGCCGGCACGGCATCAAGCCCACGCTGAGCTGCGACATCATCTCGCTCAACTCCGGCTCGCTCGTCCCGCAGATGCGACTGGCCATCGCCGCGGACCGCTTCGCGCAGAACGACCCGATCAACCGGGCCGGGCAGATGCCGGAGTCCCTGCAGACCTCGGTGCACGACGTCCTGGCCTGGGCGACCATCAACGGCGCCGAGGCCTGCGGGCTGGGCGAGATCACGGGGTCGCTCACCCCGGGCAAGAAGGGTGACGTCGTGATCGTCGGCAACCCGCTGACCTTCACCGGGCAGCCGTCGGTCGACCCGGTCGGCGGGGTGGTCTTCCAGTCGACCCCGCAGGACGTGCGGGACGTGTGGATCGACGGCCGGCACGTCAAGAAGGACGGCGTGCTGGTCGGCGTGGACCTGCCGGCCCTGTTCGCCCGCTCGAAGGCGTCGACCGAGGAGGTCCTGCGCAAGGTCCACCGGGACTTCCCCGTGCTGCCGCCGACCGTGGAGGGCAGCCGCTTCTCCGAGCGCGAGAAGGCCGCCCAGGACAACATCAACACGGACACCATCAAGGCCGGTTGAGCGTGACCGATGTGCTCTGGCGGCCCGATCCCGCCCGGCTGCGCGAGGCGGCGCTGACCCGCTTCGCCGCGGCGGCCGGGCGGGCCGGGGCGACCTACGACGAGCTGTGGCGCTGGTCCGTCGACGACCTGGAGGGCTTCTGGGCGCTGGCCGCGGAGTTCCTCGGGATCCGCTGGCACGCGGAGCCGTCGGCCGTGCTGGGGTCCCGGGCGATGCCGGGAGCGCAGTGGTTCCCCGACGGGCGGCTGTCGTTCGCCGAGCACGTCCTCACCGGCCGGGACCCGGATGCGGTGGCGGTGCGGTTCCGCTCGGAGGCGGCCGGCGACGGCGCGTGGACCTGGGCGGACCTGCGCCGCGAGACCGCCCGGGTCCGGCGGGGCCTGGTGGCCCACGGCGTCGGCGCGGGCGACCGGGTGGCCGCCTACCTGCCGAACGTCCCGCAGGTCCTCGCCGCCTTCCTGGCCACGGCGTCCCTCGGTGCGGTCTGGTCCGCCGCCGCCCCGGAGTTCGGGATGGACGCCGTGGTCTCCCGGTTCGCACAGATCTCCCCGACCGTCCTGCTCGCGGTCGACGGCTACCGCTACAAGGGCCGCGCCGTCGACCGCACGCAGGAGGGCGAGGAGATCGCCCGGCGCACCGGCGCCCGCCCGGTCCGCTTCGGGCTGCTCGACGGCACCGGCTGGGAGGCCGGGTTCGGCGAGGGACCCGGCGAGCTCGAGTTCGCCGCGCTGCCCTTCGACCACCCGCTGTGGGTGCTCTACAGCTCCGGCACCACCGGCCCGCCCAAGGCGATCGTGCACGGGCACGGCGGAGTGCTGCTGGAGCTGCTCAAGACCGCCGTCCTGCAGCTCGACCTTCGCGCGGAGGACCGTTTCGCCTGGTACACGACCACCGGCTGGGTCATGTGGAACATTCAGCTGGCCCCGCTGCTGGCGGGCGCCTCGGTGGTGCTGTTCGACGGGCAACCCGGCGGGGACGCCCTGTGGGACCTCGCCGCGGACACCGGCGTCACGGTGTTCGGGGCGAGCGCCGCCTGGCTCGACGCGCAGCGTCGGGACGGTGCGCGGCCGTGCGAGGGGCGGGACCTGTCGGCCCTGCGCGCGATCGGGTCGACGGGCTCGCCGCTGCCGGCCGAGTGCTTCGACTGGGTCTACACCGAGTTCCCGGCCGACACCTGGCTGGTGTCGATCAGCGGCGGCACGGACGTCGTCACCCCGTTCCTGGGGCTGGCACCGACGGTCCCGGTGTACCGGGGCGAGCTCGGGCCGCCCGCGCTGGGCGTGGACCTGCAGGCCTGGTCGCCCGACGGCAGGCCGCTGACCGGGGAGGTCGGCGAGATGGTGGTGGCCTCGCCGATGCCCTCGATGCCGCTGGGTCTCTGGGGCGACGCGGACGGGGAACGGTTGCGCGCCGGCTACTTCGAGCGCTTCCCCGGGGTGTGGGCCCACGGGGACTGGCTGGAGCTCACCGCGCACGGCACCGGGATCATCACCGGCCGCAGCGACGCGACGATCAACCGCGGCGGCGTCCGGATCGGGACCGGGGAGATCTACCAGGCCCTGGCCGCGGTGCCGGAGGTCGTCGACGCCGTCGCCGTGGACGTGCCCCGGCCCGGCACGCACGGGGCGATCGTCCTGTTCGTGGTGCTGGACGGGTTGCCGCTCGACGAGGCCCTCACCGCACGGATCCGGGCCGCGATCCGTCGCGGCTGCTCCCCCCGGCACGTCCCGGACGACGTCCTCGCCGTCGCCGACCTGCCGCGCACCTCGTCGGGCAAGAAGCTCGAGGTGCCGGTCAAGCGACTGCTCATGGGCGCGGACCCGGACTCGGTCGTGAACCGCGGCAGCCTCGCCAATCCCGGCGCGATCGACGCGGTGCTCGCCGCCGCCCGCACCCTGACCCTCAGCCCCTGAGACCCGAGGAGACCCCGTGTCCGCCGTCCGTCCCCGCGAACCGAACGCCGCCGACCCCTACACCTCGATCCGCACCGAGGTTCCCGCACCCGGTGTGGGCCTGATCCGGCTCGAGCGGCCGAAGGCCCTCAACGCCCTCAACGGGGTCGTGCAGGCGGAGGTGCTGGCGGCGGCGTCGGTCTTCGACGACGACCCGGAGATCGGTGCCGTCGTGATCACGGGCTCCGAGCGGGCGTTCGCGGCGGGCGCGGACATCGCCGAGATGGCGGCCCTGGACTACTCCGCCACCGAGGGCCTGTTCGACGGCTGGGACCGTCTCGCCCAGCTCGGCACGCCACTGGTCGCAGCCGTGTCCGGGTACGCCCTCGGCGGCGGCTGCGAGCTCGCCCTGCTCTGCGACGTCCTGATCGCGGCGGACACGGCGGTGTTCGGGCAGCCGGAGATCAACCTCGGCATCCTGCCCGGGATCGGCGGCAGCCAGCGGCTGACCCACGCCGTCGGCAAGGCGAAGGCCATGGACCTCGTCCTCACCGGCCGCACGATGGACGTCCACGAGGCCGAGCGGGCCGGGGTCGTGAGCAGGATCGTCCCTGCCGCCGACCTGCTCGACGAGGCGGTCGGTGTGGCCGCGACCATCGCGCGGAAGTCCGGGCCCGCGGTGCGGGCGGCGAAGCAGGCAGTGAACCGGGCCTTCGAGATCGGCCTCACCGAGGGCGTGCGCTTCGAGCGCGCCTTGTTCCGCGGCCGGTTCGCCACGACGGACCGGGCCGAGGGCATGGCGGCGTTCCTGGAGAAGCGGGAGCCGCGTTTCACCGACCGCTGACGCGTCCCGTCCCGGCCGGCCGTGCCGGTCGCGGGAGGTACGGTCGTCGCCGTGACGATCCCTCCCGCGACCGGTGCGGCGGTCCGCGGTGCCCGCTGAGGAGCGGGCCTCCCGAAGGCGCCGCGGGACGCCCTCGAAGGGCGACCTGCGCGAGCAGGCGATCCTCGACGCCGCCGAGGCGCTGCTCGACGAGCGGGGTGTGGACGAGCTGACGGTCGAGGAGATCGCCCGCGGCGCCGGGATCACCCGGGGCGCGCTCTACTTCTACTTCGGCTCGAAGCAGGAGGTGCTCGTCGCGCTCGTCGCCCGCACCGTGGCGGCCCTGCGGGAGACGGCCCGGCTCGCGGCGACGGAGGGCGGCCGGGACCCCCGCGACAGCATCCGGGCCGCCCTGGGGACCACGGCCGCGGCCTGGCGGGAGCACGGCCGGACTATGCGGGTCGCGGTCGACCACTCGGCGGTGATCCCGGAGATCGGCGCGATGTGGGTGGAGGTGCTGGAGGAGAACGCCACCGCGCTGCGCGGGGTCCTCGTCCGCGCCGGGGTACCGGACGGGCCCGGCCCCACGGACGCGGCGGAGCGGGCGAGGGCGCTGTGCTGGATGACCGAGCGCACCTTCTACCGGGCCACCGCCACCGGTAAGAGCCTCGACGCCGCCCTCGAGACCTGCGACTTCCTGTGGCGCAGCGCCCTTCCCGCATGAGCGGCGCCGCGGTTCAGATCTGGTTCTCCCCGCCGTCGACGTAGAGGTTGGAACCGAGGACGTAGCTGCTGTCGTCGGAGGCCAGGAAGGCGACGGCGGCGGCGACCTCCTCGGGACGCCCGATCCGCCCGATCGCGACCCCGGCGCCCATGGCCGCCTTGGCCGCGGCCGCGTTCTGCTCGCCGACGAGCTCGGTGATCCCGGAGGTGTCGATCGGGCCGGGGGAGATGGCGTTGACGCGGATGCCCCGCCCCTTCAGCTCGTTGGCCCAGGTCCGGGCGAAGGACCGGACGGCGGCCTTGGACGCGGAGAAGGCGCCGAAGGCGGGGGTGCCGTTCTCCGCGGCCGTGGAGGCGTTGAGGATCACCGACGCCCCCTCGTTGAGCAGGGGCAGCGCCTTCTGCACGGTGAGCAGGGTGCCCTTGACGTTGACCTCGAAGATCCGGTCGTAGTCCTCCTCGGTGATCTGCTCGAGGGTCGCGAACGAGGCGGTGGCGGCGTTGGCGAAGAGCACGTCGAGGCCCTTGCCGCGCGCGCGGACGGCGTCGTAGACCCGGTCGAGGTCGGCCGGGACCGTGATGTCGGCCGGGACGGCCGTGGCCGCCGGGCCGATCTGCTCGACGGCCTCGTCGAGCTCCGCCGTACGGCGGCCGACGAGGAAGACGTGCGCTCCCTCGGCGGCCAGCCGCGCGGCGCTCGCCCGCCCGATCCCGCGGGTGCCGCCGCCGGTGATGACCGCCGTCTTGCCGTCCAGTCTTTGCATGCCGAGCTCCAGGTATTTCGGTTCCGATCGGTACAGATCGAGACCGTAGCACTTCGGTACCGAGCGGTACGGAACTGGTAGCCTGGTGCGGTGCAGGACACAGGGAGGCGACCGGTCGGCCGTCCGCGGGGTTTCGACGCCGACGAGGCCCTGGAACGGGCCATGCTGCTGTTCTGGGAGCAGGGCTACGAGGGCACGAGCCTCACGGACCTGACCGCCGCCATGGGCATCACCCGGACCAGCATGTACGCGGCCTTCGGCAACAAGGAGGAGCTGTTCCGCAAGGCGCTGCGGCGCTACACGGAAGGCCCCGCCGCCTACGCCGCCCGGGCCCTGGCCGAACCGACGGCGCGGGGTGTGGCGACCACGTTCCTCCGCGGCGCGGTCGAGGCGAGCTCCCGGCCCGCGTATCCGGCGGGATGTCTTGCGGTGCAGGGCTCGCTGGCCGCCGGGGACGGGGGCCGGATCGCCCGCGACGCACTGCTCGCGTGGCGGGACGAGGGCTGGCTCCGGCTGCGGGATCGGTTCGGGCAGGCCGTCGACGAGGGCGACCTGCCCGGCGACACCGATCCGGCCCTGCTCGCCCGCTACGTCATGACCGTCGCGAACGGGGTCGCGGTCCAGGCGGTCGGCGGTGCCGGTCGCGCGGAGCTCCAGCAGGTCGCCGACGCCGCCCTGCGGAACTGGCCGCCCGTCTGACGGCGCGGCCTACGAGGGGGTGACCTCGCGGCGCAGGATCTTGCCCGTGGGGCCCTTGGGAAGGGCGTCGACCAGCCAGACCCGGCGCGGGTACTTGTAGGCCGCGAGGCGCTCCTTCACGAAGTCCCGCAGCTGGTCCGGGTCCGCCTCGGCGCCGGGCCGCAGCGCGACGGCGGCGCCGATCTCCTCGCCGAGCTCCGGGTGCTCGATCCCGATCACCGCGGCCTCCGCCACGGCGGGGTGCTCGTAGAGGGCCTCCTCGACCTCCCGCGGGTACACGTTGTAGCCGCCGCGGATGATGATGTCCTTCTTGCGGTCGACGATCGTGTAGTAGCCGTCGGAGTCGCGGGTGGCGATGTCGCCGGTGCGCAACCAGCCGTCCGGGATCGCCTCTGCCGTGGCCTCGGGCCGGTTCCAGTAGCCCTTCATGACGTTCTCGCCGCGGACGGCGATCTCGCCGGGCTCGCCGTCCTCCACGTCCCGGCCCTCGTCGTCGACGATCCGCATCTCGCACCCGCGCGCCGGGAAGCCGATCGTGCCGGGCTTGCGCTCGTGGCCGGGCTGGTTGAAGGAGACCACCGGGGAGGTCTCGGACAGCCCGTAGCCCTCGAAGACCTCGCAGCCGAACCGCTTCTCGAAGGCGCGCAGGATCTCCACCGGCATCGCCGACCCGCCGGTGATGCAGCTGCGCAGCGACGACATGTCGGCGCTCTCCGCCTCGGGGGAGTGCAGCATCGCCGCGTACATCGTCGGCACGCCCTCGAACACGGTGACCCGGTCCCGGGCGACGACCTCCAGCGCCTTGGCCGGGTCGAACCGCGGGATCAGGGTCAGCGTGGCGCCGTACCGGACCGCGGCGTTGAGCCCGCAGGTGAGGCCGAAGACATGGAACAGGGGCAGGCAGCCCATGATCACGTCGTCGGGTCCGATCCGGAGCAGGGTCTCGGCCGTGGTCGCCGCGTTCGAGGCCAGGTTGTGATGGGTGAGCTCGGCGCCCTTCGGCTGCCCCGTGGTGCCGGAGGTGTAGAGGATGACCGCGGTGTCGTCCGCGGCGCGCTCGACGGGCTCGGTGACCGGAGTGCCCCGCAGCTCCGCCGGACCGGTGGCGGGCACGACGATCCCGCTGATGCCGGCCGCGGCGGCCGCGGCCGGCACCACGTCGCCCGACCCGTCCCCGCCGTAGATCAGCGTCATCCCGGAGTCGCGGATGTAGTACTCGACCTCGCGGGCCTTGAGCAGCGGGTTCATCGGGACGACGACGGCGCCGGCGAGCAGGGCGCCGTAGAACAGGACCGGGTAGGCGGGCACGTTGGGCAGCACCAGCCCGACCCGGTCGCCGGGCTCGACGCCACGCTCGCGCAGGTCGCCCGCGACGGCGGCGGCCGCGGCGTGCAGCGACGCGTAGTCGAGGACGTGGTCGTCGAGCGTGATCGCCGGCTGCGCCGGGAGTGCGCGGGCGGGGGCGACGAGGGTCGTGGCCAGGTTCACGGGTCGGTCCTTCCGGCGGGATCGGGGGAGGGTCAGCGGTAGCGCTCGCCGAGCGCGGCCCACTCGTCGAGCCCGACGGCGCGGAAGAGCCCGAGCGGGCCCTCGGCGACCTGCGGGTCCGCCCCGCCCATGCCGACCAGGGCGGCGGCGATCGCCTGGGCGGCGGGCTGGAGCACCGCGCCGGGGTAGATCGCCATCCGGAACCCGAGCCGCTCCAGGTCCGCGTCCGGCACGACGGGGGTCCGGCCCGCGGGCACCACGTTGAACACCAAGGGGGCCTTGACCTCCGCGGCGATGCGCTCGACCTCCGCGACCGAGTACGGGGCCTCGACGAAGATCATGTCGGCGCCCTCGGCGGCGTACCGGTCGGCCCGGGCGAGTGCCTCGTCCAGGCCCGCGGGGCCGCGCGCGTCCGTCCGGGCGATCACGACGGTGTCGTTCTCCCGGGCCTCGAGGGCGGCGACCAGCTTGCGCACGAACTCGTCCGTACCGACGACGGACTTGTCGGCGAGGTGCCCGCACCGCTTCGGGAAGTCCTGGTCCTCGAGCTGGATCGCCGCGACCCCGGCGCGCTCGTAGGCCCGCACCGTCCGCACGACGTGCATCGGGTTGCCGTAGCCGGTGTCGGCGTCCGCGACGACGGGCAGCCCGCTTGCCTCGACCACGACCGCGGCCCGGTCGGCCATCTCGGTGGCCGTGGCCAGGCCGATGTCGGGCAGCCCGTACCCCGAGGCCACCGCGCCGGCCCCGGTCAGGTACGCGACCCGGAAACCCGCCCGGCGGACGAGGTGGGCGCTGATCCCGTCGAAGACGCCGGGAGCGCGCAGCATGCCCGGTTCGTCCAGGAGCCTGCGCAGCTCGGCGGGCGCGGTGGTCGCGGTGCTCGACGGTGTGGTCACGGTGTCTCCTGTCCGGCGCTCAGGGCGCCTTGACGATCGGGACGTGGGCGAGCTCGAACGCGCGGATCGCCGCCTCGTGCCGGAGGGTCACGTCGATGCCGTCGTGGCCGTCGAGGAACCGCTGCCGGGTGTCGGCGCTCATCCGGACCGGGGCCTCGACCCCGCCGGCGCGGATGGTCAGCGCCACCAGGTCCACCGTCACCTCGGTGGCCGGATCCGCGTCGACGGCGTCCATCATCGCGCCGACCGCGCTGTCCTCGACCACGGCGGGCACGAGCCCGGACCGGACCGCGTTGTCGGCGAAGATGTCGCCGAACCGGGAGGCGACCACGACGGTGAACCCGTAGTCCTGCAACGCCCACACAGCATGCTCACGGGAGGATCCGGAGCCGAAGTCGGCCCCCGCGAAGAGGATCGTGGCGCCGTCGTGGGCCGGGTCGCCGACGGGGAATCCGGGCTCCGCCCGCCAGGTGGCGAACAGGTGCTCGGCGAATCCCGTACGGGTCGTCCGCAGGCAGTGCCGCGCGGCGATGATCTGGTCGGTGTCGACGCTCGTGCGCCGGATGGCGACCCCGCGCCCGGTGATCGTGCGGATCGGTTTCATCGAAGGGCCCCCAGGTCCGACGGAGCGGTGAGCCGGCCGGTCAGCGCCGTGGCGGCGGCCGTGGTGGGCGAGACCAGGTGGGTGCGACCGCCGCGGCCCTGGCGGCCCTCGAAGTTGCGGTTCGACGTCGAGGCGCAGCGTTCGCCCGCGGCCAGCGAGTCGTCGTTCATCGCCACGCAGAGCGAGCAGCCTGCGGTGCGCCACTCCGCTCCCGCCGACCGGAACACCTCGTCCAGGCCCTCGGACTCGGCGGCCTTCTTGACCGCCGCCGACCCGGGGACGACGAGCATCCGCACGCCGGAGGCGATCCGGTGGCCGTCGAGGAGGCCGGCCGCGGCACGGAGATCCTCGATGCGCCCGTTGGTGCAGGACCCGAGGAACACCACGTCGACCGGGATCTCCCGCATCGGGGTACCGGGCGCGAGATCCATGTAGGTCAGCGCCCGTTCCGCCGCGTCGCGCAGCGCGGGATCCGGGTCGGCGGACGGGTCCGGGACCACCCCGCTGAGCTCGACGACCTGGCTCGGGTTGGTCCCCCAGCTGACGAACGGCGACAGGGTCGTGACGTCGATGTCGACCCGCCGGTCGAACTCGGCCTCGTCGTCGCTGCGCAGCGCCGCCCAGGACGCCACGGCCTCGTCCCAGGCGCGGCCCGCCGGCGCGTACGGGCGGCCGCGGAGGTACTCGGCGGTCACGGCGTCGGGCGCGATCATCCCGGCCTTCGCCCCGGCCTCGATCGACATGTTGCACAGCGTCAGCCGGGACTCCATGGACATCGCCTCGACGGCGGCCCCGCGGTACTCGATCACGTGGCCCTGCGCGCCCCCGGTGCCGATCCGGCCGATCATGGCCAGCGCGACGTCCTTCGCCGACACGCCCGCGGGCAGCTCGCCGTGCAGCGTCACGGCCATGGCCTTCGGCTTGGCGAACGCCGCGGTCTGGGTCGCCAGCACGTGCTCGACCTGGCTCGTCCCGATCCCGAAGGCGAGCGCGCCGAACGCGCCGTGCGTGCTCGTGTGGCTGTCGCCGCACAGGATGATCCGGCCCGGCTGGCTGATGCCGAGCTCGGGCCCGATCACGTGCACGATCCCCTGGCCCGCCGTCCCCGAGCGGTGCAGGGCGACGCCGAACTCCTCGCAGTTGCGCCGCAGCGCGTCCACCATCGTCGCCGCCACCCCGGTGCGGCCCAGCAGGCCGCGGGTGGGTACCACGTGGTCCTCGGTCGCGAGCGTGAGGTCGGGCCGGCGGACCCGGCGGCCGGCCAGGCGGAGGCCCTCGAACGCCTGCGGGCTCGAGCCCTCGTGGAGCAGGTGGAAGTCGACGTAGAGCAGGTCGGTGCCCCCGCCGCTGCGGTGCACGGTGTGTGCGTCCCAGATCTTGTCCAACAGAGTGCTCATCGTTACGCGGTCTCCCCGGTCGTGCTGGTGGTGCTGTCCGTCGACCGCCCCGACGCGCCGCCGTGGCCGAGCCGCCGCGACAGGGCCTGCGCGGACTCGGCGACCATCGGGCCGTACTTCTCCGCCATCGGCCGGTCGACCCGGAACGACGGACCGCCGACGGCGACGGCCGCCACGACGGCGCCGCTCGCGTCGAACACGGGTGCGGCGATCGAGTTCAGGCCGGTCTCGCGCTCCTCCTCGGTGAGCAGCCACCCGTTCGCCCGCACGAACTCGAGCTGCAGGTCCAGCGCGGACCGCGAGTCGCCCGGCGCCTGCTCGGCGCTCTCGACGAGGACCGCGTTGAGCACCCGCTCGTCGTAGGCCATGAACACCTTGCCCCCCGCGCCCGCCCGGACGGGCGCCAGCTGGCCGACGTCGCAGCGGAAGATGATCGACCGCGGGCTGAGCTTGACGACCACGGCGACCCGGGTGGTGCCGCGGCGGATGTAGAGCCCGGTCGTCTCGCCGGTCAGGTCCCGCAGGTGGGCGGCGACGGGCTCGGCCGCGACCAGCAGGTCCGAGCCGGCCGAGGCGGCCGTGGCCCAGCTCAGCACGCGCAGCCCGACGCAGTACTCGTCTCCCGTCCGCTGCAGGAGCTCGCTCGCGACGAGGGTGCGCACCAGGCGGGCGACCGTCGAGTTGGGCATCCCGGTGAGCCGGCGGATGTCGCTCAGCGACAGTCGGGTGTGCTCGGGGGAGAAGCAGTCGAGGACGCGGACCGCCTTCTCCATGACGAGGATCGAGGGCTGGCCGTCAGGCATCGTTCTGCTCCCCAGGGTCGTGCTGCAGGGCGTGGCGCAAGCCTGCCGAGGATAGAGCGGTCACGGACGGCCCCCTCGCGAGGACGATGGGGCCCCCGGAGCGCGCGGTGCGTGCCGCTCGAGCCGCGAGACGTCGTCGCATGAGCTCCTCCGATGACTACATCGTGGCAGCCCTTGCCACGAAGCGGTCTGAAGGTAGATGCTGTTGTCGCGCTGAGTCAAGGCGATCAGCGGGAGCTACCGGATCGGTGATCGGCGCGCTAACGTGCCGAACCGCATCACGGTCAACGAACCCACCTGGGGAGCAAGGAGGCTCGAATGGGCAGGCGTGACATCAAGGGCGACGCGAAGCGCATCTTCGACACGATCAGCGCCGGCGGCGCGGTCATCATGCCCGGCGACATCGGCTACGCGGCGGGCGCGAACTCGGGGGCGAGGCTGCAGCAGCTGTTCGACGCCAAGCAGCGCGCCCCGCACAAGCGGAACGCGATGGCGGGGAACTACGAGCTGCACCGCGAGGTGCACGAGATCGGCACCCGCGAGCAGGAGATCATCGACGCGATCGCGCTCGACGCGGGGCTGCCGATCTGTGTCGTCGCGCCCTTCCGGGCCGACCATCCGGTCATCGCCGCGGCCGCGGCCGACACCCTGACCGCCAGCACGGTCGGCGGCACGCTGGCGATGCTGCTGAACAACGGCCGGCTGCCCGAGGAGGTCGTCCGCCTCACCCACGCCGCGGGCCTGCCGCTCTTCGGCTCGTCGGCCAACCTGACCGGGACCGGCACCCGGTTCCGCGTCGAGGACATCCAGCAGCCGATCATCGACGCCGTGGACCTGGTCGTCGACTACGGGCTCTCCAAGTACCACCACTACCGGCGGTCCTCCACGGTCATCGACTTCACCACCATGGAGGTCATCCGGATCGGGTCCTGCTACGACCTCATCAGCGACATCCTGGACCGGCAGTTCGGCATCGCGGTCCCCGCCGACCCGGGCCGCGACGTCCTGCCGTCCGGTCACCTCCGCGAGCAGGCCGCCGCGGCGAACTGACGCCGCCACCTCCCCCTCCCACCGGCTCGAAGGAGAGCACGATGGACGACACCCTCGACCGCGCCACCGCGGACCCCCAGGCCGTCGCGGGCAGGCTGGCCGCCCGCCTCGAACGGCTACCCCGAACCACCCGGTCCCATCGCGGCTGGATGGTCCTGCTCGGCATCCTGTTCATCTGCGACCTGATGGACACCAACGGCCTCGCCTACGCGGCCCCGGCGATCCGGGCGGAGTGGGGGTTGTCGGTGGCCCAGATCGGGCAGCTGACCTCCTACTCGTTCCTCGGGATGTTCGCCGGGGGGATCATCGGCGGCCGGCTGTCGGACCGGCTGGGCCGGCGGCGCGTGCTCGTCTGGGGCACGGTCGTCTACTCGGTCGCCTCGCTGCTGTGTGCGGTCGCCCCGAACCTGGCCGTGCTCGGTGCCCTGCGGATCCTCACCGGGGTCGGCATCCAGGCCGTGACCGGGGTGCTGATCGTCTATGTCGCCGAGATGTTCCCCGGGATCAGCCGTGGGCGGTGCCAGGCGCTCATGCTGGGCATCGGCCTGCTCGGTGTCCCGCTCGTGGCGGCCGCGGCCCGGCTCATCGTGCCGCTCTCGCCCGGCGCGTGGCGCTGGCTGTTCGTCCTGGGCGCCATCGGGATCGTCCCGGCCGTGCTGGCCCGGTTCCTGCTCCCCGAGTCGGTGCGCTGGGCCGCGGTCAACGGCCGGGTCGACGAGGCCAGGACCACCGTGGAGCGGCTGGAGTCCCAGATCCCCGGCCCGCTGCCCGAGGTCGCCGCGACCACCGCGATCCACGAGGACAAGAAGGCGTCGGACCTGTTCGCGCCCGGGATCCGCAAGCGCACGATCGTCGCGACGCTGACCCTGATCTTCGGCACACTGGGCGTCTTCGGCTTCACCGGCTGGGTGCCCACCCTGCTCGTCGAGCGCGGTTACTCCACGGCGGAGGCGCTGACCATCACCACGATCTTCTCGGTCGGTCCGCCCCTCGGCGCGCTGTTCGCGATGCTGCTCAGCGACCGGTTCCAGCGGCGCACGACCTCGCTCGTGGTCACCACGATCGTCGCCGCGATGATGCTGGTCTTCGCGTTCACGGGTTCCTACTGGGTCCTGGTGGTCAGCGGGTTCCTGGCGACGATGCTGCTGCAGACCAACACCGCCGTCGTGTACGCCTACCTGCCCGAGGTCTTCCCGACCGTCCTGCGCGGTCTCGGATCCGGGTTCGCCAACGGTGTCAGCCGCCTCGCCGGGTTCGGCAACGCGTTCCTCATCGCCGCCGTCGCCGCCGCCGTGGGCTTCGGCGGGGTCTTCACCCTCACCGCCGTGTTCATCCTGCTCTGCGGTGTGACCGTCGGCCTGTTCGGCGAGCGCACCCGCGGCCGCCGGCTGGAGGACATCGGCGAGAACGTGCCCTGAGCCCCGCACGACCACTGCGGTCGACCGCGCGCCGCGCGCGGCCGACCGCAGTGGTCGTGGTGGGCCTACCGGCCGGTCTCCGCCTCGTACTCCGCCAGGGCCTCGGCCAGGAGGGGATACGCGACGAGGGGCACGTGATAGCCACCCGTCAACCCGGTGAGCCGCAACGTCTCCACGATCTCCTCGGGGTCGACCCCGGCCCGGAGCGCCTCGAGCATGTGGAAGCGGCAGCCCCCGTGGAAGTGGGCGGCCGCGTCCAGCGCGAGGAGGACGAGCTGGCGCACCGGCTCCGACAGCGAGGTGCCGGGACCCATCGCGTGCTGGTAGCCGGCGTGGAAGTCCCGCAGTGCCTGCGGATCGAAGCGGGCGGCGACCTCGAACACCTCGGGGTAGCGGCCACGATCCGCGAGGATGCGGGCGAGCACGTCCTCGCCCGTGAGCTCGTTGCTCATCGCGCCGCTACTCCGGCTTGGCGCCGAGGAAGGTCTCGTCGTCCAGCGCCAGCACCAGGGAGAGCAGCGCGCCCGGGTAGCTGTACTCGCGCATCCCCATGAACTGGCCGGAGACGTACGGGGTGAAGGTGGACTCACCCGGGCCGTAGACCGGGCCGCGGGCCGTCGCCGCCGACGCCCTGATGTTGGCGAAGTGCACCTCGACCACAGGCTTCCCGGTGTCGTAGAGGGCGAACGGCACCGACTGGCTGGTGGTGGTCAGCCCGGCGGGGTTGACGAGGTAGCCGTCGACCCGGTCGCCCGACTCGTGGATGTACTCCAGGATGTCGCCCTCGTGGTTGGACATGAACCGCTCGATCACGACGCCGAGGCGGGCGCCCCACTCCTCGGTGAACCGCCCGAGGCCCTCGGCGGAGACGTTCGGGCCGTACATCCGCTTGTTCCGGCGGGCGAGGTTGGAGACGTTCGGCCCGTCGATCACGGCGATGGTGTAGCGCCGGTCGCTCGTGCGGAGTCCGTCGATGGCGGCTGGGTTCGTCACTGTGCTGGCTCGCTCTCGTGTGTCGGGTTGTTCCAGTCGAAGGTCAGGGCGGCCGGCGCCCGGGCCGCGCGCGGCACGGGGCCGACGTGCCGGACGAAGCCCAGGCCGGGTACGCCGGAGTCCTCCAGCCAGTTCGCGGTCTCGACGAGTGCGGCCAGGTCGAGGCCCGTGTGGTAACCGGCGAGCTCCAGGGCCTGCGCGGCGTCCTCGGTGCAGACCCCGCCGCCCCGCTGACCCGGCATCGCCGGGTGGCCGCCGCTCCCGGCGAGGGAGACGTCGATGGTGCCGACGCCGAGCTCGGCGAGGGCGAGGACGTTGGCCACGCCGAGCCCGCGGCTGTCGTGGACCTGCACGGTCAGCGACCCCGGTGGCACGTGGTGCGCGGCGACGGCGAGCAGCTCGCGGAGCTGCGGTGGGGCGGCGTAGCCGAAGGAGTCGGCGAGCACCCAGTCCGTGACCCCGATGGCGACGAGGCGGCGCGCGATCGGCTCGAGGTCCGCCGGGCCGCGCGGGGGCCCGAGGGGGCCACCCCACGCGAAGATCACGTAGGTGCCGAGGGTGATGCCGAGGCCCGCGGCGACGTCCGCGAGGCGCTCGAGCTCGGCCAGGGACTCGGCGGTGCTGCGCCCGATGTTGGCCCGGGCGAAGTCCTCGTCCGCCGAGAGCAGGAAGGTGGCGGAGTCGGCTCCCGCGTCGGCGGCGGCGCGCAGGCCGCGTTCGTTGCCGATACAGCAGCCCAGCGTGAGACCGGGCGCCGGGCGCACCGCGGCGAACACCGCGGCGGCGTCGGCCAGGCCGGGGACCAGGTCCGGGCGCACGAACGAGGACAGCTCGAAGTCCCGGATCCCGGCGCCGACGAGCCGCTCCACCAGCTCGATCTTGAGCTCGGTCGGGACCGGATGGGCCTGGAAGGTGAGCCGCGGCGCGATCTCCCGCAGGCGCACGGCTCCCCGTGTCGGTGGTTCGCTCACGGGCTCGCTCACCGGTGCCGGGTGGGGGCCAGGCCCGCGGCCTCGGCGTCCCAGGTGTCGTCGGTCAGCCCGGTTTCCCGCAGCACCGCCTTGCGGATCTTGCCGGTGGGCGTGGCGGGGAACCGCTCGACGAGGCGGTAGTAGCGGGGCACCATGAAGTGCGGCAGGGACCGGTCGCAGTGCGCGAACAGGTCCTTCAGGTCCAGCTCGGTGCCCTCGGCCACAGCCACGACGGCCATCACCTCCTGCTCGCCGAGGTCGGAGGCCACGCCCACCGCGGCGGCCTCGGCCACGGCGGGATGGTCCAGCAGGACGGACTCGACCTCCTGGGAGGACACGTTCTCGCCGCGGCGGCGCAGCGCGTCCTTCTTCCGGTCGACGAAGTAGAAGTAGCCGTCGTCGTCGGTGAACCCGAGGTCCCCGGTGTGCCACCAGAGGTCGCGCGAGGTCTCCACGGTGGCCTCGGGCTGGCGGTGGTAGCCGGCGAACATGACGTGCGGGACGCGGGGCCGGAACACGATCTCCCCGACCTGCCCGGGCGGCGCCGGGAAGCCCAGGTCGTCGTGCACCTCGAGGAGGGTCGTGGCGGAGGGGACGCCCATGGAGCCGATCTTGCGCTCGCGGATGGGGTTCCAGACGATTGTCTTGATCTCGGTGAGGCCGTAGCCCTCCACGACGTGCACGCCGAAGCGCTCCTCGGTGGCAGTGAGGACCGGGGGAGGGGCGGGTGCGGCGAACACCTTGCGGGCCGGGTGGTCCCGGTCGCGGTCGGACGGGGGTTGGGCGAGCAGCATGGGCAGGACCGAGCCGAGGGCGTTGAACTGCGTGACCTCGTGACGGCGGATCTCGTCCCAGAAGCGGCTCGCGCTGAACCGGCGGCCGAGCACGACGGTGGCGCCCGCGACGATCGCGTGCAGCGAGATGTTGATCTTCGCGGCGCCGTGGAACAGCGGCAGGCAGGTGTAGAGCCGCTCGTCGGCGGTGGTCTCCATGGCCACGGCGAACTCGTGCGCGGCGACCACGGGCATCAGCGCCGGGTAGATCGCGCCCTTGCTGCGGCCGGTGGTCCCCGACGTCAGCATGATCCCCACGGGATCGTCGATGCCGACCTCGGGGATCACCTGGCCGGCGTCGCCGCGGGCGAGCATGGCGTGCCAGGTGAGGATCTCGACGCCGGGCAGCGACACACCGGCCGGGACGGGGTCGGCGCCGATGGTCCGGTCCGCGGGCTCCCCGTCCGCGAGCACCACCACGGTGTGCAGGGCGTGCGGGCGCTCCGGCAGGGCGGCGACCAGGTCGAGCAGGCCGGGCTCGGTGATCAGGACCTGCACGTCCGTGTGGCCGAGCGCGTGGTCGAGGAAGGTGCCCTTGTAGGCGGTGTTCACCGGCACCTCGACCAGCCCCGCCCGGGCGATCCCGAAGAACGCGACGAGGGTCTCGACGCGGTTCGGCAGGAACACGCCGACGGACGTACCCGGGGCGAGGCCGAGGCCGAGCAGGCCGCGGGCCACCGCGGACGCCGCCGCATCGAGCTCGGCGTAGTCGAGCTGTTCGTCCCCGAACACCAGGGCGGGCTTGTCGGGGGTGTGGAACGCGCGGTCGGCGAGCAGTCCACCGACGGTGCCGCCTCCCAGCGACTTCAGGTCGAGCACGGTCTACAGCTCCTTCTTGGCGCGCAGCAGGAAGTCCTCCAGGGAAGGATCCCAGCCGGCCTCCGCCCCGGTCGTCACGAGGAAGGTCCCGACGCCCAGGTCGTGGTAGGTGCCGAGGGTGTCCAGGATCTGCTCCTCGGTCCCGACCAGTGCCTGGGAGTTGGCGAACCCGCCCAGCAGCTTCGTCAGCCCGGTCCAGAAGCAGGTGTCGTGGAGCTCCTCGTCGGTCAGCGCCAGCGCGCGCCGGCGTCCGACCGAGGTGTCGGTGGCCGAGGAGCGGAGGAAGGCGTGACCGCCCTGGGCGTCGGCGATCTGCTGCTCGACGGCGCGGGCCTTGGCCCACGCGTCGTCCTCGGTCTCGCCGAGGAACAGCCGCAGGCTGAGCGAGAACTCGATCGGCCGGGCGTAGCCCTCCGCGGCGGCGCGGACGCGCGCGATGCGCTCCGTCGTCCCGGCGAACGGCTCGCCCCAGAGCATGTAGAGGTCGGCGTGCCGCGCGCCGAAGTCGACCGCGGCGTCGCTCTCCCCGCCCATGAAGATCGGGACCTGGCCCTGGACCGGGCGGGTGAGGATCTTGACGCTCTCCGCGCTGTAGAACCGTCCCTCGTGGTCGAACGACGACGGTTCGGTCCAGGTCCGGCGGACGAGGTCGAGGTACTCGATCGCCCGCTCGTAGCGCTCCGACTTCGGCGACGCGTCGCTCTCGCGGTGGAGGTCCTTGTCGGAACCCCCGACCACCACGTTGATCGCCAGCCGACCACGTGCCAGCACGTCCAGCGTGGCGAAGTACCGGGCCGCGGCCGTCGGGGCCATCACCCCGGGCCGGTGGGCGACGATCGGCGAGAACTTCTCGGTCATCGCCAGGATGTACGGCGCGGTCGCGTGGTTGTGCGGCCAGATCGACGAGTACCCCACGAGCACCCGGTCGATCGCCTCCGACGCGTCGAGCTCACGCACCCGCCCGACCAGCTCGGCGGGGTCGTCCTCGCCCGGTTCGAGCGGCTGGAGCCCCGTGAAGAAGTCGACCATGACGATTGCCCTCCTGTAGCAGAATGCTTGGACTATATAAGCATGCTGTCTATTCTGCCAGAGTGGTCCGCCGCAACGTGTCCACCACGGGCGCCGTGACCTCGATCGTCCCGCGCCGGAGGGTCTCGGCCCGCCGCACCGCCGAACGGTCGAAGGGGATCCGGACCGGGGCCCCGCCGTCGATCGGGCGGGTGGCGCGTACGGACTCGGCGAACTCGGCCGCGCGTGCGCGGTAGTCGTCGGCGTCGCCGAGGACCGACGGATCGACGACGACGGCCAGGAAGCCGCAGTCCGACGCGCCGACGGGCGTGGCCGAGGCGCCGGCGAGCATGCCGAGCAGGTGGACGACGAGGGCGAGCCCGGAGCCCTTGTGCCCGCCCCACACGGTGAAGGCGCCCTGCAGGGCGGCGGTGGCGTCGGTCGTCGGCCGGCCCGCTGGGTCGTACGCCCTCCCCTCGGGCAACGGCTCGTCGAGCCTCGCGGCGAGGGTGACCTCGGCGTGGGTGATCGACGAGGTGCCGATGTCCCAGATCACCGGCCGGTCCGCGGTGGGGAAGCCGAACGCGATGGGGTTGGTGCTGAACCGGGACTCGGTGCCGCCGTGCGGCGCGACCAGGGCCGGGCCGCTGCCGGCGATCATGCCGACGAACCCGGCGTCGATGACGCGCTCGAGGTAGTACGAGAACATCCCCGTGTACCAGGTCTCGCGGGCGCCCACGACGGCGATGCCCTGGGCGCGGGCCTTCTCCAGGGCGATGTCGATCGCGCGGGTGGCGACGAGGTAGCCGACCTGGTCCCCGCCGTCCAGCGCGGCCGAGACGGGGGTCTCGCGGTCGACCCGGATCGGTCGTGGCGGCGGGGTGGCGCGGACCCGCTCGATGATGGACACCGCGCGCGCCAGCCCGGCGTAGGACAGCCCGCGCAGCTCGCAGTCCATCAGGTGGTCGCCGATGACCGCGGCCTCCTCGCGGGTGTAGCCGGCGGCGACCAGCGCCCCGGTCGCCACCCCGAGGGCCTCGTCGATGGGCAGGTGGACCGTCGGGGCCGAGGTGGTGGTCGGGCCGGGCATGTCATGACCTCCGGTTGTAAGGATGCTGTCTAAGCTTGGCGCGTGGACACAGCTGCGGGCCAGCCGGACTACCTCACCGACGCGGTCACCCGCCTGGAACGCGCCGTGGCGAACATCGGGGCGATGCGGCTCAAGCCGTGGCGGATGACGTTGTCCGGCTACGCCGCGCTCAAGATCCTCGAGCGCCAGCCCAACCTGTCGCTGGCCCAGCTGTCCCGCCGCTGCTTCGTGAAGCCCCAGACGATGACCCGGATCGTGGCCGAGCTCGAGCGCCGGGGCTGGGTGGACCGCAGCCCGCACCCGGAGAGCGAACGGGCCATGTCGCTGGCCCTGACCGCGGCCGGCAGGGCGGGCCTCACCGAGATGGCCGCCGAGGTCGACAAGATCGAGTCGACGCTCGGCGGCATGCTCGAGCCCGGCCAGTTCCCGGAGCTCGTCGCCACCCTGCGCCGGTGCGCCGTCGCGGTCGAGACCGAGATCAAGGACGCCCGCCGCGCGAGCCGCGACTGAGCCTCAGGCCGGCTCGGGGGCGGTGGTCGCCGACGGACGCCGTACCCGGGCTGCCAGGACCGACGGCAGGGCGAGCGCGGTCAGGCCGCTGAGCACGGCGGATCCGATGAGGACGAACGCACCGGCGCGGTTGTCCCCGGTCGTCTGGACCAGCCACTGGGTCACGTACAGGACGGTGCCGCCGAACAGCGCCACGGAGATGTTGAAGGCCAACGACACGCCGATGCCGCGGGCGTGCACCGGGAACAGCTCGATGTAGGTGATCGGGGCGATGCCGGTGTAGAAGGACGGGGCGGCGGCCAGCAGCACCGCGAAGACGCCGAGCACCCACGGGTTCGTCGACGACGTCAGCCCGGCCATCAGCGGGTACGTGGCGACGATGATCACCGCGGTCGCGATGAGCAGCGCGGGACGGCGTCCGATCCGGTCCGACACGCGCCCACCGGCGAGTACGAGGCCGATCCCGACGATGAGCGCGATGCCGATCACGACGGTCGCCGTGACCAGGGAGAACTTCAGCTGGATGATCAGGTTCTGCACGTAGGTGAAGGCCAGGTAGAAGCCGACCGCGTGCGTGGCGGCCACCCCGACCAGCAGCAGGCTGCGCCACAGCTTGCGGTCGACCGCGGGCAGGTCCTTCGCGACCTCCTTGACCTCCTCGAACTCCGGGGTCTCTCCCAGGCGGTTCCGCAGGTAGAGACCGATGGCGCCCAACGGGAGCGCGAGGAGGAACGGCACCCGCCAGCCCCACGCCTGCATGGCCTCGGCTCCGAGGCCCAGGCTCAGGGCCACCACGATGATCGCGCCGAGGAGCAGGCCCGCGAGGCTGCCCATCTGGACCCGGCTGGCCATCTCGCCCTTGCGGTGCGCGGGAGCGAACTCGGCGGCGTAGATGATCGCGGTGCCGTACTCCCCACCCGCGGCGAGACCCTGGCCCACGCGCAGCAGGACGAGGAGGATCGGCGCGGCCACCCCGATCGACGAGGCGGTGGGCAGCAGGCCGATCAGCGTGCTGACCACGGCCATGCCGATCAGCGTGATCACCAGCGTGGGCTTGCGGCCGATGCGGTCGGCCAGCGAGCCCAGCAGCAGGGCGCCGACGGGCCGGATGAGGAACGCGGCGGCGAACACCGCGAACGTCGAGAGCAGCGCGGCTCCCGGCGTGGAGTTGGGGAAGAAGTTCTTCGCCAGCACGGTGGCCACCAGGCCGTACACCGCGTAGTCGTAGTTCTCGACGGTGTTGCCGATCGCGGCGGCCAACGTGGTGCGTCGCACCGTGCTTGCACGTGCGGATTCCGCTTCGGACGGTGCCGACATGGGACCTCTCCTTCGAGGCGATGAAGCAGGCGGTGAAGCAGGCGGGATGGGCGGCTGCAAGGTCGACGGGACGCTAGCCGAGCGGGGCGGTCTATTGCAAGCATGCTTGTGATGTCTTCGGTAGCTGAACTAAACTCGGTGGCGCGCCGAAGGCGGCGTCCTACGGAAGGGGAACGACCCGATGACAGCCACCCCGTCGACGTCGACGAGCTCGGTGACGGACGGAGCCCTCGCCGACCGGCTCGCCGTGCGGGACGTCCTCGAGCGGTACACCCACGCCATGGATCGTGCCGACGAGGCGCTCATGCGGAGCTGCTTCACCCCCGACGCCGACCTGTCCTACTTCGGGGGGATGCGCCGCTACACGGGCAGCGAGTTCGCCGACGTGTTCGCCTCGTTCCTCGAGCGTTTCGGGTTCGTGGACCACAGCATGAGCAGCCTGCGGATCACGGTCGACGGCGACGTGGCGACGGCGGACATGCACCTGTCCGCGACGATGGAGCTCGCGGACCGGCCGATCGTCCTGGTCCGGTGGGTGAAGGTCACGGACGAGCTGGTCCGGGAGCCGTCCGGGTGGAAGATCGCGAAGCGCCGGCACGTCCCGTACCTGCAGTACGAGTCGCCGACCACGGCGATCGACTTCCCGGGCGTCGGGGGGCAGGACCCGGTCGAGCCGTAGGGCGGGGGAGCGGCCCCGGGCTGCTCCTCTGTCGTACCCCCGGCCGGCGGGCCGGCCCGGCCGCACCGTCGCCACCCGGGGGACCCGGCGTCATCGGGTCGTGCGGGGACCGACCCTCCTGGTCACGCGGCGCCCCCGTTGCGGCCGCGCCGGCCGCCCCGACGGTACGAGGTGATCGTCCCGTGGTGCCGGACCGAGAAGGCTCCCGCCTCGACGGCCTCGTCCGTGGCCTCCTCGAGCGACGCGCCGTCGGCGAGCGCGGCGACGAGTGCACCGACGAACGCGTCTCCGGCCCCGGTCGTGTCGACCGCCGTCACCTCCGGTGCCGGGTGGCGGACGACGACGCCGGTGCGCGCCGAGATCGCGCCCGCCCCGCCGAGGGTCACGACCAGCGACGTCGCGAGGGTCCCGACGTGCCGGGCCAGATCCGTCTCGAGGTCGGACGTGTCGATGCCGAGCGCCTCCGCCTCGACCTCGTTGACGACCAGGGGGTCGGAGGCGCGGAGGGTCTCGGGCGGGAGCTCCACGACGGGCGCGAGGTTCAGGACGAACCGGGACCGCCGCCGCGCGGCGAGCTCGGACGCGTGCACGATCGTCGACGGGTCGATCTCGCCCTGCGCCAGCACGATCCCGCCCGGCGCCGCGAGGGGTGCCACGGCGTCGAGGTCCGCCGGACTCAGCGCGGCGTTGGCGCCCGAGGCGACCACGATCTGGTTCTGCCCCTCGGGATCCACGCTGATGAACGCACGCCCGGTCGGCAGGGACCCGCTGCGCAGGACGCCGTCGACGCAGACCCCCTCGGCACGCAAGGTGCTGGTCGCCTCGTCGCCCGCGGCGTCGGTGCCGACCCGGGCGACCATGGTGACGCTCGCGCCGCTGCGCGCGGCGGCGACGGCCTGGTTCGCGCCCTTGCCACCGACGTGGCTGAGGAGCTGTGAGGCCAGCACGGTCTCGCCCGGGCGGGGAAGCCGTCCGACGGTACTGCTCGTGTCCATGTTGATGCTGCCGACGACGAGGACGGGGCGTACCGGCACGGATGCTCCTGGCTCGGGGGGACGGAGGGAGGGGGCGGTCAGCTCGGGGCGTGCTGGAGCGCCCTGCGGGTGCGGGACCGGATCGCGGCGCGGATCCTGACCGCGGCGACGACCAGCGCGACGACGGTGATGACATAGGGCGTCAGCAGTGCGAGCGACGAGTTCAGCCCACCGAGGGTCAGCCGGTCGGCCACCGCGTCCGCGGCGCCGAAGACGAGGCAGGCGACCAGCGTCGGGACCGGCCTGCCCAGCGCGAAGATGATCGCCGCGACCGCGATGAAGCCGCGGTTGGCGGTCATGCCCGCGTTGAACGAGCCCACCGACGACATGGCCAGCTGGGCGCCGGCGAGCCCGCACAGCGCGCCCGAGGCGAGGATGGCCGTGAACCTGACCCGGCCGACCCGGATGCCCGCCGCCACCGCGGCCGACTCGTCCTCGCCCACGGCCCGCAGGTGGACGCCGAAGCGGGTGCGGTAGAGCAGGTACCAGTACGCGGGCACGACCAGCAGCGCCAGCCAGACGAGGGGGGTCTGGTGGTCGAGGAGCCGACCGAGGACCGGGATGTCGCCCACGACGCCGAGATCGATCTTGGGGAGGATGGACTTGACCGTCCCGGGGGTCGCGCCCGCATTGCCGTAGAGCACGTTGAGCAGGAGGACCGTCCCGCCGGCGGCCAGGAGGTTGATCCCGATCCCGACGACCGTGTAGTCGGCCTTCAGCACGAGCGCGGCCACGGCGTAGACCAGGGCGAGGAGCACTGCCCCACCGACTGCCGCGAGGACTCCGACGAACGGGTTGGTGACACCGCCGACCGCGATGCCGGTGAAGGCCCCGGCGAGCATCATCCCCTCGAGCCCGATGTTGAGGATCCCGCCGACCTGGGTGAACCCGCCGCCGATGGCGGCGAGCAGGATCGGGGCGGTCTTGGCGAGGATCACGCCGAGGGTCGCGAGGGTCAGCACCTGGGCGAGCATGTCCGTCACTTCGCCACCGCCTTCCGGTCGTCCACCGGCTCGGGAGCCGCTGCTGGGGTGGGTGTCCGCCGCGTGCGGCGGCGGTTGACGACGAACGTCGCGGTGATGGCGATCACGATCAGTCCCTGGAGGACGCTGACCATCGGGAAGGGCACGCCGACGGCCTGGATGCCCGTCCCGCCCGCCATCATCGTGGCGTAGAACAGGCTCGCGACCAGCGAGGCCCACGGGTTCAGCCTGGCCAGCAGCGCAACGGTGATCGCGAGGAACCCGAAGCCGGGCGAGAACTGCTGCAGGAAGCGCCCGCCGTTCGCGCCGATCACGAACAGCGCCCCCGCGAACCCGGCGAGCGCTCCGCTCAGGGCCATCACCTGGGCCGCCATCGGCTTGGCGGAGGTCCCGATGAACTCGGCGAAGCGGTTGGCCTCACCGAGCTCCTTGACCCGCAGCCCCCACGTCGTCCGGTTGAGCAGCAGCGCCGCGCCGACCGCGACGACCAGCGCGAACACGAGATCCGGGCCGATGCCGTACACCGGGTCCCAGGCCGGGAGCAGGGCAGACGCGTCGAGCTTCGGCGATGCGGCGACCGCCGAGGTGGGGTCGGCGAACGGTCCGGTGACGAGGAAGTTCGTGATCAGCTGTGCCACCTGCGACATCAGCAGTGTGAGCACGAGCATGTCGATCCGCAGGTAGGCGCTCAGCGCGCCCTGCAGGAGACCCCACAGCCCTCCGGTCACGGCCCCGGCCACCAGCACGAGCGGAATGTGCACGGCGGGCGGCAGCCCGTGGAAAGAGAACCCGACGTAGGCGCCGGCGAACGCGCCCAGGTACAGCTGCCCCTCGGCGGCGAGGCTGAAGAAGCCCGCCCGGAAGGAGATGATCGTGCCCGCCGCCATGATCGTCAGCGGGACGAACACGGCGATGACGCTGCTGACGCCGAAGGGCGTCGCCCACGGCGATCTGAAGAGCTCGACGTAGGCGTCGACCGGGTTCTGGCCGATGCCCAGGATGACCACGGCTCCGACGACGAGCGCGGCGAGAACGGCGACGACGGGCTGCGCCGCGTTCCGGAAGGTGTGGGAGGCGAGGTCCGCCAGGACGGCGCTCCACCGGCGTGCCGGCTCGGGCCGGGCGTCGGCGCCGTCGTTGTGCAGCGTGCCCACCGGGGCGGTGCTCGACCGCTCGACCAGGCGGTCGAGCACCGCCCCGGTGGGCTCGGCCGGGTGGGCGCCGCTGGCCTCCAGCTCCCTCGCGACCCGCTCCCGTTCGGCCTCGGCCTCGGCGAGCGCCTCCGTCGTCGGTGGCACACCCGCCATCGCGAGCCCGACCGCCACGTCCGACATGGACTCCTGGGTGAACTCGGCGATGATCCGGCCACGGTAGATCACGAGCAGCCGGTCGGAGAGGCTCATCACCTCGTTGAGGTCGGCCGAGAACAGCAGCACGCCCGCGCCCCGGTCCCGGATGCCGACGAGCGAGTTGTGGACGAACTCCATCGCTCCCACGTCGACGCCGCGGGTCGGCTGCGAGACCATCAGGAGCTCCGGGCCCGTCTCGAACTCCCGCGCGATGATGACCTTCTGCATGTTGCCGCCCGACAGCGACGAGATGACCGTCTCCGGACTCGCGCCGCGGATGTCGAAGGTCGCGATCAGCCGCGCCGCGTACCGGCGGACGGCGGCGAGGGAGAGCCAGCCGCGCCGCGCGATCGGAGGGGTGAGGTGGCCGGCGGCGATGTTCTCGGCGATGGTCAGCGACGGCGCCGCGCCCTCGGCGTGACGGTCCTCCGGGATGTAGGCGAGGCCGCGCTCGCGCCGGAGCGCGACGGACGCACGGGTGACGTCCGCCCCGGCGAGTGTCACGGTGCCGCGGGCCGGCAGGGACATCCCGGCGATGGCCGCCGCGAGCTCGGCCTGGCCGTTGCCCTCGACGCCCGCGATCCCCACGATCTCGCCCCGCCGCACCGACAGGTCGAGATCGTCGACGGCGACCACCCCGCGCTGGTCGACGGCGACCAGACGGTCGACCCGCAGCACCTCGTCCGTCGGCCGGGACGGTGTGTGCGCGATGCGCAGCAGCACCTCCCGCCCGACCATCATCGAGGCGATGTCCGTCTCGCTGAGCCCGGCGGCGGGGCGGCTGTCGACCACGCGGCCGTCGCGGACGACGGTGACCTGGTCGGCGATCGCGAGCACCTCGCCGAGCTTGTGCGAGATGAAGAGCACGGCGCAGCCACGGGCGGCGAGCCCCCGGATCACGACGAAGAGCTCGTCCGACTCCGACGGCGTGAGCACGGCGGTCGGCTCGTCGAGGATCAGCAGCCGGGTGTCGTGCGACAGCGCCTTGACGATCTCGACGCGCTGCCGCTCACCGACCGACAGGTCCTCCACCTTCTCCCGCGGATCGACGTGGAGGCCGAGCTCGGCGGACAGCGCCGCGACACGGCTCTCCATCGCCCGCCGGTCGAGCCTGCCGAGGCGACCGCTCGTCTCGTTGCCGAGGAAGATGTTCGACGCGACGCTCAGCGAGGGCACCAGCTTGAAGTGCTGGTGGACCATGCCGATGCCGAGGGCGTCGGCGGCGCGCGGGTCCGCGACGACCACCGGTGAGCCGTCGACGAGGATCTCGCCGGAGTCGGGCTGCAGGATCCCGGAGATCATGTTCATCAGCGTCGACTTGCCGGCGCCGTTCTCGCCGACGATCGCGTGCACCGTCCCCGGCAGGACCGCGAGCGAGACGTCGTCGTTGGCGATCTTGGCGCCGAATGTCTTCGTGACGTGCCGTAGTTCGAGAAGTGGGCGAACCATCAACGCTTCCTCGAGAATGCGTGGACGATGGTGGGGCGTGTGGCCCCACCATCGTCTCGCGCGTCAGGCCAGGACAGTGGGGACCTTGATGTCCCCGGCGACGACCTTCTTCTTGTAGTCGTCGACGGCTTTGACGACCGAGTCGGGCACGATCCCTCCGTTGTCGTCGTAGGTCAGGCCGACCCCGTCGTTGGCGAGGCCGAACACCGTGGTCTTGCCGTACTCCAGCTTCCCCTGCTCGTTGGCCTTCGCGGCCTGGTCGATCGACTCGCCGACCTTCTTCAGCGCCGACGCGAGGATGTGGCCCCGCTGCACCGCGTTCTGGTTGCTGTCGATGCCGATGGCGTACTTGTTCGCGTCCTTGGCCGCCTGCAGGATCCCCGCGCCGGCAGCGCTCGCGACGCCGAACACGACGTCCGCACCCTGGTCGAACATCGCCTTCGCCTGGTCGTAGGCCTTCGCCGAGTCGGTCCACGAGCCGACGGTGCTCGTGAGCACCTTCACGTTCGGGTCGACGGCCTTGGCCCCGGCCTGGAACCCGACGATCGTGTCCTGGATGACGGGGATGTCCATGGCCCCGATCACGCCGATCGTCTTCTTGCCCGCGGCCAGCGGGAACGACTTCGGGTCGCCGGAGACCAGGGCGGCGAGGACACCGGACAGGTAGCCGCTCTCGTTCTGCTTGTAGGTGATCGACGCGACGTTGGGCGCCTTCACCTCACCGTCGTAGAAGATGTAGTGCTGGTTCGGGAACTTCGGGGCGAGCTCGGTGAGCGGGTCCACCGCGACGGAGCTGCCGATCACGACGAGCCCCCACTGCCCGGTCGACACGGACTGGAGGTTGGACTTCCACTGCGCGATGTTGGTGGTGTCCGCCTGGAGGGTCGTGGTGGTGTAGCCGGCCGCCTTCAGGGTCTGGATGCCGGACTCCGCGCTGTCGAAGAAGCTCTGGTCGCCGAGTGCGCCGGGCACGATGTTGGCGATCGACTTGCTGCCGCTGCCGCTGCCGCTGCCGCTGCCGGTGCCGCCGCCGGTGCCGCTGCCGGTGCCGCTGCCGCTCGCGGAGCTGCTGCAGGCAGCCATGCTCACGGCGACCGCGGCAGCGACGACCATGAGACCGAGTCTCTTGAGATTCATGCCATGCCCTTCGGGGTTCTGACGACGTGGGGTTTCGTGCGGCCACCGGGCCGGTCGTTGCCGGGTGGAGATCTGCGGTCCGGCTGTCAGTCGTCCAGCTCGCCGGACAACCAGCGGACGATGCGGTCGAAGAGGGGCCGGTACCCGTCCCATGCCAGGAAGGCCGGGGTCGCCCAGTGCGGCGAGAGGTCGGACGTGAACGCGGCGGCCCGCCCCGCGCCCGCGGTCCCGACGACGAGCAGCGGGTCGTCGCCGGCGACGGCGAGCGTCTTCGAACCCTCACGCGCCTCCACGCGGTTGAGCCCGAGCAGCGGCGGCCAGGTCGCGTCGAGCTCGGCGACGATCGCGTGCGCACCGACGACCTTCGGCTCGACGCCGGCCGGGAGCTCGACACGGTCGTCCCTCGTGCGCACCGTGACGGGGAGGAGGCCGGCGAGCGTGGTGTCGGCCCAGCGGGCCCGACCGTCGATGCCGGCGAAGGTCATGTAGCCGCCCACCATGAGGACGCCGCCCCCGGCGCCGACGAAGTCGGTGATCATCCCGATCCGGTCCGGCTCGACGACGGACCGGGCGAACGTGGCGTGGGACAGCTGGAAGCTGTTCGCGCCGACGTCCGAGATCACGATGACGTCGGCGAGCGCGCGGAGGTCGTCGGCCACGCGCGGGAAGTCGGACTCGATGCGGTGGGCGGGCATGTGGCTGACCTCGTGGCCGGCGCCCCGCAGTGCGGCGACGAACTCCTGGCCTCCCTCCTCGTACTCGGACGTCGTGAAGGAGTCGAAGCCCTTCTGGTGGATGGAGTGGACGAACCACGACTCCCCGATGAGGAGCACTCGAGCCATCTGACTTGCCTTTCGGTGGGGAAGTTGGAGGGATCGTAGGAGAACAAAATGTTTTGCATAAGGTGACGCAGACCGCCCATCCGGCCGACTGCCTGCGGTTACGCGTCGAACCCGGCTCCGGCGAGCGCCGACGTGATCTCGGCCCTGATCGCCGCCTTCTCCTCGTCGCCCAGCCAGGCGTGGTCGAGCTGGGAGAAGTTCTGCTCGACCAGGTAGCGGTCGGGCAGCTGCAGGGAGACGAGGGCGTCCTCCAGGAACTCGTTCAGCGAGATGCCGCTGATCCCCGGGGCGTCGCTCGAGATCGAGACGTCGAGCCCCTGCTCCAGGAGCGTGCGGATGGGGTTGTCGGGCGTCTTGCCGAACCGGTCGGAGGCCCCGATCCAGGTGGCCGCGAGGTGGACACCTGCCTCGCGGACCGCCGCGGCGGCATCCGGGTCGCCTGCCAGCGCGTAGCCGTGGTCGATCCGCCTGCACCCGAGCGAGTGCAGGTCGTAGAGCGCCTCCTCGGCGTCGACGTGCTCCTCGGCGTGGGCGGTGACCGGATACCCGGCCTCCCGGATCGACGCGTAGGCGTCGTGGAACCACTCGATGGGGGCCACCGTCCCCTCGGCCTCGATGCCGAGCCCGACGACGAGCGGGTGCGGGTGCGCGATCATGTCCGCGGCCAGCTGCTCGGCGGCCTGGCGGCCCTGGTTGCGGTAGATCGCGATGATGATGCGGGCGTCGACCCCCGTCTCGCGCCGCGCCCGCTCGATCCCGTCGGCGATCGCCTGCACGGACTCGACGTAGTCGAGATGACGGCTGAGGGCGGGCGGGTAGTGCATCTCCCGGTAGCGCAGGTTGCTCCGCGCGGCCTCCGCGGCCAACGACTCGTAGGTCGCCCGAGCGAGCTCCTCCGGTGTGCGGAACACGTCGACGACCTGCTCGTACACGAGCAGGAACTCGTGGAACCCACCCTCGAAGCGGTACGGGTGCGACGGGTCGGGGAACCGTACCCCGTGCTTCTCGGCCGCCTCCCTGACGAGCCGCTCGGGGATGCTCGCGGCGAGGTGGGCGTGCAGCTCCACCTTGGGAAGCTGCGCGAGCAGTCGGCGGGTCGCCCGCAGCTGCTCCGGCGTCCGGATGACGCGGTCCCACATGAGGTGCTCCTTGATGAACGACATGGCGCCGGTCGCCATGTCGGTGCACACTAGACACAAAATGTTTTGCATGCACGGGTTGCGCTCGTGCCCGCCGACGACCCGGGAGACAGCAGTGGCCGACGAGAGAAACCCGGCGATGCACCCCGGCAAACCCGTCTCGATCCGCGACGTGGCCAAGCGGGCCGGGGTCAGCGTGACGACGGTCTCGCACGCCCTCTCCGGCAAGAGACCGGTCGCGAAGGAGACCGTCGAACGGATCCGCGCCCTGGTGCCGGAGCTCGGGTACGTGCCCTACTTCGCGGCCCGGACGCTGCAGTCGGGTCGCTCGTTCATGATCGGTGTCGTCGTGCCCGACCTCTCGAACCCCTTCTTCGGCGCCGTGGCCACCGGGGTCGAGGATCTCGCGCACTCGCGGGAGTACGGGGTCACGCTCTTCACCTCGCGCTCGGACCCGCGGCGGGAGAAGCGGTTCTTCAACATGCTCCGCAGCGGGACCATCGACGGCCTCGTCTACAACGCCGGGGACGCGCCGTGGGACGACATGCTCGCGACGATCGCGACGCAGTTCCCCGTCGTGGCCGTCGACGAGGAGATCACGGGAATCGACTGCCCCGTCGTCACGAGCGACCACCGTGAAGGCGGGCGACTGGCTGCCGAGCACCTCCGCGAGCTCGGCCACCGGCAGGTCGCCGTGGTCACCGGGCCGCCCGGCCTCACGTCGAGCACGCTCCGGGCCGCGGGATTCACGGAGATCTTCCACGACGCCGTGGTGCGGGAGGGCGACTACACGGAGGCGGCGGGCGCGGCGTTCGGCCGCGAGCTGGCGGTCGAGCGCCCCGAGGTGACCGGTGTCTTCGCCGCGAACGACCTCATGGCCTTCGGCGTCATCGCCGAGCTCGACCGCGCGGGGAGGAGCGTGCCGTCGGACGTGTCCGTCGTCGGGTTCGACGACCTGGACTTCGCGCATCGCATCACACCTCCACTCACGACGGTCCGCCAGTCGCCCATCGACCTGGGGCGGGAGGCGGCCGCGCTCCTGCTCGACCGGGTGATCGACCAGCCGGACGCCGGGGCGAGCAGGCGACGTCTCGCGGTCGAGCTCGTCGTGCGCTCGAGTACCGGCGCGGCCCGGCCCCGGTGACCGCACGACATCCGTGAGCCGTCCCACCCGCCCAGGAGGACCCGGTCCCGCTCGGGACGACGTCGCCCGCTGGTACGACGCCGGCGGGGAGTTCGGGCTCGAACAGATCGCCGACCACTACAGCCGGCGCGCCAGGCGCGTTGTGGGCGGACGATAACTTGTCGGCCGAAAAGTTCGGCGAGACAGCACGTTGCCACCGAGCCTGGCGGGAGTGCACATCGTTGCGCTAGCTAATTAGCGTGCCGTCCGGTAAATTTCGGCACGCCGCCCTCCCGGTCCACCTCTGGCGGCACTTTCGTCCGAAACCAGGTCAGCGTCGCCCGGGTCCTCGCGCGGGTCGCTGCCCACCGACCTGAACCGGGGGATCTCGACGATGCGACCTACCGTCTCCGCACGGACCATCGCCACGCTCGCCGCCGCACTGGCCGTCGGCCTGACCGCCTGTTCGGCCCCGGGCGGGCGCGGCTCGACCGCCACGGAGCCGATCGTCCTGGAGTGGATCGGGTCGGTCTCGGCCGGCGCCCGGGCACCCCAGGTGCCCGCCGCCGCCGAGGCCGCGGCCGCGGCGATCAACGCCCAGGGCGGGGTGGGCGGGCGGCCGATCGAGATCCGGATCTGCGACCACCGCAACACCGCCGAGGGCGAGGCGGCGTGCGCCCAGGACCTGGCCCGCAACAACGTGATCGCCATGGTCGGCAACCAGGTCAAGGACACCACGACCGTCGTGGAGGCCTCGGTCAAGTACAAGATCGCCAACATCGGTGTCGCCGGTGTCGGATCCACCGATCTGGCGGCGACCAGCGTCACGAGCTTCCCGATCGCCGTCTCGGCGATGAGCCTGCTGGCCTGCCCCGGACCGCTGCAGGACGCCGGTGCCTCGCAGATCGGCACGATCGCTCTGGACACCGGTGGGGGCGCGACCCTGGTCGCCGGCGTCCAGTCCGTCCTGGGCAAGCTCCCGGGCACCACGTACACGACCGGTGCCCGCGTGTCCTACAACGAGAACAACCTGGCCGCGCCGGTGCAGACCCTCCTCAACGCCGGCAGCACCGGCGCCGTGACCGCCCTCGCGCAGCCCCAGCTGATCTCGACGCTCAGCTCGGGCAACGGCCGGATCACGGTCTGCTCCGCCGACGGGGTGGTCACCGCCGCGGACCTCAAGGGCCTGGGCAAGGCCGCCGACGGCTTCCTCATCGCCTCTCCGGTGCCGCCCGCGTCCCTGGCCGGCGTCAGCGGCGCGGACGGCAAGCGCTACGTCGACGAGATGGACGCCTTCTACGCCTCGAGCAAGGACGAGGCGGCCGCCCCGGACCAGCGCAACGGTTCGGCCCTGAGCGCATGGATGGCCGTGCACGCCTTCGCCAAGGTCGCCGGCGGCCTCCCGCAGATCACCCGCGAGTCGGTCACCGATGCCTTCTCGAAGACCACCGACCTGAACTTCCCCGGGCTGCTGGCCGCGCCCATCGACTACACCCGGACCACCGCCGTCCCGAACCTGGCCCGGCTGACCAACCCGCTCTACAGCGGCTACCGCTGGGACGCCGCCGCCGGCAACTACGTCGCGACGGGCAAGGCGTACAACGTCATCAGCCTGCTGCAGGGACGGTCCTGAGCGCCATGGGCGGGGTCACCCAGTACCTCGTGCTCGCCACGGGGACCGGTGCGCTGTACATGCTGCTCGCGCAGGGCATCCTGATCGTCCACCGCGGGTCCGGGATGCTCAACTTCGCGCAGGGCGCCTACATCACGTTCGGCGCGTACCTGTTCCACGGCGTGCGCGTGGGCGGCATGCCCCTGGTCCCGGCGCTGCTGCTGACGGTGGGCGGGGTGGGGCTGCTCGGCGGGCTGACCTACCGGCTCGTCGTGCGGCCGCTGCGGGACGCCTCGCTGGTGTCCCGCATCGTCGCCACGCTCGGCATCGTCATCCTCGTGTCCGAGGCGGTGGCGTTGCTGTGGCCGAACGGAGGCCTGGTCGAGGCCGTACTGCCCCGCGAATCGGTGACGGTGCTCGGCACCTCCGTCACCGTGGACCAGCTCCTGCTGCTCTCGGTCGGCGTCGTCGCGACGGTCGTGCTCTGGGCCGTGTACCGCTTCACCTCCTTCGGGCTCGCGACCGCCGCGGTGTCGGAGAACCGGCGGGCGGCCTCGGCGCTGGGCCTGTCCCCGGACCGGATCGCGCTGCTCAGCTGGACCCTGTCCGGGGTGGCGGCCGCGGTCGCGGCGGTGCTGATCTTCCCCGTCCAGGGCGCGCTCGACAGCACCACGCTCACGCTCAACGTCGTGCCGGCCCTCGCGGTGGCGATGGTGGCGGGCTTCCGGTCGTTCCCGGTCGCCGCGGTCGCCGCGGTCGTGCTCGCGTTCCTCCAACAGCTGCTGTCCGGCCTGGTCGTGGCGCCCCATCCCGCGTTCGAAGGGGTGCAACAGCTCCTGCCGCTGCTCGCGATCGTCGTGGTGCTCGCGCTGCGGGGCGACCGGCTGCCCGCCCGCGGACAGCGGTCGGAGCGGCGGCCGCTGCTCGGCGCCGGCACCTTCCGCCCGGTGGCGGTCGTGGCCGCCGTCGCGGTGACGATCCTGGCGATCTGGACGGTGCTGCCGCCGGACTGGATCGCCGCGACCGGGGTCCACGCGACCTACGCACTCCTGCTGCTGTCCCTGGTCGTCGTGCTCGGGTACGCGGGGCAGCTGTCGCTCGGCCAGATCGCCCTGGCGGGGATCGCGGCGCTCATCGCGGGGCGCCTCGTCGCCACGCAGTTCTGGGCCTTCGGTGCGGCGGCGCTCGTGGGCATCGTCGGGGCGGCGGTCTGCGGCGCGCTCTTCGCCCTGCCGGCCCTGCGCACACGGGGCGTGGCGCTCGGGATCATCACCCTGAGCCTCGGCAGCGCCGTGTACGCGCTGCTGTTCGTCCGCAGCTACTACTCGCCGGCCCCGCCGGGCAGCGTGGACACCTTCGGGGTGTCGCCGTTCAACACCGTCGTCGGGAAGATCAGCCTGTTCGGGATCGACCTGAGCCCGTCCGACCACCCCGAGACGTACGCGACGGTGTGCGTCCTCGTCCTCGCGCTGCTCACCCTGGCCGTGCTGAGCGTGCGCCGCGGACGCGCCGGCAGGCGGCTGATCGCGGTCCGGACGAACGAGCGGGCGGCCGCGTCGCTCGGGATCGACGTGGCCGCGGCGAAGCTGTACGCGTTCGTGCTCTCCGCCGGGATCGCGGGCACCGCCGGGATCCTGCTCTCCTTCCGGGAGAGCGTGATCGCCTACGGCACCGCCTACAACCCGCTGCAGTCGATCTACGCCGTCGGGTTCGGCGTGATCGGCGGCATCGGCTCGCTGCTGGGCAGCGTGTTCGGCGCGGTGCTCTTCCCCGGCACCCTCGGCGCGGCCGCGGGCAAGGACGTCGGCGACTGGTTCGCCGACGTCGCCGAGCCCCGGGCCTGGATCACCGCGCTGCTCGTCTGGGCGGTCGTCCGGCCGATCGTCGGTGCGCTCGTCGCGCGGGGGCTGCTCCCGCGCCGCTCCGGGCTCGTCGCCGGGCTGCTCGCCCTCGTCGCCGGCTTCCTGCTGAACCGGCCGATCGGCGCGCTGCTGGGGCTGCTCGACGTCTACGTGCCGCTCGCGGGCCTGTTCGGCGCGCTGATCCTGGGCGCCGTCGCGGCCCAGGTCGTCGCGGCGGTGGGCAGGCGGGCCGGCCTCCCACGATGGTCCGCCCTCGCCGCGTTCGTGCTCGTCGCCCTGCTCGGCTTCTTCGCCTTCCCCCTCCAGGTCATCGACGTGATGACGAACCTGACCGTCTACCTGCCGGCGATCGGCGGGGTCGGGCTGCTGGTCATGTTGCTGCAGAACGGCAACGGGCTGGCGGCGAGCGCGGTGCACGCCGCCCGGGACCTGGTCCGCCGGCCGGCCGTGGCCCTGTCGGCCGCGGACCTCACCGCCACGCCCGCGCCCGCACCGGAGGAGGGCACCTCCCGGCCCGACCGGGCCCTGGTCGTCACGGACGTGACGGTCGGCTTCGGCGGGGTCGTCGCGGTGGACGGGGTGGGCCTCGAGGTCCGCCCCGGCGAGGTCGTGGGGCTGATCGGGCCGAACGGGGCGGGCAAGACCACGCTGGTCGACGCCATCACCGGGTACGTCCCGCTGCGCGGCGGCGAGATCGCGCTCGGCGGGCAGCGCATCGACGGGCTCCCGGCCCACCGGCGGGCCCGCCGCGGCATCACCCGCACCTTCCAGAACCTGGAGCTGTTCGACGACCTGACGGTCCTGGAGAACCTGGCGGCGGCGAGCGACCAGCACGACGTCCGGGCCTACCTCACCAACCTGGTCCGGCCCGGCCGGCTGCGGCTGTCGCCGGTGGCGGCCGCCGCGGTCGTCGACTTCGGACTCACCGAGGTCCTGCAGAGCCGGGCCGACACCCTGCCGCTGGGCCGGCGGCGGCTCGTCGCGGTGGCCCGGGCGCTCGCGACCGGGCCGGCGATCCTGCTGCTGGACGAGCCGGCCGCCGGGCTCGACGACACCGAGCGGGCCGAGTTCACCGACCTGGTCCGCCGCGTCGCGCGCGAGCGGGGCCTGGGCGTGCTCGTGATCGAGCACGACATGAACCTGATCATGTCCGTGTGCGACCGGATCGTCGTGCTGGACGGCGGCCGCCGGATCGCCGACGGGCCACCGGCCGAGGTGCAGCGCGACCAGCGGGTGATCGACGCCTACCTGGGTGTCTCCGATGCCACGGACGGTCCCGCCGGTTCCCCCGAGCCCGGTGCGCCGGTGCTCCAGATCGCGAAGGACCACTCATGACCATGCTGACGGCACTCACGGCGGCGCGGGCCCACGGGGTGGTGCGCGGATGAGCGGCCCGCTGCGGGGGAGGCCGGTCGCCCTGGTCACCGGAGCGGCCGGGCTCCTCGGCCGGGCGCTCGACGAGCGGTTGCGGGCCGACGGCTTCGACGTCCTCGGGCTCGACGTCCGCGGGGACGTGGACATCGTGGCCGACCTGGCCCGCGACCTCCCGCCGGATCCGCGGTTCGCCGAGGTCGACGTCGTCGTGGCCAACGCGGCGATCCTCGACAGCGTCGCGGCCGCACACGCCGTGGAGTTCGCCGAGTTCCAGCGGGTCGTCGAGGTGAACCTCAACGGTGCGTTCCGGGTCATCCAGGCCTGCCTGCCCGGGATGCGGGCACGCGGTCACGGCCGGATCATCGCCATCGCGAGCGCCGCGGCCGTGCTCGGCCTCAACCTGCAGATCAGCTACGCCGCCAGCAAGGCCGGCCTGCTCGGGCTGGTCAAGACGCTGGCGATCGAGGGCGGGCCGTACGGCATCACCGCGAACGCGGTGCTGCCCGGGCTGTTCGGGCCGGAGGCGGGCCCGTTGCCCGCGGGGCTCGGGAACCTCGTCGCCGCCGGGCGCACCGCGTCGGCGGCCGAGATCGCCCACGTCGTGGCGTTCCTGGCGGGGGAGCACGCCGCCTACATCACGGGTCAGCAGCTCGGGGTCGACGGGGGACTGGGCCTGTCCCCGACGAGCCTGCACGCGCCGGAGCCGGCCCCGGGGAGCAGCGCCTGACGGCACCGCGACGGCTCGCTCAGCGTGCTTCCACGGCGCCGTGGCGCAGGCCGTCGAACAGGACCCGGGTGATGAGCACGGCCTCGTCCTGCCAGCCCTCGGCGGTGCGCAGGGCGCAGATGCCGCCGAGCGCCCGCATCAGGGTGCGCCCACCCACGCCGCCGCGGAGTGTGCCCGCGGCCGTACCGGCCTCGATCAGCTCGTCGAGAGCGCCCGCCATGCGCTCGCGGGAGTCCTCGAAGATCGGGGAGTCCGTGACCATGATGGTCTCCAGGGCGACGGCCATGCCCCGGCCGACGGCGGCGTGCTCGACGAGCAGCAGCAGGAACAGCCGCAGGGCCTCCTCCGGGGGGTTCTGCGCGAGAAAAGTGCCGGCCGCGGCGCAGAGGTCGTCGACCTCCCGGCGGTAGACCTCCTCGACGAGGGCCTCGCGGGTCTCGAAGTGGCGGTACAGCGTTCCCACCGCCACACCGGCCCGCCGGGCGATCTCCTCCACGTGGGACTCCTCCTCGCCGGCCAGGAACGCCTCCCGGGCCGCGGCGAGCAGCGCTGCGCGGTTGCGCCGGGCATCGGCGCGCTGCGGACGTGACGGCGGCAACGGTCCCCCAGAAGATGAGTCGGGCTCCGTTTGAGGTAGCTTTCCGGAGTCTGGTTCACATTACTGGAGGGGGAGTTCCGTGTCCGTTCCCGGAGAAGGGCTGGACGGGGTGCGCGTCCTCGTCACCGGCGGCAGCCGCGGTTTGGGCGAGGCGACGGCGCGCCGGTTCGCGGCTGCGGGTGCCGAGGTGCTGACGGCGTCGCGGAGCGCGCCCCCGGCGTCCCTGCCCGCGACCTGGATCCCTGCCGACCTCGCGACGGAACAGGGGGTCGCGGAGCTGGGCCGGCGGGTCCTCGACCAGGTCGGTGGGGTGGATGTGCTGGTGAACAACGCCGCTGCGGCGAGCGCCCCCGCGCCGACGCTCGATCGCTCGGAGGAGTCGTGGCAGGCCGATCTGGCGATGAACCTGCTCGGTGCGGTCCGTCTCGATCGCGCGCTGGTGCCCGGGATGGTGGAGCGGGGTTCGGGTGTGGTCGTCCACGTGTCGTCGATCGCCAGCCGGCTGCCGCAGCGCACCGAGGCGTCGTACGCGGCGGCCAAGGCGGCGCTGAACGCGTACAGCCGGGAGCTGGCGACCGAGGTGGGTGGTCGTGGGGTGCGGGTGGTCTGCGTGCTGCCGGGTTTCGTGCTTACCGAGGGTGCGGCCGGGCATCTGCAGCAGATCGCCGACCAGCAGGGTGTCACCCGCGACGAGGTGCAACAGCGGATCGTGGAGCACCTGGACATCCCGATGGGCAGGCCCGGGGCGCCCGAGGACGTGGCCGAGATGATCGCCTTCCTCGCCTCCGGTCGCGCGACGTGGCTCACGGGGGCGGAGTTCCGGGTCGACGGCGGCATCATCCCCGCGATCTGACCCGGTCCGACGGATCGGGCGACCACCGGACGAGAGGTACGGATGACCATCGCACTGAGCTCCATCGTGATCGACGCGGCCGAGCCGGAACCGGAGAGCGCCTTCTGGCACCGGCTGCTCGGCGGCTCGCTCACCAGGACCCCGGACCACCACTTCCTCCGGGTCGACGGCTTCCCGGTGATCGTGGTGCAGCGCGCGCCGGGCCAGGTCCCGCCGGGCTGGCCGGAGGGCGACCCGCAGCAGATCCACGTCGACCTGGGCACGGACGATCTCGCGGCCGCCGACGAGGTCGCGCTCCGGGCCGGGGCGCGGCGGCTCCGGCCGACCGACGACGACGACCCGGCGGTGCCGGGAGGCGGCCGGGTCTACGCGAGCCCGGCCGGACACCCCTTCTGCCTGCGGCAGACCTGAGGCCGCTCCCGACGCGCGGCGGACGGGATCCCTGCCGCGCGGCGGCGACCGCCGGTGCCTCAGCGCTCGAGGACGATGCGGGCCAGCGCCTCGTAGCCGTGGCGGAGGTCGAGGACCGGGTTGATCACGTACTGCTGGTTCATCCCGATGATCGCGCCCACGAAGATCGCGGCGATGTCGTCCGGACCGACGCCGTCCGGCAGGCTCGCGGCGACCTCGGGCTGCTCCGCCCACGCCCGGAAGTAGTCCCGCATGTCCTGGTGGATGGCCGCGAACGGGGCGTGCACCGGTGAGCCCGGGCGGCCCGCCTCCTGCAGCAGCGTCAGGAAGAGGCGCGTCGTCCCGGTCCTGATGGACGTGCTCGCCAGCCGCACGATCTGACCGAGACCGTCCGGCCCCGCGGGGATGGGGACGTCCATCGCCCGGCGGAAGTCCGCGTGCAGCTTCTCGACCACGGCGATGAGCAGGCCCTGCTTGTCGCCGAAGTGCCAGGGGATCGAGCCCCGGCTCACGCCCGAGCGTTCCGCGACGTCGACGAGCGAGGTCGACTGGAAGCCGCGTTCCGCGAAGAGCTCCTCGGCGGCCGCGAGGATGAGCTCCTGCGTCTGTCGGGTTCGTTCCTCCCGCAGCCCGGTCATCGGCCTCCCTCCGTCGGAACCGCCCCGGCCCGGCGCGATCGACACAGCCTAACCCGAGAACCTCTTGCTATGCCCGACTGACGATTCTATGCTGACTGACATAGAACGTCGGGAGGTTCGATGGCAGCGGTGCCGTACGTACGAGGACTCCGGGAAGTGGCTCCGGGCTGCTCGGTCTGGTTCGAGCCACCCGGTAGCTGGGGGCTGAGCAACTCGGGCGTGGTGAAGATCGGCGACGAGGTGCTCGTCGTGGACACCCAGAACGACGTCACGAGGGCTGCGGCCCTGCGAGCGGCGGCCCTCGGGGTCGCCGGGACCGACTCGGTCACGACCGTGGTGAACACCCACGACGACGGCGACCACTGGTTCGGCAACATGTTCTTCGACGACTGCCGGATCGTGGCGACGGCGGCGGCGGCCGACGGGATGCGCGCGCTGCGCATGGATCCCCGCAGGCTGTCCGAGCTCGGCTCCGACGGCTCGGCCCTGCAGGGATGGTCGCGCTGGCGGGCCGAGACGTTCTCCTACGAGGACTGGCGGCCCGTCTTCCCGACCGAGACGTTCGACGACGCGCTCACGGTCAAGCTCGGCGGCGGCACCGTCGAGCTGATCGGGGTCGGCCCCGCGCACACCGGCGGGGACGCCCTCGTCCACGTCCCGGAGGCCGGGGTCGTCTTCACCGGCGACATCGTGTTCCACCGGTCGACCCCCATCGTGTGGGCGGGCCCGGTGTCCAACACCATCGCCGCCTGCGACGCGGTGCTCGCCCTCGAACCGAGCGTGATCGTGCCCGGCCACGGCCCGGTGGCCGATCCGGCCGGGGTGCGCGAGGTGCGGACGTACCTCGCCCGGCTGCTCGAGCACACCCTCGGCTGCCTCGAACGCGGGGCCGGCCCGGAGCAGGCGTACCGCACGTTCGACGCCGCCGAGTACCGGCTGTGGGCCCACGCCTCGCGGGCCTACCTGACCATCCTGTCCGTCTACGCCGAGCACCGGCCGGACCTGGCCCTGCCGACGTGGGCGGAGTCGATGGAGGTCGTGCTCGCCGACGACGCGAGCTGACCTGCGCCGACAGCGCCGACCTGCCCGATCTCGACGCGCGGCCCGTCATGCCCTGTACTGCCCGGTACCGCTCTGCACTCCTGTACTGCCCTGCACTGCCCTGCACAACGGCGTGGCGACCGCCCGCCGTCCTGCCTCGAAAGGGACGACGACGATGACCTCCCTCCGACCCACCGTCCGGCGGTTGACGGTGCCGTTGCTGCTGTTGGCCCTGGTGGCCGACGGCTACGACACCGCCGCGTTCGCGTTCGTGGTGCCGACGCTCGCCCGGGAGTGGGGCGTGCACCCGGCGGCCCTGACCGTCCCGCTCGTGATCGCCAACGTCGGGGCCGTGCTCGGCTTCGTCCTCTGTGGATGGTTGTCGGCCCGGTGGGGCCGTTCGGCCGTGATCGCCCTCTCGGTCGCCGTCTTCTCCCTCGGGACGCTGCTGCTCCCGCTCGTGGGCTCGATCGCGCTGATGAGCGTCGTACGGCTGGTGATCGGCGTCGGCTTCGGCGCCGTGATCCCGGCGGCGGTGTCGCTCGCGTCGGACTCCGTGTCGGTGAAGATGCGGGACTCGGTGGCCATCGTGGTGCTCATCGGCCTGTCCGTCGGGTTCACCCTGGGTGGGCTGACCGGCGGCCCGCTCATCGCCACCCTCGGCTGGCACGCGGTCTTCTGGCTCCCCGGCGCCGTGTGCCTCGTGTTCGCCCTCGTCCTGTGGCGGGCGCTCCCCAGGACCACGACGGTCGACGCGGGCGGGCAGGCGAGCGCGTCCGTGCGCGGGTTGCTCGAGCAGGGCCTGCGGGCCCGCACGATCATGTTGTGGGCCTTCGCCTTCATCGTCTTCGCCGCGTACTACACGCTGCAGTCCTGGCTGCCGACGCTGCTGGTCGAGGTCGGAGCGGGGTTCACCCTCCAGCAGGCCCCGCTGGCCGCGGCGGCGCTGGGCATCGGCGGGATCGTCGGCGGCCTGCTGCTCGCGCTGGGCTCGGCGTGGGCCGGGGTGCACCGGCTCATCGTCGTGGTGGTGGTCGTGGCCGTGGCGTTCCTGGTCGCCACAGCCGTCGCGCCGGTCGGCCGGCTCGGCCTGCTCGTCCTGCTCGCCGGTGTCGGGGCGGGGCTGCTGGCCAGCTGCAACGCGTCCACGGCGATGGCGGTGCGGAGCTACGGCGACCGGCGCCGGACCACCGGCGTCGGCTGGACGACGGGGTTCGGGCGGGCCGGGTCGATCGTGGGACCGGCGCTGGGCAGCGTCGTCGTCGCGCTCGACCAGGGGGTCGGTGTCCTGGTGCTGGGCCTGGTGGCCCCGCTGCTGGTGGCCTGTGTGCTCGCCGTCGCACTGTCCCGGCGACCTGCCCGCGCGGCGGGCCTCGTGCAGCCCGAACCCGTGTCCCTCACCGACTGACCGACCGAGCGAGGAAACCCATGAGTGTCGTCATCACCGTCGCCCCGACGGGGCCGATCGCCTCCAAGGCGGACAACCCGCACCTGCCCACCCAGCCCGAGGAGATCGCCGACGCGGTCGCCCGCGCGTACGAGCTGGGCGCGTCCGTGGCGCACATCCACCTGCGGGACACCGAGCACCGGCCCACCGCGGACCCGGACGTCGCCCGCCGCACGATGGACCTGATCGCCGAGCGCTGCCCGATCCTGATCCAGCTCTCCACCGGGGTGGGGCTCAGCGTCCCGTTCGAGGAGCGGGCCGCGCTCGTCGAGCTCCGCCCGCGGATGGCCACGCTCAACCCGTGCAGCATGAGCTTCGGCGCGGGGGAGTTCCGCAACCCGCCGGCGGACGTCCGGCGGCTCGCCGGGCGGATGGCCGAGCTCGGCGTCAAGCCCGAGCTGGAGGTCTACGACACCGGCCACCTCGACGCCTGCCTGCGCCTGCGCGACGAGGGCCTGCTGCCCGACGAGCCGCTGCAGTTCTCGATCGTGCTCGGCGTCGCCGGGGGGATGGCGGCGACGCCGGAGAACCTGCTCACCATGGCGCAGCGGCTCCCGGCCGACGCCGTGTGGCAGGTGATCGCGATCGGCCGGCGCAACCTCGAGCTGACCGCGATCGGGCTCGCCCTCGGCGGCAACGCCCGCGCGGGGCTCGAGGACACCCTCTACCTGCGCAAGGGCGAGCTCAGCCCCGGCAGCGGGCCGCTGGTCGAACGCGCCGTGGCGCTGGCGCGGGCGCTGGACCGCCCGATCGCCGGTGTCGAGGAGGCCGCGGGCCGGCTCCGGCTGCCGGCCCGCTGAGCCGGGTCCGCCCCCGCGGACCCCGGACACAGCACTGCGGCCCCGTCGGAGCGACGGGGCCGCAGTGGGCGGAGGTGGTGGTTCAGCCCACCGTCACGGTCAGGTCGACCGGGATGTTGCCGCGGGTGGCGTTGGAGTACGGGCAGACCTGGTGGGCGGCCTCGACGAGCGACTCCGCGGTCGCCTGGTCGACACCCGCCAGCTCGACCTCGAGCGCGACGCTCAGGCCGAAGCCGCCGGCGTCGTTGGGGCCGATCCCGACCTCGGCCGAGACGGACGAGTCGGTGATCGCCACCTTCTTCTGCCCGGCCACCAGCTTGAGGGCCGAGTGGAAGCAGGCGGAGTACCCGGCGGCGAAGAGCTGCTCGGGGTTGGCGGCACCGCCCGCGCCGCCCAGCTCCTTCGGGGTGGCCAGGTCGAGGTCGATCGTGCCGTCGGACGTGCGGACGTGGCCGTCGCGGCCCTCGCCCGAGGAGACGGCGGCGGCGGTGTATAGAGCGGGCATCGGAACCTCCAGGTAGAACGATCGGTCTTGCTGAAGACCACTGTGCCATCGGCCGGCCGGTAAAGCAAGACCGACCGTTCTTTCTTGTTGTGTGACGCCGCTCACGGCGCAGGTCGCGGCAGTGCCCTGACATGCACGAACGGCGCCTCGACCCACGGGACGTGAGTGAGAGCGCCGTTCGTCGGGACCGCCCAGGGGCGTCAGGCGGCCTGGTCCTGCTCCGCCGGAGTGTCGTTCCCGGCCTCGTTGCTGCTCTGGTTCTCGTAGGTCTCGAGCAGCCGCAGCCAGATCTCGCTGACCGTCGGGAAGGCGGGGACCGCGTGCCACAGGCGGGCGAGCGGGACCTCGGCGGCGACGGCGATCGTCGCGGCGTGCAGGAGCTCGGCGACGTCCGGGCCGACGAAGGTCACCCCGACGAGCACGCCGCGGTCCTCGTCGACGACCATCCGGGCCTGGCCGCGGTAGCCCTCGGCGTGCAGGACGGACCCGGCGACCGCACCGAGGTCGTAGTCGACGACGCGGGTGCGCAGGCCCGCTGCCGCGGCGCCGGCCGCGGTCAGCCCGACCGAGGCGACCTCCGGCTCGGTGAACACGACCTGCGGCACGGCCCGCTCGTCGGCGGTGAGCGCCTGCCTGCCCCACGGCCGGTCGTCGATCCCGAGCCCGCGGGCGCGGGCGGTGATGATGTCGCCGACGACGCGGGCCTGGTACTTGCCCTGGTGGGTCACCAGCGCCCGCCGGTTGGCGTCGCCCGCCGCGTAGAGCCAGCCGTCGCCGAGCGGCGCGCCGGACTCGTCGAGAACCCGCAGGCTGCCGTCGACCGTGAGCCAGGAGCCGGGCTTCAGGCCGACCGTGTCCAGGCCGATGTCCTGGGTGTTCGGCACGCGGCCGATCGCGACGAGGACCTCGTCGACGACGAACTCGGCACCGTCGGCCACGGTGAGGTGCACCTCGCCGTCGTCGTCGCGGCGGACCGCGGTGACCTCGGCGCCCTCGTGCACCGCGACACCCGCCTCGCGGAGCTCGGCCACGACCCGCTCGCCGACGAAGGGTTCGTTGGTGGGCAGCACCCCGTCGCGGGCGAGCACGGTGACGGTGCTCCCCAGCGCGGCGAACGCCGTGGCCATCTCGCTGGCGACCACGCCACCGCCGACGATGCCGAACCGGCGGGGGACCGAGGTGGCGGAGACGGCCTCGCGGCTGGACCACGCCGCGGCCTCGCGCAGACCGGGGAGGTCCGGCAGCAGCGCGCTGCTGCCGGTGGCGACGACCACGGCGTGCCGGGCGGTGAGGGTGACGACGCCGCCGTCGGCGTTGGTCACCTCGACGACGCGGGGGCCGGCCAGCCGCCCGTGGCCGCGGAACAGCGGGATGCCGGCCGAGTCGAGCCAGGCGACCTGGCCGTCGTCGCGCCAGTTCGAGGCGAAGCCGTCGCGACGGCCGAGCACGGCCGCCACGTCGACGCCGCCGGTGATCGCCTCCCGGGCGCCGGGCAGCCTGCTCGCGGCGCGCAGCGCGGACGTGCTGCGCAGCAACGCCTTCGTGGGCATGCAGGCCCAGTAGGAGCACTCGCCGCCGACGAGCTCGCGCTCGACCACGGCCGCGGTCAGTCCACTGCGGACGATCCGGTCGGCGACGTTCTCGCCCACCGGCCCCGCGCCGATCACGACGACGTCGAAGGTGGTGTGGGTGGTGGTGCTCATGTCGGCGCTCATGTCACTGCTCCGGAGTGGTGGTGCGGGCGGCGCGGCCGAGGCGCAGCGCCGAGACGAGGAAGAAGATGCCGCCGAGGGTGGCGTAGCCGGCGATGCCCACCAGCGAGGGATTCGCCTGGCCGGCGCTGAGGACGAACGACACGCCGACGACGACGGAGAGCCCGCCGCTGAGGATCATCGGCCACTGGCCGCCCAGCGCGCGGCGCCTGATGCCGACGATCAGCTGGATGAGGCCGGCGACGAAGGCCCAGGCGCCCCAGATCCGCAGGACCGCGGGGACGCCGGAGGCGGCGGCGATGCCCAGGCCGATCGCGGTGAGCAGGCTGATCGCGATGTTGACGTAGAGCCCGGCGGCGGAGGAGCTGGCCCGCGAGGACCGCGCGTCGACGACCGCGGCGCCCGCGTCGAACAGCGGGTAGAGCACGACCAGGACGGCGGCCACGGCGCCGAACTCCTTGCCGGTCAGGAACAGCAGGATCGCCCACACGACGGCGAACCCGAACCGGACGAAGTACAGGCGCCGCAGCGCGGGCGCGAACCCGGCGGCGGTGGGGGAGACGGCAGTGGTCACGAGATTCTCCTTGGGCGAGAGGGATTGCGGCGGGTGCGACTGCGCCGTCGGGACGTTCGAAGCGGAAAGAACGTTCTGTCGAGAACACTGGCAGAGGTCCCCCGAGAAGTCAAGACCGAACGTTCTATCCCTTTTGGGTGAGGAGGGGCTGGTCACGCCGAAGGGGAGGTTGTAGAGTGAGCGTTACATACAGAGATTGACCGTGCGTGCCCGCAAGGCCTCCACCACTCCCGCGCCACACCGTCGTGCGGCCCGGTTCCTGCGTCGCAACGAAGCGAGGTTCCCTTGAGCATTCTCGAGCAGGTCAAGAGCGCGCCCATGAGCAGAGCGCAGACCAGAGCGGTCGCGCTGTGTCTCGTGATGAACCTGGTCGACGGGTTCGACCTCCTGGTCACGTCGTTCGTCGGTCCGACGATCACCAAGGAATGGGGCCTGCAGGCCTCGCTGGTCGGGGTCCTGCTGAGCAGCGGCCTCGCCGGCATGGCGTTCGGGGCGCTGTTCCTGGCCCCGCTGGCCGACCGGGTCGGCCGGCGCAAGCTCGTCCTGGGCGGGCTCGTGCTGGCCTCGCTCGGCATGCTCGCGGCGGCGTTCGCCCAGAACTTCGGCCAGCTCGTCGCCACGCGTGTGGTCACCGGCATCGCGGTGGGGCTGATGGCGGCCTGCCTGCCGGTCCTGGCCTCCGAGTACTCGAGCCACAAGCGCCGCGGCCTGTCCGTCGCACTGATCACCTGCGGCTACGGGCTCGGCGCCATCATCGCCGGTGTCGCGGCCAGCCTGCTGATCGGCCCGTTCGGATGGCGCGCGGTGTTCGTGCTCGGTGCCGTGGCCACGGCGATCCTGTTCCTGGTCGGGCTGCGGTCCCTGCCGGAGTCGATGGACTACCTGATCGCCGCCCGGCCGCGCGACGCCCTCGCCCGGCTGAACCGGATCCTCGTCCAGATCGGTCACGCCCCGGTCGAGGAGCTCCCGGCCGCGTCGTCGGCACCGCGGAAGGTCGCCCTCGAGTCCCTGTTCCAGGGGCGCAACGCGCTGCGGACCGTCCTGGTCTGGATCGCCTTCATCGCCGCCCAGACCGTCTTCTACTTCGGCAGCTCCTGGACGCCGACCCTGCTGCTGCAGGCGGGCCTGTCCGCCCAGCAGGGCATCAGCGGCGGGGTGCTGTTCAGCATCGGCGGCGTGTGCGGTGCGGCGCTGCTCGGCGTGCTGGCCACCCGGATCGAGCCCCGCAAGCTCACGGCCGCGTACTTCGGGCTGGGGGCGCTGGCCCTGCTGCTGTACTCGTTCTCGCTCGGGGCGCTGGCCACGGCGCTGATCGTCGGAGTACTCGTCGGCCTGCTGCTCAACGGCACGGTGTCGGGCATCAACGTGATCGTCCCGATCATCTACCCGGCCGAGTCCCGGGCGACCGCGCTCGGCATCGCGGTGGCGGTGAGCCGGCTCGGGGCCGTCTTCTCGCCGCTGCTCGCCGGGTTCCTGCTGCAGGCGGGCTGGGCGCCGGCGTCGATGTTCCGGTTCTTCGCGATCTTCGCCGTCGTCGGTGCGGTCGCGACGCTCGCCCTGGCCTGGATCGCCCGCTCGCAGACCACCGCCCCGCGGGCGCCGGTGGCGCCCGCGGTCGAGGGCACCACCAGCCAGGCCTGAGTACGGCCCACCACACCAGGAGGAGGTTCTCGTGAGCGCACCCACGATCGATCCCGCGCGCACCGCGCTGCTGGTCATCGACATGCAGAACGACTTCGTGGAGGAGGGCGCGCCGCTGGAGTTCCCCGAGGGGCGGCGCATCCTGCCGACCCTCCAGAAGGTGCTCGACGCGGCCCGCTCCGCCGGCATGCCGGTCATCTACCCCGCGCACGTGCACCGGCGCGGCGGGGCGGACATGGGCATCCACCGCGACCTGTACCCGCCCGTCGGGGCGGGCCAGGCGCTGGTCGACGGCGAGCACGGCGTGGAGATCTACCTGGAGGTCGCCCCCCAGGACGGCGAGCTGGTGATCAAGAAGCACCGGTACAACTCGTTCTACGCCACCGACCTGGAGATCGTGCTGCGCGGGCTGGGCATCGACACCCTGGTCCTCACCGGCATGACGACCGAGTGCTGCGTGCTCGGCACCGCGCGCGGTGCCCTGGAGCGCGGGTTCCGCTCCGTGGTGCTCGCCGACGCCACCGCGTCGTGCGACTACCCGGACCTCGGGTTCGGCCCGATGCCCGCCGAGGAGATGCACACGGCCGCGCTGCGGATCATGAGCCTCACGTCGTCCCGGGTCACGGACGCCGAGACGTTCCTGGCCGAGCTGTCGTGAGCACTGTCCTGCTCCTGCTGCACGGTGGCGGGCCGGGGGTGGACGCCGCCAGCAACTGGGCGAGCGTCCTGCCCCGGTTCGAGAAGGAGTTCGACTGCCTCGCGCCCGATCTGCTCGGCTTCGGCTCGCGGATCGCGGACGCGGGGGAGCTGCACGGGCCGGTCGCCTGGGCGCGGGCCCGGGCCGGCCAGGTGCTGGACCTGCTCGACGAGCACGGGCTGTCCCGCGTGCACCTGCTCGGCAACTCGGCGGCGGGCGGTGCGGCCGCGTTGGCCCTGCTGTCGGTCGCACCCGAGCGGGTCGAGCGGGCCGTGCTGATGGGCGGGGCGGGCACCGGCCCGGCACCCCGCACCGTGCCGTTCTACGACGACCCCACCAGGGAGTCCATGCGCGGCACGCTCGCCCGCCTCGTCGCCGACGAGAGCGAGCACACCGAGCTCCTCGACGATCTCGCGGAGCTGCGGCTGGAGCAGGCGCTGCGACCCGGCGCCGAGAAGGCCTTCCGTTCCATGTTCGAGACCGGCGCCGAGCCACCGGTCGATCCGGCCACCGTGCCCACGCCGGTCCTCGCCCTGCACGGGGAGCGCGACCGGGTCGGCCCGCCCGAGATCTCCGCGCGGCTCGCCGAGGCGCTCCCGTGTGGGAGCCTCGGGGTCGTCGCGGGCGCCGGCCACTGGATCCACGTCGACCGGCCGGACGAGTTCTGCACCGTCGTTGGGGAGTTCCTGACCGCATGAACCACGAAGACAACGGCACGACCGGGACCGACACCGGCGTCCTGATCGTCGGGGCGGGGCCCACCGGCCTCAGCCTCGCCATCGAGCTCGCCCGCCGCGGCGTGCCGAGCCTCGTCGTCGAGGAGACGACCGAGCGACCGGTGAACCCGCGGTGCAACACCACCTCGGCCCGGTCGATGGAGATCTTCCGGCGGCTCGGGGTGGCGGACGAGGTCCGCCGCGCCGGCCTCCCGGAGGACTTCCCGACCTCCGTCCAGTACCGCACCACCCTGCGCGGTGAGGAGGTCTTCCGGATCGACCTGCCCTCCTCCGGGGAGGTGCTGGCAGGGAAGGGCCGGGAGGAGTGGCCCACGCCGGAGCCACAGCACCGGATCTCCCAGCTCTACCTCGAACCGATCCTCGAACGGTATGCGCGGGGACTCCCGGGGGTGACCGTCGAACGCGGTACGCGCCTGGTCGAGCTGCGCCCGTTCCCCGACCGGGTCGAGGCGGTCGTCGAGACCGACGGCCGGACCCGGGTGCTGAGCTGCGGGTACGTGATCGGGTGCGACGGCGCGCACAGCGCGGTCCGCCGGCAGCTCGGCATCCGCTACCAGGGCGTGGACGCCCTGCAGAAGTTCGTCTCGACGTTCGTCCGCTCCCCGGAGCTGGGCCGGCTCGCCGCCCCGGACCGGGCCTGGACCTACTGGACCTACGGCGGCGGCCGGATGGCCTCGCTCATCGCCATCGACGGGGGCGACCGCTGGCTCAGCCACGTCGCGTTCCCGCCGGACCACGACACCGACGCCGAGGATCCCGCGCAGCTGCTGGCGGACGTCGTCGGCGGGCCCGTGGAGCACGAGGTGATCGGCACCGTGCGCTGGACCGGGCGCCAGCTCGTCGCCCAGCGCTACCGCGAGGGCCGGGTGTTCCTGGCCGGGGACGCCGCCCACATCTGGATCCCCGTCGGCGGCTTCGGCATGAACACCGGCATCCAGGACGCGTCGACGCTGGGCTGGATGCTGGCCGCGGTGCACCACGGCTGGGCGCCGCCGGAGCTGCTCGACGCCTACGAGCTCGAACGCGGACCGGTCGGCGAGCAGTTCGCGAACGCGGTGGGCCTGGCGGCCAAGCGTTCCCTCGCCGGGGTCTCGCCGGACATCCACCTGCCCGGCGCGGAGGGTGAGGCCGCCCGCGCCGCGCTCGCCGAGCGGCTGGCCGTCACCGAGCCCTCCCGCTACTCGCCCGACGGCTTCAGCTTCGGCTACCACTACGCGTCGTCGCCGCTCGTGGTCGGCGGCGAGGAGCAGGCGATGAGCATGGGCGGCTACGGGAACGAGGCGAAGGTCGGGTTCCGGCTGCCGCACGCCTGGCTCGACGACGGCCGCGCGCTGTTCGACGCGCTCGGGCCGGACCTCACCCTGCTGCGGACGGACGAGACCACCGACACGGTGCCGTGGACGGACGCCGCGGTCGCGCTGGGCGTCCCGCTCACCGTGGTGGACGTGCCCGGGCACGGGCCCGATCGCTATCCCACACCCCTGCTGCTCGTGCGGCCGGACCAGCACGTCGCCTGGATGGGCGGCGCCGAGGGCCGGCCCGACGAGCTGCTGCGGACAGTCACCGGGCGCGCCGCCGCCCACCAGCGGTAGGAACCAGGAGAGGCAGCACATGCCATACGCACTCGGCATCGACGTCGGGGGGACCTTCACCGACGCCGTCGCCTCGGACGGCGCCGGGCGGATCGTCTCGGCGAAGACCCCGACGACCCCGCCCCAGCGCGAGGTCGGCGTCATGCGGGCCATCGAGGAGCTCGCGGCGGAGCTGGGGATCGGCGTCGGCGAGATGCTGGCGCAGACGGACTACATCGCCCACGGCACCACGGCGTCCATCAACGCGCTGGTCCAGGGCTCGGTGGCCGACGTGGGGCTGATCGCCACCAAGGGCCACCGGGACTCGATCTACATCATGAACGCGGAGGGCCGCACGCTGGGCCGCTCCGCGCACGAGATCCAGGACACCCTGCGCCAGCGCAAGCCCGCGCCCCTGATCCCGAAGCACCGCGCGCTCGAGGTCACCGAGCGCATCGACCACGCCGGCCGGGTCCTGGTCCCGCTCGACGAGGACGAGGTGCGCCGGGTCGCCCGCGCGCTGGTGGACCAGGGCGTCGAGGCGATCGCCGTCTGTCTGCTGTGGTCGTTCAAGAACGGGGACCACGAGCGGCGGGTCCGGGAGATCGTCCACGAGATCGACCCGAGCCTGTACGTCACGCTGTCGTGCGAGGTCAGCCCCCGGATCCGGGAGTTCTCGCGCACCTCGACGACGATCATGAACGCCCAGGTCGGCCCGCGGCTGCGGACGTACCTCACCCCGCTGCAGCGGCAGCTGGAGGAGGGCGGGCTCAAGGGCCCGCTGCTCGTCATGCAGAGCGAGGGCGGCACGATCACCGCCGACCGGGCGCCCGAGCACGCCATCACCACCGTCGGGTCCGTGCTCTCCGGCGGGGTGATCGGCGGCCAGCGGCTCGCCGGGCAGCTCGGGCACCGCAACGTCATCACCACCGACGTCGGCGGCACCACCTTCCTGGCCGGACTGATCGTCGACGGGGAGCCGGTCATGGCGCCGGGCTCGATCGTCAACCAGTTCCCGATCAACGCGGCCACCATCCGCGTGCACACGATCGGCTCGGGCGGCGGCGCGCTCGCGTCCGTCGACGCCGGCGGCAACCTGCGGCTCGGCCCGCAGAGCGCGGAGGCCGTGCCCGGCCCGGCCTGCTACGGCAACGGCGGTACCCGGCCCACGAACACCGACGCCAACCTCGTCCTGGGCATCCTCAGCGAGCGCGGCCTGCTCGGCGGGCGCAAGCCGCTCCGCAAGGACCTGGCGCGCGAGGCGATCCGGGAGCACGTCGCCGAGCCGCTCGGCCTCACCGTGGACGAGGCCGCCATCGCGATCCACGAGGTGCAGAACGCCCAGGCCGGCGACCTGCTCCGCCGGGCCGTGGTCCAGGCCGGGTACGACCCGCGGGACTTCGTGGCCTACGCCTTCGGCGGGGCCGGCCCCGCGCACTGCGCCGGCTACTGCCGCGATCTCGGGGTGGCCGAGGTCGTCGTCCCGCTCGGCCCGGTGGCCTCGGCGTTCTCCGCCTACGGGCTCGCCGCCTCCGACGTCGCGATCAGCGCCGAGCTGTCGGACCCGTCGGCGTTCCCGGTGGACCACACGGTCCTCGGGGCGCACTTCGACCGCCTGGAGGCGGACCTGCAGCGGGCACTGGACCGCCAGAAGGTCAAGTTCCACGACGTCACGTTGGCGCGCGAGATCGACCTGCGCTACTCGATGCAGGTCAACGAGCTCGCGGTGACGCTGCCCGACACCGAGATCACGGAGGGCTCCGGCGACGAGATCGTCGAGCGCTTCGAGGAGCAGTACGAGCGGATCAACGGCTCCGGCGCGGGCTTCCGCGAGGCCGGCGTGCAGGCGATCACCTACCGGATGCGCGCCCGCGCGGGCCTGGGCTTCCCGATCGTCCTGCCGGACATCCCGGAGGCGGAGAGCGCGGACCCGTCGGCGGCCCTGCTCGAGGAACGGCAGGTGTGCCTCGACTCGCAGATCGGGTTCGTGGCCACCCCCGTGTACGACTACGCCCGGCTGCGCGCGGGCCACGAGCTGGTCGGGCCGGCCGTCGTCGACGTGCCGACCACCGTGGTCGTCGTGCCCGACGGCGTCACCGGCCGGGTGGACCGGCTCGGCAATCTCGTGCTGCGCTACGACGGAGGACGGTCCTGATGCCATCGAAGATCCCCGGGGCGGACGAGTTCACGAGCCGGCCCGTGCCGCGCGCCGAGCTGCTCGCCCAGATCTCGCCGAACCTCCCGCTGCACACCCTGGACGACGCCGCGGGGACCGGGGACGTCAACGCCCTGACCTACGAGGTCGTCCGGCACCGGCTGTGGGCCATCACCCAGGAGATGGGGGAGACGCTGCGCCGGATGTCCGGCTCGCACGTCGTCACCGAGTCCAACGACTTCAACTTCTCCATCTGCGACGAGCTGGGCGAGCAGGTCCAGGTCGGCACGTACAACATCGGCCTCATCGGCTCCATGGACCTCGCGATCGTCTGGACGCTGCGCCACCGCGCGGACAACCCGGGCATCGAGGAGGGCGACATGTTCCTGTGCAACGACCCGTGGATCGGCGGCGGCCTGCACCAGAACGACGCCGCGATCCTGGCGCCGATCTTCCACGAGGGCAAGCTCTTCGGCTGGACGACGGCCATCGCCCACCAGGTCGACCTCGGTGGCCCCCGGCCCGGGTCCTTCGACCCCGCCGCGCAGGACGTCTTCGGCGAGGCGCTCCCCACCCCGCCGATCAAGGTCGTGCGCGGCGGGGTCCTGCAGCGGGACGTGGCCGACGCCTGGGTGCGCCGCTCGCGGCTGCCCCACATGGTCGGGCTCGACCTGCGCGCCAAGGTCGCCGCGAACAAGAACGCGGCCGAGCAGATCCTGCGGCTGATCGACAAGTACGGCGCGGACACGGTCAAGGCCGTGATGCGCCGGATGATGGACGACGCCGAGCACCGGCTGCGGGCCAAGCTCCGGACCCTGCCCGAGGGCACCTGGAGCGCCGTGGGCTACCAGGAGCAGTCCGGCTCCGGGGACCGCGGCCTGCACGCCATCAGGGTGGCGATGACCAAGCAGGGCGACAAGCTCGTCTTCGACTTCCGCGGGACGGCGGGACAGACCGGCATCATCAACTGTCCCTACCCGGGGCTGCGGGCCGGGATCGTGTTCACCATGCTGCCGCTGCTGGCCGGGGACATCCCCTGGGCGGCGGGCGGGCTCATGCGCTGCTTCGAGATCGTCACCGACGAGGACACGATCACCAACGCGTCCTTCCCGGCCGCGGTGGGCAAGGGCCCCTTCGGCCCGGCCTGGGGCGCGGGCAACCTGGTCGCCGAGGTGCTGGCCAAGATGCTCGACGCGGAACCGGACCGCCGCTCGGACGTGCAGTCGATCTGCAACGGCACCACGGACCTCTGCGTCGTGTCCGGTGTGGACGTCCGCGGCGGCGGCAGCAAGGGCTTCGTCTCACCGGTCTTCGACGTCATGGCCGGCGGCTACGGCGCCCAGGTCAGCCACGACGGCGTCGACACCGGCGGCCGGTTGATCATCCCCTCGGCCCGGGCCCCCGACGTCGAGATGACCGAGTACCTGTACCCGCTCGTCGCGCTGTGGCGCCGGGAGCAGACCGACTCCGGCGGCCCCGGCCGGCAGCGGGGCGGGATGAGCGGCTCGGTCTGCTACGTGCAGCACCCGGACCAGGACGGCACGATGTCGCTGGTCGTGTCGGGCACGGGCAAGGTGGCCAACCAGAACGTGGGGCTCGCCGGGGGCTATCCGGGGAACTCGCAGCTGGACCTGGTGGTGCGGGGGATCGGCGTGCCGCAGCTCGCCGACGCCTCGGCCATCCCCGGCGCGCTCGACGAGCTGGGCGGCGAGATCGAGGTACTGCCCTGCGAGGGCACCTCGACCCTCGGCGCCGGGGACGCCCTCTACCTGCACTGGCAGGCGGGTGGCGGCTACGGGGACCCGTTGCTGCGCCCCGCCGACAGCGTGCGGGACGACGTGGTGGCCGTGCGCGTCTCGGCGGACGCCGCGCGGGAGGTCTACGGCGTGGTCGTGGCCGGCGGCGAGGTGGACGCCACCGCGACCGGCGAGGCCCGGGAGAAGCTGCGCCGGCGCCGGGCGACCGGCGCCGGGCTGCCCGACGCGGCCCCCCTGCCCGTCACCGAGCCGGGCCTCGCCGGATCCCGCCGGCTCGACGACAACCTCGCGGTGCTGGAGAGCGGGGGTGACCGGACCGTCGCGTGCACGCACTGCGGCACCGGGCTCGGCGCGCTCGCGGGCGGAGCGTTCGTGGCCGCGCTGGCCCGCCGGGACGCGGCGCCGACCGAGGCCGGCCCGCACATCTGGCGGGACCCGTCGGTCTACGTCGACGCCGAGGTGGTGTTCCGGCAGCTGTTGTGCCCGGGCTGCCTCACGGCCGTCTACTCCCGGGTCGTGCCGGTGGACCACCCACTGCCGGACGACGACTACCGCAGCTGGGCATGACGGCCGGCGAGGCGCTCGCCCCGTTCGACCCGCTGGCCGGGGGCCCGCTCGGGCAGGTGCGCGAGGAGCTCGCGCGCCTGCGGGGCGGGTGCCCGGTACACCGGGCCGGACCCGGTCCCGGCTTCGTCGGGCGGCACGAGCTGGTGCGGGAGGCGCTGCTCGATCCCGGGACCCTGAGCAACCACGGCAACTTCGTCCTCGACGACAGCGGCGACGACAGCGGCGTGGGCCGGCACCCGTTGCTGATCACGCAGAGCGACCCGCCCGCCCACACCGCCCTGCGCGCGCTGCTCCGCCCGGCCTTCACCCGGTCGGCCATCACCGGGGCCGCGCCGTGGATCCGGGCGATCGTCGACGAGATCCTCGACGGCCTGCCCCCGGGCGGGCCCGCCGAGATCGTGGGCGACCTGGCGTTCCCGCTGACCTCCCGGGTGATCGCCCGGCTCGTCGGTGTCCCCGCCGCCGACGCCGGCGAGATCACCCGCCTGTCGCAGGAGATCTCCGACGCCCTGCCGGCCCCCTTCGTCGGGACGCCGGTCTGGACGCGGATCGAGGAGTACTTCGCCGCCGCCGCCCGGGAGCGGCGGGCGGGCCCTGCAACGGACGACGTGATCGGCCTGCTCGCCCGGGGGCGGGTCGACGGCCGGGCCCTGTCCGACCGGGAGGTCGCCTTCCACGCGTGGCAGGTCTTCGTCGCCGGGCTGAAGACGACGGCGTTCACGATCGGCTCCACGGTGGCGCAGCTGCTCGTCGATCCGGGCCGGTGGGCGGCGCTGGTGGCCGATCCCGCCCTGGTCGAGGGGGCGCGGGAGGAGGGACTGCGGCACGCGACCGCGCTGCGCGGCGTGCTGCGGACCGTGGGTACGCCGGGTGACATCGGCGGCGAGCCCGTCGCGGCGGGGGAGCGGATCCTGCTCGGCCTGGAGTCCGCGAACCTCGACGAGTCCGTGTTCGGCGCGGACGCGGCCGACTTCGTCCTGGACCGCCCGACGGCCCGCCGGCACCTCGCGTTCGGCTCCGGCATCCACCACTGCCTCGGCGCCGAGCTCTCCCGCACGGAGATCTCCTGCGTGCTGGCGGCGCTGGTCGAGCGGATGCCGCGGCTTGCGCCGGCACCGGGGGCGCGGACCGGGGACACGGACGGGGCGATGTTCCACGAGCCCGGCCGGGTGGAGGTGGTGTGGTGAGCGGCCGTCGTTCTCCGGCCGCGGGCCTGCGCGCCTATCATGGCGTCGTGGCCAAGGGTTCGGGTTCGGCATCGGCTGATCGGTCCGTGGCCACCGCGAGCAGCCGCGAGCTGATCCTCGACGCCGCCAGGGAGCTGATCGCGAGCCGGGGCTACGACGGCATGGTGATCTCGGACCTGTGCGCGCGGTCCGGGCTGCCCGCCAGCTCGATCTACTACCACTTCGGCAACAAGCTGGGCGTGCTCGCCGCGCTGCTCGACCGCACGTTCGGCGAGCTCCACGCGGCCTTCCCGGACCCGACCTCGTACGGCCCCGGCGACCCGCTGGAGCGGTTCGAGGCCTGGTTCACGGCGGCGTGCCGCTCGCTGGACCAGCGGCCGGAGTACCTGCGGCTGCTGCTGGCCATCAGCGTCGGCTCGCACAAGGACACCGAGCTGGTGGGGGACACGGTGCGGCGCATCCGGGACTACGCGCACGCGTCCTGGGTGTCCGCGCTGACCCCGATCTTCGGGGCGGAGCAGGCGGAGTTCGTGGACCAGCTCGCCGTGCTGGGGCGGGCGGTCACGGACGGGCTCGCGGTGACCAACAGCTTCGACGGCATGAGCTACAGCTCGCACGTGGCGCCGTTCGTGGAGATGATCCGCGGCCTCGCCGAGCGGCGCGGCCACGGATCGTCCGGAGGCCCTCAGCGATCGGCGAAGTAGCCGGCGGTCCGGCGCAGCATCTCCAGCGCCGGCCCGCTGCCGTCCATCGGCAGGACCGTGCGTGAGGTGACGGTCCAACGGCCGGCCTCGCGGACCAGGGTCCAGCGGTTGGCGACGACGCGATGGATGCGGAAGCCCGTCGAGCGGCCGTGGTTGGGCAGCTCGCGCTCGTCGCCCTGCGGGTCCGGGGTGAGGAACGCGAGGTAGGAGGTCGCCACCGCGGCGTCGCCGTCGAGCTCCACGAGCGGCAGGCTCGCGAAGTGCGCGAGGCCGCCGGCGATCGCGGCCCGGTGGGCGTCGTTCTCCACGAGGTCGACCATCTCGTCCCGGCTCCCCGCCCCGTGCAGGCCGGCGCCGCGGTCGAAGACGAAGTCCGGCGTGTAGATCGACTCGACGAAGGCCCGTTCGCCCAGGTCGGCGCTCATGGGGTGGGCGGCCAGCACGGTGTAGATCGCCAGCCGGTCCTCGACGACGCGCAGCCGCTCCTCGAGCGATCCGGTCTCGGTCACGGGGTGTCCTTCCCGTCGCGCGGCGGGACGATCGGCAGCAACAGTGCCGACGCGGTCCCGCCACCGGTGTGGATGGTCGTCTCGCCGGCGAAGGCCGCGGTGGGCCGGTCCTCCGCATGCGTGTGCAGCCACGGACCCGAGCCCCGCGACACCCACGCCTCGTTGGGGTCCTCGGGGGGCTCGCGCTCGAAGTCGTGCCCACCGACCTGCAGCGCCACCCGGTAGCCGGCCGGCAGCACGACGCAGGTCGGCCAGATCTCGACCTCCACCCGGTACACCTCGCCGGGTTCGAGGGGCTGCCGCTCGTCGTGGCTGTGGTAGGGCCGGTGGGGCAGGCTCAGCGCCGGGTCGAGCTTGCGGTGCGAGGCCCGCAGCCAGCCCTGTGCGAGCGGGGTGTGCGGGTCGATCGTGCCGGGGAACTCCACCTCCCGGCCGTCCGGGGCGAACGCCTGGAGGGTGAGGAACAGGTCGGCGTCCGCGGTGGAGGACGACACGAACAACGTGGCCGCCAGCGGCCCGGTCAGCTCGGTCTCGGCGTCCAGCGGGGCCGACACGAAGGTGACCGGCTCCCCGGCCGCCCCGAAGGTGACGGCGGCGGGTTCCCCCGGTGCGTCCCACCGCAGCGCGGTGTCGGCGGCCGACAGGTGGATCGGGGTCCAGCGGGTGCGCGCGAGCGGCCACTCCTGCTCGGGCCGCGGCTCGACCTCGGTGGTGAACGGCCTGCGGACGTGCAGCAGGACGGGCGGCTCGCGGTCCCAGCCGTTGTCCTCGCCCTTCAGGAAGTGGTCGAGGAACCGCTTCTGCAGCGCCATGCCCTGCTCGAGGTAGAACCACTCCTCGTGCCGGCCCGGGTGCGCCTCGAGCCACTTCTGCGCGGAGGCGGCCCGGGTGAAGGCCTCGAAGTTGCCACGGGGATGGAGCCCGTAGCCGGCCCAGTTGGCGGCGCTGAGGAACGGGACGGTCACCGCCGACCAGTCGGCGGAGCGCTCCCGGTAGAAGTCGCCGTCGAGCGGGCGGGCCAGGACGTCGGCGATCGGGTCGCCGCGGCGGGCGGCCAGCTCGTCCGCGGTGAGGCTCTCCGGGCCGGTGGCCCGCTCGCCCGTCCACGGGTCGACGAGCCCGTCCGGGTTGCCGTGCTGCACGGACAGCACCTGCCGGGGGTACCAGGTCTCGGTGAAGCCGTTGCTCATGATCCCGCCGTGGCGTGCCCAGTCGCGGTAGAAGTCCGCGGCGCCCTCCCACGGGATCATGGCGGCCAGGTGCGGTGGCTGCTGGGCCGCGACCAGCCACTGGTTGATCGCGTAGTAGGAGATCCCGTTCAGGCCGACCTTGCCGGTGCTCCACGGCTGCGTGCCCGCCCACTCGATCGCGTCGTGGTAGTCGCGGACCTCGCGCGGGGAGAAGATGTCCAGCCGGCCGGGGGAGCGGCCCGCACCGCGCGAGTCGACGCGGACGACGGCGTAGCCCCACGGCACCCAGGTCTCCGGATCGACGGTCTCCCACGTCATGAACGAGCGGGTGGACCCGGGCAGCACCTGCGGGTAGGTCGTGACCAGCCAGTTCCACTGCGGGGCGTAGCCGTCCTCGTACCGCACCCCCTTCCCGTAGGGGCCCAGCGTCATGACGACGGGAACCGGGTCCGGCCCGTCCGGGCGGAACACGTCGGCTCGCAGCACCGTGCCGTCGTCGCACGGCACGGCCACGTCGCGTTCGATGATCATCGTGCGCACTCCTTCGTCCGGCACGAACAGGGGTCAGGCGAACAGGTCGAGCATCTTCGTGCTGTCGTAGAAGCCGGTGATCTCGACGACCAGGTCGTCGACGACGCGCAGCACCCAGCAGTACCGCATGCCGAAGTCGGCGCCGTTGTGCCCGCGGACCCCTTCGGTCCGGAAGAGCACGGTCGCCCACTCGCCGTCCACGAGCACCTGCTCGACGGTCGGGCGGATCGGGGTGGCCACGCGCTCGTGCAGGCGCGCCAGCACCTTCTCCTGGTACTCCGCCCTGCTCGGGTAGCGCCCGGCCAGCGGTGAGGTACCGGTGACGGTGAAGACGAGATCGTCGGAGAGCCGATCCTGGAAGCCCGCACCGAATCCGGTCCGGGAGACCTCCGCGAAGAGGTCCTCGACGGTCGCCCTGGTCGCTGAGCTGGTCACGGTCATCTCCGGCGGTCGAAACTACAACTGGCGAGTTGGATTCTGCTCCGGAGCCGGGACGATTGCAACTCGTCAGTTGGAGATTGGTACCGTCGGGCGGTGGCCTGGGACACCGCTCGCACGAAGCAGCTGCTGTTGGACGCCGCGGTGGTCGAGTACAGCCGGCACGGCCCCCTCGGCGCCCGGGTGGACCGGGTCGCCGCCGCGGCCGGGGTCAACAAGGAGCGCATCTACCAGTACTTCGGCAGCAAGCAGAAGCTGTTCGCCGCCGTGCTGGAGCAGGAGATGACCAGGCTCGCCGCCGCGGTCCCGCTGACCGACGAGCAGGCCGCGGACCTGGGAGAGTTCGCCGGGCGGGTGTTCGAGTACCACCGGACCTACCCGCACTACCTGCGGCTGCTGCTCTGGGAGGGGCTCGACCCGGACCCGCTGCAGGCCGACCGGGCGTCGGTGGCGGCGGCCGAGGAGCGGTCCGGGCACTACGCGCAGGACGTCGGCGCCGTGGCCCGGGCGCAGGCTGCCGGGGTCCTGCGGGCCGACGTCGCCCCGGCGCACCTGCTCTACGTCGCCCGCGCGCTCGCGGCGTGGTGGCTGGCGGTGCCGTCGGCCATCGCCCTGATGCTGGGCGACGTGGCGAACGAGAGCCCCGAGGAGCGGCGCCGGGTGCTGGCGAGGATCGTGAACGACGCCACGAGAAGGCGCTGACCGGACGTCTCGTCGCTGTCGGATCGCCCTCCGACCGTCTATAGTGAGCGTTACATACACAGGGACGGTGAGGTCACAGTGACAAGTACCGTGGACGTCGGTGACGGCGTGCTCGCCTACACGGAGTCCGGTGCGGGCGATCCGGTCGTGTGGTTGCACGGCTCGGGGCCCGGGGCGACGGGGGCCAGCAACTTCGGGGCGACGGTCCCCGCCTTCGCCGACCACCGCAACATCGTGGTCGACCTACCGGGCTGGGGCGCCTCGCCCCGGCCGGAGTCGGACGAGCCGCTGATCCACCACGCCGCGGAGCGGGTGCTGCGCGCGATGACCGCCCTCGGGATCGAGCGGGCGCACCTGGTCGGCAACTCCTACGGCGGCGGCGTCGCCATGCGGATCGCGGTGACCGCGCCGGAGCGGGTCGGCCGGCTCGTCCTCATGGCGCCGGGCGGTGTGCTCCCCACCGACGCCCCGCCGTGGCCGGTCGGGCTGGCGCACCTGTTCGACTACATGGCGGCGGAGAAGCCCTCGCGCGAGGCGATGGCCGAGTTCGTGAAGCTCATGGTGTTCGACCAGGCACTGGCGACGGACGCGCTGATCGACGAGCGGTACGAGTCGAGCCTGCGCGCGCACCCCGAGCTGCCCATCCCGCCGACCTTCGGCGACCTCACGCCCGACCTGCCGAAGATCAAGGCCCGGACGCTGCTGGTGTGGGGCCGCGAGGACCAGACCGTCCCGCTGACCTGGGCGCCGACCATCCTGCACGGCATCCCGGACGCGGAGCTGCGGGTCCTGCCGCGCTGCCGGCACTGGGTGCAGTACGAGCGGGCGCCGGAGTTCAACCGGATCGTCCGCGAGTTCCTGACGGACGAGGGGTAGGGCCACGGTGGGCATCCGCAGACTCGGGTATGTCGGGCTGGACGTCACCGACATCGACGCCTGGACCGAGCTGCTCGGCCGCACGCTGGGCGTCGGTGTCACGGCGGACAAGATCGGTTCCCAGGAGGTGCTGCTGGCCGAGCTGGACGAGTTCAGGTACCGCCTCGCGCTGTATCCCGCCGCCGAGGACGTCCCCCGGCAGATCGGCTGGATCGTCGACTCACCGGCCGAGCTCGACCGGCTGACCCGCCGGCTGGAGGAGGCCGGGTACCCCGTCGCTGACGGCACCCCGGAGGAGGCGGAGCTGCGGGGCGCGACCCGGCTCCGCTGGTTCACCGACCCCGGCGGCTACCGCGTGGAGCTGGCCGTCGGCGAGGCGAAGGTGCGTTCCGCACCGGCCCGTCCGGCGGACGGTGGGCGCGGGATCACCGGTCTCGGCCACCTCGTGCTGGCCGGGCCGGCCCTCGCGGAGCTGCGCGACCTGTACGAGACGGTGCTGGAGTTCCGGCTCACCGACTACCGCGCGCCGGGCCTGTACTTCTACCGGTGCAACCGGACCCACCACAGCATCGCGCTGGCCAGGGCGGACTCGCCGTCCATCCACCATCTCGAGCTCGAGCACGAGTCCCTCGACGACGTCGGGCGTTCCTACGACAGGGCCCTCGCCGACGAGGTGCCGATCTCCATCAGCTTGGGTAGACACATGAACGACAAGGCGATCTCCTTCTACGTGCGCAACCCCAGCGGCTTCCATCTCGAGATCGGGTGCGGGGGGATCGAGGTCGGCGACGACTGGGTCCCGCACGACTTCGGGACGTCGGACGTCTGGGGCCACCACCACACCGCGGCGAACCCGTTCGCCGGGCCGACGTCGTGAGCGGGGGCCTGACCGGCCGCCGGGCGGTCGTGACCGGTGCGGCGAGCGGGATCGGCGCGGCGGCCGCGACCCGGCTGGCCGAGCTCGGGGCGTCCGTGGTGGTCGTGGACGTCGACGCGGACGGCGCCGCGCAGGTGGCGGAGCGGATCGGGGGCGAGGCGCTGGTCCTGGACCTGAGCCGGACCGACGAGCTGGCCGACCTGCGCCTCGAGGCCGACATCCTGGTCAACAACGCCGGGATCCAGCACGTCGCCCCGGTCGAGGACTTCGATCCGACCCGCTTCGCCTTCATGCTGCGGCTCATGCTCGAGGCGCCGTTCCTGCTGGCCAGGGCCGCGCTGCCGCACATGTACGCGCAGGGCTGGGGCCGGATCGTGAACATCTCGAGCGTGCACGGGCTGCGGGCGAGCGCGTACAAGTCGGCCTACGTCAGCGCCAAGCACGGGCTCGAGGGTCTGTCGAAGGTGCTCGCGCTCGAGGGCGCCGAGCACGGGGTGACCAGCAACTGCGTGTGCCCGGGGTACGTGCGGACGCCGCTGGTGGAGAAGCAGCTGGCGGACCAGGCCCGGGTCCACGGGCTCGACGAGGAGGAGGTCGTGTCGACCGTCCTGCTCCAGCGGTCCGCGGTCAAGCGGCTCATCGAGCCGGCGGAGGTCGCGGCCGCGGTCGCCTACCTCTGCTCGCCGGAGGCCGCCTCCGTCACGGGCTCGCGGTTCGTGCTGGACGGCGGGTGGACGGCCTCATAGGAGGCGTCCCCCGAACGGGTCGAGAACGAACGTTCTTTCTGATACCGTGAGGTGATGAAGGGCAGCACAAGTGGACGTCCGTCCGAGGCGCGGTCGCGGCTCCTGGGCACGGCGAGCCGGATCTTCTACGCCGAGGGACTGCACTCGGTCGGGGTCGACCGCATCATCACCGAGGCGGACACGACCCGGGCGACGTTCTACCGGCACTTCCCGGGCAAGGAGGACCTGGTCGTCTCCTACCTGGAGGCGGCCGACCGCGGCCTGCGGGCCCGGTTCGCGAGGACCGAGGAGGCGGGCGGGCCGGCCGAGGAGCTCGTCCGCGCCGTCGCCTCGGACATCGCAGCGGACATCAGGCGCGAGGGCTTCCGCGGGTGCGCCTTCCTCAACGCCGCGGCCGAGTACCCCGATCCCGAGCACCCCGTGCGCCGGCGCGTCGCCGAGCACCGGGACTGGTTCCTCGGCGCCGTGACCGACCTGTTCTCCCGGGTCGGCGAGGGCCCGGCGGGCAACGCGGGCCGACACTTCGTCATGCTCCGGGACGGCGCGATGGCGGCCGGCTGCCTGGCCGATCCGGAGACCGTGAGCACGACCTTCCTCGACGGTGTCGAGGGCCTGCTGTGGTCCCGCTCCGTGCCCGGTTCGCACCGGCCCTGAGCTCCTACCGCAGCTCCTCGTAGGCCCGCATCATCTCCGGGTTGTTCCGGCGGAACTCCTCGTAGCGCACCCGGCCGGTCCGCATGATGTACTCGAGCGTCATCGTGGTGAGGTCGCGGGGCGGGCGGCTCTGCAGGCCCTCGTACCAGCCGATGCTGCGCACCGCGGCACGCTGGAAGGCCTCGGCGGTGCCCCGCCGGCTCTCCTCGTAGCCGCGCAGCCCGCGCGGCACGTCCCAGCCCGCGGCGGCCAGTGCCTCGACGAGGTAGGCGGCGTCCCGCATCGCGAAGCGGGTCCCCGAGCCCAGCGAGGGGTGGACGGTGTGCAGCGCGTCGCCCAGCAGCGTCACGTTCTCGTGGCTCCAGGAGCCCGTGCACCGGACGAACTTCGGCTGGAACCACAGCGACTTGTTCGTGTAGAGGGGGTGCCCTTCGAGCGAGCCGGCGAACATCGCCTCGCAGCGGCGCCGGGACTCCTCCTCGTCCAGGTGCTCGAAACCCCCGGAGCGGAAGACCCGCGGGGTCAGCTCGACCACGAAGTTGCTGCGGTCCGCGGTGTACTGGGAGGCGTGGCTGACGGCGACGCCCTCGGGCCGCCGCAGCACGATGATCGACGGCGCCGTGAACAGCCGCGACGTGCCGTACCAGGCGAACCAGTTGTTGCCGAAGCTGATCTCCGGTTTGAACACGTCGGCGTAGATGTCCCGGACTCGGCTGTTGACGCCGTCCGCGCCCACGACGAGGTCCCAGCCCGCGAGCTCGGCGGAGTCCTCGAGCCGCTGCGCGAAGGCGAATGTCACGCCCTCGGCCCGGGCCCAGCGCTGCAGGGTCGCCAGCAGCTGGATCCGGCCGGTGCGGGAGAAGGCGGACGCCGTGACGCGCAGGGTCTCGCCGTCGAGGCCGACCTCCATCTGGTCGGTGACGTCGATGTCGGCGGCGAGGTCGTCGACCACGTCGGGGGCGGAGGGGCGCAGCGCGTCGAGGGCGGAGTCGGTCAGCCCGATGCCCCAGCCGTAGCTCGCGCCCTCCGGGTTCTGCTCGACGACGTGGACCGCCACGTCGGGCCGGGCCCGCCTCAGCAGGATGCCGAAGAACAGCCCGCCCGGGCCCCCTCCGACCACCAGGACCTTCATCGCGCCGGCCTCTCCGTCTGCGGGACCTTCTGTGACACAACGGGTTCGCGTTGCCAGCGCTGCGCGCAGACCGCCACCCGCCTGCCCAGCGCCGCCGCCGTCGCCACGTCGCTGTCGTGGGTGCCCTCCAGACCCAGGTCGGTATCGGACTTCGCCATCGCGCCCGCGTACGCGCCGAGCCGGTTGAGGCTGTCGGGCGGGGCGGTGCCGGAGCCACCGCCGTCCGGCAGGCCCAGTCCCACCCAGACCATCCCGTGCTGCATCGCGAAGAGCATCAGCTGCGTCAGGGTGCTGAGCTTGTCGCCGCTGTACCCGCCGGACGTGGTGAACCCGGCGGCCAGCTTGTCCTTCCAGCCCTGCCGCAGCCAGATGGCCGACGTGGCGTCGAGGAACTCCTTGAACGGGGCCGAGGGACCCGCCATGTAGGTCGGGCAGCCCAGGACCAGTGCGTCGTAGGCGCCGAGCGCGTCCGGGTCGCGGGCCGCGTCCTCGGCGAAGACCAGCCGCGCGGCGGTCCCCGGTACCGACAGCGCGCCCTCGCCGACGGCCCGGGCGAGCGCGGCGGTGTGCCCGAACCCGCTGTGGTAGACGATCCCTACAGATGTCATCGGTCCGCGTTCCCTCGTGTCCGTGCCGGAATCCGTGCCGCCGTTCGTGCCGCCGTCCGTGCCGGGTCGGTCCGGGGCCAGGCGCCCTTCGTGTACTGCGTGGGATACGGCGCGTCGTCCCGCGGCACGCCGAGCTCGGCGGCGGCGCGCAGCGGCCAGGCGGGCTCGCGCAGCGCGACCCGGCCGAACAGCAGGACGTCCGCCCCGCCGTCGGCGAGGACCTGCTCGGCCTGCGCGGGCTCGGTGATCATGCCGACGGCCGCGGTGGGCAGCCCGGAGAGCGTCCGGACCTCCGAGGCGAACCCCACCTGGTAGCCGGGGCCGACCGTGATCCGCTCCTGCGGCGGCACGACCCCTCCGGAGGAGACGTCGACGAGGTCCACCCCCAGCGGCCGGAGCTGCCGCGCGAGCTCCCCGGTCTCCGCCAGCGTCCATCCGCCGGCGGCCCACTCGCTGCCCGAGAACCGGACGGACAGGGGCTTGCCCGCCGGCCAGGACTCCCGCACCGCCACGACGACCTCCCGGAGGAACCGCGTGCGGTTCTCGAACGAGCCCCCGTAGGCGTCGGTGCGGACGTTGGACAGCGGCGAGAGGAACTGGTGGATCAGGTAGCCGTGCGCCCCGTGCAGCTCGACGAGGTCGAAGCCGGCCCGGTCCGCCCGCCCGGCCGCGGCGCCGAACGCCGCCACGATCCCGGCGATCTCCTCAGGCGCCAGCTCGTGCGGCACGTCGAGCCCGGGATACGCGACGGGGGAGGGGGCCACGGGCGGCCAGCCCCCGTCGGCCGCGGGGATGGTCCCGTCCCGCTTGAGCGCCATCGCCCAGGTCGACGCCTTGCGCCCGGCGTGGGCGAGCTGGACACCGGCCGCCGCGCCCTGCCCCTGCACGAACGCGACGACCCGGGCCCACGCCGCGGCCTGGTCGTCGTCCCACAGGCCGGTGTCCTGCGGGCTGATCCGGCCCTGCGGGGTCACCGCCGTGCCCTCGGTCATGACCAGTCCGAACCCGCCCGCCGCGCGGCCGCCGAGATGGACGAGGTGCCAGTCCGTGGGCACGCCGTCCCGGGCCTCGACGCTGTACTGGCACATGGGGGACAGCCACATCCGGTTGCGGACCGTCAGCTCGCGCAGCCGCAGCGGCGTGAACAGCAACGGCCGGTCCGCGGCGGCCACGGCGTCGGGCATCGGTCGGTCTCCTGACGATCGGGGGGACGGGGAGGGGCGCAGCCAGAGGTGGCGCAGCGCGGCGGCGGCGAGGAGCTCGGCCTCGGTGTCCAGCCGGTCGACGTCCACCGTGGATCCCGAGCCGGATCCGCCGCGGTACCGGTCGCGCACGCCGAGGGTGATCGCCGCGAGCCGCCAGGCCGCGAAGCCGAGGTAGTAGCCGAGCCTCCCGAGGTCGGCTCCGGTGCCGGCGGCGTAGCGGCCGGCGAGCTCGGCGGCGGTGGGGAAGCCCTCGAGCTCGCTGCCGCCGGGGAGGAAGTCCAGCCCGGGTCCGGGACGCCAGTAGAGGAGCAGCCAGCCGAGGTCGGTCAGCGGGTCGCCCCGGGTGGACAGCTCCCAGTCGAGGACGGCCCGGATCTCCCCGGCCTCCGACACGATCACGTTGTCGAGCCGGAAGTCCCCGTGCAGCAGGGCCGCGGCCGAGTCGGGCAGCTCGGCCCGCAGCGCCCTATGGCCCTCGCGGAGCAGCGTCGCGGTCGTCGAGTCGCCGGTGATCGCCCCCGACCAGCGGCGCAGCTGCCGGGCGAGGTAGCCGTCCGGCCGGCCCAGGTCGCCGAGCCCGATCGCGGTGGGCTCGGTGCGGTGCAGCGCGACGAGCTCGTCCACCAGCGCGAACCCGATGCGCCGGCGGGCCTGCGGGGTCAGCGCCGCGGCCGCCGCCGTGTCCCGGACGACGGGCCCCTCCACGAACTCCGTCACCAGGAACGGGGCGCCGATCGGGCCGGGGTCCTCGCACAGGGCGAGCGGGGTCGGGACGTGCACGGCGGTGCCGTGCAGGGCGGCCTGGACGCGGTGCTCGCGGGCCATGTCGTGCGCGCCCGCGACCTCCACGGTGGCGGGCGGCCTGCGGACGGCGACCCGGCGCCCCACCGCGTCGGTCACGCGGTAGGTCAGGTTGGACCGCCCGCCCGCGATCAGCTCCGCGGTGAACGGCGGTTCGAGATCGGGCAGCCAGGGCCCGAGCCGCTCCACGGGCAGGGTGGTCATCCGCGTTCCCTGGTCAGGATCGCGGCGATGTCCTCCCGCAGGGCCTTCTTGGCGACCTTCCGGACGGTCGTCACCGGGAGCGCGTCGCGGATCTCCACCCGCTCGGGCAGCTTGAACTTCGCCAGCCCCAGCCCGAGCAGGAACTCCGCCAGGTCCGGCACCGTCGGGGGCGCGGCCCCGGTCCGCGGCACGACGAAGGCGCAGAGGCGTTCGCCCAGCTCCGGGTCCGGCATGCCGACCACGGCCACCTCGGCGACGGCGGGGTGGGTGACGAGGAGCCGCTCGATCTCGTCGGCGTGGATCTTCTCGCCGCCGCGGTTGACGTTGTCCTTGATCCGCCCCTCGATGGAGTAGTAGGTCGTGCCGCCGACGTCGTGGGCGCGGGCGAGGTCGCCGGTGCGGTAGTAGCCGTCCTCGGTGAAGGCCCGGGCGTCGTGCTCCGGCGCGGCGTAGAAGCCCGGGATCGTGTACGGGCCACGGCAGATGAGCTCGCCGACCTCGCCCGGCGCGACGTCCACGAGGTCGTCGTCGGTGTCGACGTCGACGATCCGGACCTCGTCCAGCGGATGGATCGGGGTGCCCACCGTGGACAGCCGGACCTCGTACGGTGCGTCCCACGGGGTGCCCATGATCAGCCCCTCGCCCATGCCGAACACCCCGAGCGCCCGAATGCCCAGCTCGGACTCCAGCCGCGCCGCGTACTCGGGCGTCTGCGGCCCGACGCTGAGGCGCCGCAACGAGCGCAGTGCCCCGGCGTCGGCCTCCGGCGACTCGAGCAGCCGGTAGGCGACGGTCGCGTTCGCCACCATGTCGGTGGCACCCTCGCGCTCGATCATCCGGGCCACCGTGGCCGCGTCCGCGCCCGGGGCCAGGACGAGCGTGCCCCCCGCGAGCATCGCGGGCAGCACGCTGAGCGCGATCCCCGCGTTGTGCGCGACGGGCAGGGCGTGGATCGAGACGACGTGCTCGTCCCAGCCCCAGCGGTCCACCCAGGCCCGGGCGTTGCAGACGTAGTCGCAGTGCACCCGGGGGATTAGCTTCGGGGTACCGGTCGTGCCCCCGGAGAGCTGCAGCACCGCGAGCCCCTCGGCGTCGGGCCGGGGGAGCGCCGGGCCGTCCGGGGCGGCTCCGTCGAGCAGGTCCTCCAGCGCGATGCCGCCGGGCACCCGGCCGCGCACGGTCAGGACGCGGGTCCCGTGGGTCTCCCGGAGCCGGCCGGCGGCCGCGGGGAGGTCGGACCGCGCCCAGTCGGCCTGCACGAGGTGCGCGCGGGCGCCGGAGATCGTGCAGAGGTCGGCGATGTCCCGTTCCCCGTGCTGGGGCAGCGCGCACACCGGGACCAGCCCCGCGCGCACCAGCCCGTAGAACGCCACGACGGTCTCGACGACGTTGCCCGACTGCACGACCACCACGTCGCCCGGGACGAGGCCGGGCCCGGAGACGGCACCGGGCCCGGGAACGACGCCGGGGCCGAGCAGCCCCAGCGCCACCGCGGTGGCCGCGCGGTCGAGCTCGGCGTAGGTGAGCCGGCGGTCGGCGTCCACCACCGCGGTCCGGTCCGGGAACCGGAGCGCGGTGGCCGCCAGCTCGGCGCCGATCGTGGTGTCGGCCCAGGCGCCCGCCGCCCGGTACCGAGCCGCGCGGTCGGCGGGCCACGCCGGGAACGGACGGTCAGTGGGCGTGGGCATGGTGCCCCGTGACCGTGTCGGCCGGCAGCGGGTGGTCGGCCGGCACGACCTGGCTGAGCAGGGCCGTGGCGCAGCCCGGGCAGAGCACCTGGCGGAACACGACCGGCTCGTCCACATAGGTCGTCGGATCTGCCCACACGTGCGGACCCGCACCGGAGGGCCCGGTCTCGATCCGGGGGAGCTCGGCCAGGTAGGCCTCGCCGAACGTGCCCAGCCCGGTGCCGCAGTGCCGGCAGCGGACGGTCCCGCCGTCCAGGGTCTGGTTGTCGTCGAGCTGCTCACCCTCCACGGTGGACGCCGTGGCCGCGGGTCCGGTGATCCCCGCCGCGGTGCGCCGGTCGGCACGCACGCCGTCGCGGCGGGCGTTCGTGGCCGCGGCGTCCACCGCGCCGTCGGCGTCGATCACCACGCCGTAGACGGTGGCGGCGGCCTCCGCGGAGACCTTGGCCTCGCGCACGTCCTCCGCCACGGCCGCGGGATCGCGCCGCAGCGGGTCGCCGTAGCCGCCGCCGCTCTGCCAGTGCACGAAGATCGCGTCCCCGAGCCCGATCCCGGTCTCGACCTCGCCGCCCATGATGTCGCGGGTCCCGCCGACCTCCTCGAGGTTCCGTGGGACGCGCCCGGCGGCGAGCAGGTCCCACGCGTCCGCGCCCCGCAGGATGATGTCGAGCTGGGTGTTGCCCGGGTACCCGCCCGCGAGCCCGGCGTTCATGGTGGTGGCCTTGCCGGAGCCGGAGAACACGCCGCCGAGCGGGGCGGGCGTGTCGTGCGGGACGATGCACACCGAGCCGGACACCCCGCCGCGCTGCGCGCCGGGCCCGCCCGAGTCCGTCTCCTCGCGGCGCCACAGCAGCAGCACCGGCGAGGTGAACTCGGTCATCTCGGCGTCGGGCGCGCGGCCCATCGGGATGACGAACATGCCGCCGGTGTCCACGCCGTCCCGGTCGACGCCGGCGCCGTAGCCGCCCGCCATCGTGTCCATGACGAGCGAGACGAACGGGTACTGCCGCTGGTCCACGCCGGCGAGCGCGACCATGTCGAAGGTCCCGCCGCACACCGACTGCACGGACTTCCGCGAGGCCGGGTGCGCGTCGAGCATCTTGGCCAGGCACTCGTTGACGAGGTTGCCGGCCGCCCACGCCGGTCCGACGGGACCCTTGCCGACGGCGGCCGGGAAGGACGCGTTGATCATCGTCCCCTCGTCCGCGATGATGTCGAAGCAGCGCATCAGGCCGCCGCCCGCCCACGGGATGTCCCCGGCGAGCACCGGGAGCAGCGCGGACATGATCCCGGCCCGCACCCCCGAGTACGGGCAGTTGATCATCCCGGTCTGGGCGGCGGTGCCGCGGAAGTCGAAGGTCAGCCGGTCGCCGGTCTTCGTCATGGCCAGGACGATCTTGTAGATGCCGCGGTCGTCCTGCCCGGAGTGCTCCTGGTAGCCCTGGGCGTGCCAGGTACCGTCCGGGAGCTCGCGCAGCTTGGCGCGCAGCCGCTGCTCGGCGTCGTCCATGATCCGCTTCATCACGGCCTTGACGGTGTCCGCGCCGTAGGTCTCCAGCAGCCGGCGCAGCCGGGTCTGGGCCGTGATGTTCGCGCCCACCTTGGCCCGCAGGTCCAGCGAGAGCAGCATCGGGGTCCGCGAGCGGCGGGTCCACATCTCGGCGACGTCGCGCTGCAGCACGTTGTTGCGGACGACCTTGATCGGCGGCGTGGGCAGGGACTCCCAGAACACGTCCTGGGCGCGGGGGGTCCACGAGCCGGGCGCGACGCCGCCCACGTCGAGCTGATGGGCCACGGCCGACGACCAGCCGAACAGCTCGCCGTCGAAGAAGAACGGCGCGTAGACCGTGGCGTCGTTCTGGTGCAGGCCCCCGCCGACCCACGGGTCGTTGCAGAGGAACATGTCGCCCTCGTCGATCCCCGGGTTCTCCGCGCGGTTCTGCAGCGTCCAGTAGACGGCGAGATCGAGCGAGGCGGACAGGAAGGTGTTGTAGAGGCCGATCTGCACCTCCTGGCCCACCTCGTCGCACAGGGCGAAGTCGAAGTCGTTGGCCTCGGTGACCACGACGGAGCCGGACATCCGCTTGAGGGTCTCGCCCATCTCGTCGGTGATGGACCAGAGGCGGTGCCGGATGACCTCGTAGGTCAGCGGGTCCAGGTTGTCGACCACGTCCTGGCCCACGGTGTGCAGGCGCAGGCTCGCGGGCACGCCCGCGCGCAGGACCTCGGGATCGACGGGGCGGCTGTTGAAGATCTCGGAGCCGGGAACCGGGTACGTCATCGGGACTCCTCGGTGGAGTGGGTCGGTCCGTTCTGGTTCGGGACGCCGTGGGTCAGGACGAGGTTGCCGAAGCGGTCGATCTCGGCGGTGTCGGAGTGCGACACGGCCACGGTGGTCGTGGGGACCTCGACGATCGCCGGCCCGGTGAACCGGTGGCCCGGGCGCAGCCTGCGGTAGTCGTAGACGGGGGTGTCCTCGAAGCCGCGCGTGGGATCGAGCAGGGCGCGGCGGGTGCCGGTGAGCGCCGCCTCCACGGACTCGCCGGTGCCGGGCTCGGCGTCGGGCAGGGTGACGCTCGAGGGCAGCACCCCGGTGGCGTGGACGCGGTAGGTGATGAACTGGAAGCCGGCGGCCGAGAAACCGGTGCCCTCCCCGAAGGTCCGCGCATAGCGGGCCTCGAAGGCCGCGATGACCTCGGCGAGGTCGGCGTCGGTCAGGGGCCCCGACGGGACCGGGGTGGGCAGCTCGGCGAGCTGCATCGTGTACCGGACGTCGACCTCGCGGCGGAGCTCGATGTCCACCAGCTCCACGCCCTGGCGCTCCAGGGCGGTCCGGGCCTCGGCCTCCAGGTCCTCGAAGGTCTTGGTCACGGCGAGGGCGGGCACCGGGAACGTCCCGGGCTCGGACACCTCCTTGACCACGCCGACGTTGCTGGCGGCGAGCCCGTACGCGGAGAACGCGGCGGCCGACGGGCCGAGCGGGACCACGGTGGACTGCACGCCGAGCTCCGCGCCGTAGGCGAAGCAGTGCACCGGTCCGGCGCCGCCGAAGGCGTACATCACGAAGTCGCGGGGGTCCTCACCGGACTCGACGACGACCTTGCGCACCAGGTCGGAGGTCTGCGCGTTCTGCACCGCGAAGATCGCGGCGGCGGCCGCCTCGACGTCGAGCCCCAGGGGGGCGGCGACGTGTTCCTCGATCGCGGCCCGGGCCCGCTCCACGGAGAGCTTCTTGCGCCCGCCCAGGAAGTTGTCCGGGTTGAGGATGCCGAGCACGAGATCGGCGTCGGTGACCGTCGGCACGGTGCCGCCCTGGTCGTAGCAGGCGGGGCCGGGCACCGCCTGGGCGCTGCGCGGGCCGACCCGCAGGTTCCCGCCGGCGTCGAGGTGCGCGATCGCGCCGCCGCCGGAGCCGATGGCCTGCACCCTCAGCATGGGGACGTCGATGATGTGCTGGTTGATCACCGTGGTGGTGGTCTGCAGCGGGGCGCCGTCCACGACGAGGCCGACGAGGAACGTCGTGCCGCCGACGTCCGTGCAGATCACGTTGCGGTGCCCGAGCTGTTCGGCGAGCCGGGTCGCGCCCGTGACGCCGCCGGAGAGGACCGAGCCGACGGTGGTGATCGCGGTCTTCGGCGCCTCGTGCGCGGCGAGGGTGCCGCCGGTGCCCTGCATGACGAGCAGCGGGCCGCGCAGGCCCTGGTCCCGCAGCCGGTCGGTGAGCGGCTCCAGGTAGCGCGACAGCGTGGGCCCGACCTGGGTGCTCATGATCGTGGTGGCGTTGCGGGAGAACTCGCGGATGCGCGGGGAGAGCTCGCTGGACAGCGTGACGTACATGCCCGGGGCCTGCTCGTGCACGAGCTCGCGCAGCCGGCGCTCGTGCGCGGGGTTGCGGAAGGACCAGAGCGTGGACACCGCGATCGCCTCGACGTCCTCGGCGAGCAGCTCGCGGATCGCCTCGCGGGCATGGTCCTCGTCGAGCGGCACGATGACCGAGCCCTTGTAGTCGATCCGCTCGATCACCTCCTTCGCGCGCCGCTTCGGGACGAGCGGGGCGGGCTTGCGGGTCGCGAGGATGTCCTGCACCTGCTCCGGGCCCTGGCCGGCGTAGCGGCCGACCACGTTCATGATGTAGATCGAGTCCCGGTGCCCCACGGTCGTCAGCCAGCCGACGCGGCCGACGTCGCCGATCACCAGCGCGTTGAGCGTGGACGTGGTGCCGTGGGCGATGTAGTCGGTGTCCGCGAGCAGGCCCCGCAGGTCCGTGCCGATGCGACCGGCCAGGTCGTCGAGGACGGTGACCACGCCCTCGGCGTAGTCCGGCGGGGTGGAGGGGGTCTTGGTCGAGATCATGGTGCCGTCGTCGCGGGCCGCGACGGCGTCGGTGAACGTTCCCCCGACGTCGATTCCGATCACATAGGACATGGCTGGCACCTCTCCGCGCGACGCTGCGCACTCAGGGCGTTCGGGGTACTCACGGCAGTGCGGGTACTGACGGCTGTGCGGGTACTGAGGGCTGTGCGGGCACTGACGGCCGTGCGGGAACTCGGGGCGGTCCGGGAACCCGGGGGGATCACCCGGTCCCCCCGCGGTCGGCGCGGCGCGTCTCCCGGACCTCGTCGCCGGGTTCGGCGGCGGGGAAGCTCGCCTGCAGGGCAGGGGGGATGCCGGACGGGTCCAGGCAGATCCCGTACCGCTCCAGGTTGTGGGTGTGGGCGAGCTGGTGCAGGGAGAACGCCGCCCGGATCGCGGACGACTGGCCCTGCACGTCGACGGCCTGGTTGACCGCCTCCTTGGTGAGCCGCAGCGCGAACATCGGCTTCGCGGCGATCCGCCGCGCGAGGTCCATCGTGTACTCGGTGAGCTCGGCGCGCGGGACGACCTGGTTGACCATCCCGAGCCGGTGCGCCTCCTCGGCGTCCCACGAGTCCGCGGTGAACAGCAGCTCCTTGGCCTTGCGCGGCCCGAGCTCCCACGGGTGCGCGAACCACTCGACCCCGCACACCCCCATGGCGACGACGGGATCGGCGAACACCGCGTCGTCCGCGGCGACGATGAGGTCGCACACCCAGGCGAGCATCAGCCCGCCGCCGATCGCCCGGCCGTGCACCGCCGCGATCGTCGGCTTGGGGATGTTGCGCCATCGCGCGCACATCTCCAGGTAGATCTCCTCCTCGCGGGCGACCCAGCCCTCGGCGCCGGGCTCGCCGTAGCCGCCCCACGTGCTCACCTGGTCGAACTCCGGATGCCACACCACGTCGCGGAGGTCGTGGCCGGCGGAGAAGTGCGGGCCGTCGGCGGCCAGCACGATCACCTTGACGGCGTCGTCGCGGGCGGCCTGCTCGAAGGCGGTGTTGAGCTCGTAGGTCATCCGGACGTCCTGCGCGTTGCGCTTCTCCGGCCGGGCGAGCGTGATCACGCCGATCCCCGGTTCCGGGATCTCGTAGCGGACGGTCTCCATCTCGGGGCTCATGCGGAACCTTCCGTGTCCAGCGGGTCCGGGGTGTCGGGGGTGTCGAGGGTGTCCGGGGTGTCGAGGTCGAACCGGCGCCGGGCGGCCCGGCGCACCGTGGGCAGGTGCTCGGTGGGGATCCCGTCGGCCGGGGGTTTGCGGTCGCGCAGCAGCAGCCGCGCCGCGCTCTGGCGGTGGACCTCGTCGGGGCCGTCGTAGATGCGGGCGGCGCGGGCCCGCCGGTACATCGACTCGAGCGGCAGGTCGGCGGAGAACCCGAGCGAGCCGTGGGCCTGCACGGCCCGGTCCACGACGTCGTGCAGCACCTTCGCGCCGTGGAACTTGATCAGGGCGATGTCGGTCCGGGCCGCCTTCGCGCCGAGGGTGTCGATCTTCCAGGCGGCGTGCAGGGTGAGCAGCCGCGCGGCGGCGATCTCGGCGGCGGAGTCCGCGATCCAGTTCTGGATCGTCTGCTTGTCCGCGAGCACCGAACCGTGCGTGAACCGGTAGGTGGCCCGCTCGCAGAGCATCTCGAACGCCCGCTGCGCCTGGCCGATCCACCGCATGCAGTGGTGCAGCCGCGCCGGGCCGAGCCGCTCCTGCATCATCGCGAACCCGCGGCCCGGCTCGCCGAGCACGGCTCCCGCCGGGAGCCGGACGTCCGTGAAGACGATCTCGCAGTGGTTCTCGATCTCCGCAGGCCTCGGCTCGGGGTTCTCCATCGTGGCGATGTCCCGCCGGATCTCGAGGCCGGGGGTGTCCCGGTCGACGAGCACCACGGTCGCCCGGTCCCGCGGCGCCGCCTCGGGATCGGAGACCGCCATGACGAGCAGGAAGTCGGCGAGCGAGGCGTTGGTGGCGAACCACTTGTGCCCGTTCAGGACCCAACCGTCACCGTCCGGCGTGAGCCGGGTACTGAGCAGGGTCGGATCGGCGCCCGCGCCCGGCTCGGTCATCGCGACGGCCGAGCGGACGGTCCCCGCGAGCAGTGGAGCGAAGTAGCGGGCCCGCTGCTCCGGGGTGGCGTGCGCGGCGAGCAGCTCCAGGTTGCCCGAGTCCGGTGGGGCGGTCCCGAACAGCAGCGGGCCGACCCGCGACCGGCCGACGATCTCGTTCATCAGCGCCAGCCGCAGCTGCCCCCGGCCGGTGCCCCCGTGTGCCTCGTCGAGGTGCGCCGCCCAGAGCCCGCGCTCCTTGACCTGCGCGATGAGCGGCGCGGCGACGCGGTCGAACTCGGTGCGCGGCAGGTTCAGGGCCTCCAGCGGCACGGCGTTGGCGTCGACGAACTCCCGGATCCACTCCAGCTCGCGCTCGGTCTCGGCGTCGGTGCTGAAGTCCCAGCTCACGACAGCAGCTCCCGTTCGCGCTCGGCCAGCTCGGCCAGCAGGCCGGGGGGCGGCTTGGGGCTGTCGAGCCGGCGCACGCCGAGCGGGTCGAGGCGTTCGCGGATCCAGTGCAGCTCCTCCGCCGACGGCGGCCGGGTGGTCGGGACGGTCCCGTCCGGCGGGAGCAGCGCGAACCCGGTGGCCTGCTGAGCGTCGTCGAAGGTGACGCCGGGGTGCAGCGACCGCACGGACATCCCGGCACCGGTGCGGTCGAAGTCGAAGACCCCGAGGTCGGTCACCAGCATCCGGGGGACGCCGAGGGTGAGCCCGAGCCGGTCGCGCTCGGGCCCGAACCCCAGCCCGCACCGGAAGTCGACCTTCTCCACGAGCGCCCGCGGGGTGTGCCTGCGCACGTGGAAGGTCATCTCGGCCAGCCGGACCATGTCGTCGGGGATCCCGCGGGAGCCGATCATCGCGACCTTCGGCCTGCGCCAGTCGCCGAGCACCGAGATGTTGCACGAGCCGGTGCGGTCGACCTGGACCGGGCCCATGGTGATCGCGTACTTGCCCGCGGAGATGAAGTCGAAGGCCTCGGTCCAGTCCGAGCCGCGGGCGGCGGTCGGCGACGTGACCCACTCGTCGTTGAGCACCTTGGGGGTCGGGGCGCAGTCGAAGCCGGCCATGCTGCCGCCGGCCATGAGGACGATCTCGGGGGCGTAGAGCGCCTTGGCGAGGCGGGCGGCGATGTCGCCCGACACCGTCGCGCTCACGGCGATCACCTCGCCGCGGTAGATGTCGGCGAGGACGGTGATCACCTGCTCCTCGACGGTGAAGTCGCTGGTGGAGCTGCGGGGGGACGCACTGCTCATGCGGGGACACCCTTCGCGGCGTAGGCGCGGACCCACTCCCGGTCGGCGCAGTGGGCGACGTACTCGCCGGCCTGCGCGTAGTCCAGCGGGTGCTCCGGGTAGAGCGCGGTGAACCCGGCGCCGCCGGGCACCTCGGCGACGGCGGAGACCCACAGCCGGGAGATCGTGGTCTCGCGCTCGGTCATGCCCTCCAACCGGTCGACGACCCGCTCCGCGGTGACGTACACGGTGGACGCCGCACGGGCGAGCTGGGGATCGAGGAAACCGTCGCCGGTGATCCGGACGTTGCCGAGCGTGTCCACCTCGTTGGCGTGCAGGAACAGCACGTCCGGTGCGATGGCCGGCACCGCGGTGAGCTCCTCGCCGGTGAGCGGGCAGGCGAAGCGGCGGAACGGGATCCCGGGCAGCTCCATCAGGTCCACCCCCAGCCCGCTGCGGGTCGGGGCGAACGGCACCCGCCGCGTCGCGGCCTCGACCCCCGCGATGTACATCGCCTCCGTCCACTCGACGGCGGCGAGCCCGGCCTTCTCCCGGGCGTACCGGAAGTTGGGGGAGAGACCGAGGGCGTCGAGGCCCACGTAGGCGTAGTCGAGCTGTTCCACGGCACCGGCGCCGAGCAGGAGATCGACCTCCGGGCCGGCGAGGAAGACCGACAGCCGGACCGGTGTCTCGCGGGCGGCGAGCGCGGCCGCCGCGGCCATCGGCTTGCGGACCATCCCGCCGCCGCCGAACGAGACCAGCGCATGCGGCGGGACCGCCGCGACCATCTCGTCGAGGGAGGAGACCTTCTTCATCGCGCCTCCGACTCTGGAGTTGCAAATACAACTGACGAGTCGGAAACGTAGAGACCGGGGTCACTCCTGTCAAGGCACGAGAAACGGCCGCCACCTCCGGAGGTGACGGCCGTGTCGGGGGGCCGGAGCTAGCGCAGGTGCCTCTCCAGGTAGGTGAGGTCGGCGCGGATCGTCGCCAGCGCCGCCTCGGGGCTCGACCGCCCGTCGGGCCGTGCGACGGAGCGGACGGCCATGTCGGCGAGCTGGTCGGCGAGGGCGTGGGGGTCGGCGCCGGGTGCGTCGGGCCGGTACCACCAGGCGACCCAGTTGCAGGAGCCGACGATGGACAGGGCCGCGGTGCGCTCGTCGAGCGGCCAGAACTCGCCGCGGGCCACGCCGTCGGCGATGATCCCGCGCATGTGGGCGAGGATCGCCCGCTTCGCGGACTCGTGCCGGTCCCGGAAGGTCGCGGGCAGCAGGTGCTCCGAGCGGTCGAGGAGCCGGAACCGGGCGGGGTGCTCGCACACGCGCAGCGCGACCGAGCGGACCGAGCGGGTCAGCCGGTCCGCGGCGCTGCCCTCGTCCGCCTCCAGCTCGGCCAGCTCGACCGCGGCGGTCTCGGTGAGCCCCGAGACCAGCATGCCGAGCAGCTCGTCCTTGCTCTTGATGTAGTTGTAGAGCGACGGGCGGGTGATGCCGATGGCCTCGGCGATGTCCTGCAGCGTCGTGCCCTCGTAGCCGCGCTCGGCGAAGAGGCCGGCCGCCCGGTCCAGCAGCTCGTTCTCCATCAGGCGACGTCGCGACCCGGTTCCTGCCACGGCAGCCCCTGTCCTCTCCTCGGCGACGGGCGCCGGTCCGCCCTGCTCCCACGCTAGCCCGGCACCCGCGGTAGCGGCAGCCAGGCCACGGTCGGGGGCGGCAACCCGTCGGTCACCACCGGCGCTGGGTCACGAGTCGTCGTGGTCCACCAGGCGACTGAGCGCGGCAGGTCTCAGCACCCGCAGGCGACGGGGCCGGGCGCGGTAGCCCGTGTCGACGAGACCTGCGGCGCTGAAGCGGGCGAGCTCGAGTCCCACGGCCCGAGGCCCGGCACCGACGAGGTCCGCGACATGCTTCTGCCGGAGCGGCGTACTCAGGACCCGCTCCGCGCCCCCCGTGTCCGACGACGGGCCGGAGTCGTCCAGGTGATCGAGCAGGACGCGGCCGACCCGTTCGGCGATGGACCCCTGGCTGTACCGGACGTGACGCTCGATGAAGAGCCGGCTCCCGGTCGCCACCACGTGGGCCAGCGCTTCGCGCGCGGCGGCATCGGACGCGAGAAGATCCTCCAGGATCTCCCGGCGCACGAGGAGCGTGTGGGTTTCCGTCAGCGCTCGCGTCGTCGACGAGCGCGGGCATCTTCCGAAGTAGTCCATTCCGCCGACGATCATTCCGCGCTCGACGAACCCGATGAGGCGCTCCTCGTCGTCGACCGCGACGGAGAGGGCCAGGAACCCGCTCTCCAGGATGTGCAGCGTGTCGACCGCATCGCCCTGGGTCGTCACCACCGTGCCCGGCGGATACCGGACCGGTCGGCCGAGCGAACGCACGGTCGACCAGCCGTCCGCACGGTCCTCGGGGGGCATCCGGTCATCCTAGAGAGTGGCCGACCACATCTGCGCGTTCCGGGCAAACGGACGTCGCCCGACATCGCGGTCGATCCGCGACGGCGAGGGTGGGGGAGCCCGGCGCGACCGTGGCCGCGCCGAACTCCTCCCACGAGGTACTCGGGTTCAGCGCCCCAGCGCGGCGTTGAGCTGGTCGCGCCAGGCCGCCACCTGCTTGGGGTCGACGGTCTCGGCCTCGAAGACCTCGACACCGGCCGCCGAGTTGTTGGCGGTGGGGATGTTCGGCAGGACCGACGCGTAGCCGGAGGCCCAGGCGGCCTGGCCCTCGGGCGTCATCAGCCAGTTGGTGAACACCTGCGACGCGTTGGGGCTCTGCGAGGAGGCGAGGACCTCGGCGTAGAGGGGCGTGGCCAGGGCGGGGAACTTGCTGTCGAAGGCGAAGCCCGCCTTCTTGACGGGGGCCACGGCGGCGCCCGAGATGGCCAGGACCGCGTCGACCGCGCCCGCCCCGAGGGCCTCGGAGGCGGGACCGGAGCTCGCGTAGAGCGTCGGCTTCAGTGCGCCCAGGCGCTGGAACAGGTCCGGGTACCGCTCGCTCAGCTTGCCGAACAGGACCGTGTTCACGGAGTTGGTGTTCGGGTCGTTCATGCCGATCTTGCCCTTGTAGGTGTCACCGGAGAACAGGGCGTCGAAGCTCGGCGGCGGGCTCTTCACGGCGTCGGTGTTCCAGGCGTAGCCCCACGCGGCGAACAGCGTGATCAGCCGGGTGTCGTTGTCGTAGAGCGCCTGGCTCGCCTTCGGGGCACCGTCGGTGCTCGGCTGCGCGCCGGCCAGCAGCTGCGTGTTGGCGGCGGCCGCGTCCGGACCGACGATCTTCTGGAAGTACCCGTCGGCGAGGTGCTTGCCGTGCCACATCCGGTCCGTGCTCAGCAGCACGTCGACCGATCCGACGCCGGCCTGGTGCTCCGCGTCGACGCGGGTGCTGATCTCCGGCGGCCCGTACTGGGTGATGGAGAGGTCGATCTTCGGGTACGCCTTCTCGAAGGCGGCCTTCACCAGGTCGTTGTGGGCCGGGCTGAGGACGGACCACACCTCGAGCTTGCCCTCGGTGTCCGCGGCCTTCAGGACGTCCGGCCATGTCGCCGCGGGACCCGCCGCGGCCGAGGCCGGGGTGCTGCTCCCGCTCCCGCCGCCGCTGTAGTCGCCGCAGGCGACGATCGCCAGCGGCAGCACGCACACTGCCGCGACGGCGCGTGCCACGCGGCGCGCCATCGTGCTGCGAAGTCTCGTCGTCATTCGTCCGTCTCCTGGTCCGTGGGGGTGTCGAGGGTCTCGGGGGCGTCGGTCAGCGGGTAGGCGCGGGTGTCCGCCACCCGCGCACTCAGGTCGACGCGTTCGCCGGGGGCGAAGGTTCGTCCGAGGGGTACGACGAGCCGCAGCCGGCGACCCCCCAGATCGACGATCAGTTCCTGTTCGCTGCCGAGGTAGCCGACGCCGGCCACGACACCGCCGCGGACGCGGTAGTCGTGGGCGGACGGGACCGCGGTGCCGACCGCGGCGACCGTGATGCGGTCCGGGCGGGCGAGCAGTTCGTACGTGGAGCCGGGTCCGTCCGGCGCGGGGCCGGCGAACTCGCAGTCCGTGCCCTCCCACCGCCCCTCCCGGCCGGTGACGGCGCACAACCGCCGGTACCCCATCATGCGGGCGATCCGGCTGGTCGCCGGGGTGGCGAAGAGCTCGTCGGGACGACCGATCTGGATGATCGCGCCGTCGGTCATGGCGGCCACCCGATCGCCGACCGACATCGCCTCGGTGAGGTCGTGGGTGACGTAGACGCCGGTGAACCGGATCTCCTCGTGCAACCGCCGGATCTCCGAACGGAGCTGCTCGCGCAGTGCGGCGTCGAGGTTGCTCAGCGGCTCGTCGAACATCACGATCCTCGGCTCGGCGACCAGGGCCCGGGCCAGCGCCACCCGTTGCTGCTGACCGCCGCTGAGCTGCGCGGGCCGCTTGTCGAGCAGACGTCGATCGAGGTCGACGACCTCGGCGATCGCCCCGATCCTGCGGCGTCGCTCCTCCCGCGAGACCCAGCGCGACCGCAGCGGGAACGCGATGTTGTCCCACCCGGTCAGGTGCGGCCAGAGCGCGTAGTTCTGGAACACGAGACCGATGTCGCGGCGGTGGATCGGGACGGCGATCCGGCGGGCCGCGTCGAAGATGGTCCGGTCGCCGAACTCGATCACGCCGGCATCCGGGCTCTCCAGCCCGGCGAGGCAGCGGAGTGTGGTCGACTTGCCGCACCCGCTGGGTCCGACCAGGACGAGCATCTCCGCCTGCGGCACCTCGAGGGTGACGTCGTCGACCGCCACGATCCCGCCGCGGCTGCCGAAGGCCTTCCGGAGGTCCTTCACCTTCAGATCCGACATCGTCAGCTCTCCTTCGGGCTGGACCGGCGACCGAGCAGCAGGGCCAGCAGCACACCGGCACCGGTGATCGCGCACATCAGGAACGCCATGACGGCCACCTGGGAGTTGCTGCCGTTCGCGAACTGGTCGTAGAGGACGGTGGACATCACCTGGGTCCGGGACGACCGGACGAGGATGGACGCGCCGAACTCCTGGGCGGTGAGGACCAGGCAGATCGCGACGGCGTTGCCGAGCGCGGGGCGCAGCATCGGGAGCTCGAGGGTGAGGGTCCGGCGCCACAGCGTGCCACCGCTGGCGGCGCCCGCCTCGATGAGGTTGTCCCCGAGGTTGAGCATGCCGACCAGCGCCAACCGCGTCACGAACGGCAGGATGACCACGACGTACACCGCGACCAGGCCGGCGCCCCGGCCGTAGAGGTTCAGCGGGCCGTGGGTGAAGGCAAGGAGGAAGCCGACACCGAAGATCACGGCGGGGATGCCGAGCGACATCGAGACCAGGACGTCGACGAGGTTCGCGATGATCCGTTGTTGGCGGCGGCGGTACAGGACCTTGGCGCACAGGTAGCCCAGTGGCACCACGATCGCGGTCGCGCTCAGCGAGTACACCAGGGTGTTCCCGATCGCGTCGACCAGCTTCGGGTTGGCGAACACGGACCGGAAGTTGTCCAGGGTGAAGTCGCCGATGACGATGTTCTTCGACCAGAAGGGCTGGAACGCGACGATGGCGACCGAGAGGATCGGGGCGGCGACCGCCACCAGCCCGTAGACGACCAGTGCGGCGTGGGAGAACCACCCGCTCTTGTTGAGCGAGCGGGCCGCGCCCTTGGTGCCCGTACTGGCGTACCGGTCCTGGTCACGCAGCACCACTCGCTGGACGACCAGGAACACGATGCCCGCCACGATGATCGGCAGCCCGTACGCGGCCGCCAGCGGGATGTCGGGCGGCGACGACGACATGCTCACGAACATGGCCGTCGACAGCACGTTGAGGTTCTCCTGGCGGCCGAGGAACAGCGGGACCGCGAACTGGCCGAGGGCCAGGAGCATGACGGTGAGCGAGGAGTACACGATGGCCGGTCGCAGCAGGGGGAGCACGACCGAGAAGAACGCCCGGGCCGGCGAGGCGCCCGAGGCCGCGGCCGCGTCGTAGACGCCCTGGTCCAGCTGCGCGAGCGCACTGCGGACGAACAGGTACACGAAGCTGGTGAGCAGCGTGGCCGTCACGATGAGGATGAACGGGACGGTGTTGACGTCGAGCGGCCCCGACTCGGCGTCCGACCAGAACATGATCTTCCGGAGCAGCAGGTTGCCGAAACCGATGCTGGGGTTGAGCAGGTAGCCGAACCCGGTGACCGCCGCGAGGGCGGGCATGACCAGCGGGACGAGCGGGATGTGGCCGAGCCAGCGGTGGCGTCGGCTCAGCCCCTGGGCACCCCAGGCGAGCACGATCCCCAGCACCGTGCTGATCACCACCGACCCGAGGGCCAGCGTGACGGTGATCTGGACCGTGCGGCCGAGGCTGCGGTCGGCCAGCATCTGGCGCAGGCCCGAGCCCCCGCCGCTCAGTGCGGCGTCGATGACGTAGTAGACCGGCGGAAGGCACAGCAGAGCGAGGACGGCGACCAGGACCAGCGCCGCGGACCTGCGCGCGGCGGACTGGGCGGGCCGCCGATCCACCAGCCCCACGCGCGGACGCGGTGCGGGCCGGGGGTCGTCGGTGTCTGCTCGGGAGTGCTTCTCGCTGGCAACACTGCCAGTGGTGTGCATGGGTTGTTCCCCTCGGGCTGTCGTCCTCGGTGGACGGCGGCGGCCGTGTGGCGAGAGACTAATCCAACATTGATTGGAATGGTAGAGCGGGCCGGCGCGGAGCCGTCCGGTGCGTCCCCGGTCAGAGCAGCTCCAGGATCGTGGCGTTGGCCTGGCCGCCGCCCTCGCACATCGTCTGCAGGCCGTAGCGGATCCCGTTGTCGCGCATGTGGTGCACCAGCGTGGTCATCAGCCGGGCACCCGAGCCGCCCAGCGGGTGGCCCAGCGCGATCGCCCCGCCCAGCGGGTTCAGTGCCTTCGGGTCGGCGCCCAGGTCGGCCAGCCATGCCAGGGGCACCGGCGCGAACGCCTCGTTGACCTCGAACGCGCCGATCTCGCCGATCGTCAGGCCCGACCTGGTCAGTGCCTTCTGCGTGGCGGGGATGGGTGCGGTCAGCATGATCACCGGATCGGCGGCGGCGAGGACTGCGGTGTGCACCCGGGCGATCGGGGTGAGGCCGAGCTCGGCGGCCTTCTCCGAGGTGGTCATGAGCAGCGCGGCGGAGCCGTCGGAGATCTGGGAGGCGTTGCCCGCGTGGATCACGCCGTCGGCCGTGAACACGGTCCTGAGCTGGGCGAGGCCCTCCAGGGTGCCGCCGGGCCGGATGCCCTCGTCCCGGCTCACCACGGTGTCGTCCGGGGTGGTGACCGGGGCGATCTGGGCGTCGAACCGGCCCTCGTCGCGGGCCGTGGCGGCCTTCTCGTGGCTGCCGAGGGCGAACTCGTCCAGCTGCGTGCGCGAGAGGCCCCACCGCTCGGCGATCATCTCCGCGCCGAGCCCCTGGTTCGGGAACCCGTCGCCGTAGCGGGCTCGGTACCGCTCGCCGAGCACGTCCGCGCCCGCCGCCGCGGTGCCCATCGGGACCCGGGTCATCGACTCGACCCCACCCGCGACGACCACGTCGTACTGCCCCGAGACCAGGCCCGCCGCGGCGAAGTGCACGGCCTGCTGCGAGGAGCCGCACTGCCGGTCGACGGTCGTGCCGGGCACCGTCTCCGGCCAGCCCGCGGCCAGCACCGCAGTGCGGGCGATGTCGAAGGTCTGCTCGCCGATCTGGCTCACGCAGCCCCACACCACGTCGTCGACGACCGCGGGGTCGATCCCGGAGCGCTCGGCGAGTGCTCCCAGGACGTGTGCCGAGAGGTCCGCCGGGTGCACCCCGGCCAGGGCGCCCTTCCGTCTGCCGAGCGGGGTCCGGACCGCTTCGACGATCACCGCGTCACGCATGTGTGTCTCCCTGGGGTGGTGGGGATGGGTACTCAGATGCCGGTCGAGGTCGCGGCGTGGGCCCGCTCGACCGTGGTCTCGACGAACTCCGCGGAGAGCGGGGAGGCCGCGCCGGCCCGTCGTCGGATGCCCTCGGCGATGATCGCGATCTTCCAGAGGCCGAGGACGTACCAGTAGGTCAGGTCGGCCAGATCGCGCCCGGAGGCGCGGGCGTACAGCTCGGCCATCGCGCGGCGGTCCGGCAGGCCGGCGTCGCTCGCGGGGTCCGGGTCGGGCCAGTAGCCGAGCATGGAGCCGACGTCCGCGAGCGGATCGCCGAGGGTGGACAGCTCCCAGTCGAGCACCGCGCACAGCCGGCCGCTCGACCGGTCCACCAGCAGGTTGCCCAGGTGGTAGTCGCCGTGGAGGAGCCGGGTCTCCCGCTGGACGGGCAGGTTCGCCTGCAGCCATCCGGTCAGCCTGTCCAGGGCGGGAAGGTCCCGCAGGCGGCTCTCCTCCCACTGCCTGGTCCATCGGCGGAGCTGGCGAGGGGCATAGGGGGCCCGGCTCGACAGTCCGTCCAGCTCGACGGCGGCGACGTCGACGTCGTGCACCGCGGCCAGCGTGGCGGCGGCCGACCGGCCGATCTCGTGGCGGACCGGCGCGCCGAGGTCCGCCCGGTCGGCGGGCTCCGCCGCGGTGGCGCCGTCCACCATGGTCATGACCAGGACCGGTGCCGCCGCGACCCGTTCGTCCTCGCAGAGGCCGATGATCGCGGGCACGGGAACGTCGGTCGACCGCAGGGCGGCGAGCACGTACCCCTCGCGGGCGACGTCGTGTGCCGACGCGAGCAGCTCGCCGAGCGGGGGTCGGCGCGCCACCCAGCGGCGCCCGGCCTCGTCGGTGACCGCGTAGGTGAGGTTGGACCGGCCGTCGCCGAGCCGGGCGAGCCGGAGCGGGCCGCGTACCTCGAGGTCCTGGGCCCGCAGCCAGTCGGCCAGCGCGGCCGGATCCATGGCCGGTGGCGCGCTCACCTCGGTGGGGACGGGCTGCATCCGGAGCTCCTCATCTGCCGACGATGGCTTTCCAATCACTGTTGGATTATAGTCGGCCGGGCGCTGCGCCGGAACCTCACGAGGCTCGGTGGAGCGAGGAGTTACTCCAGAGAGGGGGAGACGATGGAACGTCGAGAGCCCGCACGCACCCACCCCGCCGGCTGGTTCCAGATCGGGTGGTCCCACGAGCTCGCCCGCGGCGAGACGCGGCCGCTGCGCTTCTTCGGCGAGGACCTGGTGGTGTGCCGCTACGAGTCCGGCGAGGTCGGCCTGTTCGACGCCTTCTGCCCACACATGAACGCGCACATCGGGTACGGCGGCACGACGATCGGGGAGACGCTGGCCTGCCCCTACCACGGCTGGCGCTTCGACCGCTCCGGCTGCAACGTGCACATCCCCTACAGCTCCCGGGTCAGCCGCTCGGCCGGGCTGCGGGCGTGGCCCGTGGTCGAGCTCGGCAGCTCCGTGCTGCTGGCCTGGTACAGCCCGGACGGCGGGCAGCCCACGTTCGACCCGCCGGGGGCGGCGGAGCTGCCGGGGATGGGGGAGCCGACGTTCTGCCCGGTCGGCCCGCAGACCTCGCGCCGCTACGCGGACCGCACCATGCACATCGACTTCGTCACCGAGAACACCGTGGACATGAGCCACTTCAAGTTCGTCCACGAGACGCCGGAGATCGGCTCGATCCTGCGGCTCGACCCGGTGGACCACCGCTTCCACGTGCGCTTCTCGATGCCGATGAAGATCTACGGCCCTGAGGGCGGCGGCCAGGTCGTCGACGCCGTGACCGAGGTGACGAACTGGGGCCTCGGCCTCATCCTCGCCCGGTTCGCCGACGGCGCGTCGCTCCTCCAGGCACAGACCCCCGTCGACGACGTCCACTGCGAGGTGATGATGACGATGGTCCTGCCGCGCAACGCCTCCGGCTCCGCGGAACCGTCCGGCGAACAGCTCGCCCGGTTCAAGATGGCGTGCCGTCAGGTCGAGAACGACATGGTGATCTGGACGCACCGACGTCCCGACTCGCAGGCGCACCTCGTGGCCGACGAGGTCGCGCCGTTCCGCACGTTCTCCAAGTGGAAGAGGCAGTTCTACGCCGCGCGGCCGGTCGTCGCGGCGCGGACCGAGAGTGAGGTCGGATCGTGAACCCCGGAGAGCTCGAGGAGCGGCGGGCGGCGCTGCGCGACTTCGTCGAGCGGCGTCTCGTCCCGCTCGAACCCGACCTGCCCGTCGAGGGCCTGCCGGACGAGCCGCTGCTCAAGGAGCTGCAGGCGGAGGCGCGGTCCGGCGGCTTCTGGGGGCTGTCGGCGCCGGTCGCGTTCGGGGGTCAGGGCCTCGGGGTCCTGGAGAACGCCGTGCTCCTCGAGGAGATCATGCGGACGACCGTCAGCGGGGTGAGCGGCGGCTACTACGGCGCCGGCATCTTCGGCGGCAACCCGCCCGCGATCATCGTCTCCCACGGGACGGAGCGGCAGCACGAGCTCTACGTCCGGCCCGTCGCCGAGGAGGGGTGCGGCTACTTCATCGCGATGAGCGAGCCGGGCGCGGGATCCGATCCCGGCGGGATGATGACGACGACCGCGACCCGGGTCGACGGCGGCTGGGTACTGAACGGCGTCAAGGGCATGATGAGCGAGTACTTCCTCGCCCGCTTCGGCGTCGTGTTCGCGGTGACGGACCCCGAGAAGCGGCAGCGCGGGGGGATCACCGCGTTCATCGTCGGCACCGACGATCCCGGGGTGGCCGTCGAGGGCGAGACCGGGACCATGTCCGGCAAGGTCGCCACCTGGATCCGGCTGACGGACTGCTTCGTCCCGGACGACGACGTGCTGGGAGAGGTCGGCCAGGGATTCGCCCTGGGGCAGCAGTGGTTCGGCCGGATCCGGACGCTCTACTACGGCGCCGGCATGCTGGGCCCGGCGGCACGCGCCCTGGAGATCGCCGCCGCGTACGCGAACGGCAGGCACACCTTCGGGGAGCCGCTCGCCGCCCGGCAGGCCATCCAGTTCATGCTCGCCGACTCCGCCATGCAGATCACCTCCCTCCGGGTGTTCACCCACGACACCGCCCGCAAGCTCGACGCCGGCGAGCGGTGCCGCACCGAGTCGGCGATGGTCAAGATCATGGGCACCGAGATGGCCTGGGACATCCTGGACCGGGCCCTGCAGGTCCTGGGCGGTATCGGCTACACGAACAGGTACCCGATCGAGCGGATGATGCGTACCGTGCGCCTGTTCCGGATCACCGAAGGGGCCAACGAGGTGCACCGGGCCTTCGTGGCCCGCGAGCTGCTCAAGGACGACGCGGCCACCCTGCCGCGGCCGTTCGGTGCAGGACGGGGCGCGGCATGAAGGGGTGCGTGAGGGGCCGGGTGCATGACGAGTCGTGAGGGTCTCGGGGACTTCGTGCGCTTCTGGGCGCGCGCGGCCCCCGGGCGCGAGGCGATCATCGACGGCGACGCCGTGACGACGTGGGCCGAGCTCGACGAGCGGACGAACCGCCTGGCGGCCGGCCTGCGGGAGCGCGGTGTCGGCAAGGGCGACCGCGTCGGGCTGATCGCGCCCAACTGCCGCGAGTACCTGGAGATCGTGATCGCCGGCTTCAAGCTCGGCGCCGTCACGGTCCCGCTCAACCACCGGCTGACGGCCGGGGAGCTCGGCTACATCGTCCGGCACTCGGGCTGCCGGTTGCTGGTCGCGCACGGGGCGTACGCCGCGGCGGCGGCGCAGGCGCTCGACGAGTCGGACGGCGGCGACGTCGCCAGGGTGGGTTTCGACCCGGGGTTCGGCGAGCTGCTGGAGTCGCTCTACGGCGAGGACCCCACCGACGTCGACGTCCCGGTGGAGTCCGACGACGTGGCGTTCCTCTGCTACACGAGCGGCACGACGGGCCGGCCGAAGGGGGCGATGCTGACCCACGGCAACGTCCTCGCCACCGCCCACTACCGCACCCTCGCCGACGACCTGGGCCGCGACGACCGGCTCTACCTGCCGGCGCCCCTGGCCTTCACCGGCACGCTGGTGATGCTGTGGGCGGTGACCTACGCCGGCGGCGGGGTCACCGTGCTGGACACGGTCAGCGACGCGCGCCGCTCCCTGGAGACCGTCGAGCGCCACCGGATCACGCACTTCACCGCCGTCCCGGTGATCTGGGAGGGCATGCGCCGCGATCCCGAGTTCGCGCGCTTCGACCTGTCGTCCCTGCGCACCTGCCTGACCGGGGGAGCGGCGGTCAGCGAGGCGTTCCTGCAGAGCATGTGGGATGCCGGGTTGCCCGTGCGCAACGCGTACGGCCTGACCGAGGGGGCCAGCTCCACGACCTGGCAGAGCCTCGAGGACTCGCGGCGCCGGCCGGGCTCGGTGGGCCGCGCGGGCATCCACAACCGGATCCGGGTCGTGGACCACGCCGCAGGCGACCTCGTCGACCTGCCGGTCGGTGAGGTCGGCGAGGTCGCGGTCAAGGGCCCCGAGGTCATGCTCGGCTACTGGGAGGACCCGGCGGCGACGGCGGCCACGCTCGTCGACGGCTGGCTGCGGACCGGCGACCTCGGCCGGCTCGACGAGGAGGGGTTCCTCTTCATCGTCGGGCGCAGCAAGGACATGTTCATCTCCGGTGGGATCAACGTCTATCCCGCCGAGATCGAGGGCGTGCTCGAGCAGATCCCGGGCGTCGCCGAGTGCGCGGTGATCGGTGTCGGCGACGAGAAATGGGGCGAGACCGCCGCCGCGATCATCCATCCCGCCCCGGACGCCGAGCTGGAGCCCGCGGCCGTCCGCAGCTACTGCAGGACGTACCTCGCGGACTACAAGCTCCCGCGGTACGTCGTGCTCCGCCCGTCGCCGTTGCCGCGCAACATGTCCGGGAAGGTGCTCAAGCGGTACCTCGTGGAGGAGTACTCCGCACCCGCGTCGCTGGGCCCACCCCTGCGCTGAGCCACCCGCTCCCCCCGGAACCCGAACCATCGACGTCGATCTTCGAGGCATGGGACATGACGACATCTTCCGATCCGGTGGCCTCCGCGCGCCGGGACGACAGCGACACCACGCCGGCCGAGCAGCTGCCGACCGCGGCCCGGGGCCGGCGCGCCGCGCTGACCGGCGGGCTCGGCACGGTCATCGAGTACTACGAGTTCAGCCTCTACGGCCTGCTCGCCGTCTTCCTCGCACCCCTGTTCTTCCCGTCGGCCGATCCCGCGGTCTCGACGATCGCCGCCCTGGGGGCACTCGGTGTGTCCAACGTGGCCCGTCCGCTCGGCGGGATCGTCATCGGGCGCTTCGCCGACCGGCACGGCCGGCGAAGGACGCTGCTCCTCACGATCCTCGTGATGGGCCTGGCCTCCGCGGCGATCGGCGTGCTGCCCGGCTACGCGACCATCGGCATCGCCGCGCCCGTGCTGCTCATCCTCGTCCGGTTCGTCCAGGGGCTGTCCGCCGCAGGGGAGGCCATGGGGGCCACGGCCTATGCGGTCGAGTCCTCACCGTCGGCCCGCACCACGTTCTTCAGCTCCTTCGTCGGCAGCGGCGGCAGCTGGGGCTACGTGCTGTCCGCCGTGGTGACGGGGGTGCTGAGCCTCGTCGTCTCCGCCGAGAGCATGGGGGCGTGGGGCTGGCGGATCCCGTTCCTGCTCTGCCTGCCCCTCGCGCTGGTCTGTCTGTGGCTGCGCCGCGCGATGGACGACTCGCCGGAGTTCGTGCGGGAGAAGGCGAAGCAGCAGCTCAGTGAGCGGCCGTTCCGGGACGTGCTCCGGAAGTACCCGAAGTCGCTGCTGCGGGTCGTCGGCATCCAGATCGGGCTGTCCGCCCCGGGCTACCTGGGGCTGATCTACGTCACGGTGTTCCTGATCGGCGAGCGCGGCTTCCCCAAGAGCCAGGTCTACTGGGTCACGGCCATCGCCATCGGGCTGGAGGCACTGACCATCCCGCTGTGGGCCCTGCTCGCCGACCGGATCGGCGGGCGCCGGATGCTGCTGGCCTCGACGACCGCCTACCTGGTGCTGGCCTATCCGCTGTTCCTCGGCCTGGCCCGCACGGACAGCATCGTGGTGGTGGCGATCCTGCACACCGTGTTCATGCAGATCGCGGGGGCGCAGACCGGTCCGGCGTGGGCGATCTTCGCGCGACTCTTCCCCACGAACGTCCGGACGAGCGGGATGGCCCTGGGCTACAACGTCGGCGTCACCGTCGCCGGTGGTTTCGGGCCGTTCATCGCCGCCCAGCTCATCGTGTGGACGGGCTCCACGCTCGCCCCGGCGTACTGGGTGATCGCGGGCTCGGTCATCGGGCTGGCCGCGATCGTCTCGCTGCCGCGCTCGCTCTGAGCGCGGTCGAACGACGAAGGGCCGCCGGCACGGTGCCGGCGGCCCTTCTGCCGGCGGCTCACGCCGACGCGAGCTCCTTGAGCGGGAGGGCCGGGTCGGCGAGCAGGGCGGGATCGACTCGCGCCCGCGCGGCGACCAGCTTCCGGCCCTGCACGTAGTCCTTGACCGCGTTGACGCAGTCCAGCGCGACGACGCGGCCCTCTCGCAGGTAGACGACCGAGAAGCGGCCGGTGGCCGGGTCGCCGCGGACCACGGTCGCGTCGTGGCCGGTCGAGAGCCCGACGGTCTGCAGGCGCAGGTCGTACTGCTTCGACCAGAACCAGGGCACGGCGTCGTAGCGAGCATCCGTGCCGGCCAGGATCCTGGCGACGACCGCGGCCTGGTCGTGGGCGTTCTGGACCGACTCGAGGCGGATCACCGCGTCGTCGGCGAAACGGTTGCGGTGGGCCGCGCAGTCCCCGATCGCGAACACGTCGGGCAGGGTGGTCCGGCACCGCTCGTCGACCACGACGCCGTCGCTACCCGCCGCTCCCGCCGCTCGCAGGGGAGCGACCGCGGGGACGATGCCGATGCCGACGATCACCAGCTCACAGGGCAGCAGCTCACCGTCGGCGAGCCGGACGCCGGCGACCCGCGAGGCACCCTCCAGGCGCTCGACGCTCGCGCCGAGACGGAGGTCGACGCCGTGGGTGCGGTGCAGCGCCTCGTAGAACCGCGACAACGGCGCCCCGGCGACGCGGGCGAGCACCCGGTCCTGCGCCTCGACCACGGTGACGTGCTTCCCGGCCGCGCGCAGGACCGCCGCGGCCTCCAGCCCGATGTACCCGCCGCCGACGACGACGGCCCGCGTCACCGCCGGGAGCTCGGCCCGCAGGCGGTCGCTGTCCGCGACGGTGCGGACCGTGTGCACACCGCCCAGGTCGTGGCCCGGGCAGCTCAGCGTGCGCGGCGTCCCGCCGGTCGCCCAGACCAGGTGCCCGTACTCCAGGACGGTCCCGTCGTCGCACCGGACCCGGTGCGCCCGCGCGTCGACCGTGGTGACGCGGCGGTCGGTGAGGATCTCGACGTCCCGCTCCTGCCAGAAGGCCGGGGGGTGGAGGAGCAGCTGCTCGAACGGGGTCTCGCCGGAGAGGTAGTCCTTCGACAGCGGCGGGCGTTCGTACGGCAGGCGGGGCTCGTCCCCGACCATCGCGACCGATCCGGCGAACCCGTGCTGGCGCAGGGCCGCGGCGGCGTGCGCGCCGCCGTGCCCGGCCCCGACGATCACGACGTCGTAGCGTCCGGACCACCCCGTCGTCGCCGACCCTCGTGCGTCGGGCATCAGTCCTCCGGGGCGATCGTGACGCGCAGCTCGGCAAGGTCCTCGCCGAACGGGAGCTGGCAGGACAGGCGTGAGGTCGGCTCGCGGAACTCCGAGCCGTCGAGCAGGTCGTCCTCGTCCTCGCTCATCGGCGGCAGCCGGTCGGTGAACGCCGGGTCCACGTACACGTGGCAGGTGGCGCAGCAGAGCTCTCCGCCGCAGAGGGCCATGAGCTCGTCGACGCCGCCCTCCCGGATCACCTCCATCGTGGATGCCCCGGATCGACCCGGGATCGTCTTCGTGTCGCCCTCACGGGTCGTGACGTGCAGTTCAGGCATGTTCGAGCTCCTTCCACCCTGGCTGCCCATGGAAATCCTATCAGTGTTGGATTAGTGTGACCGGGACAGCAGGATCCGTAAAGCGGATGAGGGGAAGGCGATGCAAGCTCACAAGCCGGACAGCAGGGGCGATCTGATCGTCCGGGGCGGCACCCTTGTCGACGGCACGGGCGGCCCGCGCCGCCGTGCCGACGTGCGCGTGAAGGGCGGTGTCGTCGCCGAGATCGGGCCGGACCTCGCCCCGGACGGCGAGCAGGAGATCGATGCGGGCGGGGCCTTCGTGACCCCCGGGTTCATCGACGGCCATACGCACTACGACCCGTCGCTGTTCTGGGACCCCAGCTGCGACCCGATGCCGCAGCACGGTGTCACGTCGATCCTGTTCGGGAACTGCTCCCTGTCCCTGGCGCCGGTCCGCGCGAGTGACAAGGCGGGGCTGAGCACGACCTTCGCTGTGATCGAGGAGATCCCCGAGCTGGGCTTCTCGGACCACATCCCGTGGGACTGGGAGTCCTACCCGGAGTACGTGGGCTCGATGAGCTCGCGCGGGTTCGGCGTCAACGTCGCGGGTCTGGTCGGCCTGTCGGCGCTGCGGCTCTACGTGCTCGGCGCGGAGGCGTGGGAGCGGCCGTCGACGCCGCAGGAGCGCACACAGATCGCGGCCCTGCTCGACGAGGCGCTGCGCGGAGGCGCCTCGGGCTTCTCGACCTCGTACTTCGACCGCGGCGCCGACGGGCGGCTCGTGCCGAGCTCGCAGGCCGACGACGCGGAGCTCGAGGCGCTGCTGGCGGTCACGGGCAGGCACCGCGGGCACTTCGAGATCCTCTCGGCGATGATGGACCACCCCACGTCGATGGCGCAGCTGGAGCACCACGCCCGGATGTGCGGCGTGGCCGACGTGGCGATGACCTGGAACGGGTTCATCGACTGGGACAAGGACCCGTCGATCATCGAGGGCTACCTCGCGCTGGCGAAGCGGCTGCAGGGCGACGGGCTGCGGGCCTACCCGACGATCTCCACGCACCCGCAGGAGTTCATGGCGAACTGGCAGGGCGGCATGGGCTTCATCAGCGTGCCGGCCTGGAACGAGCTCCTCCAGGCGGCCGACGAGGCGGCCCAGAGCCGCCTGCTGGCGGACCCGCAGTGGCGGGCCCGGGCCGCGGCGGACTGGGACGCCGTGCCCAAGACGACCTTCCCGCACCACGAGCTCGACCGGGTGCGGATCGAGACCGTCGAGCGGCCGGACCTGGAGAAGTTCGTCGGGGAGACGTTCGGCGACTGGGCGCGCCACCACGGCGGCCACCCGTCGGACGCGCTGGCGGACTGGCTCGAGCTCAACGGCCTGCACCCGGGCCTGGCCTACACCACGGGCAACGCGAACCACGAGCGGATCGGCGCCTTCCTCGACGACCCGGCGACGGTCGTCTCCGCGAGCGACGCGGGCGCGCACATCATCTCGCACTGCAACACCGGCGACACCACGCTGATGCTGACCCGCTACGTCCGGGAGCGCGGCGACCTCTCGCTGGAGAAGGCCGTGGCGGAGATGACGTCGCGGCCCGCGGACCTGTACGGGTTCGCCGACATCGGGCGCCTGGAGGTCGGCAGGCGCGGCGACCTGACGGTCTTCGACCTCGACGCGCTGAGCTTCGGCCGGCCCGAGGCGGTCTTCGACTTCCCGGGCGGGGCGAAGCGCTACCGGCGGCCCGCGGGCGGCTACCGCGCCACCGCCGTCAACGGCGTGCTCACGCAGGTCGACGGCAAGGCGACGGAGAACCTGCCGGGCGCCTGGCTGCCCGGCAAGGAGCCGGTCCGGATCTGAGCCGTCCCGCCCGACCCACTCATCGTCGAGGAGGATCATGACGCACTTCGGGGTCCACACCGCCCTGGAGAACTGCACGGTCGCGGAGCTGCAGGAGGCCTGGAGGCACGCCGAGGACCTGGGCTTCGACTGGGTGAGCATCTGGGACCACCTGCACCCGGCGGTCCGCCCGCCGGACGCGGGCTCCCTGGACTCGGTCGTCTGCCACACGGCGCTCGCGCTCACCACGCAGCGGGTGCGGGTGGGGTCGCTCGTCTACTCGGTGGGCTTCCGGCATCCGGCGGTCCTGGCCCGGGCGGTGGCGACCATCGACCAGCTGTCCGGTGGCCGGGCCGAGCTCGGGCTCGGCGCCGGCTGGCACCGCGAGGAGTACGACGCCTTCGGGTTCGCGTTCGAGTCGCCGGCCGTGCGGTTGCGGCGCCTGCGCGAGGCCGCGACCGTCGTCCGTCGCCTGTGGAGCGAGGAGGTCGTCGACCACGAGGGCGAGTTCTACCGGCTCCGGGGCGCCCGCTGCGGGGTCCGCCCGGTGCAGGAACGGCCCCGGATCTGGGTCGGGGCCTCCGGTGAGAAGCTCGGGCTCGGTGTCGTCGCCGCGGTGAACGACGGGTGGAACTGCTCGTCGGTGACACCGGAGGAGCTGCGCCGCAAGCGAACCGTCGTGCTCGAGGCGGCCGCGGACCCGGCGGCGATCGTCACCGCCGTCAACGTCGGGTTCGAGCCGGGCTCGGTCGAGCAGCTCACGGACCTGATGGGCCGGTACGTCGACGCCGGGGCGGACCGGGTGGTCCTGCGGGTGGTGGCGCCCTTTCCCCTCGACGAGCTCGCGGAGTTCGCGACGACGGTCGCGCCGCGCTTCGCCGGAGCGCTCCGGTGACGGACGTCCTCGTCGGCTGCTTCACCGCGGACCTCTGGCGGTACTTCACCCGCCCGGACACCGACACCACGATCTCCTCCCGCGGGATCGAACGTCTCGTGCTCGACGACGACACCGGCGCGCTCCGGCACACGGGGGTCGTCGCGGACGGGGTGTCGAGCCCGCAGTACCTGGCCCTGCATCCCCGGTTGCCGGTGCTGTACGCGGCGGAGTTCGCCCGTCCGGGCCGGATCTCCGTCCTCGACCTCGGCCCCGGGGGGCTCGCCCGCCGGACCACGGTGGAGTCGCTCGGCGGCATGGCCGTCGCCGTGGACGTGGACCCGGCGGGGGAGGTCGCCTACGTCGCCCATCTCGACGACGGCGCGCTCACCGCCTGCCTGCTCGACGAGCGGGGCGGCATCCGGGAGGTCCGGCCGGTGGTGGCGGGCACGGCGCAACCGGTGACGCAGCAACGGTTCGCCTACCGCGGCTCCGGGTCCAAGCTCCACCAGGTCCGGGTGACGCCGGACGGCGGCGGGCTCGTCGTCGCGGACGTCGGGACGGACTCCGTGGTCACCTACCCGGCCGGAGGCGACCGGGCAGATCCGTCGGGCCGCATCGGGTTCCCGGAGGCGAGCTTCCCCCGGCACGTGGAGTTCCACCCCTCGGGCCGGGTCGCCTACGTGGTGGGGGAGGGAGACGCGACCCTCTACGTGCTCCACGCGCGCGACCACGTCCCGGTGGGGATCGCCGCCGCGCATCGGCTCGTGCCGGAGGGGACGACGGCGTTGCCCTCGGAGCTGCACCTGCACCCGGACGGCCGGACGCTCTACATCGGCCTGCGCCGCGCGAACGCGATCGCGGTGCTCGACGTCGACGACGAGGGCGGGGTCCGGCTGCGCGGCCACGAGCCGAGCCGCGGCCGGAACCCGCGGGCGGTGCGGGTCAGTCCGTCCGGGCGCCACCTGCTCGTGGGCAACTGGGACTCCAACACCGTCGTCGCCTTCGGGATCGGTGAGGACGGCCGGCCACGCCCGGTCGGGGAACCGGTCGAGGTGCCGTCGCCCAGCTCGTTCGCCTTCACCTCATGAGCGAGCCGCTGGTCCTCACCGTGCTGCCCGCACCGCCGCTGGACAGCGGGGCCGAGGTGCGCGACACGATCGACGACGTGCTCGGGATCGCCCGCCGCGCCGAGGACGCCGGGCTGGACGGCCTGTTCCTGGCCGACTCGCTGGCCTTCGACCCGAGCTTCTCCCCGCGCAACCGGTTCGAGCCGGTCAGCCTCGCCGCCGCCGTCCTCGCCCGGACGGAGCGGATCACCGTCGTGGCCACGCTGTCCACGACGTTCACCCATCCCGTGCACGTGACCCGGCACCTCACCTCGCTCAGCCACATCGGCGCGGGCCGGATCGCGGCCAACCTGGTGACGTCGTACGCCGGGGAGCAGAACTTCGGGCTCGACGAGCTGCCCCCGCCCGCGCAGCGCTACGCCCGGGCCGGCGAGTATCTCGACGTCGTGGACCGGCTGTGGCACAGCTGGGGCGAGAAGGGCGACGATCCCGCGGACATCGACTTCACCGGGGAGCACTTCACGGTGCGGGGCCCGCTCAGCATCAGGCCCTTCCCGGGACCGCTGCTCGTCGGCCAGTCCGGTGCCTCGCCGGCCGGGATCGACCTCGCCGCGCGGGTGGCCGAGTTCGTGTTCACCTCGGCCCCGGCCGACCACGCGCAGCGCCGCTACACGGACGCGCTGACCCGGGCGTGCGCGACCCGGCGGACCGACGGCACCCGCCCGACCGTCCTCACCGGACTCGCCCCGATCCTCGGCGACACCGCCGAGCAGGCCCGCGAGCACGAACGGGCGCTGGCGGGAGCCTTCTCCTTCGCCGAGCAGCGCGCCCGGATCGAGGAGGTCCTCGGCGGCGTGGACCTGTCCGACGTCGCGCCCGACGACCCGTTCCCGCGCGACCGGCTGCCCGCCGTCGAGGACGTCGGGCGTCGCCAGGGTCGCGCCGCGGCCGTCCACGAGCTGGTCACGCGGAACGACCTGACCCTGGCCGAGGTGGTCCGGATCGGGACCACCGCGAACGGGCACCGCAGCGTCGTCGGCACCGCCGACACCGTCGCCGAGGAGATCGCCCGGATCGCCGGTACCGGCCTCACCGACGGCTTCATCGTGTTGCTGCCCAAGCACTCCGAGCTCGTCGACCGGGTCTTCGAGGAGCTGTTCCCGCGGCTGGGGCGGGCGGGGCTGCTCGTCCGCGCGCCGGACGCGGACCGGACCCGGTCCCGATTCCTCCGTCGTTAGGAGCACCACCGTTGCTGGAGCACTACCGCGTGCTGGGCCGGACCGGCATCCGCGTGAGCCCGCTCGCCCTGGGCACCATGAACTTCGGCTCGTACGGGCGGATGTCCGCGGCGGACTGTGCGACGGTGCTCGCGCGGGCCCTCGACGCGGGGATCAACCTGGTCGACACCGCGGACGTGTACTCGCACACCGAGTCCGAGGCCCTCCTGGGCGAGGCGCTCGCCGCGCGCCGGGACGAGGTCGTCCTGGTGAGCAAGTTCCACCATCCGATCGACGACGACCCGAACCACCGTGGCAGCTCGCGGCGCTGGATCCACCGCGCCGTCGAGGGGAGCCTGCGCCGGCTGCGCACCGACCATCTCGACGTCTACCTGGCCCACCGGCCGGACGCGGACACCCCGCTGGAGGAGACGGTCGACGCACTGGCCGATCTCGTGCGGGCGGGCAAGATCCGCCACTACGGGACCAGCACCTTCCCGAGCGCGCAGCTCGTCGAGGCCCAGTGGCTCGGGCGGGCCCGCGGGGTGCGGCCGGCCGTCGAGCAGCCGCCGTACTCGGTGCTGGCCCGGGGGATCGAGCGGGACCTGCTGCCGGTCGCCCGGGAGTACGGGCTGGGCACGATGGTGTGGAGCCCGCTGGCCGGTGGCTGGCTCTCCGGGCGCTACCGCGAGGAGCCCCGGGATCCCGCCTGGCAGCGCTGGCGCAACCCGCAGCGCCACGATCCCCGCCTGCCCGCCAACGAGGCCAAGGCCGCGGCCGTGGCCAGGCTCGGGACGATCGCCGCGGAGGCCGGGATCACGATGATCCAGCTCGCGCTCGGGTTCGTGCTCGAACATCCCGGGGTGACCTCGGCGGTCGTCGGGCCGCGCACGGTCGAGCACCTGGAACCGCAGCTCGCGGCCGCCGGCACGGTGCTGCCCCGCGACGTCCTCGACGCGATCGACGAGGTGGTGCCGCCGGGGGTGACGCTGAACCCGGGCGACCTGGGCCACACCCCGCCCGCGCTCGCGCGACCCGAGCTGCGCCGCCGGAACGGGAGATGAGTCCGATGTGGAACGTCCTGGTCGGTGGCCTCACCGCCGAGGTCTGGGAGCACTATCCGCGCCCCGAGCCGGACACCGTCCTGCCCACCGCCCGGCCCGCCGCCGGCATCGAACGGCTGTCCTTCGACACCGCGTCCGGGACGCTGCGGCGGGAGGGCACCGCCGCAGCGGATCTGCGCAGCCCCCAGTACCTGGAACCGCATCCGACCCTGCCCGTGCTGTACGCGGCGGAGTTCGCGCACTCGGCCCGGCTCGTCGCCTACGACACGGCCCCGGACGGCGCGCTCACGCCCCGCGCTGCGGTGGCGTCGCTCGGGACCATGGCCGCCGCCGTGGCGGTGCACCCGAGCGGCAGCCATGCCTACGTCGGGCACCTCGTCGACGGGGTGCTCGCCGCGGTCGCGCTCGGCCCCGACGGGAGCCCCGGGCGCGTGGAGGCGGTCGCGCCGGCAGCGGGCGCGAGCCTGCATCACCTGCGCGTGACGCCCGACGGCACCGCGCTGCTGGTGACCGACTTCGGCCGCGACGAGCTCTGCGTCCACCGGCTGGACGGCGACGGGGCGCTGTCCGGCGAGCCCACCCGGATCCGTTTCCCGGCCGGGTCCCGGCCGCGCCATCTCGAGCTCGACCCGTCCGGCCGCGCCGTCTACGTGGTGGGGGAGAGCGACGGGGCGCTGTACGTGCTCGACGCGGGCGGCCACGTCCCGACCGCGATCCGGTCCGTGCAGGAGATCGCGCCGGGTGGCTCGCCGTCCGAGCTGCACCTGCATCCCGAGGGCGGCACGCTGTTCGTGGGCGTCCGCAAGGCGGACCTGATCGCCTCCTTCGCGGTGGACGGGGCGGGCGGGGCCCGGTTGCGCGCCACGGTGCCCAGCGGAGGGAGCTCACCGCGGACCCTCGCCGTCCACCCCGGGGGCCGGCACCTGCTGGTGGGCAACTGGCACTCGAACGAGCTGGCGCTCTTCGGGATCGACGGCGCGCACCGCCTGCACCCGATGTCGGTTCCCGTGCTGCTGCCCTCGCCGAGCTCCCTCGTGTTCACCCGGCGCTGACGGCCGTCAGACGCCCCATTCGATCAGTGCGCGGGACACGAAGGGGCGGCATCCACCGAGGATCATCGGGAGCGCCTCGGAGCTGGGCAGGGCGGGCCCGATGGCACCGTCCACGACGTGGTGGGCCTGGGTTCCGTAGCGGCCCAGGACGAGCACGAGGGTGTCGTCGACGGCCTCCGGGCGCGCGTCGCGGTCGCCGGGATCGGGGAAGCACCACTTCCACGGGCCGGCGTCGGTGGTGAAGCGCAGCTCGACGAAGTCGGCCCTGGCGGGGCACCGGCCGACCTCCGCGAGGGTGGCCCGGACGAAGGATCCCTTCGCGGGGACCGAACCGACGGCGGACGCCTCGGTCATGGGTCTCACCCCCTCGTGGCGGTCTCGGGCGCCGGCAGCGCGGGCGCGGGGTAGCGGTCGACGTTGAGCACCAGCGCGAGCGTCGTGTAGAAGCCGACCGCGGTGATCAGCTCGACGGCGCCCCGGTGCCCCCAGCGGTCGGCCACGGTGGCGAAGGTCGCGTCGTCCACGTCGCCGTCGCGCAGCAGCCGCACGACGAAGTCGTGGGTGTCCGCGAGCTCGCCGGTCAGCTGCGGGCGGACACCGTGGGCGATCGCCTCGACCACGTCGGGCGCCAGGCCGTACCGGGCGGCGTAGCGCCGGTGGGTGTCGAACTCGAAGTCGCAGTTCCAGTGCCGCGCCGTCAGCAGGACGGCCACCTCGGTGGCCGCCCGCGGCACGGACAGCCCCTCGAACAGCAGCGGCACGAGCCGGCCGACGCCGTCGGCCAGGTCGGGACTGCGCAGCAACGCGGCCATCGGGCCGCCGATCACCGCACCCGTGCCCGCCCGGTCCGGGTGCAGGTACTCCACCAACCTGTCGTTGACGGCGCGCTGGGCCGGGTCCATGTCCTCGGCTGCCAGGTCGCCGAACCGGCGGCCGCCGGTGTGCTCGTCGTGCGTCATCGCACCTCCTGCGGGGTGACAAACCGAACAGCGGTTGATTATGGTTTACCACACGCGGCGGGTCGCCTCAACGCGGTCCGCGCACCCAGGAGGAGAACGATGACCGACTTCCGGTTCCCGGTCGAGGCGTCCCAGGTCATGGTCTTCGCCCGAGCGATCGGCGACGAGGCCTTCGACCGGACCGCACCCCCGGGCGCCCCCGTGCCGCCGACCTTCGTGATGGCCGCGGCGCAGTTCGAGCCCGGCTACCCGCTGCGCCCGCAACCCGGTCGGCCGTGGATCGGGTCCGGCGCGCAGCCGAGCGGCGCCGATCCGGACGACCCGGGCTGGCTGCACGCCGAGCAGCATTTCGAGTACCGGCGGCCGGTGGTCGTCGGCGACGTCCTCGACGTCGTGCAGCGGCCCGGGCGACGCTGGGAGAAGCCGTCCCGCGGGGGTGGCACGCTGCGGTTCGAGGAGCGGGTGTCGGAGTACCGGGACACGTGGTCGGGGGAGCCGGTGGTCGTCGCCCGGTTCGTCCGCGTGCTTCCCGTCGCGGCCGGGGTGGGGGAGTAGATGGAGCTCCGCGTCGGTGAGAGCCGGACCGAGGTCGTCGTCGAGGACCTCAGCCGTACCCGGATCGTCATGTACGCCGGGGCGTCGGGCGACTTCAATCCGCTGCACACCGACGAGGTCTACGCGACCGAGGTCGCCGGACGGCCGGCGGTGCTCGCCCACGGGATGCTCGCCATGGGGGCCACGGGACGAGTGCTCACGGACTGGGTCGGGGTCGAGGGCCTGAGGTCCTACGGGGTGCGTTTCGTCGGTCCGGTGCGCCCCGGCGACACGCTGACGGCGCGGGCCACGGTCGACGCCGTCCACGTCCGGGGCGGCCGGCGACTGGCGGAGTTCACGGTGGAGGCCGTCGACCAGGACGGCTCCCGCGTCGTCGTCGGGCGCGCGACAGCGGATCTCGGTCCCGTCGACCAGTAATCCAACAGTGTTTGCTAAATCGTGTATCGTGACGTCCGTGGAACTCGGACGAGTCGGAATCTGGACCACGGCGTTCGACCGGCAGCCCTCCGCGGCGGCCCGGCGGGCGGCCGGAGAGCTCGAGCAGCTCGGCTACCCCACCCTGTGGCTGAACGAGGCGATCGGCCGGGACCCCTTCGTGATGGCGGGGATGCTGCTGGCCTCGACCTCGCGGCTGACGGTGGCGACCGGGATCGCGAACATCTACGCGCGCGACGCGATGACCACGGAGGCGGCGCGGAAGACCCTCGCCGAGGCCTATCCGGGCCGGTTCCTCCTCGGGCTCGGGGTGAGCAGCCCCGCGCTCGTGGCCAAGGTCCGCGGGCACGACTACCGGCGCCCGCTGAGCTACCTGCGCTCCTATCTGGACGCGATGGACGCCGCGCCCTTCGCCGCCGTCGGACCCGACGGTCCCCAGTGGACGGTCCTCGGTGCGCTCGGGCCCAGGATGATCGAGCTGGCGGGCACGCGCACAAACGGGGCGCACCCCTACCTCACCACGCCGGAGCACACCCGGCAGGCCAGGGAGATCCTGGGCGACGGTCCCTTCCTGGCCCCCGAGCAGATGGTGCTGCTGGAGCGCGACCCGGCCACCGCACGGGCGATCGGGCGCGCGGCGATCAGCTTCTACCTGCGCGCCCCGGGATACCTCGCGAACCTGCGCCGGCTCGGCTTCGCCGACGAGGACTGGGCGAACCCGAAGCAGGCGTCGGACCGCCTCGTCGACGCGCTCGTCGCCTGGGGGGACCTCGACACGGTCGTCGCGAGGGTGCGGGAGCATCACCAGGCCGGCGCGGACCACGTCGCCGTCCAGGTACTGCGGGGGGACGCGGAGATCCCCCTGCCGGAGTGGCGGACACTCGCCCCGGCGCTGCTGTGACCGGCCCGCACCCGCGAACGGAGTCGACGATGGCCGCGATCGAGCCCTCCGGCATCGAGTCCTCCCAGATCGAGCCCTTCAGCATCGAGCCCTTCCGGCCGCGCGCGACCGACGCCGAGCTCGAGGACCTGCGCGCCCGGCTGCGCGCCACGCGCTGGCCCGACGCGCCCGAGGACGCCGGGTGGTCGATGGGGACGGACCTCGATCACCTGCGCGAGCTGGTGGAGTACTGGGCGGAGGACTTCGACTGGCGTGCCCGGGAGGAAGCGCTCAACCGGCTGCCGCGGTTCCGCGCGACCGTCGGGGGCCTGCGCATCCACGTCGTGCACGCGCGGGCGAAGGCGCCCACCGGACCGGTTCTGCCACTCGTGCTCACCCACGGCTGGCCGGACTCGTTCTGGCGCTACACGAAGGTGATCGACCTGCTCGTCGACCCCGGTGCGCACGGCGCCGATCCCGCCGACGCGTTCGACGTCGTCGTCCCGGACCTCCCGGGATTCGGCTACTCCGACGCGCCCCGGGGCGCCCCCCTCGACACGATCGCCGTCGCCGGTCTCTGGGCGCAGCTCATGACCGGGCTCGGCCACCCGCGGTTCGGGGCGGCGGGGGGCGACATCGGCAGCGGGGTGAGCCGCTACCTCGGGCTCGACCACGCCGAGCGGGTCGTCGGGGTCCATCGGATGGACGCCGGGCTGCCGGTCCTCGCCCAGGACGCCCCGCCGCTGTCGCCCGAGGAGCGCCGGTGGCTCGAGTCGGCGACCGCCTGGGGCGCCGCCGAGGGTGCCTACGGGGCGATGCACCGCACGAAGCCGCAGACGGCCGCCGTCGGACTCACCGACTCGCCGGCCGGGCTGGCCGCGTGGATCCTCGAGAAGCTCCGCGCCTGGAGCGACTGCGGGGGCGACGTCGAGCGTTCGTACACCCGCGACGAGATCCTCACCGGGATCACCGTCTACTGGCTCACGCGCACGATCGGCTCGTCCATGCGGATGTACCGGGCCAACGCCGCGATCCCGCCGGCCCAGCACGCCCGGCGGGTCGAGGTGCCCAGCGGGTTCTCGATCTTCCAGGGGGACATCGTCCGGCCGCCGCGGGCCTGGCTGGAGCGGGTCGCGAACGTCGTCCGGGTGACCGAGCCGCCGCGGGGCGGCCACTTCGCGCCGTTCGAGGAGCCGGAGCTGTACGCCCGGGAGCTGCGGGACTTCTTCCGTCCCCTCCGGTCAGGGTGAGGCGGTCGCGGCGGCGAGCACGGACTCGGTGATCCCGCGCGCGATGTGCTCCCAGAGCACCTCGTCGTCGATCTGCTCGGCGGCGTCCCGACGGGCGTCGCTGAGGGCGTCGAACGCCTCGTCGAGGGGCTCCGTGTCGTTGCGTGCGGCCGTCGCGTACAGCACGGAGCCGAACGTGTACGACTCCATGCTCTCGATCAGCGGGATGATCGCCGGCCGGGGCACGCCGCTGGCGTGCAGGATCCGCACCGCCTTGTCGTAGAACTCCAGGGCGATGCGGTGCGGATGCTGCTTGAGGATGACCGTGACCAGCGCGGGATGGTCGAGCAGCGCCCGGCGGTAGAGGCGCGCCTGGCCGATGAACCACTCCCGCCAGTCCGAGTCCGGGGCGTCCAGCAGCCGCGCGTCGTCGAGCGCGAGCTGCGCGGAGCCGAGGAGGATGTCCTCCTTGTTCCGGAAGTGGTGGTAGAGCGACGCCCCGTTGACGTTGAGCTCGCGCGCGAGGCGGCGGATGCTCAGCTCGTCCAGACCCTCCTCGTCGATGATCCGCAGGGCGGTCTCGAGGGTGGTGCGCTTGGAGATGAGAGGCACCTTGGGGCGGCCCACGGTGAGGCCTCCTTCGTGAGATGGCCGAGGATCAGAGGGTTCGTGCGACTCTAGCCGGGTCGGCCGGGTGTTCCGCCGCACCGGCGGCCGCTCCACCGTCGCGGGGCGGCCGGCGGGAGACATCGGGGAGGTCGCCCAGCTCGACGGTCCCGCGGAGGTGGTTGCCCCCGTCGACGGCGAGGCAGACGCCGGTGATCCAGGAGGCCTGGGGGCTCACGAGGAAGGACACCGCGTCGGCGAGATCCGTGGCGGCGCCGAGCCTGCCGATCGGTGTCTCGCCCAGCTGACGCACGACGAAGCTGCCGTCGTCGTACAGCCCGGCCGTCATGTCGGTGTCGACGATCCCCGCCCGTACCGCGTTCACGCGGACGCCCTCGTCGCCGAGCTCGTTCGCACCGTTGACCACGAGGGCCTCCAGCGCCGCCTTGCTGATCGCGTACGCCGCCATCCCGTGGTGGGGCCGGACCGCGGCGACCGACGAGACCGCGACGACGGAACCGCCTCCGTTGCGGGCGATCCTCGGCGCGCTCGCGCGGAGGGTGAGGAACGCGCCGTCGAGATTGGTGGCGAACACCCGCTGCCAGGAGCGGAGCGGTGTCGAGTCGAGCCGGGCGTACCGACCGCCCGTCCCCGCGGCGAGCACGGCGACCCGCAACGGGGCCCGGTCGTCCGCCCGCTCGACCGCGAGCTCGATCTCGTCCTCCGCGGTCACGGACCCGACCACGTACGAGACCCGGTCGCCCAGGGCGGCCTGCGTGGCCCGCAGCGGTTCCTCCCGCCGTCCCATGATCGTGACGAGGTAGCCGTCCTGGACCAGCCTCTCTGCGATGCGACGCCCGATCCCCGTGCCGCCGCCGGTGACGATGGCCGAGGCGGCGCGATCGGTCATCGGTTCGGCCGCCGGCTCGGTCGGGGCAGGGGCTGAGCGTGTCGGACCACCATGGGACGAGTGTAATCCAACAGTGGTCGATTGTGGGACCGTTCCCGATGCGAGGTTGGTCCCGCTCGGGCGGGCAGGCGGCGGCCCCGGCCCGGGCGGGCTCAGATCCAGTCGGGGGAGGTGTCGAGCACCGTCGGGTCGAGCGAGGCGAGCAGGTCGAGCTGGGGGCCGACCTTCGGCAGCTCGAACCGGAAGAAGTAGCGGGCGGCGGCGCGCTTGCCGCTCGCGAAGTCGTCGTCGCGGTCGCCCAGCGCCAGGAGCTGGTCGAGCCAGATCCACGCGATCACGACGTGCCCGGCCGCCTCCAGGTAGACCGAGGCGTTCGCCAGCCGCTGCTCGGCGTCCGGACAGCCGTGGACGGCGGCGGTGACCTCGACCAGCCGGTCCGTCGCCCGGTGCAGGGCCGCGCCGAAGTCCGCGGCCCGGCCTCCGGTCCAGCGGGCGCGGTCGACGGTGGCGGAGATCGCCTCGACCAGGGCGGTGAGCCCCGCGCCGCCGTCCACGACGACCTTGCGGCCGAGCAGGTCGGCGGCCTGGATGCCGTGCGTGCCCTCGTGGATGGGGTTGAGCCGGTTGTCGCGGTAGTGCTGCTCGACGTCGTACTCGCGGGTGTAGCCGTAGCCACCGTGCACCTGGATGGCCAGGGAGTTGGCCTCGAGGCCCCATTGCGAGGGCCAGCTCTTGGCGATCGGGGTGAGCGTCTCGAGCAGCCTGTGTGCGCGTTCCCGGACGTCGGGGGTCTCGGCGGTGCGCTCCTCGTCGACCAGGCGGCCGCAGTAGAGGACCAGGGCCAGCGCCCCCTCGGCGTAGGCCTTCTGCGCGAGCAGCATCCGGCGGACGTCCGCGTGCCGGATGATCGGGACCATCGGGGTGGCGGGGTCCTTGGATCCGGGGGGCCGGCCCTGCGGGCGCGTCCGCGCGTAGTCCGCCGACTTGAGGAAGCCGGTGTAGGCGAGCGCGGCGGCGCCCGCGCCGACCCCGATCCGGGCCTCGTTCATCATGTGGAACATGGCGGCGAGACCTCTGCCGGCCGTGCCCACGAGATACCCGACCGCACCGGCCTCCCCTCCGGGGGAGAACGTGCCCTCGCCGAAGTTCAGCAGGGTGTTGACCGTGCCGCGGTAGCCCATCTTGTGGTTGAGGCCCACGAGGGTGACGTCGTTGCGCTCGCCGGTCTCCCCGTTCGGACCGACCAGGTACTTGGGCACCAGGAACAACGAGATGCCCTTGGTCCCGGGCTCGCCGCCGGGAATCCTGGCCAGCACCAGATGGACGATGTTCTCGCCCAGCTCGTGGTCTCCTCCGGAGATCCACATCTTCGAACCGTGCAGGCGGTAGGTGCCGTCGGGGCGGGGTTCGGCGCGCGTGGTGAGGTCGGCGAGCGAGGATCCGGCCTGGGGTTCCGACAGGCACATCGTCCCGTGGTAGCGCCCTTCCAGCATCGGCGGTACCCACGTGGCGATCTGCTCCGGCGTGCCGTGTGCCATCAGCAGGTTGGCGTTGGCGACGGTCAACATGGCGTAGCCCCAGGTGCCGACGTTCGCGGCCTGGAACCACGCCTGCACGGCCGTCCCGACGACGTGCGGGAGCTGCAGGCCACCCACCTCGGCGTCCATCGTCGCCGAGAGCAGGCCGGCCGCCGCGGCGGTGGCGAGCGCGGACCCGACCTCGGGGTGCAGCCGGACGCGAGCGACCTCGTCGGTCCGGACGAGCTCCGGCTCCTCGGTGTCGTTGCGCTTGTTGTGGGGGGCGAACTGCTCCGTCGCGAGATCGGCGGCGAGCTCCAGGACCGCGTCGATCGTCTCCCGGGTGTGTTCGGTGAACCGGTCCCGGGCCGTGAGGTCCTCCACCCGCAGCCAGTCGTGCAGCAGGAACCGGAGATCGGCACGGGACAGGATGAGGTCGCGCTTCACGTGTGGCATCATCGCTCCGACGGTTACTAATCAATCAGTAACCAGACTCTGGCGCGTTGCGCCACGGAGGTCAAGGAGGCGACGACATGCCGGCGGTCACTGATGCTGCGACGGCGGCCGCGCTCGGGGATCGGCTCCTGGCGGACATGGAGCCGTGGCGTGACTGGGGCAAACCGACCCAGCAGGCGATCGTCGACGCGGCGCTCGACTCCTTCGCCGAGCGGGGCTTCCACGGCACGAGCCTCAAGCACATCGCGCAGGGCTCGGGGCTCAGCACCGCGGCGCTCTACGTCCACTTCGCCTCCAAGGAGGAGCTGCTCTTCGCGCTGAGCAGGCGCGGGCACACCCTGGCCCTCGGCATCGTCGCCACGGCGGCGGCGATCCCGGACCCGGTCACGGCGGCTCAGGTCCTCGTGTACTCCTTCACCCGGTGGCACGCCGAGGCGCGGACCCTCGCGCGGGTCGTCCAGTACGAGCAGGGTGCGCTCGGCCCCGGGCATGCCGAGGAGATCGCCGGACTCCGGCGCGACACCGAGCAGGCCGTGCGCGACCTCGTCGGGCGCGGCGTCGCGTCCGCCCGTTTCGCCGTGCCCGACGTCCGGGGGGCGAGTGCCGCGATCCTGTCCCTCGGGATCGACGTGGCTCGCTGGTACTCGTCGCGGAGCCCGTGGACGCCGCACGACCTGGGCGTCCTGTACGTCGAGCTCGCGAGCCGTCTCCTGGGGGTGGGGGAGTAGCGGCCGTCCGAGCCCGGGATCGACGCCCGTCGGGTGCGTTCCGAGGCGCCGGCCGCGGACCGGTCCCGACGTGCCCTACCGCTCGCGTCTGCCGAGCGCGTGGGCGCGGTCGAGGAGCATGCGCCCCAGCACGGGGATGCGCTCGTCGGTGAAGCGGGACCGGACGCCGGTGAGGCTCAGCGCCGACCGGGGACGGCCCGTCCTGTCGAAGACCGCGGCGGCGACGCCCCAGCTGCCCTCCACGACCAGGCCGGGGTTCACCGCATAGCCTCCGGTGCGCGTGTGTTCCACCCGCGACCGCAGTGCCCGCCGGGAGTGCGCCGGTCCCCACCGGGTCGTGAGGTCGGTGGTGGACAGGTAGTCGTCGGCCTCGGTCGGGGGGAGATGGGCCAGGATGGCCAGGCCGGCCGAGGCCACCCCGAGCGGGAAGCGGATGCCTTCGTGGAGCACGTGCGAGCGGAGCGGGAAGCTGCCCTCGCACCCGGCCAGGCAGACCGTCTCGCGCCCGCGCAGCGCGGAGAGGAAGGCGCTCTCCCCCGTCTGCTCCGCGAGATCGGCCACGATGTCGCGGGCCTGGTCGGTGACGTCGTAGCGCGCCGCCGCGACGGCTCCGAGCAGGAACAGCTCCGGCCCGAGCTGCCAGCGGCCGCGGTCGCGATCGACGAAACCCTGCGCGGCGAGGTCGGTGAGCAGCCGGTGGGCGGTCGGCCGCGGAAGGCCCGTGTCGCGGGCCACCGCCGAGGTCGTCGTCCCCGCGGCGGCCGCGGCGCCGACCGTCCGCAGCACGAGTCCGACCTTCGCGACCACCGAGATCCCGCCGTTCGTGCCCTCGGCCCGGGTCGACTCCATCCGCAGATCCTACGTCCGTCCTTCGAGCAGTCCATGCCGGATACGTCCGCCCAGTGGACGTTCCGTGGAGTCCGGCACGGTGTTCCCCGTGTGATGGCGGCAGCCACATCCGGTGAGCGGGCGGCTCGGTCCGCCGCGAGAGGGGACACGAGATGGACAAGTCGACCACCGCCGAGGAGGCGTTGGCGGGGATCACCGGGGGTGCTTCGCTCGCTGTGGGCGGGTTCGGCCTGTGTGGGATCCCGTCGACGCTGATCGCTGTGTTGCACCGGCTCGGGGTGGGTGATCTGAGGGTGGTGTCGAACAACTGCGGGGTCGACGACTGGGGGTTGGGGATCCTGCTCGCCGACAAGCGGATCTCGCGGGTGACGGGCTCGTATGTGGGGGAGAACAAGGAGTTCGCCCGCCAGTACCTGGCCGGGGAGCTCGAGGTCGAGCTGTGCCCCCAGGGCACCCTCGCCGAACGCCTCCGGGCGGGTGGGTGTGGGATCCCGGCGTTCTTCACCCCGGCCGGGGTGGGTTCCCAGATCGCCGATGGTGGCCTGCCGTGGCGCTACGCGGCGGACGGGTCGGTCGCGCTGGCGTCCCCGGCGAAGGAGGTTCGCTCGTTCCGGGGTGTGGACCACGTCCTGGAGGAGGCCATCGTCACCGACTTCGCGCTGGTCGCCGCGGCGAAGGGGGACCGGCACGGGAACCTGGTGTTCGACAAGTCCGCGCAGAACTTCAACCCGTTGTGCGCGATGGCCGGCACCGTCACCATCGCCGAGGTCCAGGAGCTCGTGGAGCCCGGGGAGATCGATCCCGCCCAGGTGCACCTGCCCGGCGTGTTCGTCCAGC